>NZ_JBIBGK010000002.1:64328-777131 GCF_042956445.1 Streptomyces sp. NPDC008238 | reverse complement strand
CGAACCTCGCCGCCAACGCCGCGCAGGAGGACGAGGCGGACGACGCCTCGCGCGCGGCGGCGCAGAGCAGCTGACGCACCCGGGCGGGCCGGCCCTCAGGGGCCGACCGTACCGGTGAGGTGCAGCCGTCCCCCCCCCGAGCGCACGGCGAAGCTGCGCGTCTCGGCCTGCTTCTTGGCGGTCAGTGCGCCGCTCAGCTTCGTGGTGCTGCGCGGGGTGCGTGACGGTGCAGGTCTTCGCGCGGGTGGAGCGCACCAAGGCGAACCTCGCCGCCAACGCCGCGCAGGAGGACGAGGCGGACGACGCCTCGCGCGCGGCGGCGCAGAGCAGCTGACGCACCCGGGCGGGCCGGCCCTCAGGGCCGACCGTACCGGTGAGGTGCAGCCGTCCCCCCGAGCGCACGGCGAAGCTGCGCACCCCGCCCGGTCCGGAGGCGTCGGCGCCCGAGGCCACGTAGGTGACGGTGGCGGGCAGCAGGATCGGGGCCTTGAACTCGGCCCGCAGGGTGACCGTTTCGGCGTCCGCGGGGACGGCCTCCGCGGCGCAGCGGGCGACGGTCCACATCCCGTGGGCGATGGCGCGCGGGAAGCCCAGCGGCCGCGCGGTCAGCGGGTGGAGGTGGATCGGGTTCCAGTCGCCGGAGACGGCGGCGTGCTGCCGCCCGAGGCCGGCGGGGAGCCGCCACTCCGCCACGACGGACGGCTCCACGTCCACGTCCACGTCCGCGTCCGTGTACGCGGCGGCCGGCGGGCCGCCGCCGGTCCCGCCGCCCGTGCGGGTCCGGGCGAGGTAGCCGCTGCGGTCCCGCCAGACGACCTCGCCGTCGAGGGACGCCTCCGTGACGATCACGACCTCCACTCCGCGCCGGTGGGGGCGCAACTCCTCGGCGTGGACGGTGATGCCGGGCCGGTCGCCGGGCAGGAGCGGCCGCCGCTGGACGATCTCGATCCACGTGTGCACCAGGCCGAGCAGCGGCAGCGGGAAGCTCCGCCGGGCCATCAGCCGGGCGGCCGGCGGGAAGCCGAGGACGTGCGGGTACGTCAGCGGCAGCCCGGTCCCGGGCGGGAAGCCGCACACCTCGGCGTACGCCGCGAGCCGCCGGGGGGCCACCCGGACGGCAGGAAGGGTCAGCCGGTCGGCGGGCAGCGGCGCGTCGGCGGCCGGGCGCTTGCCGGCCCCGGTCAGTGCGCCTCGGGCGAGGGTGAGCAGCAGGGGCATCGTGGGTTCCCGCGGGATCGGTGGGGCGGTCGTGGACGTGAGGGCGTACGGGCGCCGGGTGGGACGTACGGCGGACTCCGCCCGCGGCGGCCTCCTCGCTGCGTCCGGCCGCCGCGCCACCCGACGGCGACGTCACCGGGGGCAATACGTGCGAACGCCGCCGCGGCGGACCGCCCGGGCGAATTCCCGCCATTTCCCGCGCCGGATCCATAGGCCGCTCGCGCCGCCGGCCGAATTACCGGGGCATTCGCGCCGTCCCACCCGCTCATGAAACGTTGCAGCGCGATTCGGCGCAGCCGACTTCGCACACGGGAGCGAATTGCCCGCGCCCGCCCTGATCCTGACGGGCGCGCCGCAAAAGGCAGGAGCCCCACACGACGGTGCGGGGCTCCTTGGGTACTGCTCGTCGGTTACTGCGCGTCAGTCCGCGATCAGGCGGGGGAGACGTTCTCCGCCTGCGGGCCCTTCGGACCCTGGGTGACGTCGAAGGTCACCGCCTGGTTCTCCTCCAGCGAACGGAAGCCGGAGGCGTTGATCGCGGAGTAGTGGACGAAGACATCGGGGCCGCCGCCGTCCTGGGCGATGAAGCCGAAGCCCTTCTCGGCGTTGAACCACTTGACGGTTCCGGTAGCCATAAGCCCTCCTTGGGCCAAAGGGTTGCCCTGCTCCAGAACCTGCCCTGCTCACTGCAAGAAGTCTGAAAACTACAAAAGCCCGCGGTCACATGCTCCGCAGGCTCTGTACTGCAAGGGAAACCAAACTGCAACTTGCGACGACAGTAGCACGGAGCATCTGCGCCGGGGAAGAGCGACAAGATCGGATTTCACAAGTGCCTCGCGGCGGCCCGCCGCGGGGTTCCTCCGGCGCCCGGCCGGAGGCGGCCCGGCGTGGGGGACGGGGCCCGCCGGAAGTTCCGGGGAGCGGGGGTCTAGCCTCCTGATGTGGACAAATCTGCGCCTCTTCCATCCGCCAGTGGTGTGCGCCGGACCCGGCCCCGCGTCGGGCACATCCAGTTCCTGAACTGCGTGCCCCTTTACTGGGGACTCGCCCGAACGGGTGCCCTGCTCGACCTGGAGCTGACCAAGGACACCCCCGAGAAGCTCAGCGCCCAGCTCGTCTCCGGGGACCTGGACGTCGGCCCGATCACCCTCATGGAGTACCTCCGGCACGCCGAGGACCTGATCGCGCTCCCGGACATCGCCGTCGGCTGCGACGGCCCGGTGATGTCCTGCGTGATCGTGAGCCAGGTCCCGCTGGGCGCCCTGGACGGCGCCAGGGTCGCCCTCGGCTCCACCAGCCGCACCTCGGTCCGCCTGGCCCAGCTGATGCTCGCCGATCAGTACGGGGTCGAGCCCGAGTACTACACCTGCCCGCCCGACCTCTCGCTGATGATGCAGGAGGCCCAGGCCGCCGTTCTGATCGGGGACGCGGCGCTGCGCGCCTCGCTGCACGACGCGCCGCGGCTCGGCCTGGAGGTCCACGACCTCGGGCTGATGTGGAAGGAGTGGACCGGGCTGCCGTTCGTCTTCGCCGTCTGGGCCGCCCGCCGCGACTACCTGGAGGCCCGTCCCGGTGTGGTGCACGAGGTGCACCGGGCCTTCCTCTCCTCCCGCGACCTGAGCATGGAGGAGGTGGAGAAGGTCGCCGAGCAGGCCGCCCGCTGGGAGTCCTTCGACGCCCGAACCCTCCAGCGCTACTTCACCACCCTGGACTTCTCGCTCGGTCCCGAGCAGCTCACCGGCATCGCCGAGTTCGCCCGCCGGGTGGGCTTCCCCGAGCAGGCGCGCGTCGAGCTGCTGGGCGCCGGGGGCTGACCCCGTGGGCCGGCGGGCACCCCCCGCCGGCCGGGGCCCGTTCCCCGGGCCTACTACGATCGGCGGCGGCCCCCCGCTCCGGCTGGGGTGACCACGGCGGCCACGGGTACAACTCCACTGACCTTCCGCACCGGCGAGAGGCGCGCAGATGCAGCCCCTGCAAGCGAACGACCCCCCGTCGATCGGCCCGTACCGTCTGCTCGGCCGGCTGGGCGCCGGCGGGATGGGCCGGGTCTACCTGGGGCGCAGCCCCGGCGGCCGGACGGTGGCCGTGAAGGTGGTGCGCTCGGAACTCGCGGACGACCTGGAGTTCCGCACCCGCTTCCAGCGCGAGGTCGACGCCGCGCGCCGGGTCGGCGGTACGTGGAGCGCCCCGGTGCTGGACGCCGACACCGACTCGCCGGTGCCCTGGGTGGCCACCCGCTACGTCGCAGGTCCCGCCCTCTCCGAGGCCGTCGCCACCTTCGGCCCGCTGTCGCCGCAGGGCGTACGGGCGCTGGGCGCCGGACTCGCCGAGGCGCTGGAGGCCGTGCACGGACGCGGCCTGGTGCACCGCGACATCAAGCCGTCCAACGTGCTGCTCTCGCTCGACGGCCCGGTGCTGATCGACTTCGGCATCGCCCGTGCCATGGACGCCACGGCCGCCCTGACCAGCAAGGGCGTGGTCGTCGGCTCGCCCGGCTACATGGCGCCCGAGCAGGTCACCGGAAGACCCACCGGCCCCGCCGCCGACATCTTCGCCCTCGGCGCGGTGCTGGCCTTCGCCGCGACCGGCCGCGGCCCCTTCACCGGGGACAGCGCGGCCGTCCTGCTCTACAAGGTCGCCCACGAGGAGCCCGAACTCGACGGCGTCCCGGACGAGTTGCGCCGGATCGCCGAGTCCTGCCTCGCCAAGGACCCGGAGGTGCGCCCGACGCCCCGCCGGCTCGCGGAGCTGCTGGCGCCCGGCGGCGACGCCGCGTCGCTGGTGCGCGCCGGCTGGCTGCCGGCCCCGCTGACGGAGCGCCTCGGGCGGCAGGCCGTCGAACTGCTCGACCTCGAACCCACCCCGCACCCGGGCCCGGTGGCCCCGGGCAACGGCACCCCCGAGGGGAACGGCGGGGGACCGGCCGGCGGCCACGGCTCCTACGGCTCGCACCCCTCGTACGGCTCGCACCCCTCGTACGGGTCGTTCGGCCCGCCGCCCTCGCTGACCGCGCCCCAGGACGCGCCGCCGTTCGCCGCCACTCCGCCGCCCACGCCCGTCCCGGGCCGCCGGCGCGGCCGGGCCGCGGCGCTCGCCGCGACGGGCATCCTGCTCGTCGCGGCCGCCGTGACCCTGGCCCTCGTGCTGCCGGGACTCCTCGACGGCTCGAACCAGGCCAAGGGCGGCGAGCGCACCCCCTCGCGGAGCGCGGGGCCCGGGGGCGGTTCCCCGTCCTCGACCACGTCCTCCTCGACCACGTCCTCGACGCCGTCCTCGCCCCCGGCCTCGGGACCGCGCGTGGACGCCCTCCCCAAGGCCTTCGTCGGCACGTGGAAGGGCAGCACGGTCACCGCCGGCGGAGTGCCGGGCACGATGGAGATCACCCTGCGCGAGGGCAAGGTCGGCGCGGTCGTCGGCCGCGACAAGAGCGTGCTGGACCTGCTCGGCCAGTCCTACGACTGCAGCGGCGACTGGAAGCTCGCCGAGGCCACGGAGAAGGGCGTCGTGCTCGACACCAGCGGCGGCACCAACCCGCATCCGGGGATCTGTTCCGACGGTTCGGCCGACGAGCGGTTCACCCTCAACGCGGACGGCTCCCTGCACTACCGCTCGGGCGACTCGCTGGCCGGTCAGCCGGAAGGGGACCTCAGGAAGCAGGGCGGCTGACCCCCTGGCGTAGGCTGGGCGGGTCCGTCACACCCCTCGGAAGGATGCCCGGTGAGCGAGAACGCCGACCTCCAGTCCGTCCTCGACCGTGCCGCCGACGGCGGCCGCATCACCCCCGAGGAGGCGCTCGACCTCTACCGTTCGGCACCCCTGCACGCCCTCGGCGCCGCCGCCGACGCCGTGCGCCGCCGCCGTTACGCCGGTACCGAGCACATCGCGACGTACATCATCGAGCGGAACATCAACTACACCAACGTCTGCGTGACGGCGTGCAAGTTCTGCGCCTTCTACGCCGCGCCCAAGGACACCGCCAAGGGCTGGAGCCGGGACCTCGACGACATCCTGCGCCGCTGCGCGGAGACCGTCGAACTCGGCGGCACCCAGATCATGTTCCAGGGCGGCCACCACCCGGACTTCGGCGTCGAGTACTACGAGAAGCACTTCAGCGCCATCAAGCAGGCCTTCCCGCAGCTGGTCATCCACTCCCTCGGCGCCTCCGAGGTCGAGCACATGGCCCGCATCTCCAAGGTGACGGTGGACGAGGCCATCAGCCGCATCCACGCCGCGGGCCTGGACTCCTTCGCGGGCGCCGGCGCAGAACTGCTGCCGGCCCGGCCGCGCAAGGCGATCGCCCCGCTCAAGGAGAGCGGCGAGCGCTGGCTGGAGATCATGGAGACCGCGCACAAGCTGGGTGTGGAGTCGACCTCCACCATGCTGATGGGCACCGGCGAGACCAACGCCGAGCGCATCGAGCACCTGCGCATGATCCGCGACGTCCAGGACCGCACGGGCGGCTTCCGCGCCTTCATCCCGTACACCTACCAGCCCGAGAACAACCACCTGAAGGGCCGGACCCAGGCCACGCTCTTCGAGTACCTGCGGATCATCGCCATCGCGCGGGTCTTCCTGGACAACGTCGCCCACATCCAGGGTTCCTGGCTCACCACCGGCAAGGAGGTCGGCCAGCTGTCGCTGCACTACGGCGCCGACGACCTCGGCTCGGTGATGCTGGAGGAGAACGTGGTCTCCTCGGCCGGCGCCAAGCACCGCTCCAACCGCATGGAGCTGATCCACCTGATCCGCGCCGCCGGCCGGGTCCCCGCGCAGCGCGCCACCACCTACGAGCACCTCGTCGTCCACGACGACCCGGCGAACGACCCGGTGGACGACCACGTCGTCTCCCACCTGTCGTCGACCGCCATCGAGGGCGGCACGGCGCACCCGGAGCTGAAGCTGCTCAGCACCTCCTGACCGCGCCGCCGATGCTGACGATCCATTCAGGGACCGACGGCACCGCCCTGCTGGTCGACGGCGGCCTCCTCGCCGCCGTCGGCCCGCAGGACGCGCTGCGGGCCGCCCACCCGGGCGCCCGGGTACGGAACTGGCCCGGTGCACTGCGCCCGGGCCTGACCCACGAGGGCGCGCTGCCACCCGCCCCCACCCCGCGCGAACGCGTGCACGCCCTGCTGCTGCGCGGGGTCACCGCCGTCGCCACCGCCCCAGACGACCCCGCGCTGCGTTCCGCGCTGGACCGCAGCGGTCTGCTGCCGGCGCGCCGGGCCCCGTCCCTGGAGCCGGGCGCCCGGGCGGACTTCGCCGTCTTCGACGAGCACGGCACCTGCCTCGCCACCGTCGTCGCCGGGCGGCTCCTGCACCGCAGGGCCTGACCGGCCGCGCGGGCCGTGCCGTACGGCGTGCCACGACCGCGGCGGGGCCCCTGCGCGGGGTGCGGGGACGCCGGGTGAACAATGGGGAGGTGACCCGAGCCTCCCTGGACAAGCAGCCGCACGAAGTCGCCGCGATGTTCGACGACGTCGCCGCCAACTACGACCTGACCAACGACGTGCTGTCGCTCGGCCAGGACCGCCGCTGGCGCAAGGTCGTCGCGCAGTCCCTCGCCGTACGTCCCGGCGAGCGCGTGCTGGACCTCGGCGCCGGCACGGGGACCTCCTCCCTGCCGTTCGCCGGGGCGGGCGCCCGGGTCGTGCCCTGCGACTTCTCCCTGGGCATGCTGCGCGAGGGCAAGCGCCGCCACCCCTTCCTCCCGCTCACCGCGGGCGACGCGACCCGGCTGCCGTTCGCCGACGGGGTCTTCGACGCCGTCACGATCTCCTTCGCGCTGCGCAACGTGCACGACACCGACGCCGCGCTGCGCGAGATGCTGCGGGTCACCCGGCCCGGGGGCCGCGTCGTCATCTGCGAGTTCAGCCACCCCACCTGGGCGCCGTTCCGCACGGTCTACACCGAGTACCTGATGCGCGCCCTCCCGCCGGTCGCCCGGGCGGTCAGCAGCAACCCCGACGCGTACGTGTACCTGGCCGAGTCCATCCGCGCCTGGCCCGACCAGCCCGGCCTCGCCGGGCGCCTGCAGAAGGCCGGATGGTCGAAGGTCGCCTGGCGCAACCTGTCGGGCGGCATCGTGGCGCTGCACCGCGCGGTGCGCTGAAGGCGGGCCGCCCGGCCCGTCCGCGGAGGGGGCCCATAGACTGCTCGGGGTCCGGTCCGGCCGCCGCCGGCGGCCGGAGCCAGGCCCGCAACAGCCCACAGCAGCGAGGAGTGCCGCACTGTGACCGAGACCGCCGCTTCGGAACGCAGCGCCGATGTGATCGTCGTCGGTGCCGGGCCCGCCGGTTCCACGACGGCCTACTACCTGGCGAAGGCGGGACTCGACGTCCTGCTGCTGGAGAAGACCGCCTTCCCGCGCGAGAAGGTGTGCGGCGACGGCCTGACGCCCCGGGCGACCAAGCAACTGGTCGCGATGGGCATCGACATCTCCGAGGAGGCCGGCTGGCTGCGCAACAAGGGCCTGCGCATCATCGGCGGCGGCGTCCGGCTGCAGCTGGACTGGCCGGACCTGGCCTCGTTCCCGGACTACGGCCTGGTGCGCAGGCGCGAGGACTTCGACGAACTCCTCGCCCGCCAGGCGCAGAAGGCCGGCGCCCGGCTCTACGAGCGCTGCAACGTCGGCGCCCCGATCCGTGACGAGCGCACCGGCCGCATCACCGGCGTCGAGGCCAAGCTGGGCGAGGAGAAGACCCCGGTCACCTTCCACGCGCCGCTGGTGGTCGCCGCGGACGGCAACTCCACCCGGCTCTCCCTGCAGATGGGCCTGCACCGCCGCGAGGACCGCCCGATGGGCGTCGCCGTCCGCACGTACTTCACTTCCCCGCGGCACGACGACGACTACCTGGAGTCCTGGCTGGAGCTGTGGGACCGGCGCGTCCCCGGCAACCCGCGGCTGCTGCCCGGCTACGGCTGGATCTTCGGCATGGGGGACGGCACCTCCAACGTGGGCCTCGGCGTGCTCAACACCTCCGCCTCCTTCAAGGAGCTGGACTGGCGCGAGGTGCTGAAGGCCTGGTGCGCCTCGATGCCGGAGGACTGGGGCTACACCGAGGAGAACATGACCGGGCCGATCCGTGGCGCGGCGCTCCCGATGGCCTTCAACCGCCAGCCGCACTACACCAAGGGCCTGCTGCTGGTCGGCGACGCCGGCGGCCTCGTCAACCCGTTCAACGGCGAGGGCATCGCCTACGCGATGGAGTCCGGCCAGATCGCGGCCGACGTCATCGTCCAGGCGCACGCGCGCGGCACCGCGGCCCAGCGGGAGCTGGCGCTGCAGTCGTACCCGCGGATCCTGAAGGACACCTACGGCGGCTACTACACGCTCGGCCGGGCCTTCGTGAAGCTGATCGGCAACCCGAAGGTCATGAAGCTGGCGACCCAGCGCGGCCTGACGCACCCGATGCTGATGCGCTTCACGCTGAAGCTGCTGGCGAACCTCACCGACCCGTCGGGAGGCGACGCGATGGACCGCGTGATCAACGGACTGTCGAAGGTGGCGCCGCGTTCCTGACCCCGGCATCCCGCTCGCCGCGCCGGCCCGTGCTGCACGGGCCGGCGCGGCTTTTTGCTGCGGTGAGACCGGAGGGAGCCGGACGTGCGGAGGCGCGCGGAGGTGCGCGGGGGTACGCGGGGGTACGCATACCTCCCTATCCTTACCTTCACGGGGTAGGATGCGTCACCATGGAGAGGGAATGGCTGTCCGTCGAGCAGGTCGCGGACCGGCTCGGACTGCACGTGCGCACCGTCCGCGGCTACATCCGCGACGGCCGGCTCAAGGCCGTGCGCATCGGCAAGCAGTACCGCGTCGCCCGGGCCGACCTGGACGCCCTCACCGGCGTGCCGGCGGCCGCCGCCCGGCAGCGGGTGGAGGTCTCGGCCATCGTCGAGGTGGACGGCATCGGCCCGGCCGCCGCCGACCGCCTGGGGACCCTTCTCGTGGCCGGTGCCCAGATGGCGCGGGACCCCCACGAGTTGGCCCGGGTCCGGATCGCGTACGACGACGAGCGCTCGCGGCTGAAGGTCGTGGTGCTCGGCGGTGCCGCGGCGACGGCGGACGTCCTGCGCACCATCGACGACGTCATGGGAGGGGGGAACGACATGTTCCCGGAGGAGCACACCGAGGACCCGGAGGCGGGCCGTGGCTGACGTGGTGACCGAGCGGCGGGGCGTGCCCGTCCTCGTCTGCGGCGAGGACGGCGCGAGGATCTCCGGCGTCCAGGACGCGCTCGACGTGATCGGGTCGACCTACCACCGGGCGGACGTGGTGGCCGTCCCCGTCGCCCGCCTGGACGAGCGGTTCTTCGCCCTGCGGTCGGGCCTCGCGGGGGAGGTCCTGCAGAAGTTCGTCAACTACGGCGTCCGGCTCGTCGTCGTGGGCGACGTCTCGGCCCACACGGCGGCCGGCACGGCCTTCCGGGACCTGGTCCGCGAGTGCAACCGGGGCGACCGCACGTGGTTCGTCGACGACCTCGAAGCGCTCGACGCCCGCCTCGGCTGACCGGTCGCCGTCCGTGCCCGGGAGGCGAACCCCGCCCGGTGCGGCGCCCGTTGTCCCGTTGGGCGGCGCTGCGTACCGGGCGGGGTGGTGAACTCCCCCTCCCGGATGGCCGGTTCGCGCGGACCGGGGCGGAGGGGCGCGGGCGGGGCGGGCCGCCGGTGCTTTGACATCGATGTCGTTGACATCGATGTCAGATGCGCCTGCCCCGGAGTCAGCTCGCGCCCGAAATGCGGGATTTGAGGCGCTGTGCTCATACTTTTGATCACTGCTCGGGGATCCGTGATCAACAGAAGGGTGCAGACATGAGCACGCGTATAACCCAGGTCCTCGCCGCCGCGGCCGCTTCGTTCCTGCTCGCCGGAGGGGGCGTGCTCGCAGCCGGCCCGGCCTCCGCGGCCTCCGCGGACCACCGTGCGGGCGACCAGCGCGGTGACGACCGCCGGGACGGCGACCGTCGTGGTGACGACCGCCGTGGCGACGACCGGCGGGACGGCGACCGCCGCGGGGACGACCGCCGCGGGGACGACCGCCGTGACGACGACCGGCGGGGCGACCGGCAGCGTCAGTGCTCGGTCGGTCTGGGCTCCTGGAAGCTGGAGTACCGCCCCGGACGCCTGGTGCGCGTGTCCAGCCACGGTCGCGTCAAGTGGGTCCGCACGCCGGGCCAGTGGGTCAGGGTCTGGCACGGCGGAGGCCACGACTGCCGCCGGTGAACCCGTCTCCCGGAGCCCGGTCCCCCGCCACGGCGGAGCCGGGCTCCGGCGCGTGAGCCCCGAACGGGGCTCCCCGGTCGCCCGGCCCCGCGTGCGGTACCTCTCCTTGCGGCGGGGCCGGGTCCGGCCGCCTGCCGCGGGGCGCGGTGCGGCGGCCCCCCTCGCGGCGGCGGAGGACCGTACGCGGGTGCAACGGAGGAGGCCGCCGGCCCGGGTGCGGGCCGGCGGCCTCCGTGGGGACGGGGCCCGTGATCAGAGCACGCGGACGGCCGACGTCGGCATGTAGTTGGACATCTGCTGGATGACGACGCCCTTGCTCGGGTTCGCCGCGTCCAGGTACTGCCCGCCGCCGATGTAGACAGCCACGTGGTAGGCGGAGCCGACCCCGCCCCAGAAGAGGAGGTCGCCCGGCTGGACCGCGCTCACGGACACCGGGGTGCCGAAGGTCGACTGCGCCTGCGAGGTGCGCGGCAGGTCGACCCCGATGGTGCGGAAGGCGGCCTGGGTGAGACCGGAGCAGTCGTACGCGCTGGGGCCCGTGGCGCCGTATACGTACGGCTTGCCGACCTGGGCCTTCAGGAACGCGAGGACGGAGGCGACGCTGCCCGTCGCGGAAGTGGAGGAGGAGGCGGCCAGCGCGGTGCGTCCGGCGGAGCGGGACGCGATCGCGGTCTCGCGCGCCTTGGCGGCCTTGGCCGCGGCGCGCGACCGCGCGTCGGCGGCGGCCTTCTTCTTCTGTGCGGCCTTCATGGCCTCGGTGCGCGCCTGCGCGCGGGCGGCGTCCAGCTGCTGCTCGACGACGGTCTCGTCGACGGCGTCGGCGGCCTGCGCGGCGGAGGCGGCGGTGGAGAGGGCGGGGATGACGGGGATGCTCCCCGTGGTCGCCGGGTCGGCGGCCGAGGGCTCGGCGTTCGCCGGGGCGGACATTCCGGTCAGGGCGAGCGTTCCGATGACGCCGCCGGCGACTCCTGCGCGGCGCACCCAGTTGGGGCTCTGCGCGGCTCGTCGCCGGCGGCTTATATGCGAGGTCTGAAGGGACATGAAGACTTGGGTATCAGGCCAGGTCGGTTCCGTTCAACAAAAGTGTGATGCGCCACAGTTGGCTCACGACCAGTGGTATTGTCCCCTTTTTGATCTTCCTTATTCAGGACTATAGGGACACCCAAGTACAAATCCTCGTGCGCGCGTTCACGTGCCTCCGGTCGCCGTCAGCGCGCGGTTTCGCGGCTCACCCGCACGGGTGGGGAGGCGCTATCACGTCCCCCGACCCAGCTCCAATTTGCCTCGGCTCGCGGGTGCCTGATAGTGCGGCACCCCTGTTTACCAGCGGAAACGCAGGTAAATGTGACTTCTGGTGATCGTTTGGGATTACTGAGTGAGAAGATCACCGCTCATCCCCGTTCATGATCGTTCGACTGGTGGCAGAGATCACAAGGACCAGACTGAACCCCGTGTCGCAGATCACAGACCAGGAGGCATAGGATGCGGGCAGTCCGGGCTTGTGAACTGCCTCACATGGAGCGGATCCAGGTGGCACGGGGCGCACGTTCGGGCACGGTCCGTCATCAGTCATCGTCGACTGGAAGGAGCGGGGACGTGAATGCCTACGCGCCCATCCTCGTGCTGGGCGGCCTCGGGGCCGGCTTCGCGATCTTCTCCGTGGTCATGGCCTCCATCATCGGCCCGAAGCGGTACAACCGGGCCAAGTTGGAGGCGTATGAGTGCGGCATCGAGCCGACTCCGCATCCAGCCGGGGGTGGCCGTTTCCCGATCAAGTACTACCTGACGGCGATGCTCTTCATCGTCTTCGACATCGAGATCGTCTTCCTCTACCCCTGGGCCGTCACCTTCGACGCCCTCGGGGTCTTCGGGCTCGTCGAGATGCTCCTCTTCGTGCTCACGGTCTTCGTCGCGTACGCCTACGTCTGGCGTCGCGGCGGTCTGGAATGGGACTAGGGGCGGAGAATAGCCATGGGTATTGAAGAGAAGCTGCCGAGCGGGTTCCTGCTCACCTCCGTCGAGGCGGCGGCCGGCTGGGTCCGGAAGGCGTCGGTCTTCCCGGCCACCTTCGGCCTCGCGTGCTGCGCCATCGAGATGATGACGACCGGGGCCGGGAGGTACGACCTGGCGCGCTTCGGCATGGAGGTCTTCCGCGGGTCCCCCCGCCAGGCGGACCTGATGATCGTGGCCGGCCGGGTGAGCCAGAAGATGGCGCCCGTCCTGCGCCAGGTCTACGACCAGATGCCGAACCCCAAGTGGGTGATCTCGATGGGGGTCTGCGCATCGAGCGGCGGGATGTTCAACAACTACGCAATTGTGCAGGGTGTTGACCATGTGGTGCCTGTTGACATTTATCTCCCCGGATGTCCGCCCCGTCCCGAAATGCTGTTGGACGCCATCCTCAAGCTCCACCAGAAGATCCAGCACAGCAAGCTCGGCGTGAACCGCGAAGAGGCCGCGCGCGAGGCGGAGGAAGCGGCGCTGAAGGCGCTGCCGACGATCGAGATGAAGGGGCTGCTCCGGTGAGCGACGCACGCGAGGCCGCCGGTCCGCAGACGAAGACGATGCCCGCGCCTCTGCGCCGAGCGGGCGGAGAAGCGAACGAAGGGGGCGCGCGATGACGGATTCCCCGGACACCCCTAACCCGGACAAGGACGTCAACGCGGCCGGGCTGCCCGGTCAGCGCGGCGACCACGGGGAGGCGATCCGCGTCCAGCGCGGCATGTTCGGTGCCCGCAACGGCGGCGACACCTCCGGGTACGGCGGTCTGGTGCGCACGGTACGGCTGCCCGGTGCGGCGAGCCGTCCCTACGGCGGCTGGTTCGACGACGTCGCCGACGAGCTCGAGGGTGCCCTCGAGGAGCAGGGCCTCGTCGCGGACAACGCGGTCGAGAAGGTCGTCGTGGACCGCGACGAGATCACCTTCCACGTCGCGCGCGAGCACCTGCCCCTGGTCGCCAGGACCCTGCGGGACGACCCCGCGCTGCGCTTCGAGCTCTGCACGGGCGTGAGCGGCGTCCACTTCCCGGAGGACAAGGGCCGCGAGCTGCACGCCGTCTACCACCTGCGCTCGATCACCCACAACCGGCTGATCCGGCTGGAGGTGAGCGTCTCCGACGCCGACCGGCACGTCCCGTCGCTCGTCGAGGTCTACCCGACCAACGACTGGCACGAGCGCGAGGCCTACGACTTCTTCGGGATCGTCTTCGACGGGCACCCCGCCCTGATGCGGATCATGATGCCGGACGACTGGCAGGGCCACCCGCAGCGCAAGGACTACCCCCTCGGCGGCATCGCCGTCGAGTACAAGGGCGCCCAGATCCCTGCTCCGGACCAGCGGAGGTCGTACTCGTGAGCACTCACCACGCACCCCAGCAGGCCGCGGAGCGGGAGACCACCGAGGGCCGGGTCTTCACCGTCACCGGCGGCGACTGGGACGAACTGGCCGAGACCGTCGGCAAGGCCGACGACGAGCGCATCGTCGTCAACATGGGCCCGCAGCACCCCTCCACCCACGGCGTGCTCCGACTGATCCTCGAGATCGACGGCGAGACGGTCACCGAGGCCCGCTGCGGCATCGGCTACCTCCACACCGGCATCGAGAAGAACATGGAGTTCCGGACCTGGACCCAGGGGTCCACGTTCGTGACGCGCATGGACTACCTGACGCCGTTCTTCAACGAGACGGCGTACTGCCTGGCGGTGGAGAAGCTGCTCGGCATCACCGACGCGGTCCCGGACCGCGCCTCGGTGATCCGCGTGATGCTGATGGAGCTCAACCGCATCTCCTCGCACCTGGTGGCCATCGCCACCGGCGGCATGGAGCTCGGCGCCACCACGATCATGATCTACGGGTTCCGCGACCGCGAGATGATCCTGGACGTCTTCGAGCTGATCACCGGCCTGCGGATGAACCACGCCTACATCCGCCCCGGCGGCCTCGCCCAGGACCTGCCGCCCGGCGCCGTGGACCAGGTCCGCGAGGTCGTGAAGAAGTTCCGCAAGAACCTGCCCGAGTACGACAAGCTCGCCACCGGCAACCCGATCTTCAAGGCCCGCATGCAGGACGTGGGTTACCTGGACCTGGCCGGCTGCATGGCGCTCGGCGCCACCGGCCCGATCCTGCGCTCCACCGGGCTGCCGCACGACCTGCGCAAGTCGCAGCCGTACTGCGGTTACGAGAACTACGAGTTCGAGGTGCCGACCGTCGACACCTGCGACTCCTACGGGCGGTTCCTGCTGCGCCTGGAGGAGATGCGGCAGTCGCTGGACATCGTCGAGCAGTGCCTGGACCGGCTGCAGCCCGGCCCGGTCATGGTCGCCGACAAGAAGATCGCCTGGCCCGCGCAGCTCGCCCTCGGGCCGGACGGGCTCGGCAACTCGCTCGACCACATCAAGAAGATCATGGGCACCTCCATGGAGGCCCTGATCCACCACTTCAAGCTGGTGACCGAGGGCTTCCGGGTCCCGGCCGGCCAGGCGTACGTCGCCGTCGAGTCCTCCAAGGGCGAACTCGGCGTCCACGTGGTCAGCGACGGGGGCACCCGCCCCTTCCGCGTCCACTTCCGCGACCCGTCCTTCACCAACCTGCAGACCATGGCGGCGATGTGCGAGGGCGGCCAGGTCGCCGACGTCATCGTCGCGGTGGCGTCCATCGACCCCGTGATGGGAGGCGTCGACCGGTGACAGAGGTATCACTCGGCATCCCCGCGATGCCCGCGCCGGAGTACCCGGCCGACGTACGGCACCGGCTGGCCGAGGACGCGGCGAAGATCATCGCGCGCTACCCCGGCAGCCGCAGCGCCCTGCTGCCGCTGCTGCACCTGGTGCAGGCGGAGGAGGGCCACGTCTCCCGCACCGGCGTGCGCTTCTGCGCCGAGCAGCTCGGGCTGACCACGGCCGAGGTCACCGCGGTGGCCACCTTCTACTCGATGTACCGGCGGGGGCCCTCCGGCGAGTACCAGGTCGGGGTCTGCACCAACACCCTGTGCGCGGTCATGGGCGGCGACGCGATCTTCGAGGAGCTCAAGGAGCACCTCGGCGTGGGCAACGGCGAGACCACCGAGGACGGCAAGATCACGCTGGAGCACATCGAGTGCAACGCGGCGTGCGACTTCGCCCCCGTGGTGATGGTCAACTGGGAGTTCTTCGACAACCAGGACCCCGCGTCGGCCAAGCGGCTCGTCGACGACCTGCGCGCCGGCCGCACCGTCGAACCCACCCGCGGCGCCCCTCTCTGCTCCTTCAAGGAGACGTCCCGGATCCTCGCCGGGTTCCCCGACGAGCGCCCCGGCGCCGTCGAGGCGAGCGGCGGCGCCGGCCCCGCCTCGCTCGCGGGCCTGCGGCTCGCCCGCGGCGAGTCGCTGCCGGGCACCGGGGCCGGCGTGCCCCGGCAGACCTCCGCGCCGCCGCAGGACGAGACGCCCCCGGCCCACCCCAGCTCCCACGATGCCCCGTTGGACTCCGCGGTCTCCGACCCGGAGCACCCGGCGGGACCGGTCACGGAGCGCCCGACCGAAGGCGAGGAGGACCGGTGACCATGGTCGACTCGGCGGAGAAGGTACTGTCACCCGTTCTCTCGGCCTTCTGGGACGATCCGCAGTCCTGGACCCTCAAGACGTACCGTCGCCACGAGGGCTACGAGGGCCTGCGCAAGGCGCTGGCCCTGCCCCCGGACGACGTGATCGCCCTCGTCAAGGACGCCGGCCTGCGCGGCCGCGGCGGCGCGGGCTTCCCCACCGGGATGAAGTGGCAGTTCATCCCGCAGGGCGACGGCAAGCCGCACTACCTCGTCGTCAACGCGGACGAGTCGGAGCCCGGCACCTGCAAGGACATCCCGCTGCTCTTCGCCAACCCGCACTCGCTCATCGAGGGCATGGTGATCGCCTGCCACGCGATCCGCTCGAACCACGCCTTCATCTACCTGCGCGGCGAGGTCGTCCCCGTGCTGCGGCGGCTGCACCACGCGGTGGCCGAGGCGTACGAGGCGGGACTCCTCGGCAAGGACATCCTGGGCAGCGGCTTCGACCTGGAGCTGACCGTCCACGCCGGCGCGGGCGCCTACATCTGCGGTGAGGAGACCGCGCTGCTGGACTCCCTGGAGGGACGCCGCGGCCAGCCCCGGCTGCGTCCGCCCTTCCCGGCGGTCGAGGGTCTCTACGCCTGCCCGACGGTGGTCAACAACGTCGAGTCCATCGCCTCGGTGCCGTCGATCCTGCTCAAGGGCAAGGACTGGTTCCGCTCGATGGGCAGCGAGAAGTCCCCGGGCTTCACGCTCTACTCGCTCAGCGGCCACGTCGCCAACCCCGGCCAGTACGAGGCCCCGCTGGGCGTCACGCTGCGCCAGCTGCTGACCCTCAGCGGCGGCATGCGGCCCGGCCACAAGCTGAAGTTCTGGACCCCGGGCGGCTCCTCGACGCCGATGTTCACCGACGAGCACCTCGACGTCCCGCTGGACTACGAGGGCGTCGGCGCCGCGGGCTCCATGCTCGGCACCAAGGCGCTGCAGTGCTTCGACGAGACGACCTGCGTGGTGCGCGCCGTCACCCGCTGGACCGAGTTCTACGCCCACGAGTCCTGCGGCAAGTGCACCCCCTGCCGCGAGGGCACGTACTGGCTCGTCCAGTTGCTGCGCGACATCGAGGCGGGCAAGGGGACCCTGGCGGACCTCGACAAGCTCGCCGACATCGCCGACAACATCAACGGCAAGTCCTTCTGCGCCCTCGGCGACGGAGCGGCCAGCCCGATCTTCTCCTCCCTCCAGTACTTCCGCGACGAGTACGTGGAGCACCTGGAGGGCCGCGGCTGCCCCTTCGACCCGTCCAAGTCCACGGTCTGGGCCGACAAGTCTCACCTGGAGGTGAACGCGTGACCGTCACGACCAACGCCGCCTCCGGTGAGGCGGCGGTGCCGCCCGAGGACCTGGTGTCCGTCAGCATCGACGGCGTCGAGATCTCCGTGCCCAAGGGCACCCTGGTGATCCGTGCCGCCGAGATGATCGGCATCGAGATCCCGCGCTTCTGCGACCATCCCCTCCTCGACCCCGTGGGCGCCTGCCGCCAGTGCATCGTCGAGGTCGAGGGCCAGCGCAAGCCGATGGCGTCCTGCACGATCACCTGCACCGACGGGATGGTCGTCAGGACCCAGCTCACCTCCGGCGTCGCGGACAAGGCCCAGCGCGGGGTGATGGAGCTGCTGCTCATCAACCACCCGCTGGACTGCCCGGTCTGCGACAAGGGCGGCGAGTGCCCGCTGCAGAACCAGGCGATGTCCGCCGGCCAGGCCGACACCCGCTTCGAGGGACGCAAGCGGACCTACGAGAAGCCGGTGCCGATCTCCACCCAGGTGCTGCTGGACCGCGAGCGCTGCGTGCTGTGCGCGCGCTGCACCCGCTTCTCGCAGCAGATCGCCGGCGACCCGATGATCGAGCTGCTGGAGCGCGGCGCGCTGCAGCAGGTCGGCACCGGAGAGGGCGACCCCTTCCAGTCGTACTTCTCGGGCAACACCATCCAGATCTGCCCGGTCGGCGCCCTGACCTCGGCGGCCTACCGCTTCCGGTCCCGGCCCTTCGACCTGGTCTCCTCGCCGAGCGTGTGCGAGCACTGCGCGGGCGGCTGCGCCACCCGTACCGACCACCGGCGCGGCAAGGTCATGCGCCGGCTCGCGCAGGACGACCCCGAGGTCAACGAGGAGTGGATGTGCGACAAGGGCCGCTTCGCGTTCCGCTACGCGCAGCGCCCCGAGCGGCTGACCACCCCGCTGGTCCGCGACGCCGACACCGGTGAGCTGCAGCCGGCGAGCTGGCCGGAGGCCCTGGAGGCCGCGGCGCGCGGCCTCGCGGCGGCCCGCGGCCGGACCGGCGTGCTGACCGGCGGCCGGCTCACCGTCGAGGACGCGTACGCCTACGCCAAGTTCGCCCGCGTCGCCCTCGACACCAACGACGTCGACTTCCGGGCCCGTGTGCACTCCGCCGAGGAGGCCGACTTCCTGGCGTCCGTGGTGGCGGGCCGCGGACGGGACCTGTCCGGCGACGGCGTCACGTACACCCTGCTGGAGAAGGCCCCCGCCGTCCTGCTGGCCGGGCTGGAGGCCGAGGAGGAGGCGCCCGGCGTCTTCCTGCGGCTCCGCAAGGCCTGGCGCGGGCACAAGCAGCGCACCTTCGCGCTGGCCCCGTTCGCCACCCGGGGGCTGGAGAAGGCGGGCGGCACCCTGCTGCCCGCCGCGCCCGGCACCGAGACCGAGTGGCTGGACGCCCTCGCCGGCGGGGTGGGCCTGGACGGCAACGGCCTCACCGCCCACGAGGCGCTGCGCGAGGAGGGCGCGGTCGTCCTGGTCGGCGAGCGGCTGGCGGCCGTACCCGGCGCGCTGACCGCGGTCGTGCGGTTCGCGCAGGCGACCGGTGCCAACCTGGCGTGGATCCCGCGCCGGGCGGGCGAGCGCGGTGCCGTCGAGGCGGGTGCCCTGCCCGGGCTGCTGCCCGGCGGCCGCCCCGTCACCGACCCGCGGGCCCGCGACGAGGTCGCCGGGGTCTGGGGCGTGGCCACGCTCCCGTCCCGCCACGGCCGCGACACCGGCGAGATCCTGGAGGCGGCCGCGAGCGGCGAGCTCGGTGCGCTCGTCGTCGGCGGCGTCGAGCCGGCCGACCTGCCCGACCCGGCCCGGGCCCGCGCGGCCCTGGACGCCGTGGGCTTCGTGGTCAGCCTGGAGCAGCGTCCCGGCGAGGTCACCGACCGGGCGGACGTCGTCCTGCCGGTCGCCGCCGTCGCCGAGAAGGCCGGAACGTTCCTCAACTGGGAGGGCCGGGTGCGGCTCTTCGAGGCCGCGATCAAGCCCGGCCAGCAGGTCCAGCGCCACCAGTACCCGGACGCCCGGGTGCTGACCATGCTGGCCGACGCGATGGACGTCCCCCTCGGCCTCGCCGACGTCCGCTCGGCCCGCGCCGAGCTGTCCCGGCTCGCCCCGTACGAGGGCCCGCGCGCCGCGGCCCCGCAGGAGACCGGCCGCCAGCTGCCGAAGCCCGGCAGCGGCGAGGCGGTCCTCGCGGGCCACCGGCTGCTGCTCGACCAGGGCCTGCTGCAGCAGGGCGACGACGCCCTCGCCGGCACCCGCCACCCGGCGGTCGCCCGTCTGTCGGCGACCACCGCGAAGGAGATCGGCGTCGCCGACGGCGAGCCGCTGGAGGTGTCCGGTCCGCTGGGCACGGTCCGGCTGCCGCTGCAGGTGACGGCGATGGCCGACCGGGTCGTGTGGGTGCCCCTCAACTCGGCCGGCGGGGGAGTCGCCTCGGACACCGGTGCCCTGCCGGGCCAGGTCGTCCGGATCGCCCCGGCCGCCGTGGACGCCGCTGCCGCACCGGAGGTGACCCCGTGACGGGACTGACGACGCTCGCCGCCGAGGACCTGTCCCTGTTCGGACGGGACCCGTGGTGGCTGATCGCCATCAAGGCGGTCTTCTGCTTCGCGTTCCTGATGGTGACCGTGCTCTTCTCCATCGTGTGGGAGCGCAAGGTCGTCGCGTGGATGCAGCTGCGCATCGGCCCCAACCGGCACGGCCCCTGGGGCATGCTCCAGTCGCTCGCCGACGGCATCAAGCTGATGCTCAAGGAAGACCTGATCGTCAAGAAGGCCGACAAGGTCGTCTACGTGCTGGCCCCGATCGTGGCGGCCATCCCGGCCTTCATGGCGGTCGCGGTGATCCCGTTCGGCCCGGCGGGCAACGAGATCTCCATCTTCGGCCACCGCACGCCGATGCAGCTCACCGACCTGCCGATCGGCGTCCTCTACATCCTGGCCACCGCATCGGTCGGCATCTACGGCATCGTGCTGGCCGGCTGGTCCTCCGGCTCGACCTACCCGCTGCTCGGCGGACTGCGCTCCTGCGCGCAGATGATCTCGTACGAGATCGCGATGGGCGTCGCCTTCGCGTCGGTCTTCCTCTACTCCGGCTCGATGTCGACCTCGCAGATCGTCGCCCAGCAGGAGGACCGCTGGTACGTGCTGCTGCTGCCGGTGTCCTTCATCATCTACATCGGCACCATGGTCGGCGAGACCAACCGGGCGCCGTTCGACATGCCCGAGTCCGAGGGCGACCTGGTCGGCGGCTTCAACACCGAGTACTCCTCGATCAAGTTCGCGCTCTTCATGCTCGCCGAGTACGTGAACATGGTGACCGTCTCGGCCGTGGCCACCACGCTCTTCCTGGGCGGCTGGCGGGCCCCGTGGCCCATCAGCACCTTCTGGGAGGGCGCCAACCACGGCTGGTGGCCGCTGCTCTGGTTCGTGATCAAGGTGCAGCTGCTGCTCTTCTTCTTCATCTGGCTGCGCGGCACGCTGCCCCGCGTGCGCTACGACCAGCTGATGAAGCTGGGCTGGAAGGTCCTGATCCCGGTCTCGATGGTCTGGCTGATGCTGGTCGCCACCGTCCGGGCGCTGCGCAACGAGAACTACGACTTCCAGTCGATCGTGCTCTACGTCGGCGGCGGCGTGGTCCTGCTGCTCCTGGTCTCGCTGGTCTTCGACGTCTTCCGCGACCGCGGGGACAAGGCCAGGGAGGCGGCCGAGGAGGCCGGTCCGCAGGAGCCGTTCGACCCCATGGCGGGCGGGTTCCCCGTACCGCCGCTGCCCGGCCAGGAGCTGCCGCCCGTCCCGCGGCGGCCGTCCCGTGCGGAGCGTCAACTCGTAGGCAAGGAGGCCGACGATGCCTGAGTTCCTGGGCCCGGTAGCCGGCTTCGGCGTGACCTTCAAGGCCATGTTCAAGAAGCGGCTGACCGAGCAGTACCCCGAGGAGAAGAAGCCGACCGCGCCGCGGTTCCACGGCCGCCACCAGCTCAACCGGCATCCGGACGGGCTGGAGAAGTGCGTGGGCTGCGAGCTGTGCGCCTGGGCCTGCCCGGCGGACGCGATCTACGTCGAGGGCGCCGACAACACCGACGAGGAGCGCTACTCGCCGGGTGAGCGCTACGGCCGCGTCTACCAGATCAACTACGCCCGCTGCATCCTGTGCGGGCTGTGCATCGAGGCCTGCCCGACGCGTGCCCTGACCATGACCAACGAGTACGAGCTGGCCGACAGCAGCCGCGAGTCGCTGATCTTCACCAAGGAGCAGCTGCTCGCCGGCCTGGAGGAGGGCATGGTCGACAGCCCGCACGCGATCTTCCCGGGCATGGACGAGGGCGACTACTACCGCGGCGCGGTGACCCACGCGGCACCGGGCACCGAGCGCCAGGTCGCGGTCTCCAAGGGCGAGAAGCCGGACGAGACGGTGCCGGACGACCAGCGCGAGCAGGACGGTGCGGGCACGACGGTCCCCGCGACGGGCGGCACCGCCCCGGCCGGGACGGGAGGCGAGGCATGAACGGCGTGACCACGCTGACCACTGCGGCCGCGTACACCACCTCCACCGGGGAGGCGGTCCAGTTCTGGGTGCTGGGCACCGTCGCGGTGCTCGGCGCGCTCGCGACCGTGCTGATGAAGAAGGCGGTGCACAGCGCACTGTCGCTCGCCGGGACGATGATCGTCCTGGCGGTCTTCTACCTGGCCCAGGGCGCGTACTTCCTCGGCGTCGTCCAGATCGTCGTCTACACCGGCGCGATCATGATGCTCTTCCTCTTCGTCGTCATGCTGGTCGGCATCACCGCCGCCGACTCGCTCAAGGAGACGCTGAAGGGGCAGCGCTGGCTGGCCGCCGGAGCCGGCCTCGGCTTCGGCGTGCTGCTGGTCGCCGGCATCGCCAACGCCTCGCTCAAGAACTTCGAGGGGCTGGGGCGGGCCAACGCCGGGGGCAACGTCGAGGGACTCGCCTCGCTGATCTTCACCAAGTACGTGTGGGCCTTCGAGGTCACCGGCGCGCTGCTCATCACCGCCGCGATCGGCGCGATGGTCCTCACCCACCGCGAGCGCACCGAGGCCCGCGCCACCCAGCGCGAACTGGCCGAGCGCCGGGTGCGCGAGGGCAAGCAGGTCACCCCGCTCCCCGCGCCCGGCGTCTACGCCCGCAACAACGCGGTCGACGTACCCGGCCTGCTGCCGGACGGCACGGTCTCGGAGCTCAGCGTCAGCCCGACGCTGCGCGGCCGCGGCCAGTACCGGGACGTGTCGGCGGAGTCGGTCGCCAAGGTCGCCGAGCTGGAACAGCGCTCCGAGGAGGCGTCGAAGTGAATCCGGTCAACTACCTGTACCTGTCGGCGCTGCTGTTCACCATCGGCGCGGCCGGGGTGCTGATCCGGCGCAACGCGATCATCGTCTTCATGTGCGTCGAGCTGATGCTGAACGCCGCCAACCTGGCGTTCGTCACCTTCTCCCGCATGCACGGCAACCTCGACGGCCAGATCATCGCCTTCTTCACGATGGTCGTGGCCGCCGCGGAGGTCGTCGTGGGCCTGGCGATCATCGTGACGATCTTCCGCTCCCGCCACTCGGCCTCGGTCGACGACGCCAGCCTGATGAAGCTCTAAGGGGTAGCCACAGTGGACTACTTGATCGGATGGCTCGTCCTCCTGCCGCTGCTGGGCGCCGGTGTGCTGCTCACCGGCGGCCGGAGGCTGGACCGTACGGGCCACTGGATCGGCACCGTGCTCGCGGGGTCGTCCTTCGCCGTCGCGGCGGTGCTCTTCTTCGACATGCTCGGTCGCGGCGGCGAGGACCGCGCGCTGCACTCGACCGCCTTCACCTGGATCTCGGTCGGGAGCTTCAAGGCCGACGTGGCCTTCCAGCTCGACCAGCTGTCGATGACCTTCGCGCTGCTGATCACCGGTGTGGGCACGCTCATCCACATCTACTCGATCGGCTACATGGAGCACGACGAGCGGCGCCGCCGCTTCTTCGGCTACCTCAACCTGTTCCTCGCGGCGATGCTCCTGCTGGTCCTCGCCGACAACTACCTGCTGCTGTACGTCGGCTGGGAGGGCGTGGGCCTCGCCTCGTACCTGCTCATCGGCTTCTGGCAGCACAAGCCCAGCGCGGCGACGGCGGCCAAGAAGGCCTTCATCGTCAACCGCGTCGGTGACGTCGGCCTGTCCATCGCGATCATGCTGATGTTCACCACCTTCGGCACCTTCTCCTTCGGGCCGGTCCTCGGCGCGGTGGACGGGGCCGGCGAGGGCGTCCTGACCGGCATCGGCCTGATGCTGCTGCTGGCCGCCTGCGGCAAGTCGGCCCAGGTCCCGCTGCAGTCCTGGCTCGGCGACGCGATGGAGGGCCCGACCCCGGTCTCGGCCCTGATCCACGCGGCGACGATGGTGACCGCGGGCGTCTACCTGATCACCCGCTCCGGCGCGATCTTCGACGCCGCGCCCACCGCCCAGGTGGCCGTGGTGACGGTCGGCGCGGTCACGCTGCTCTTCGGTGCGATCGTCGGTTGCGCCAAGGACGACATCAAGAAGGCGCTGGCCGGTTCGACGATGTCGCAGATCGGCTACATGGTGATGGCCGCGGGCCTCGGCCCGATCGGCTACGTCTTCGCGATCATGCACCTGGTCACCCACGGCTTCTTCAAGGCGGGGCTCTTCCTCGGCGCCGGATCGGTCATGCACGGCATGAACGACGAGGTGGACATGCGCAAGTACGGGGCCCTGCGGAAGTACATGCCGGTCACCTTCGTCACCTTCGGCCTCGGCTACCTGGCGATCATCGGCTTCCCGGGCCTGTCCGGCTTCTTCTCCAAGGACAAGATCATCGAGGCCGCCTTCGCCAAGGGCGGCACCGAGGGCTGGATCCTCGGCGGCGCGGCCCTGCTGGGCGCGGCGATCACCGCGTTCTACATGACCCGCGTGATGCTGATGACCTTCTTCGGCGAGAAGCGCTGGCAGCCCGACGCGGACGGCCACGAGCCGCACCCGCACGAGTCGCCGAAGTCGATGACGATCCCCATGGTCGTCCTGGCCTTCGGCTCGGTCTTCGCCGGCTTCCTGTTCAGCTGGAACGAGGCCTTCGTGAAGTGGCTGGAGCCGGTCACCGGTCACGAGGAGGGCCACCCGCCGATCGGAGCGGGCGCGGTCACCGGCGCCACCATGGTGGTCATGGTGCTCGGCGTGGCCCTGGCCTGGGCCGTCTACGGACGCCGTCCGGTCCCGGCCGTCGCCCCGCGCGGCTCCTGGCTCACCCGCGCCGCCCGGCGCGACCTGCTCCAGGACGACTTCAACCACGTCGCCCTGGTGCTGCCCGGCGAGTACCTCACCCGCGGTCTGGTCTACGTGGACCACAAGGGTGTGGACGGCGTCGTCAACGGCACCGCTGCCGCCGTCGGCGGCCTCTCCGGCCGGATGCGGCGTCTCCAGAACGGTTATGTGCGCAGCTACGCCGTGTCGATGCTGGCGGGCACCGCGGTGCTGGTCGCCGCGACGCTGCTGATGAGGGGTGTTGCCTGATGTCGTTCCCCTTGCTCACCCTGACCGCCGGCCTGCCGGCGCTCGGCGCGATCGTGACCGCCGCCGTGCCTGCCGCGCGGCGCGGGGCCGCCAAGTGGCTCGCGCTGCTCGTCTCGCTGGCGACGCTCGTGCTGGCCGCCGTCGTCTTCGTGCGCTTCGACCCCGGCGGGGCCCGGTACCAGCTCACCGAGTCCCACGCCTGGATCGCCGACTTCGGCGTCCGCTACGAACTCGGCGTCGACGGCATCGGCGTCGCGCTGATCGCGCTGACCGCGCTGCTCGTCCCGTTCGTCATCGCCGCGGGCTGGCACGACGCCGACCCCCTGGAGGAGAAGAACCCCAACCGCCGCTGGCGGCCCACCCAGGGTTTCTTCGCGCTGATCCTGCTGGTCGAGGCGATGGTGATCATCTCCTTCGAGGCCACGGACGTCTTCCTCTTCTACATCTTCTTCGAGGCCATGCTCATCCCGATGTACTTCCTCATCGGAGGCTTCGGGGACCGTGCGCACGAGCACGGCGAGGAGGAGGCGGCCCGTCAGCGTTCCTACGCGGCGGTGAAGTTCCTGCTCTACAACCTGGCCGGCGGGCTCATCATGCTGGCCGCGGTCATCGGGCTCTACGCCGTCACCGCCGACCAGCTCGGGCAGGGCACCTTCTCCCTCCAGGAGATCCTCCAGGCCCGGGCGTCCGGCAAGCTCGACATGTCCACCACCGCCGAACGCGCCCTGTTCCTGGGCTTCTTCTTCGCGTTCGCGGTCAAGGCCCCGCTGTTCCCGCTGCACACCTGGCTGCCCAACGCCATGGGCGAGGCCACGGCGCCGGTCGCGGTCCTCATCACCGCGGTCGTCGACAAGGTCGGCACCTTCGCGATGCTCCGCTTCTGCCTCCAGCTCTTCCCGGAGGCCAGCAAGTGGGCGACGCCGGTGATCCTGGTGCTGGCGCTGATCAGCATCATCTACGGCGCCCTGCTCGCCGTCGGCCAGCGCGACATCAAGCGGCTGGTCGCCTACGCGTCGATCTCGCACTTCGGCTTCATCATCCTGGGCATCTTCGCGATGACCTCCCAGGGCCAGAGCGGCGCGACGCTGTACATGGTCAACCACGGCATCTCCACCGCCGCGCTGATGCTGGTCGCGGGCTTCCTGATCTCCCGCCGCGGCTCCCGGCTCATCGCATCCTACGGCGGGGTGCAGAAGGTGGCCCCGGTGCTGGCCGGCACCTTCCTGATCGGCGGACTGGCCACCCTGTCGCTGCCGGGGCTCGCGCCCTTCGTCAGCGAGTTCCTCGTCCTCGTCGGGACGTTCAGCCGCTACCCGGCCATCGGGATCGTCGCCACCGCCGGCATCGTCCTCGCCGCGCTGTACGTCCTCGTCCTCTACCAGCGGACGATGACCGGCCCGGTGAAGGCCGGGGTCGAGGGCATGCCCGACCTGAAGGTCCGGGAACTCGCCGTCGTGGCGCCGCTGATCGCGCTGCTGCTCCTGCTCGGCGTCTACCCGAAGCCGCTGACCGACGTCGTCAACCCGGCGGTCGGGCAGACGCTCTCCGACGTGCACAAGACCGACCCCAAGCCGGCGCTGGAGGCATCCAAGTGAGCAGCACAGTTGCTGTCCACAGCCTGTGGACAACGGCGGCACCGCTCGCCGCCGACAAGATCACCGCGCCGAAGATCGAGTACGCCCAGCTCGCCCCGGTCCTGATCGTCTTCGGGGTGGCCCTCCTCGGCATCCTCCTCGAGGCGTTCGTGCCGCGGCGCTTCCGCTACACCGGGCAGGTCGGCCTCGCGGTCGTCGGCCTGGCCGCCTCCTTCGCCGCGGTCGTGGCGCTCGCGGCGGGCGGCTACGCCACGACGAAGGCCCACATCGCCGCTATGGGCGCGGTCGCCGTCGACGGCCCGGCCCTCTTCCTGCAGGGCACGATCCTGCTGGTGGGCCTAATCGGGGTGTTCACCTTCGCCGAGCGCCGGCTCGACCCGAAGGCGCACGGCCGGCACGTCGACTCCTTCGCCGCGCAGGGCTCCGCTGTGCCCGGCAGCGACCAGGAGAAGGAGGCCGTCCGGGCCGGCTTCACCACCACCGAGGTCTTCCCGCTGCTGATGTTCGCCATCGGCGGCATGCTGATCTTCCCCGCGGCCAACGACCTGCTGACGCTCTTCGTGGCCCTGGAGGTCTTCTCCCTCCCGCTCTACCTGCTCTGCGCCCTCGCCCGGCGGCGCCGCCTGATGTCGCAGGAGGCGGCCGTCAAGTACTTCCTGCTGGGCGCCTTCTCCTCCGCCTTCCTGCTCTTCGGCATCGCCCTGCTGTACGGCTACGCGGGCACCGTCTCCTACTCCGGCATCGCGTCGGTGGTCGACGGCACCGCCAAGCTCACCCCGGCGCTCGCCGACTCGGCGGGCAGCGACGCGCTGCTCCTGATCGGCGCCGCGCTGGTCGGCATGGGGCTGCTGTTCAAGGTGGGCGCCGTGCCCTTCCACATGTGGACGCCCGACGTCTACGAGGGCGCCCCGACCCCGGTCACCGGCTTCATGGCCGCGGCCACCAAGGTCGCCGCCTTCGGCGCGCTGCTGCGGCTGCTCTACGTGGTCCTGCCGGAGCTGCGCTGGGACTGGCGGCCGGTGCTGTGGGGCGTCGCGATCCTCACGATGCTGGTCGGCGCGATCGTGGCGGTCACCCAGACCGACGTGAAGCGCCTGCTCGCGTACTCCTCGATCGCGCACGCCGGGTTCATCCTGGCCGGTGTCATCGCGACCACGCCGGAGGGCGTCTCCTCGGTGCTCTTCTACCTGGCGGCGTACTCCTTCGTGACGCTCGGCGCCTTCGCGGTCGTCACGCTGGTGCGCGACGCCGGCGGGGAGGCCACGCACCTGTCGCGCTGGGCGGGTCTGGGGCGGCGCTCACCGCTGGTGGCGGCGGTCTTCGCGGTCTTCCTGCTCGCCTTCGCCGGCATCCCGCTCACCTCGGGCTTCGCCGGGAAGTTCGCGGTCTTCAGCGCCGCCGCGCAGGGTGGCGCGGTGCCGCTGGTGATCGTGGGCGTGATCTCGTCCGCGATCGCCGCGTTCTTCTACATCCGGGTCATCGTGCTGATGTTCTTCAGCGAGTCCAAGGCCGACGGCCCCACGGTCGCGGTGCCGTCGCCGCTGACCTCCACGGCCATCGCTGTGGGCGTGGCCGTCACCTTGGTGCTGGGCGTCGCGCCCCAGTACTTCCTGGACCTCGCGAACCAGGCGGGCGTCTTCGTCCGCTGACCCCCTCGCACGGCCCGAGCGCCCCGCGACCGGCTCCCCGGTCGCGGGGCGTCGTGCTGCCGTGACCCGTGCGCCGGGGCGCACTCCGGGCCGTCCATCGAGCGCACATCGGGCCGCCCCTTCGGCCTGTCACGCCCTCATCGCGCCAATTCCCTTCCGGTGCCGACTTCCTGACCTGCGTCCGCCTCCGACACCCCGATGAATTCGGCCACTTCGTGCCCCGGTGAACAGCGATTCTCGATTGTCTAAAGAGTTCGCAATGTCCGGAAAAGTCTTGCAGTGGTGGTCAATTCGGGCTTAGCTTCCTTTCAGGTCACGGTCGGGAGGGGCCGATCAATACCGTGATCATTGGGGGGATTACGTGGTGAAGTCCGCGTTCGCGGTCGACCCTGCCGTGCCGGGGCTGATCGTGAAGATCGGGAACTATCCGCTGCACCACGGTGGCGTGGGGGCCATCCGCAGCCTGGGGAGGCTCGGGGTCCCCATGTACGCCGTCACCGAGGACCGGCGCACGCCCGCCGCGGCCTCCCGCTACCTGCGCGGGCGGTTCGTCTGGCCGACCACCGGACTGGAACCGGCGGAGCGCCTGGTCGAGGGACTGCGCCGGATCGGCCGCCGGATCGGGCGCCCCACGGTGCTCGTCCCGACCGACGAGGAGGCGGCCGTGCTCATCGCCGAGCACGCTGCGCAACTGGACGACCTTTTCCTCTTCCCGCGCGCCGACGACCCGGGGCTGTCCCGGCGCCTGGCCAGCAAGCAGGGTCTGCACGAGCTGTGCGTCCGGCACGGGGTGCCGACGCCCCGGGCGGCCTTCCCCGACTCGCCGGAGGAGGTCGAGAAGTTCGCGGCGGACGCCCGTTTCCCGGTCGTCGCCAAGAACCGGGCGGCCTTCGAGCGGCGCCGGGCACCCGCCGTACCCGGCACCACCCGGATCGACGACGCGGAGGAACTGCTGGCGCTGGCCCGCGGCTGGGGACCGAAGCCCGGCGTGATTCTCCAGGAGTACCTGCCGCGCGAGGAGGCCGAGGACTGGATCGTGCACGCCTACTTCGGGGACGGCGCGACGGAGCCGGTGCTGTTCACCGGGGTCAAGGTGCGTTCCTGGCCGCCGCACGCCGGAATGACGGCCTGCGCCTACGTGGTGGCCAACGAGGAACTCGCCGCGACGGCCCGCCGGTTCTGCGCGGCCATCGGATTCCGGGGCATCGCCGACCTGGACTGGCGCTACGACCGCCGCGACGGGCGCTACAAACTGCTCGACTTCAACCCCCGCATGGGCGCACAGTTCCGGCTCTTCGAATCCGCGGCCGGGATCGACGTCGTTCGCGCGCAGCACCTGGACCTGACCGGCCGGGAGATCCCCCGGGCCGGGCAACTGGAGGGCCGGCGCTTCGTCGTCGAGAACATCGACCTGCCCGCCCTCCTGGCCTACCGCCGCAGCGGCTACACGACGCCCCACGCCCCCGCCCGCGCCACCGGCACCGAACTGGCCTGGCTGGCCGCCGACGACCCGCGGCCGTTCGTCACGATGCTCGCCCGCTTCGTGCGACCGGGCGCCCGGCACCTGATGCAGATGTACCGGTCACGACGTCGAACCGCGATGCGAAGGGAACACCCATGACGACGCCCGTTGCCGTGATCGGCGCCGGTCCGTACGGTCTGTCCACCACCGCACACCTGCGCGAACGGGGCGTTCCCGTACGCACCTTCGGCAACCCGATGGTCAGCTGGCGCGAGAACATGCCCTCCGCCATGGTGCTGAAGTCCACCCCCGCCGCCTCCGACATCTCCACCGCCCGGCCGGGCCACACCCTGCGCGACTTCTGCCTGGACGCCGGGGAGAAGCCGCTGGTCACCGACTGGGACCTGATCCCCGCCGAGACCTTCGTCCGCTACGGCCACTGGTTCCAGGAGCGGCTCGTCCCCGACCTGGAGCAGGTCGACGTGGTGTCCGTGGACCGGGCCGCGAGCGGCGGCTTCGAGCTCAAGCTGGACTCCGGCGAGCAGTTCCGGGCCCGGGCGGTCGTCGTCGCCAGCGGGCTGCACGGCCTGGCGCACACGCCCGACGTGCTGCGCCGCGTCACCTCCGACGGGCCGTCCGCGGCCGGGCCCGTCTCGCACAGCTCCCAGCACACCGACCCGGGCCGGCTCGCCGGACGCGAGGTGGTCGTCGTCGGCGCCGGGCAGTCCGCCCTGGAGAGCGCGGCACTGCTCGCCGAGGCGGGCGCCAGCGTACGGCTGCTGGCCCGCGGACGGCGCGCCGTGGGCTTCGGCGACCCCCCGGACCGGCAGCCGCGCCTGCGGCCCCCGTCGCCCTTCGGCCGGGCCTGGTCGCTGTACGCCTTCACCTACCACGCCCAGTACTTCCGCGGCCTGCCCGCGCCGCTGCGGCTCTACCTCGTGCGGCGCGTGCTGGGGCCGCTGGGGGCCTGGTGGCTGCGGGAGCGCTTCGAGGGCAAGGTCGCCGTCAGCGAGGGCCACACGCTGCGCAGCGCCCGCCTGGACGAGGACGGCGGGGTCGTGCTGTCCACCGCCGCTCCCGGCGGGCGGGCGGCCGAGTTCCGCGCCGACCACGTCATGGCCGCCACCGGCTACCGCGTCGACCTGGAGGCGCTGGACTTCCTCGGCCCGGAACTGCGCGCCGAACTGGCCCGTACCGGCGGTTCGCCCCGGCTGGGCGCCGACTTCGGCTCCTCCGTCCCGGGGCTGTACTTCACCGGCCTGCCCGCCGCGGCCACCTTCGGGCCGGTGCTGCGCTTCGTGTGCGGCACGGAGTGGGCCTCGCCGCGCCTGGCGGCGGCGGTGGCGAAGGCGTACGGGCGCTAGGAGGCCCGGGCCGGCCCGGACCGGCTCCGCTCGGAGAGGGCCCGCGCGGCCATCCACGGCGCGGCCCCCCGCACTTCGCGGGGGCCGCGCCGTTCGCCGTGCGCGCCGGGGGACGTACCGGGGCGGCGCACGGCGGGGGCACGGCGGACGCATGGCGGGCGGTCCGCGGGGAAGGCGGGACAGCGGGAAAGTCCCCGCGCGGGGCCCGTTCCGGGCGCCCCGTCAGAGGTGGTCCGAGGCGGCGGTGGGGCGGCGGCCGGGCGGCGGAGCGGGGCCGAGCCGAGGCGAGGGGCCGGGACGGGCCGGTGGCACAGGCGGGCAAAACCGGGCGTAGTGGCCCGAGGGGGCCATGCCCTCGCAGTGATCGAGAGGCGACCGGTTACTCTGCCGGTGTAGTAAAGCGCCACGCCGCAAGCCGCAGAAGCGATCTCAGCGACAGGAGAATCCCAGGTGACGACCGTCGTCGGGCCCTTCGGGCTGAGCGTCATGGACGAGGACCTCGAGTCCGGGGTCCGGGCCGGGCTGTCCGCCGTCGAGGAAGGCCTCATGGAGGCCACCAAGAGCGATGTGCCCTTCATCACAGAGGCGGCCCGCCACCTCGTGCACGCGGGCGGGAAGCGGTTCCGTCCCCTGCTGGCCCTGCTGGCCGCCCAGTTCGGCGACCCGCACGCGCCCGGCATCGTGCCGTCGGCCGTCGTGGTGGAACTGACGCACCTGGCCACGCTGTACCACGACGACGTCATGGACGAGGCCGACGTGCGCCGCGGGGTGCCGAGCGCCAACGCCCGCTGGGACAACTCGGTGGCCGTGCTGACCGGTGACTTCCTGTTCTCCAAGGCCTCGCACATACTGGCCGACCTCGGGCCGGAGGCCGTACGCATCCAGGCCGAGGCCTTCGAGCGGCTGGTCACCGGGCAGATCCTGGAGACCGTCGGCCCGCGCGACGGACGCGACCCGATCGACCACTACCTGGAAGTCATCGCCGGCAAGACGAGCTCCCTGATCGCCGTCTCGTGCCGCTTCGGCGCGATGATGTCCGGCGCCGACGAGGGCGTCGTCGACATCGTCACCCAGTACGGGGAGCGCGTCGGCACGGCCTTCCAGCTCGCCGACGACGTGCTGGACATCGCCAGCGACTCGCACGAGTCGGGCAAGACCCCGGGCACCGACCTCCGCGAGGGCGTGCCGACCCTGCCGGTGCTGCACCTGCGTGCGGCCGTGGCCAACGCCGGCGACTTCGCCTCGGCGGACGACCGGCGGCTGTGCGAACTGCTGGACGGCGATCTGACGGACGACCGGCGGCACGCCGAGGCACTGGCGCTGCTGCGCACCCACCCGGCGCTCGAGCAGGCCCGTCGGGACACCGTGCGCTACGCGGACGAGGCGCGGGCCCTGCTGGCCCCGCTGCCCGACTGCGCCGCCAAGCAGGCCCTGGAGGGCCTCTGCGACGCCGTGGTGCACCGCGCGGGCTAGTGCCGCCCGGCCGGCCCGCGACGGGCCGTCCCCGGCGCCCACGCGGCCCCCGCGGCCACGGGGGCGGTGGCGCCGGATGCCCTGAGCCGTTGTCAGGGGACGTCATCCCAGAGGTGTACGCGGAGTTGATCCCGGCGGGCGATGCGCCCGGGTGGCGGGATTGATGGGATAAGAGGCACCACCACACGGCGGATCGGGTGACAATGGCCCGAGGTGGACGAGTGCGACGCTGACGGGAACCCGCCGTTGACAACGGAGGTAGGGACGTAATGGCACCCATCCAGCCCATGGACGACGACCGGGAGCCCCGGCGGCGGGCCAAGGCGATACGTTACGCGGTCCCGGTGGCGGCGGCGGGAGTCGCCGCGGCCACCATCGGGCTCGTACCGGCGCTCGCGAACGTGGGCAGCCCGGATCTGCCCAGGATCACGGCCGAGGAGCTGATCGCCAAGGTCGCGGCCTCGGACACCGAGACGATCTCCGGATCGGTCCGCATCAGCACGGACTTCGGCCTGCCGGCCGTGCTGACCGGCGCCACGGGCGCCGCGGGGCCGTTCGGCGGAGGCGGAGGCGGCGGCCGCGGGGATTCCTCGGCCGACCCTCAGGAGCAGCTGCCCCAGCTGCTGGCCGGCTCCCACACCCTGCGCGTGGCGGCCGACGGCCCGCAGCGGCAGAAGGTGTCGATCGTCCAGAACGCCGCCGAGTACAGCCTCATCCACAACGGTGACGAGGTCTGGGCCTACGACAGCGGCAGCAACCAGGCCTACCACCTGACCGGCCTCCCGCAGGAGACGCAGGGTGAGGACCGGGCCAAGGGCGGGCACGAGCTGCCCGAGGGCTGGCCGGCCACCCCGCAGGAGGCCGCCAAGAAGATCCTCGACGCGGCGGACGACACCTCCACCGTCAGCGTGGACGGCACCGCGCGCATCGCCGGGCGGGACGCCTACCAGCTGGTGGTCACGCCCAAGGCGACCGACTCCACGGTCGGGGCGATCCGGATCGGCGTCGACGCCGGCACCGGTGTGCCGCTGAAGTTCACCCTCGCCCCGCGGGGCGGCGGCAAGGCCATCGTCGACGTGGCCTTCACCAAGGTCGACTTCTCCCGGCCCGCCGCCTCCACCTTCGACTTCACCCCGCCCAAGGGCGCCGAGGTGACGACGGAGAAGGCCGGCGAGAAGGCGGCGGAGAAGCCCGGGCAGCAGGGCCGCGGGGCGCACGAGGAGTTCGGTGGCCTCGGCGGCGGCCTGGAGGGTCTGCAGGGCCTGGACGTCCTCGGCAAGGGCTGGGACTCCATCGCCGAGCTGCGGCTGCCGCAGGAGGCGCTCAACGCCGAACCCTCCAAGGGCGGCGAAGGGGCCCCGGGCCTCGGCGGGCAGGGGCTGCTCGGCACCTTCGGCAAGGAGGTCAAGGGCGACTTCGGCACCGGCACGGTGGTCAGCACCCGCCTGGTGAACGCCCTGATCACCGACAGCGGCAAGGTCTACGTGGGCACCGTGACCCAGGACGCCCTGATCAAGGCCGCCGACGCGGCCGCGAAGTAGGGCGCGGAGCAGGGCACCGTCACAGAGCGAAGGAGCGCCGATGGGGGAGCCGTCCGCCCAGACCGGTGAGCACGCGATCTCCACGAGCGGGCTCTCGAAGAGGTACCGCGGCGGACAGCTCGCCGTCGACGGCCTCGACCTGGCCGTCCCCCGCGGCAGCGTCTTCGGCTTCCTGGGGCCCAACGGCTCCGGGAAGACGACGACGATCCGCATGCTGATGGGGCTCATCGCCCCGACCTCCGGCACGGCGCGGGTGCTCGGCGAGCCCATGCCGCGCGCGGTGCGCAGCGTCCTGCCGCGCGTGGGCGCGCTGATCGAGGGCCCCGCCCTCTACGGCTTCCTCTCCGGCCGGGACAACCTGCTGCGCTTCGACGCCGCCGATCCGACCGCCGGACCCCGCACCCGCCGGGCGCGGGTCGACACCGCCCTGGAGCGGGTGGGCCTGGCCGCCGCGGCGGGCAAGAAGGCGCGGGCCTACTCGCTGGGCATGAAGCAGCGGCTCGGCCTGGCGGCCGCGCTGCTGCGGCCCCGGGAGCTGCTGGTGCTGGACGAGCCCACCAACGGCCTGGACCCGCAGGGCATGCGGGAGATCCGCTCGCTCGTCAGGGAACTGGCCGCGGACGGCACCACGGTCTTCCTCTCCTCCCACCTCCTCGACGAGATCGAACAGGTCTGCACGCACGCCGCCGTGATGTCCCGCGGCCGGCTGATCACCCAGGGCCCGGTGGAGGCGCTGTCCTCCGCCGGGCGCCTGGTGGTCGCCACCCCCGACCCCGCCGAGGCGGTGCGCGTCCTGAAGGAGCAGGGGGTCACCGGCCTGGCCGCCGACGGCGACCGGGTCACCGGGGAACTGCCGCAGGAACCCGCGGCGCTCCCCGAACTCGCCGATCTCAACGCCGCACTCGTCGCCGCCGGAGTCCGCGTCCGCGGCTTCGGCGTCGAACGGGCGTCGCTGGAGGACGCGTTCGTCGCGCTGACCGGAGAGGGCTTCGATGTCGCAGGCTGACACCCTGACCAGGTCGGTGTGGCCGATCCGCTCGCTCGGGCTGTTCCGCAGCGAACTGGTGACCGTGCTCCGCCGCTGGCGCACCCTCGCCCTGCTGGCCGTCCTGGCCGGGGTCCCGGTGCTCATCGGCATCGCGGTGCGGATCGAGACCGGTGACGGCGGCTCGGCCGGCGGCGGTGGCGGGGACGGCCCGGCCTTCGTCGCGCTGATCACCAACAACGGTCTCTTCCTGGTCTTCGCCTCACTCGCGGCGACCCTGCCCTTCTTCCTCCCCATGGCGATCGGTGTCGTGGCGGGCGACGCCATCGCCGGCGAGGCCAACGCGGGCACCCTGCGCTACCTGCTGGTGGCCCCGGCCGGGCGCACCCGTCTGCTGGTCTCCAAATACGCCTCCGTCCTGGCCTTCTGCCTGATCGGCACGCTCGTCGTGGCCGTCTCGGCACTGGTGACCGGCGCGCTGCTCTTCCCCCTCGGCGACGTCACCCTGCTGTCGGGCACGACCGTCCCCTTCTCCGAGGGGCTGCTGCGCGCGCTGCTGGTCGCCCTGGTCGTGGCCGCCTCGCTCACCGGCATCGCCGCGCTGGGCCTGTTCATCTCCACGCTCACCACCAGCGGTATCGCCGCCATGGCGACGACCGTGGGCCTGCTGATCACCGTGCAGATCGTCGACACCATCCCCCAACTGCACGCCGTGCAGCCCTACCTCTTCCCGCACTACTGGCTGAGCTTCGCCGACCTGGTCCGCGACCCCGTCTACTGGGACGAGATGCGCAGCAACTTCCAGCTCCAGGCCCTCTACGTCGCCGTGTTCGGATCCGCGGCCTGGGCCCGCTTCACCACCCGCGACGTCACGGCCTGAGGCCGCCGGCCGCCGGTCAGCTGAAGAAGTTCTTCGCCCGGCCCAGCGCCGCCGTGTCCCGCATGATGTCGCCCGGCCTGCTGCCGTAGCCCAGCAAGGCCCCGCCCCAGCGCATCCCGGCGTAGTCCGCCGTGTGGCGCAGGGTGCCCACCAGCGGGGCCGCCGTCGCCGGGTTCCGGCCGCCGTGCACGGTCACCGACCACAGGGTCTTGCCGCGCATCCGCTCCAGGAAGTCCAGCCCTGGCACCCGCATCCACCCCGACCAGTGGTCCAGGTAGAGCTTGGTGGAGGTCGAGACGCTGTACCAGTACAGCGGGGAGACCACCACGATGTCGGTGGCCGCCAAGGTGGCCTCCAGGAGCGTCGCGGCATGCCCGGACGGCGCGGGATAGCGGCCCTCGCCCTCGTGCCGGACGTCCTCGAAGAGCGGCAGCGGCAGGTCCCTGAGCCGCAGCCAGCGCCGGTCCGCCGTGGGCGGAAGCTGCTCGGCCGCCTGCCGCGCCAGCGTCTCGGTGTTGCCGTCGGCGCGGCTGCTTCCCACCAGGAAGAGGAACGACCGCTCTGAGTCCGACACCCCGTCATCTCCTTGCGTGTGCATTAGTTGCGTACGCATGGAGATGTTTTCACCGGTCCGCCTCTGCCGTCAAGGCGAGCGCACGAGGGCTATGCGACGTCGAACTCGTTGCCCTCCGGGTCGGCCATGACGACCCAGGTGCCGGAGGGCTCGGCTATCCGTCGCAGCACCTTCGCGCCGAGCGCTTCCAGCCGGGCCACCTCCTCCTCCCGTCGCCCCTCACCGGGGTGGAGGTCGATGTGCAGCCGGTTCTTCGCCGTCTTGGCCTCGGGCACCCGCTGGAAGAGGATGCGCCGCCCGAGGCCGCTGCCCTTCTCCTCGTCGTACGGGTCGTCCGGATGCCGCACGGCGGCCAGGTCCCGCCAGGCCGCACGGCCGGCGGCCTCCGTCACGAGCTCCTCCGTGACGGCGCCGAAGCCCCGCAGCTTCCCGATCAGCACGCTGTGGTCCTCGAGCGTGTACTCCAGGGCCTCCGCCCAGAAGGCGGCCTGCTGGTGCGGATCCGCCGCGTCGATCACGAGCTTCCAGTGAACTGCCATGACGAGCCCCCTCGTTCGCGTCCCCGCCGGCCGCGGCCGACGCTCGTAACCAGTTATATTGGTTACATGACGGAGCCCGCAATCGGTCTGGTCCTCCATTCATCCGAAGGAGTTGCCTACCGCTTCGACCCGGGCGCGCTCGGCCTGGAACTGCTGCCCACCGGCGGCCCCGGCGCCCACGCCCGCCACGAGGTCCTCCACGGCCCCGCCGACCTGGCCCGCTGGGCGGCGGCGTCCCGGCTGAGCCCCGACCCCGGCGCCCTCACCGTCTCCCCGGACGACGTCGCCGTGGCCCGCTACCTGCGCGACGCGCTCTGGCGCATCGCCGTCGCCCGCGTCCACGGAGAGCCGCTCCCCGCCCCCGACCTCGTCGTCCTCAACGAGGCGGCCGCCTGGCGTCCCCCCGCGCTGCGCCTGGCCCCCGACGGGGGCCGCAGCTGGCGCACCCCGGTCACCGGGAACCAGGTCCTGGCGGCCGTCGCGCGGGACGCGGTGGAGCTCTTCTCCGGCCCGTACGCCGACCGCGTACGGGAATGCTCCGCCCACGACTGCCGGCTGGTCTTCGTGGACACCTCGCGCCCGGGCAGGCGTCGCTGGTGCTCCATGGAGCACTGCGGAAACCGCCACAAGGTCCGTGTCCACCGCTCCCGCCGGGAGGCGCCGCAGACCCGGACGCCGCCGCTCAGCCCGTGACGGCCCCGCGCGGCGCCGCCTCGTCAGGCACCACGGCGGCGTCGCGCACCGCGATCCGGCCGCGCCGGGCGGCGCGCAGCGCGTCCCAGGTCAGCAGGGCCAGGGCGAGCCAGACGAGGCCGAAGCCGGCCCAGCGCTCGGCCGGCATCTCCTCGTGGAACCAGAGGAGTCCGAGCCCGAACTGGAAGACCGGGGCCAGGTACTGCAGCAGCCCCAGCATGCTCAGCGGGATGCGGATGGCCGCCGCGCCGAAGCAGATCAGCGGCACCGCGGTGACGACGCCGCAGGCGGCCAGCAGGGAGGCGTGCCCGGCCCCGTGCGAGGCGAAGGTGGTGTCCCCCCGGGTGCCGAGGAAGACGAGGTAGCCGAGGGCCGGCAGGAACTGGATCGCCGTCTCCGCCGCCAGCGACTCCAGGCCGCCCATGCCGACCTTCTTCTTGATGAAGCCGTACGTGGCGAAGGAGCAGGCCAGCGTCAGCGCGATCCAGGGCAGCCGCCCGTACCCCAGGGTCAGCACCAGGACGGCGGCGGCGCCGACGCCCACGGCCGCCCACTGCGCGGGCCGCAGCCGCTCGTGCAGCACGAGGACGCCGAGGGCGATGGTGACCAGCGGGTTGATGAAGTAGCCCAGCGAGGTCTCGACGACGTGGCCGCTGTTGACGCCCCAGATGTACAGGCCCCAGTTCACGGATATGACGGCCGCGGCCACGGCGAGCATCGCGAGCCGCCGCGGCTGCCGCAGGAGTTCGGGGACCCACGCCCAGCGGCGCATCGCCAGCAGCACGACGGAGACGACGACCAGCGACCAGACCATGCGGTGCGCGAGGATCTCGCCCGCGCCGGACGGTTGGAGGAGCGGCCAGTAGAGGGGGAAGAGCCCCCAGAGCCCGTAGGCAACGAATCCGTACAGCAGACCGGCACGCTGCTCGCTCACTCGTTCCTCCCGGGACGCTCGCCGACTGCTCGAAGGTAGCGTGCGGGGCCTCCTCCCGTCATCTGCGTATCGCATGACGGTCATGACACCTTCGCCGCAGGTCGGGAACGCGCCGGGACGGGCCGCGGGCGGGCCCCGCGAGTGGAGCGCCGCCCGCCGCCCGGGCGCCCGGGGTCAGCCCTTGAGCGCCGCCGCGATGGTGTCCGCGAGCGGGGTGGTGGGACGTCCGATCAGCCGGGCGAGGTCGCCGCTGCCGCCCTGGAGGAGGCCGCGGGAGATGCCGGCGACGTCCACGTCGACGTAGACCGCGGCCATCTGCCCGGGCAGCCCGGCGCCGGTCAGGACCGCCAGGAAGGCGTCGGCGGGCAGGTCGGCGTAGGCCACCGGCCGGCCGGACTGGCGGGCCAGTTCGGCGGCGTACTCGGCCATCGTCCAGGCCTCGTCCCCGCTGAGCTCGTACACGGCGTTCTCGTGCCCCTCGCCGGTCAGCACGGCAGCGGCGGCGTCCGCGTAGTCCCGGCGGGCGGCGGCGCCGACGCGGCCCTCGCCCGCGCTGCCCGCGACGCCGTGCTCCAGCTGCGTGGGGATCTGCGCCGTGTAGTTCTCGGTGTACCAGCCGTTGCGCAGCATCGTGTAGGTCAGGCCGGAGTCCAGCAGGGCCTGCTCGGTGGCGTGGTGCTCGGCGGCGAGCAGGAAGTCGGCGGCCGGTCCGCCGAGGACGCCGGTGTACGCGAGCCGCGCGACCCCCGCCTCCTTGGCGGCCTCGATCACGGCGGTGTGCTGGGCGACGCGCTGCCCGACCTCGCTGCCCGAGATCAGCAGCACCACGTCGCCTGCCCGGAAGGCGCCCTTGAGGGTCCCGGGTGCGTTGTAGTCGGCCACCCGGAGCTCGACGCCCCGGGCGGCCAGGTCCGCGGCCTTGTCGGCGTCGCGCACGACGGCCACGACCTGCTCGGCCGGTACCTCGGCCAGCAGCCGGTCCACGACGAGGCGGCCCAGCTGTCCGGTGGCTCCGGTGACGACGATGCTCATGAGGGGTTCACTCCAGTTTTCGTAGTCCCCGTCGGTGATGACTGGACTAACCCTAAGGCTGGTACTAACTTCCAGAAAGTACCCACTTCAAAGTAAGCTAGTGGCATGGACGTAAGGGAAGAGCTGAGCGAGGTGCTGCAGGCGCCCCCCGACGTGAACGCGCGCAACTGTCCCTCGCGCGTGATCCTCGAGCACGTCACCAGCCGCTGGGGCGTGCTGGTGCTGGCGGCGCTGACCGACGGCACCCTGCGCTTCAGCGAGCTGCGCCGCACGGTCGGCGGAGTCAGCGAGAAGATGCTCGCCCAGACCCTGCAGACGCTGGAGCGCGACGGCTTCGTGCACCGCGAGGCGCACCCCGTCATCCCGCCGCGCGTCGAGTACTCCCTCACCCCGCTCGGCAAGGAGGCCGCCGACCAGGTCTGGGCGCTCGCCCGCTGGACCGAGCGGCGCACCGAGCAGGTCATGGCGGCCCGCCGGACGTACGACGGGGCCCGGGCCTGATCGTCAGGCCCGGGCCCCGTGCGGCGGCCTCGGTGGGCGCCGTGGGCGGGTGGGCTCAGCCCACGACCGTCCAGGTGTCGGTGCCGGCCAGCATGGCGGCGAGGTCGCCCTTGCCGTGCTGCTCGACGGCCTGTTCCAGCTGCTCGGACATCAGGGCGTCGTAGACCGGCCGTTCGACGCTGCGGAACACGCCGATCGGCGTGTGGTGCAGCGTGTCGGGGTCGGCGAGTCTGGACAGGGCGAAGGCGGTCGTGGGCGTCGCGGCGTGCGCGTCGTGGACCAGTACCTCGTCCTCGTTCGACGCGTCGACGTCGACGACCCTCAGGTCGCCGGTCGCCCGGTCGCGCACGACGCCCTTGGCGGCGTCCGCGCCGAAGCGGATCTGCTCCCCGTGCTCCAGCCGGATCACCGCGTTCTCGGCGGAGGTCCGGTCCTTCAGCACCTCGAAGGCGCCGTCGTTGAAGATGTTGCAGTTCTGGTAGATCTCCACGAAGGCCGTGCCCGGGTGCGCGGCGGCCGCCCGCAGCACGCTCGTGAGGTGCTTGCGGTCGGAGTCGACGGTGCGGGCCACGAAGGAGGCCTCCGCGCCCAGCGCCAGCGAGACCGGGTTGAAGGGCGCGTCCAGCGAGCCCATCGGCGTCGACTTGGTGATCTTGCCGAGCTCGGAGGTCGGGCTGTACTGCCCCTTGGTCAGGCCGTAGATCCGGTTGTTGAAGAGCAGGATCTTGAGGTTCACGTTGCGCCGCAGCGAGTGGATCAGGTGGTTGCCGCCGATGGACAGTGCGTCGCCGTCACCGGTGACGACCCACACCGACAGGTCGCGCCGCGAGGCGGCGAGCCCGGTCGCGATGGCCGGGGCGCGGCCGTGGATGGAGTGCATCCCGTAGGTGTTCATGTAGTACGGGAAGCGGGAGGAGCAGCCGATCCCCGACACGAAGACGATGTTCTCCCGGGCCAGGCCCAGTTCGGGCATGAAGCCCTGCACCGCGGCGAGGATCGCGTAGTCACCGCAGCCGGGGCACCAGCGCACTTCCTGGTCCGACTTGAAGTCCTTCATGGACTGCTTGGCCTCGGCCTTGGGGACCAGGGACAGCGCCGGCAGCCCCGGCGTGCGGTGTTCGACGGCAGGAGCCTCAGACATCTGCGCTCTCCTCCTGGATGGCGGCAGCGAGTTGCTCGGCCTTGAAGGGCAGGCCGGTGACCTGGGTGTGCGAGCGTGCGTCGACCAGGTACCTCGCCCGCAGCAGGTGGGCGAGCTGGCCGAGGTTCATCTCCGGGACCACTACCTTCTGGTAACGCCCGAGGACCTCCCCGAGATTCCGCGGGAAGGGGTTCAGATGGCGCAGATGGACCTGCGCGACCGCGCCCCCTGCGCCCCTGATGCGCCGTACGGCCGCCGTGATCGGCCCGTACGTCGAGCCCCAGCCGACGACCAGCGTCCGAGCCTCGCCGTCCGGGTCGTCGACGACCACGTCGGGCACCTCGATGCCGTCGATCTTGGCCTGCCGGGTGCGCACCATCAGGTCGTGGTTGGCCGGGTCGTACGAGATGTGCCCGGTGCCGTCCTGCTTCTCGATGCCGCCGATCCGGTGCTCCAGGCCCGGGGTGCCCGGTACCGCCCAGGGGCGGGCCAGGGTCTCCGGGTCGCGCAGGTACGGCCAGAACTCCTCGGTGCCGTCCTCCGCGACGTGGTTGGGCGACGTCGCGAACTGCACCCGCAGGTCGGGCAGCTCGTCCAGTTCGGGGACCCGCCACGGCTCGGAGCCGTTGGCCAGGTAGCCGTCGGAGAGCAGCAGGACCGGGGTGCGGTAGGTCAGCGCGATGCGGGCCGCCTCCAGCGCCGCGCCGAAGCAGTCGCCGGGGGTGCACGGCGCCACGATCGGGACCGGCGCCTCGCCGTTGCGCCCGTACATCGCCTGCAGCAGGTCGGCCTGCTCGGTCTTGGTCGGCAGGCCCGTCGACGGCCCGCCGCGCTGGATGTCGACGACCAGCAGCGGCAGCTCCAGCGACACCGCGAGGCCGATGGTCTCCGACTTCAGCGCGACGCCCGGACCGGAGGTCGTGGTGACGGCCAGCGAGCCGCCGAAGGCCGCGCCGAGGGCGGCGCCGATGCCGGCGATCTCGTCCTCGGCCTGGAAGGTGCGCACGCCGAAGTTCTTGTGCTTGCTCAGCTCGTGCAGGATGTCCGAGGCCGGGGTGATCGGGTACGAACCCAGGAAGAGCGGCAGGTCCGCCTGCCGGCTCGCGGTGACCAGGCCGTACGACAGGGCCAGGTTCCCCGAGATGTTGCGGTAGGTGCCCGCCGGGAACGCCGCCTCGGCCGGGGCCACCTCGTAGCTGACCGCGAAGTCCTCGGTCGTCTCGCCGAAGTTCCAGCCCGCCCGGAAGGCCGCGACGTTCGCCTCGGCCAGCTCGGGCTTCTTCGCGAACTTCTTGCGCAGGAAGTCCTCGGTGCCCTCGGTGGGACGGTGGTACATCCACGACAGCAGCCCGAGCGCGAACATGTTCTTGCTGCGCTCGGCCTCCTTGCGGGTCAGCGGGAATTCCTTGAGCGCCTCGACCGTCAGGGTGGTGAGCGGCACCGGGTGCACCGCGTAGCCCGACAGCGAGCCGTCCTCCAGCGGCGAGGCCGCGTAGCCGACCTTGCCCATCGCGCGGGAGGTGAACTCGTCCGTGTTGACGATGACCTCCGCGCCGCGCGGCAGGTCGCCGATGTTCGCCTTCAGTGCCGCCGGGTTCATCGCGACCAGGACGTTCGGGGCGTCGCCCGGGGTGAGGATGTCGTGGTCGGCGAAGTGCAGCTGGAAGCTGGAGACGCCCGGCAGAGTGCCTGCCGGTGCCCGGATCTCGGCCGGGAAGTTCGGCAGGGTCGACAGATCGTTGCCGAACGACGCCGTTTCCGAGGTGAACCGGTCTCCCGTGAGCTGCATGCCGTCGCCGGAGTCCCCGGCGAAGCGGATCACCACCCGATCGAGCTTCCTGGTCTCCTTGGCCGGTTTCCGCTGCTCTCCCAGAACGGGACGATCGGGGGTTGTCGGGCTGCTGACCTGGCTGGTCACTGAATCGGACCTCCTTCGAGGCGGCGGCTCACGACCGGGGCCGTGACCTTGTGTCCCACGCGCCATCGTACGTGGGTAAGGGTCGCCTTCCCGGGCCTACCCGCAACGTGAGCGCCGCGCTGAGCTCCCTTTGTGCCCTGATGGGTCACGGTCACCGCCCCCCGGAGCCCGTGCTGCCTGTTTCCTCCATATGGGACGCCTCCTGGCGCCGCTCCGGTTCTCGCCTCCGCGGGTGCCTCTGACGATACGTCAGAGGATCAGGAATTCAGGTACGTGAGCACGGCCAGGACACGCCGGTGGTCGCCGTCGCTGGGGGCCAGCCCGAGCTTCAGGAAGATGTTGCTGACGTGCTTCTCCACGGCTCCGTCGCTCACCACCAGCTGCTTGGCGATCGCCGAGTTCGTCCGACCCTCGGCCATCAGCCCCAGCACCTCGCGCTCCCGCGGGGTGAGACCGGCCAGCACGTCCTGCTTGCGGCTGCGCCCCAGGAGCTGTGCCACCACCTCGGGGTCCAGGGCGGTACCGCCGGAGGCCACCCGTACGACCGCGTCGACGAACTCCCGAACGTCGGCTACCCGGTCCTTGAGCAGATACCCGACCCCGCGGGAACTGCCGGCCAGCAGCTCGGTGGCGTACTGCTCCTCCACGTACTGCGACAGCACCAGCACCCCGAGCTGCGGGTGGTCGCGGCGCAGCCGCACCGCGGCGCGCACGCCCTCGTCGGTGTGGGTCGGCGGCATCCGCACGTCGGCCACGACCACGTCGGGCACCGCCTCCTCGGCGGCGAGCTCCCCGATCACCTTCAGCAGGGCCTCGGCGTCGCCGACCCCGGCGACGACATCGTGCCCGCGGTCGGTCAGCAGGCGGGTCAGTCCCTCCCTCAGCAGCACCGAGTCCTCGGCGATGACCACCCGCACCCTGTCCTCCACCGCTACCGGCTCCCCCGTGTCGACGTCGACGTGTCCCTCCCCAGCATTCCAGCTTCCGGCGGCCGGCACACGGCCTTGCCACCGGGGCGGAATGCGGGGGAGGGACGGAGGGGGGCGCGGTGAGCGTCCTCTCGGTTCTTCTTCGGTTTCTTCGGCTTCTGCGGTCTTCGGGTCTTCCGGTCCTCACCGGTCCAGCGGCTCCGCGGGGTCAGGTCCGCCAGGGCAGCTCGGCCGCGACGGTGGTCGGGCCGCCGGCGGGGGAGTCGACCGCGAGGACGCCGTCCACCGCCCCCAGCCGCTCGGCGAGCCCCGCCAGGCCCGAGCCGCGCCCCGTGGAGGCGCCGCCGCGACCGTTGTCGACGACGTGGATCATCAGCCGGTCCCCGGAGCGCCACAGGTCGACCGCGGCGCGCGAGGCGCCGCTGTGCTTGCTGATGTTCTGCAGCAGCTCGGAGACGGTGAAGTACGCGATGCCCTCGATCGCGGGCACCGGGCGCCCCGGCAGGTCCACGCTCACCTCCACCGGCACGGTGCAGCGCGCCGCGAGGGACGAGAGGGCGGCGTCGAGGCCGCGGTCGGTGAGGACGGCCGGGTGGATGCCGCGGGCCAGGTCGCGCAGCTCCTGGAGCGCCAGCTTCACCTCGCCGTGTGCCTCCTCGACCATGGTGGCGGCCGCCTCCGGGTCCTCCTGCAGCTTCTCCTTGGCCAGGCCCAGGTCCATGGCGAGCGCCACGAGCCGGGCCTGCGCCCCGTCGTGCAGGTCGCGCTCGATGCGGCGCAGGTCGGCGGCGGCGGTGTCCACCACGGTGCCCCGGTCCGACTCCAGCTCCGTGACGCGGCTGGCCAGCCGTGACGGCCCCAGCAGCCCGGCGACCAGGCCGCGGTCCACGTACGCCATGCCGCGGATCAGCCAGGGGGTGGCCAGGACCAGCAGCAGTCCGAGCACGGAGGTCATGGCCACCTCGAACGGCGTGTCCAGCCACCAGCCGTTGCCGTTCCCGTCCCCGTACAGCTGGAGCCCGGGCTGGTCGGTGTAGGCCGGGAAGACCCACTGCCACAGCGGGTACGTGAGGAGCCCCCAGCCGTAGGTGACGAAGGAGACGGCCACCGAGAAGGTGAACACGCCCCACGGGAAGTGCACGAAGAAGTACAGGATGTGCCGCCAGGAGGCGCCGCTGGTCAGCTGGCCGCCGAGCCACGACATGAAGCCCTGGCCGGGGCGCCGGCGCAGCGGCTCGGGCGCGGCAACGTCGATGCGCAGGCACTGGCGGGCCCGCTCGCGCTCCACGACGCCGAGCCCCCGGCAGCCGGCGAGCATGAGGGCCAGGACGGGCAGCCCGAGGAAGGTGACCAGCAGGCCCGCGCCGAGCGACAGCATCGTCACCGTGAAGACGAAGCCGATGATGCCCATCGGCAGGTTCAGCAGCAGATACAGGAGCTCGCGCCAGGTGCGGGCCTCGAACGGCGCGCGCAGCGCCGCGGGCAGCCGGTGCTGGCGCGGCTCCGGGAATCCGTATGCCATGGTCACGTCCGTCCTCTTCGTCGTACCGGCCCTGTCTCCGCCTGTGATGCCTTCAGCCTCCTCTTCCGGGGACCTCGCGCCCATGGTGCGGATCGGCGTCTCGGACCTGGGGAAAACCCCACCCCCGGGCTGCGGCGGCCCGCACCGGGGCGGGGTCAGCGGGGCAGCCGCAGCGCCAGCCCGTCCAGGACGACGTCGAGGCCGTAGGCGAACTTGGCCTCGCGCAGCGCGACCGGGTCCCCGACGGCTTCCGCAGGGTCGGCGTAGGAGGCGGACAGGTGGTCGTGGGGGGCCGCGGCGGCCTGGGCGGCAGGCATGAGGCGGGCGATGAAGTCGGCCTCGCTCTCGCCGGAGCGGGCCACCGTGGTGAGCCAGGCCGCCTCCGTGGTGCTCATGCCGATCACGTAGCTCAGCAGGGTGTCGATCGCCCGGCCCGGCTCGGGGAAGCCGGCGCCGGCGAACAGGGCGGCCAGCCGCTCGGAGTACGACATGAGGTTGGGGCCCAGGTAGGCCAGGCCCGCCTGGCCCAGGACCGAGGACAGCCACGGGTGGCGCAGCGCCGTCGCGCGGAAGGACCCGGCGGCCTCCGTGACCGCCGCGCGCCAGTCGGCGCCGCCGGCGGCGGGGACCGCGATCTCGGCGGCGACCTCGTCGACGGCCAGCTCCATCAGCTCGTCCTTGGTCGCGACGTGCCGGTAGAGCGAGGTCGCGCCCGCGTTCAGCCGGGCCCCGAGCTTGCGCATGCTGAGGGCCTCGATCCCCTCGGCGTCCAGCACGGCGACCGCCTCGCGGACGATCGCGTCGCGGCTGAGCGCGGGCTGGTCGGCCTCGCGCTGCCGGCGGGCCCACACGGAGGGGATCGGGTTCGGCTTCGTCCTGGCGGCCATGGCACTCCTTCGGGGACCTGCGGGCGGTGGCCGAGGTGTCGGGGGCGGGGGCTGCTGCGTACAGCGTTCGCATCAGCGTACAGGAATGGGCGTTGCGCACACTGTTCCGCTGTGCGTACAGTGTGCGCAACGACGGAACGGTGTACGCACGAACCGAGGTCCCGGGAAGGACGCCCCATGGAAACCCGTAACCCACGCCGCTGGTGGATCCTGATCGTGCTCTGCCTCAGCTCGCTGGTCCTGGTGGTCGACAGCATGGCGCTGACCGTGGCGGTGCCCGCGATGACCGGGGACATCGGCGCGAGCGCCCAGGACACGCAGTGGATCCTCGACTCCTACATCCTGGTCTTCGCCGGTCTGCTGCTGACCTCGGGAAGCCTCGGCGACCGGTTCGGACGCCGGAAGGTGATGATCGTCGGCCTGCTGTTCTTCGGGGCCGCCTCGCTGGCCGCCACCTTCTGCACCAGCCCGGGCGAGGTCATCGCCGTACGGGTCGCGATGGGCCTCGGCGGCGCGCTGATCATGCCCTCGACGCTCTCGATCCTCATCACCGTCTTCGACGAGGAGGAGCGCGGCAAGGCGATGGCGGCGTGGAGCTCGGTGTCGATGCTGGGCCTGGTCGGCAGCCCGGTGCTCGGCGGCGTGCTGATCGACCACTTCTCCTGGCACGCGATCTTCCTGATCAACGTCCCCGTCGTCGCGCTCGCCGTCCTCGCGGGCCTCACCCTCATGCCGGAGTCCAAGGGCCCCTGGAGCAAGCCCGACCCGCTCGGCGCCGTGCTGTCCGCGGCCGGCATGACCGCCCTGGTCTGGTGGATCATCGAGCTGCCGCAGCACGGCGCCGTCGGCGGCCGCTCCGGGATCACCCTGGCCGTCGCGGTCGTCGCCCTCGGCGCCTTCGTGGTCTGGGAGAACGTCACCGCCGCGCCCATGGTGCCGCTGGTCCTGTTCCGGCACCGCAACTTCGGCGGCGGCTCGCTCTCGCTGACCCTGGTCCAGATCGGCAACGGCGGCTTGCTGCTGGTGCTCACCCAGTACCTGCAGTTCGTGCTCGGCTACTCGCCGGTCAAGGCGGGCGCCGCCTTTGTGCCGCTGGCGGTCGCCGCGCTGGCCGGCAACGTCCTGGGTGCCAGGATCGCCGCGCGGACCGGGAACCGCCTGCTGATCCTCGGCGGCATGCTCGTCATGGCCTCCTCCTTCGCGCTGCTGGCCACCGTCACCGAGGGCAGCGGCTTCACCGTCCCCGCGGTCGCCCTCGGCCTGCTCGGACTCGGCGCGGGCCTGGCGATGCCGGCCGCGGTCGGCGCCCTGATGAGCACCATCCCCGCGGAGAAGGCGGGCGTCGGCTCCGCCCTGAACGACACCATCCAGCAGGCCGGTACCGCGCTCGGCATCGCGATCCTCGGCTCGCTGCTGGCGAGCGGTTTCTCCCGCGGGATGCCCGCCGGCACCCCCGAGGAGGCGAGGCACTCCATCGCCGGAGCGCTGGCCGCCGCCCACGGCGACGGCGCCATGGTCCGCGCGGCCCGGGAGGCGTTCACCGCCTCGATGTCGACCACCTTCACCATCGGCGCGGTCGGTGTCCTGGCCGCCGCCCTGCTGGCCGCCATGGTCATGCGCGACAGCCGGCCCGAGCCCGCCGCCACCCCGGCGGCGGAGGCCGGACTCGCCGCCTGACGGCAACAGGAGGCCGGCGCCCTCCCCACGGGCGCCGGCCTTCTCCGTGCGCGGCTCAGGCGCGGTCCCGCCAGGGCAGTTCGGCCGTCACCGTCGTCGGGCCGCCCGCCGGGGAGTCGACGACCAGCAGACCGTCCACCGAGTCCAGCCGTTCGGCCAGCCCGCCCAGACCGCTGCCGCCCGACGTGGTCGCCCCGCCCCGGCCGTCGTCACGCACCTGGATCATCAGCCGGCCGTCCGAGCGCCACAGTTCGACGACGGCCCGGCGGGCCCCGCTGTGCTTGCTGATGTTCTGCAGCAGCTCGGAGACGGTGAAGTACGCGATGCCCTCGATCGCCGGCGCCGGGCGGCTCGCCAGGTCCACCTGGACCTGCACCGGCACCGTGCAGCGGGCGGCCACCGAGGACAGGGCGGCGTCCAGGCCGCGGTCGGTGAGGACGGCCGGGTGGATGCCGCGGGCCAGGTCGCGCAGCTCCTGCAGGGCCAGCTTCACCTCGCCGTGGGCGTCGTCGACCATCCTCGCCGCCGCCTCCGGGTCCTCCTGCAGCTTCTCCTTGGCCAGACCCAGGTCCATGGCGAGCGCCACGAGCCGGGCCTGCGCCCCGTCGTGCAGGTCGCGCTCGATGCGGCGCAGGTCGGCGGCGGCGGTGTCCACCACGGTGCCCCGGTCCGACTCCAGCTCCGCGATCCGCCGCTCCAGCTCGTCGGAGGGCGACAGCAGGCCGCGGACCATCGCGCGGTCGGCGTTGGCCAGCCCCCTGGCGATGAACGGCAGCACCGGCCACGCCACGAAGAGCGAGGTCAGGGCGATGGTGAAGGTGGCGATCCCCCACGGCAGCCGGATGAAGAAGTACAGCGCGTGCCGCCACCCCACCGGGTCCTTCAACGAGGTCCACAGCCAGGGGAAGAAGCCCATCCGCCCGGGACGCAACTGCCGGGGCTCCTCCACGGCCACCCCGAGCATGGCGCGCGCCCGTATCCGCTCCAGCCGCCCCAGCAGCCGGCAGCCGGCCAGTCCCAGCGCCAGCAGCGGCAGTCCGATCACGGTCACCGACAGCCCGATGCCGAGGTAGAGCACGACGACCACGAAGACGAAGCCCACGAGGTCCACGGGCAGGTTCGCCAGGAGATACGCGATCTCCTTCCACGTCACGGCGTCGAAGGCGAAGCGCGCCGGCGGCAGCGGGGCGGCTTCCCCGCGCTGGGAGTTGATGGTCATGACGCCAAGCCTGCCGGGGACGGGGCGGCCACCGCCATGGGGTGCGCCTGCCAGGACAAGGTGGGGTTATCCGTACCACCGGTCAGGACGGGTGGTTCGGCTCCGGGGGGCAGGGCCTAGACTCCGTTCGTACAGATCGTCTAAAGATCCACCGGGATCGCTGGACAACGCGCTTACGACGAGAAACGAGGGGCGGACGGACGTGGACTACTTCCACGGCTACTCGGTCGTCGGACTGGTCGCGGTGCTCGGGGTGCTCTTCGTGACCGTGGCCTTCGGAGCCGGTCGCCTGCTGCGGCCCGTCGTGCCGACGCAGGAGAAGATGCTCACGTACGAGTGCGGCGTCGACCCCGTCGGCGAGGGCTGGGCGCACACCCAGGTCCGCTACTACGTCTACTCCTTCCTCTACGTCATCTTCGCGGTCGACGCGATCTTCCTCTTCCCCTGGGCGACGGTGTTCGCCGCCGAGGGGTACGGCGGCACGACGCTGGTCGAGATGTTCGTCTTCCTCGGCTTCCTCGCCGTCGGTCTGCTCTACGCCTGGAAGAAGGGCGTCCTGGAATGGACGTGACCGAAGTGACCGATGTGAGCACTCCCGAGTACCTGCCGGAGCCGCGCCGCCTCGGAACGCTGGCGCGCCTGGCGCCGGAACCGATGAAGGTGGTCCTGAACTGGGGCCGCCGCTACAGCCTGTGGGTCTTCAACTTCGGGCTCGCCTGCTGCGCCATCGAGTTCATCGCCGCGTCCATGGCCCGGCACGACTTCATCCGGCTCGGCGTGATCCCCTTCGCGCCCGGCCCGCGCCAGGCCGACCTCATGGTCGTCTCCGGCACCGTCACCGACAAGATGGCCCCGGCCGTCAAGCGGCTGTACGAGCAGATGCCCGAGCCGAAGTACGTCATCTCCTTCGGCGCCTGCTCCAACTGCGGCGGGCCCTACTGGGACTCGTACTCGGTGACCAAGGGCGTCGACCAGATCATCCCCGTCGACGTCTACGTGCCCGGCTGCCCGCCGCGGCCCGAGGCGCTGCTGCAGGGCATCCTCAAGCTCCAGGAGAAGATCGCCCGCGAATCGCTCGGCGAGCGCTACGGCGACGGCGGCACCCCGCAAGCGTCCACCGCGGCGCTGCGCAGCGGCCTCGTCCAGGCCCCGCCGCCGCCCGGGGAGGCCGCGAAGTGACCACGCCCTTCGACCGGCTCCCCGAGCCGGACGCCGTCGCCGAGGTCTTCGGCGCCGGGGCCACGGCGGAGGAGGCGTACGGTCTGCTCACCGTCGACGTCCCCGCCGTGTCGTGGACGGACGCCCTGCGGGCCGCCCGGGACACCCTCGGCTGCACCTTCTTCGACTGGCTCAGCGCCGTCGACGAACCCGGCACCGGCTTCCGGGTCTGCGCCCACGTCGTGGCCCCCGCGGTCGGCTCCGTGCGGCGGCTGATGATCCGTACGACCGTCCCGCACGAGGCACCGGCCCTGGCGACCGCCACCGGCGTCTACGCGGGCGCCGCCTGGCACGAGCGCGAGACGCACGAGATGTTCGGCGTCGGCTTCACCGGCCACCCGCACCTGGTGCCGCTGCTGCTGCCCGACGGTTTCGAGGGGCACCCGCTGCGCAAGGACTTCGTGCTGGCGGCGCGCGTCGCCAAGGCCTGGCCGGGCGCGAAGGAGCCGGGCGAGTCCGAGCACGGCGGGCCCAAGCGCCGCCAGATGCTGCCACCGGGCGTGCCCGACCCCAACGAGTGGGGCCCGCTGAAGGGGCAGTTGCCGCCCGCCCCGGCACGACCCGCCCGCACCCCGCGCGCGGCCGGTGCCGCGGGTGCCGGTGCGGCGGGCGCCGCCGAGCGCCCCGCACGGCGCACCCGCAGCGTCACCGAGGGCTCCGTGAGCCAGGGCGACGCGGCCCCTGCCGCCCCTGCCGCGACCCCGCGCCGTACCCGCTCGGCCGGCGACGGCTCCGTCAGCCAGACCGGTGCCCCCGCCAGGACCCCCGCGGCGCCGGCCACGGACACTCCCGCGGCTCCCGCGACGCCCCGCAAGCGCACCCCGGACGCCCCCTGGGACGTCCCCCGGCACACGCCCGCCACCGGCCCGGCGCCGGAAGCGGCCCCGCAGGCACCCGCCGCCGAGGCGGCCGACGGCGACCGGCCTCCCGGACGGGAGGCCACAGCGGCCGGCGGCGCGGAGGACGAACCCGCGCGGCCCGCACCGGGCGGCGACGCCGCCGGCACCCCCGACCCCGACGACGCAGAAGGAGGCAGCACACCGTGAGCGACGCCCTCGAAGTGATCCTCCGGCTGCTCGCCGTGCTCGTCGCCTTCCTCGTCCTGCCCCTGGTCGTCGGCCAGACCGAGCACAAGGTCATGGCCCACATGCAGGGCCGCCTCGGGCCCATGTACGCCGGCGGCTTCCACGGCTGGGCCCAGCTCGTCGCCGACGGCGTGAAGTTCGCGCAGAAGGAGGACGTGGTCCCGGCCGACGCGGACCGGAAGATCTTCCAACTCGCGCCCGCCGTCGCGCTGCTGCCCTACCTCCTGGTGCTCGTCGCGATCCCGGTCGGCCCCGACGGGCTCGTCGGCCAGGACATCGACGCGGGCCTGTTCTTCGTCCTCGCCGTCATGGGCGTCGGCGTGCTCGGCTCGCTGATGGCCGGCTGGGCCTCCGCCAACAAGTTCTCCCTCCTCGGCGGTCTGCGCACCGCCGCGCAGCTGATGTCGTACGAGCTGCCGATGCTGCTCGCCGCCGCGTCCGTCGCCATGGCGGCCGGGACGCTCTCGCTGCCCGGCATCGTCGACGCGTACGCCTGGTGGTGGACGCCGTGGCAGCTGATCGGCGCCGTCGTGTTCTTCACCGCCGGCCTCGCCGAACTCCAGCGCCCGCCGTTCGATATGCCCGTCGCGGACTCGGAGATCATCTTCGGTGCGTACACCGAGTACACGGGGATGCGCTTCGCCCTGTTCCTGCTCGCCGAGTACGCCGGCATCGTCGTGCTGTGCGGTCTGACCACCGTCCTGTTCCTCGGCGGCTGGCACGGCCCCTGGTCCGGCAGCGTCGGCTGGCTGTGGACGCTGCTCAAGACCGCGGCCCTGGCCTTCGTCGTCATCTGGCTGCGGGTCACCTACCCCCGGCTGCGCGAGGACCAGCTGCAGCGGCTCGCCTGGACCGTCCTCATCCCGCTCGCCCTGGCCCAGATCGCGCTCACCGGCGTGGTGAAGGTGGTGATCTCCTGATGGGCGTCCCCGGTTCCGGCCTGGCCAAGGGCCTCGCCGTCACCCTGCGCACGATGACCCGCCGCTCGCACACCGCGCAGTACCCCGAGGTGCAGCCCGACCTGCCGCCCCGCAGCCGTGGTGTGATCGCGCTGTTCGAGGAGAACTGCACGGTCTGCATGCTGTGCGCCCGCGAGTGCCCCGACTGGTGCATCTACATCGACTCCCACAAGGAGACGGTGCCCGCCGCGACCCCCGGCGGCCGCGAACGCAGCCGCAACGTGCTCGACCGCTTCGCCATCGACTTCTCGCTCTGCATGTACTGCGGCATCTGCATCGAGGTGTGCCCCTTCGACGCCCTGTTCTGGTCGCCGGAGTTCGAGTACGCGGAGACCGACATCCTCGAACTCACCCACGAGCGCGACAAGCTGCGCGAGTGGATGTGGACGGTGCCGGCCCCGCCGCCGCTCGACCCCGCCGCCGAGGAGCCCAAGGAGATCGGCGCCGCCCGCAAGACCGCGGAGAAGGCCGCCGCCGCGGCAGCCGCCGCAGAGGCCGAGGCCCAGGCGGCCACCCAGACCCAGGCCGAGGAGCCGGGGGGCGACGCGTGAACCTCTCCGCCGCCCACCCCGGTTTCCTGTCCCCGACCGGCGTCGAGATCGTCTTCGTCCTCGTCGGCGTGGCGACCCTGGCCGCCGCAGTCGTCAGCGTCACCACGAAGCAACTGGTGCACGCCGCCCTGTGGCTGGTCGTCGCGCTCGGTGGCGTGGCCGTCGAATACCTCCTCCTCACCGCCGAGTTCATCGCCTGGGTGCAGGTGCTGATCTACGTCGGGTCCGTCGTCGTGCTCGTGCTGTTCGGGCTGATGCTCACCAAGGCGCCCATCGGCCGTTCCCCGGACGCCGATTCGGGCAACCGGATCGCGGCGCTGGCCGTGGCCGTCGCCGCAGCGGGCACGCTCGTGTGGGTCGTGGTCGACGCCTTCCGGGCCACCTGGATCGACGTGGACGGCGCCGCGCAGGGCTCCACCAAGGTCACCGGACAGATCCTCTTCCGGCACTGGGTGCTGCCGTTCGAGGCGCTGTCCGTGCTCCTACTCGCCGCGCTCGTCGGTGCGATCGTCCTGTCCCGCAAGCAGTCCCGTCAGCAGCCGGGAGAGCGCTGATGCATCTCGCCTACCCCGCCGTCCTCGCCGCCCTCCTGTTCTCCGTCGGCCTGTACGGCGTCCTCGCCCGGCGCAACGCGATCCTCGTCCTGATGTCGGTCGAGCTGATGCTGAACGCGGTCAACCTCAACCTGGTCGCCTTCGACGTCTGGCTCCGCGACACCCTCCACGCCGGGCAGGCGCTGACGCTGTTCGTCATCGTCATCGCCGCCGCCGAGATCGGCATCGGCCTCGCCATCGTCCTGCTCGTGTACCGCAACCGGGGCAGCTCGGACGTCGACCGCCTCACCGACCTCGCCGAGCACGGACCGCACGACCCGCACGACCCGCAGGGCGAAGGGGACGGGCCCTCCGCACCCGAAGAGAAGGCCGAGGCCGCAGCGTGACCCCGACGACCCTCGCCGTCCTCGTCCCCCTCCTGCCCTTCCTCGGCGCCGTCGGCGGCCTGCTGCTCGGCCGCACCGCCCCCGGCTTCGTCCGGCCGCTGGCCGTGCTGCCCATCGCGACCGCCTTCGTGCTGGCCGTCGTCGTCGCCGTACGGCAGGGCAGCGGCCCGGCCACCGACGCCGCGACCCGGCTCACCCCGACCGGCTCCGTGCCCGTCGACCTCGCCCTGCACCTCGACGGCTTCGCGGTGCTGATCGCCGTCCTCGTCGGCCTGGTCGCCACCTGCGTGCAGCTGTACTCCACGGCCTACCTGCGCCACGACCCGCGCTACGCCTCCTACTCCGCCCTCGTCTCCCTCTTCACCGCCGCCATGTTCCTGGTCGTCTACACCGGCGACCTGATGGTGCTGCTGGTCGGCTGGGAGATCATGGGCATCTGCTCGTACTTCCTGGTCGGCCACTACTGGGAGACCGAGGTCGCCCGGGCCGCCTCCCTCAAGGCCTTCCTCGTCACCAAGCTCGGCGACGTCCCCTTCCTGATCGGTGTGTTCGCGCTCGCCGCCGACGCCGGCACCTTCCGGATCAACGGCATCCTGACCGCCGCCACCCACGGCCAGATCGCGCACCCGACCGTCGTCGGCGTGCTGCTGCTCGCCGGGGTCGCCGGCAAGTCGGCGCAGTTCCCGCTGCACACCTGGCTGCCCGACGCGATGGCCGGTCCCACCCCGGTGTCCGCGCTGATCCACGCCGCCACGATGGTCGCGGCCGGCATCTACCTCGTCGCCCGGCTGCTGCCGGTCTTCGAGGCCTCCACCGTCACCCTGGCGGTGCTGGGCGTGCTCGCCGCCGTCACCATGATCGGCTCGGGACTGGCCGCGCTCGCGCAGGACGACATCAAACGCGTGCTCGCCTACTCGACGATCGGCCAGCTCGGCTACATGGCCGCCGCACTCGCCGTCGGCGACCGCAGCGCCGCCGTGTTCCACCTCGTCTCGCACGGTGCCTTCAAGGCCCTCCTCTTCCTCGCCGCCGGCGTCGTCATCCACGCCGCCGGCACCAACTCGCTGGCCGCGATGTCCCGCATGGGCGACCTCGGCAAGCGCGTACCCGACGCCATGTGGACCACGGCCATCGCGCTGGCCGCCCTGGCCGCCGTCCCGCCCTTCTCCGGCTTCTTCTCCAAGGAGTCGGTGCTGCGGGCGGCCGAGCACGCAGCCTCCGGCCACGCCGAGGGCGTGCCCTCGGCCGTCGGCTGGCTCGTCCTGGTCGCCGCGCTGATCACCGCCGTGCTCACCGCGGGCTACGCCACCCGCCTGTTCCTCCTCGCCTTCCGCGGCCACGGCGCCACGGCCCCCGAGGCCCACGGCAGGGAACCGGCCGTCATGACCGTCGTCCTGTGGGTGCTGGCCGTCCCGACCCTCGCCTTCGGCGCCGTCGCCCTCGTGCCCTCGCTCCTCGACCTCCCCTCCTGGCTGGACGGCAACGCCCTCGCCCCGACCCTGGTCACCTCGATCCTCGGCGTCGGCCTCGCCGTCGTCGGCATCCTCGCGACCTACGGCGCCTGGCAGGCGACCGCGTCCCGCCGCGGCACCCCGCTCGGCGCGGTGGTCACCGCCGAGGCCGCCGAGGAGGAGCCGGCGCTCACCGAGGCCGCGGCCCTGCAGACCCACGAGCAGGTCTACGGGGACGTCGCCGCCGCCCAGGACCCCGCCGACCCCGGGCGCCTGCTGCTCGGCCCGCTCTTCGGGCCCGCCTCGCACGGCTTCCGTCTCGACGCGCTCTACGCGGCGCTCTTCGTCCGCCCCGTGCTCGCCGCCTCCGGCCTCGTCCGCTTCCTCGACCGCGAGGTCGTCGAGACGTACGTCCGCGGCGCGGGCGGACTGCCCCGGCTGCTCGGCGCCCTCGTACGCCGCACCCAGACGGGCAACGTGCAGACCTATATCAGCGTGCTGCTGGCCGGCTCCGTGATCCTCGCCGTCCTCGTCGCCGTCGGAGCGTGAGCCGTGAACGACACCGTCCTCCAGTACGTCCTCGCGGCCGCCGTCCTCCTGCCGCTGCTCGGCGCCGCCGCGGCCCTGCTGCCGCCCCCGCCCGGTCTGAAGGGGAAGAACCCCGACCAGGCGGTGCTCCGCCACGGCGTCACCGTCACCGGGATCGTCCTCGTCCTGAGCATCGTCCTGGCCGCGGGCTTCGACCACGACCACCCCGCGACGATGCAGGCGAACACCGACATCAACTGGATCCCGGCGCTCGGCGTCCGCATCCACCTCGGCATCGACGGCATCAGCCTCCCCCTCCTCGTCCTGACCGCGCTGCTGACCTTCCTCTGCGCGCTCTACAGCTACTTCAAGATGCCCGCGGGTCCTTCCCCGAAGGCCTTCGTGGCGCTCCTGCTCCTCCTGGAGACGGGCACGCTCGCCACCTTCGCCGTGCTCGACCTGGTGCTCTTCTTCCTCGCCTTCGAGACCGTCCTCATCCCGATGTACTTCCTCATCGCCCGCTGGGGCGGCGAGAAGCGGGAGAAGTCCGCCCTCCGCTTCATCCTCTACACACTGCTCGGTTCCGTGATCATGCTGCTCGGCCTGCTCCTCATCGGGCTGAAGGCGGGCACATTCGACATGGTGGCACTCGCCACTGACAACGGGTCACCGCTCAGTCACTCCACGCAGCTGATCGCCGTCCTCGCCATCGGCCTCGGCCTCGCCGTCAAGGCCCCGATGTGGCCGCTGCACAGCTGGCTCCCGGACGCCCACACCGCCGCCCCCACGGTCGGCTCGGTGCTCCTGGCCGGGGTGCTGCTCAAGATGGGCACGTACGGGTTCGTACGGATCCTGCTGCCGGCCGCCCCCGAGGGCATGCAGACCTTCGCGCCCTACCTCGCCGCCTTCGCGGTCGTCGGCATCGTCTACGGGTCGCTGGCCTGCCTGGCCCTCGCCCGGCGCGGCGGGGGCGGCGACCTCAAGCGCCTCATCGCCTACAGCTCCGTCGGCCACATGGGCTTCGTGCTGCTGGGCATCGCCACCCTGACCCCCACCGGCGTCAACGGCGCGCTCTTCGCCAACATCGCCCACGGGCTCATCACCGGCCTGCTCTTCTTCCTGGTCGGCGCCCTCAAGGACCGCTACGGCTCCACCGACCTGGACACCCTCGCCGGGCAGACCGGCGCCGCCCTGTACGGCAAGGCACCCCGCATGGGCGGCCTGCTCGCCTTCGCGGCCGTCGCCTCCCTGGGCCTGCCGGGCCTGGCCGGCTTCTGGGGCGAGATGCTGGCGATGTTCGGCTCCTTCAAGCCCGCCCCGGGCCTGGACCGCGGCGCCTACCTGGTCTTCACCGCGGTCGCCGCCTTCGGCACCCTGCTCACCGCCGCGTACCTGCTCGTCGTCGTACGCCGCGTGTGCATGGGCGAACGCGACACCGTCCACGCCGCGCCGGAGCTCGCGGACGTCCGGGGCTACGAGTTCGCGGCCTGGACCCCGCTCGTCGTCCTGACCGTCCTCGCCGGCCTGTGGCCCGCCGCCCTGCTCGGCCTCACCGACCCGGCCGTGCGCACCCTGCTCGGAGGCAGCTGATGAGCACCCTCGCCACCTCCGTCGTCCAGTCGGTCGACTGGGCCGCGATCGCCCCGCCCGGCATCGTGGCGGTGGCCGCGATCGTCGTGCTGGTCGCCGACCTCTTCCTGCCCGAGGGCCGCAAGCGGCCCCTGGTGGCGACCACCCTCGCCGGACTCGTGCTGGCCGGGCTCAGCCTGCTGCCGCTGCTCGACGGCGACCGCACCACCTTCTGCCTCGTCGGCAGCCCCGCCGACTGCTCCTACGTCGCCGACCGCTTCACGCTCGTCGTGCAGCTGCTGGTGCTGGCCGGAGCCCTCGTCGCCGCCCTGCTGTCGGTGCACACCCTCGACGAGCTGCCCGCCGGCGAGTTCTGGTTCCTGCTGCTCTCCTCAGCCTCCGGCGCCGCGCTGCTGCCCGCCTCCCGCGACCTGGCGACCCTCGTGATCGCCCTGGAGGTCACCACGCTCCCCTCGTTCGCCCTGGTCGGCCTGCGCCGCGGCGACCGGCTGTCGAGCGAGGCGGCCCTGAAGTTCTTCCTCTCCTCGGTCGCCGCGACCGCCGTCACCCTGCTGGGCGTCAGCTTCGTCTACGCCGCCACCGGCACCCTCCACCTGGAGGCCATGGCCAAGGGACTGCAGGGCGTCGACCCCCGCCTGGACACGCTGGCCGCCGCGGGCGCCGCCCTCACCGTCGTCGGCTTCGCCTTCAAGCTCGCCGTCGCCCCCTTCCACTTCTGGGTGCCCGACACCTACACCGGTGCCCCGCTCCCCGTCGCCGGCTACCTGTCGGTCGTCGGCAAGGCCGCCGGGTTCGCCGGCCTCATCCTCGTCACGGTCGTCGCCTTCCGGCCGTACGCGCACGTCTGGGGCCCCGCCGTCGCCGTCCTGGCCGCCCTCACGATGACCGTCGGCAACGTCGCCGCGCTGGTGCAGCGCCCCGACCGCCCGCGCAGCGCCGTCCGCCTGCTGGCCTGGTCGTCCATCGGCCAGGCGGGCTACCTGCTGGTCCCGATCGCCGCCGCCGCGTACACCGACCCCGACCGCCAGATCGGCACCACCCTCGCCTACGCGCTGATGTACGCCGCCGTGAACCTCGGCGCCTTCGGCGTCGCCGCGCTCGTCGGCCGCTCCGCCCCGCAGAACCGGCTCACCGACTACCGGGGCCTCCACGGCCGCCACCCCCTCGCCGCGCTCGCCATGGCCTTCTTCCTGCTCTGCCTGGCCGGCCTGCCGCCCGGCGTCATCGGCCTGTTCGCCAAGGTCGCCGTCTTCTCCTCGGCCGTCGACGCGGGCCTCGGCTGGCTGGCCGCGGTCATGGCCGTCAACGTCGTGATCGCCCTCGTGTACTACCTCCGGTGGACGTTCCTGCTCTTCGCGAAGCCCGGCACGGAGCCGGCCGCAGCGGTCCGCCCGGCGGGCCCCTCGCGCCCGCTCGGCGCCGCCATCGCACTCACCGCAGTCGTCGGCGTCGTGCTGTCCGGAGCGCCCCAGCTCGTCCTCCGCTTCGCCTCCGCGACCCTGCTCTGAGCACCCGGCAGGAAGGTGCACAAGGGAACTAACGCCCCTCCGGTGGCGTTGGCCCGTACGGGAGGTTCTCCTTGGACGAGGAGAGAAGGTCCTCCCGATGCACAACTTGGAGGGTGTACCGTGCACCGCCGGCACAACGGCCTGAAGACCGCCGCGCTCCTGGGCGGAATGTCGGCTCTCATCCTGGTCATCGGCAGCTTCTTCGGCCGTACGGGACTGATCGTCGCACTCGTCGTAGCCCTCGGGACCAACGCCTACGCGTACTGGAACAGCGACAAGATCGCGCTGCGCTCCATGCGCGCCCGCCCGGTCAGCGAGTTCGAGGCGCCGGCGCTCTACCGCATGGTGCGCGAACTCTCCACCTCCGCCCGGCAGCCCATGCCGCGGCTCTACATCTCCCCGACCGAGGCCCCCAACGCCTTCGCCACCGGCCGCAACCCGCGCAACGCCGCCGTGTGCTGCACCGAGGGCATCCTGCGCCTCCTCGACGAGCGCGAACTGCGCGGCGTCATCGGCCACGAACTGAGCCACGTCTACAACCGCGACATCCTCATCTCCTCCGTCGCGGGTGCCCTGGCCTCCGTGGTCGTGTTCCTGGTCAACTTCGCCTGGCTGATCCCCGTCGGCCGCTCCGACGACGACGAGGGCCCCGGCCTGTTCGGCCTGCTGCTGATGATGATCCTCGGCCCCGTCGCCGCCTCCCTCATCCAGCTCGCCGTCAGCCGCTCCCGGGAGTACGAGGCCGACGCCTCCGGCGCCCGCCTCACCGGCGACCCGCTCGCCCTCGCCTCCGCGCTGCGCAAGCTGGAGACGGGCACCAAGCGCGCCCCGCTGCCGCCCGAGCCCCGGCTGGAGACCACCAGCCACCTCATGATCGCCAACCCGTTCCGCCCCGGCGACGTCTCCAAGCTCTTCTCCACCCACCCCCCGATGGGCGAGCGCATCGCCCGCCTCGAGGAGATGGCCGGCCACCGCCGCTGACACCGGCGTGCGGTCCGGCCCGTACGCGGGTACGGGCCCTGTGGGGGACGCCTGACGGGGCGGCGGCTCCCGCGTCCCCCTGACGGGCGGGGCCACCGGACGCATGGGAGGCTTGGGCCATGAAGGCGGTCAACATCGTCCTGAACGTCGTGTGGCTGGTGATCTGGGGCCTGTGGATGGCGATCGGCTACGCCCTGCTGGGCCTGCTGATGTTCATCTTCATCGTCACCATCCCCTGGGGGATCGCGTCCCTGAGGATCGCCAACTACGTGCTGTGGCCCTTCGGCCGCACCACGGTGGAACGCCGCGACGCGGGGGTCGGGTCGCTGCTCGGCAACATCATCTGGCTGGTCTTCGCGGGGATCTGGCTCGCCATCGGCCACGTGATCGCGGGCATCGGCTTCTGCCTGACGATCATCGGCATCCCGTTCGGCATCGCCAACTTCAAGATGGTGCCGATCTCCCTGGTGCCGCTCGGCCGCGAGATCGTCCCCGTGGACGCCCCGTACGCCACCCGCTGAACCCGGCGCCCGGCACGCCCCGGCATGGCCTCAGCCCGGCTCGATGTTGTGGTTGAGCCGGAACACGTTCTCCGGGTCGTACTCGGTCTTCACCCGGCCCAGGCGCCCCAGGTTGTGCGCGCCGAGACCGGCGATCACGCGGCCCTCGCCCTCGTCGCCGATGAAGTTCAGGTAGACCGCGCCCGAGGACCACTGCCGCAGGTCGGCGCGGACGTCGTGCGCCCACTTCCGGGCCCGCTCGTCGTCCGCCGGATCCGCCCACAGGCCGAAGGGGTGCGCGACCCACGGCGCCCGGCGCCAGGGCAGCGGGTAGTCGGCCGGAGGGCGCGCCACGGCGCCGCCCACGGGGAACAGCACGTGCTGGGAGGGGGAGGGGACCACCATGTCCCGGGCACGCGCGCAGAAGCGCTCCACGGCCGCGTCCGGGAAGTCGTCCAGGTACTCCGCCGACCAGTAGTTCCGGTAGCCCGGCGGGTCGTCGAGCGCCGACTGCAGGTCCGCGTACGGCATCTCCGCCACCATGCGGCCGTGCGGGGCGAGCGCGAGCAGCGGTTCCAGCACCTCGCGCGCCGCGTCCTCGGTGCCCGCGTACGTGAACACCACGGCGCAGGCCAGCGTGCCCACCAGGTGCTCGGGCACGAACTCCTCCGGCGGCCCGGTCAGGAAGATCATGCCCCCGCCCACCTCGTCCGGCGCCGACGCCATCAGGGTGCGGTAGGCGCGCAGCACCTCGGGACCGGCCTCGGGCGGCCACAGCAGCACGGCCAGGGTGGCGGCGGGCAGCGGGTGCAGCCGCAGCGTGAGCGAGGTGGCGACACCGAAGTTGCCGCCGCCCCCGTGCAGCGCCCAGAACAGCTCCGGGTTCTCGTCCTCGGCGGCCCGCACCATGGTGCCGTCCGCCGTCATCAACTCGGCCTCCGCCAGGTTGTCGCAGGCCAGCCCGAACTTCCGCTCCAGCCAGCCCGATCCGCCGCCGAGGGTGAAACCGCCCACCCCGGTCGTGGACACCCGGCCCCCCGTGGTGGCCAGGCCGAACGGCTGCGTCGCCCGGTCCAGGTGGCTCATCGTGGCGCCCCCGCCCACCCGCGCCGTGCGCGCCGCCGGGTCGACCACCACGGCGTGCATGCGCCGCAGGTCGACGACGATGCCGCTGTCGGTCAGCGCCTTGCCGGAGACACTGTGGCCGCCCCCGCGGACGGAGACCTCCAGCCCGCGCTCGCGGCCGAAGCGGATGGCCGCCGCGACGTCGTCCACCGTCTCGCACAGGGCGATCACGGACGGCCGGCGATCGATCATCGCGTTGAACAGGGTGCGGCTCTCGTCGTACGACGCGTCCCCCGGTGCGACGACCTCGCCGGCGAAGCCCTCGCGCAGGGCGTCCAGGGCCTCGTCGTCCAGGACACGGGGTGCCATAGGTGCTGCCCCCTTCCCTCCACCTCCACGGTAGGACGGGGGCAGGGGCCCGGCACGTCGGCGCCGGGCCCGTGCGGTCACTCCGCCAGGCCGGCGGCCAGCGTCGCGCCCAGTTCCCAGCAGGCCCGCAGATCGGCCTTGGACGGCTCCCCGGTGACCGTCACCTCCGCCGCCGCCTGCTCCCAGCCCAGGCCCGTGGTGATCGACCGGATCCCGCGCACCGCCCCCGTGACGTCGTTGCCGCCGTGCACGTAGAAGCCGAACGGGCGGCCGCGCGTGCTGTCCAGGCAGGGGTAGTAGACCTGGTCGAAGAAGTGCTTGAGCGCCCCCGACATGTAGCCGAGGTTCGCCGTCGTGCCCAGCAGGTAGCCGTCCGCCGCGAGCACGTCGGAGGCGGTCGCCGCGAGGGCGGGCCGCCGTACCACGTCCACGCCCTCGATCTCGTCGGTGGTCGCGCCCGCGACCACCGCCTCGAACATCGCCTGCAGGTTGGGCGACGGCGTGTGATGCACGATCAGCAGGCCCGGCACTCAGCTCACTCCGGCGGGCGCCGACGCCGGCAGGCTGTCCATGAACGAGCTCACCGAGAACACCGCGTTGCCGGGACCGGCCGGGCCGTACCCGGGCGGCGAGCTCAGCCCGTACTCCTCCAGCGTCGAGCGGTACACGTCCAGCAGGCGGATGTGGTACTCCAGCGGCGCGCCCTCGGGGTTCGCCTTGCCCAGCGGGGTCGTCGGCTCCGGGCACCAGGTCGTGAAACGCGGCGTGATGCCCCGCGACATGAAGAAGCGCAGGCCCTCCGCCGTGGAGTCGATCGCCTCCCCGACGCTGGTGAAGCCGAACGGCTCCGCCATCTCCACGCCCGCCACGAAGTTGGGGATCACGTTGCGCGGGCCGAAGATCTCCGCCGAGTCCAGGATGCGGCGGTGCCACTCGTCCCGGCCGACGTAACGCTCCTTGCCGGGGCAGTACAGCTCGAACAGACGGCGGTCCCACACCTCGTAGTTGGGGTGGTAGATCTGCACGCCGTAGTCCTTGAAGCGCTGCACGTCCTCCTTGGGCAGCGCCTGCGCGACGACCTTGCCGATCCAGCGGCCGGGGAAGCGCTCCTCGATGGCCTTCGCGTAGTGGCCGTAGAAGTCCGCCTCGTCGCGCCCGGCGACCTTGGAGGTGATCGCCCCGCCGGTCAGGGTGTAGGCGGTGGAGGACTTCGTCTCGTCGTACTTGTCGATGATCTCCAGCGCCTCCAGCACCTCCTCGACCGGCTTCACGCCCGTGTAGGGGCGGCCGGCCGCCTTGTGCTGGCGCCAGTTGTGGTTGATGTCGCAGTACTGGCACTCCTCCTTGGCGCCGAAGTACTGGCACACGCGGAAGACCGTCAGGTAGATCAGGTAGCCCCACTGGATCGTCGGCGCGACCTCCATCACCGACTTCCCGTTCTCCAGGGTGTGCCGGTAGTACGCCGGCATCGGCGGCAGGCCGACGTCCGCGATGCGCACCCCGTCGAGGTAGAGCCCGAGCACCCCGCGCCCGCCCGCCCGCACGCGGTACGGCGAGGCCGGGTTCACCCGCACCGACACCACCGTGCGGCGCAGGTCGTACGGCCCACCGGTGAGCACGATCTCCTCCGGCGGCCGCTTCAGCGCGGCGGCGCCCAACTCGGGGAGGGTGCGGTGGTCGAAGGAGAAGATGAAGTACGACTTCGGCTTGACGTCGCCGTCCTCGTTGCCGCTGAGCGCCGACTCGTCGAACGCGATCCCGCCGCGCAGCAGGTCCTCCTTGATGACCGCCTCACGGGGGACGTGCGGGAAGCGGCTCATCAGGTCCTCGACCAAAGCGGTGCGGCTGTGCATGCCCGGCTCCATCCTCGAGACGCTGCCCCGGGTCCGCCGTCGACGGGCGGGGTCCTGGGGAGACCTAACAGGAAGACATTACGCACCTGCGGCGGCTTCCCGGGCGGCACCCTCCGAATGCGCCCCGTCGTGCGCGTGGCGAAGGCCCCGGCCGCCTCCTCCCGGCCGGGGCCTCGGCAGGGCCTCGCTCAGCGGTAGTTCACGAACTGCAGCGCGAAGTCGAGGTCCTTGCCCTTCAGCAGTGCGATGACGGCCTGCAGGTCGTCCCGGCTCTTGGACGTCACGCGCAGCTCCTCGCCCTGGACCTGCGCCTTGATGCCCTTGGGCCCCTCATCGCGGATGATCTTGGCGACCTTCTTGGCGTTCTCCTGCGAGATGCCTTCCTCGATGGTCGCGAAGATCTTGTACTCCTTGCCGGACAGCTGGGGCTCGCCCGCGTCCAGCGACTTCAGCGAGATCCCCCGCTTGACCAGCTTGGTCTCGAAGACGTCCAGGATGGCCTTGACCCGCTCCTCGGAGTTGGCCTGCATCAGGATCTTGTCCCCGGACCACGAGATCGACGCGCCGACGTTCTTGAAGTCGTAGCGCTGCGAGATCTCCTTGGCGGCCTGGTTGAGGGCGTTGTCGACCTCCTGCCGCTCGACCTTCGAGACGATGTCGAAACTGGAGTCGGCCATCTTCAGTTGGCTCCTTGGCTCTGATCCGTCGGGTCCGCGACCCGCCTCCGGGCCGCCCCCGCAAGCCTAGCCACCGGACCCGCCCGAAGCGCTGATCAATAGGGTGGCGGAGCACCCCCACGCATCGGGTATTGTTTACGACGTCGCCACGGGGACCGCACACAAGCGGCCCGCGGAGACACTTCCCAGGCGGTGTGCCCGAGTGGCCAATGGGAGCGGACTGTAAATCCGTCGGCTTAGCCTACCCAGGTTCGAATCCTGGCGCCGCCACAGTGGAAACACAGCCCCTGAGCTGCGGAAACGCAGATCGGGGGCTGTTTTGTTTGCGCCGGCGGGTGGGGGCTGCCGTCTGTCCGTCCGCTCCCGCACTCCCGCTCCCCGCGGTCGTGGACGGGGCCTGGACGGAATGCTGGGTCCGATGTCTATCGTCGCCCGCATGAAGAGGACTACGCCGCCGCGCCCGCTCGATATCGAAGCGCTCTTCCCGGAACTTGCCGCGCACCGGGGCACGACCACCCGGCTCCACCCACGGCCGGGCAGGCCAGAGGTGTCGGCGAGTTCCGTGGGCGGTCCGATGTTGTGGCCGGCGGACGAGCCGTGGCCGGTGTGCACCGAGGCTCACGGCCGTGGGTGCGGCCGGCGCCCCGCGGACATCCACCGGGAACGACGGATCCTGACCACCGCGTGGACCCGCCGGGCGGCCCCGGGGCCGACGGACGAGGAACGCGGCCTCCTGCAGGAGTTGCGCCGCCCGCACCGGATCGCGGAAGCCTCCGAGACCGACCCGCTGCCGTTGATCGGTCTGGCGCAGCTGTTCCGGCGGGACGTACCCGACCTGGGCGGGCCGGACGACTGCGACCTGCTCCAGGTGTTCTGGTGCCCCTTCGACGCACACGGTCCGGGACGGCACGGCATGCTGCTCGACCTGCGCTGGCGCAGGTCCGCGGAGGTAGGGGAGGTGCTCGCCCTGCCACCACAGCCGCAGGTCGTCGGCTTTGAGGGATACGTCCCGGAGCCGTGTGTCCTGCACCCGGAACAGGTGGTCACCTACCCCTTCGCCGGTCTTCTCCCGGAAGAGCTGTGCGCCCGGATCGACGCCTGGGAAGAGGCCTCGGAAGAAGAGGCCGAGCAGTCTGCCACCGAAGAAGGTGCCGACCCGGTCGGCTATCAGTACGACGTGTCCATCCCACCCGGCTGGCGCGTCGGTGGGTTCGCGTCCTGGCATGTCACCGACCCGTCACCGATGGTGTGTCTCACCTGTGCGACGCCGATGGAACTCCTGCTGACCATCGACAGCTCCGAGTGGGACGGCGGTAGCGCCAGTTGGAAACCGCTCGAAGAGCAAGACCTCTCCCCGCACCCGTTCGCCACACCCACCAAGGTCCGCGTGGGCCGCGACGGTGAACTCAACATCTTCGAGTGCCCCGCCGACCCCGGACATCCGCACCGCTGGAACCTGCAGTAGGACGCCGGATGCCTGCGACCGGACCGAAGCGTCGGTGATCGGCAACGACGCGACGTCGGCGGGACGAACGGCATGAACTCGTCAGATAGGCTGCCGCCTCTTCCAACGGCCTTCTCCTGAAGAGGTGTGAATGAGAACTGGCAGACGAATCGCCGCGGTGGCCACGCTCGTGGGGGCGCTGGGGCTCTCGGCGCTGAGCGCGCCGACGGCTCACGCGGCGGACACCGGCATCACCGTGTCGAACATCGTCGTCAACAACGGCAAGCCGATCGTCGTCGGCACGTCGAAGGTGGTGGAGCCGCCCATGCGGTTCAACATCGCGCTGCCTGCCGGGTACAGCACCGCCGACCCCTCCCGCTATGACGCCTTCCCCTTCCTCTACCGCGGGAGCATCAACACGGCGGCGGACAGCGGGGAGAACTTCATCGGGCCCGGCGGCTACACCTGTTACGAGATCGACTCCAAGCACGCTCGCTGCGAGGGCAACCTCTACATCGACCCGGACCCGAGCCAGGAGCACGTCGACTCCAACAGCGACGCCACGACCTGGAAGGTCGGCGTCTCGCTGCGCCTGTGGAAGGCCGGCGGCGGCCTGAAGGCCGCGGAGCGGGAGACGCGGTCCACGACCGTCCAGCTCAAGCGCGCGGCCAAGGCCACCACCAACGCCTCGCCGGAGCCGGTCACCAAGGGCAAGCCGATCACCGTCACGGGCAAGCTGACCCGGGCGAACTGGAGCACGAAGAAGTACGGCGCCTACAGCGGCCGTTCCGTCAGCCTCCAGTTCCGCGCCAAGGGCAGCGATACCTTCAAGACGGTCAAGAAGGCCACCACCAGCAGCACCGGGGGCCTGAAGACCACGGTCACCGCCTCGGTCGACGGTTACTACCGCTGGGTGTACTACGGCAACTCCACGACCGGCGTGGCCACCAGCGCGTCCGACTACGTCGACGTGCGCTAGGACCAGGCCGGGCGGTTCACCTCACGCTGAGCCCACCCGCGTGCCGACGGGCCCGGCGCTGACGCGCAAGGCCCGTCGGCGGGAGCCGGCGATCTCGACGTGATGCGAGCGGGCGGCGTTCCTGCGACCGGCCGTGACGTGTGCCGCCGGCTACGGCGGCTGCCGCGGATCAGCGGTGCCGGCGGGCCTTGCCGCGGCGACCGGCGCGACGCCGGAGCAGGTGGATGGCCTTGGCCAGGAGGACGGCCAGGAGGGCGCCGAGGGCCCAGTGCTTCCAGGGGCCGGACGTGAGCAGGAGGCCGCCGAGGCCCAGGTGGGCGGCGACGACCAGGACGACGACGGCCGCGATGCCGAGCTTCGTCCCGCGTCGCGGACGTGGCGTGGCGGCTGCGGACGGCTGCCAGGTGACCTCCGGTGCCTCGGGGCCGCCGATCTCCCGCAGCCGTCCGGCGACCAGGTGCTGGATGCGCCGGAGGCTTTCCCGGTCCGCCGCTTCGACGTGGAGCGTCAGCGAGCCGGGCCCGGCCTGCAGGGTGCACCGGCCGCCCTCGGCCTCGATGGTCCCGTGCCTGTCGGACCACGCGGCGTGGTCCTCGTGCTGCGCGGCGGTGCCCGTCACGCCCGCCCGCGTGCACAGTTGAGCCAGGTACCGGGCCGGGTGGTCCGTGGGGATGCGGCCTTCGGCCCGCTGCGACTGCTCGACGCCCATGACGGGGGAACCCCACCTTCCGTGGCCGGTGTGCCTCGTCCATGAGGACAGGGCGGCCGAGCGGAATGTGACACCGGCTGCGCGCTTCGGGGTCAGCGCCAGTAGGTGTCGTGGGTGAGGCGTTGGTGGTGCCCGTCGTACTGGTCGACGGTGGCGATGGTCCTGCCGTCGGGTATGGCGATCGCCCAGGCGCGGTAGTCGGTGCCGGGGACGGTGACGGTGGGGGCTTTGAGGCTGGTGCCGTCGCTGAAGATGACGATGCCGTAGTCGACGGCGGCTTCGGGGTTGGAGACCATGAGGCGGGTGCCGGTGGTGCCCTTGTCGTGCAGGCCCCACAGGCCCGTGTCGCCGGAGCCGGCGGGGTCGTGGGCGCCGGTGACGGGCTGGCAGTCGGACCAGGGTCCGCCCTGGTGGTCGATGCGTACGCCGCCGATGTACATGCGCTGGCACAGCAGTGCGGTGCCGGACGCGGGGGTGCCGTCGGGTGCGGTCGGGAGTTCGTAGCCTCCCGGCAACGTCTTGTGGAACTCCAGCGCCACCGACCAGGCAGTGCCGTCCGTCGTGCCGCCGCCCACGGCTACGGTCACGGGTCCCGGCTTCGCGGTGACCGTGGGACTCGACGCGGGCGAGGAACGCTGCGCGGGTCCGGCGGGGGGGCGGGGGCCGTGGAACGGGAGGGCCAGGGCGACGGCGAGGACGCAGGCCGCACCGGTCACGGCGCCGACCACGGCGGCGGCGCGGTGGCGTTTCCTGCGGGCCCGCGCGGTGGCGAGGATCCGGTCCACGGGGGCCTGGGAAGAGGGGTAGGTGTCGCGCGACCGGGCGAAGGCGTCGCGCAGCCAGTCCTCTTGGGCGGGGCGTCGTCGGTCGTGGTCGGGAGTCATCGTGCCTCTGCGGGGCGGCTGGGCGGGTGGAGGCGGGCGAGCGTCGTCCGGTTGCGCAGTTTGTCCAGGGCCCGGGAGGCCTGGCTCTTCACCGTGCCGACCGAGCAGCCGAGGACGTCCGCCACTTCCTCCGCCGACAGGTCCTCGCAGTAGCGCAGCACGACGACCGCCCGCTGCCGCTCGGGCAGGCCGGCGAGCAGCCGGGCCAGGGCGTCGTAGCCGTCCACGGCCCCGACACCCGCACCGTCCTCGGGGACGGTGCGGGTGTCGGGCAGCGACGGGAGGAGGAGGTGGGCGATCCTGCGGCGGCGGTACCGGCTGCGGTTGGTGTTGACCAGCGCCCGCCGCACGTAGTGCTCGGCGTGCTCGGGCCGCAACCGCCCCCAGTGCGGGTAGACCTTGGCCAGCGTCGACTGCACGAGGTCTTCCGCTTCGTGGAAGTCCCCGGTGAGCAGGTACGCCGTGTGGGTCAGGGCGCGCCAGCGGGCGGCGACGAACCGGGTGAACTCCGCGTCCGGTCCGTCGTCCTCGGCTCGGTCGTCACGTTGCTGCACGGCAGGAGGTGCCCGTCCTTCTTCCCGGGGTCAGCGCCAGTAGGTGTCGTGGGTGAGGCGGTGGTGGCGCTTGTCGTACTGGTCGACGGTGTCGATGGTCTTGCCGTCGGGTATGGCGATCGCCCAGGCGCTGTAGTCGGTGCCGGGGACGGTGACCGTGGCGGCCTTCCGGTGGGTGCCGTCGCTGAAGGTGATGACGCCGTACGCGACGGCCGCTTCGGGGTTGGAGACCATGAGGCGGGTGCCGCTGGTGCCCTTGTCCTGGAAGCCCCACAGGCCCATGCCGCCGGAGCCGGCCGGGTCGTGGGCGCCGGTGACGGGCTGGCAGTCGGACCAGGGGCCGCCCTGGTGGTCGATGCGCACCCCGTCGATGTACATGCGCTGGCACAGCAGTGCGGTGCCGGACGCGGGCGTGCCGTCGGGCGCGGTCGGCAGCTCGTAGCCCTCCGGCAGCGTCTTGTGGAACTCCAGCGCCACCGACCAGAGCTTGCCGTCCACCCGGCCCTTGCCGATCAGCTGCGTGACGACCGGGGACGCCTGCTTCTTCGGCGCGGCGACCGCCGCGGCGGGTACGGCGGCGGGTGCGCCGGCCCGCTGCGCGGCCGGGGCCGCCTGGGCCGCCGGGCCCGACGGCGCCGCCACCGCGGTGGCGCCGAGGGACACCGCGCCGATGGCGACGGCCGCGGCGGTCGCGATGCCCGCCTTCCTGGCAAAACTGAGAGCCACGGAGCATTTCTCCTTCGAAGCTGCCGCCCGGCACGGCGCCGGGCGGTCCTTGGCGGCCGGCGCGGTGGGCCCGCGCGCCGGCCCGCGGTGACCACCGGATGCGGCGGCCGCCACGTTGGACGTCCGTTCGTAGGTACTCCCGAATCTGCGCGGAGGGTTGCACGGCCGGACAAATTCGTTTGCAGCGGAGAGAGTTGAGGCCACAGTCCTACGGTGGCGGCCGGCGGCCGGCGGTCGCTCCGGGGCCGGCCGGGCCCGTGGTCCCGGCCTCCCCGACGGCCGGATCGCCCGCATTCGGGCGCGGAGCGCCGGCGCCGTCCACTCCAGTCAGCGGGCCGCCGGCGAGCACCACCCGGCCGCGATCCGCTCGGCCCCTGCTTCCGCTTCCCGCGCCCGGACGCCCCCGCACGACCGGGCCCCGCGCGGCGCGGTCCCCGGGTACTACTCAGCACTTCCGATATTTCGGGATGAGATGTACGAAAGAGGGGAAAGTGGTTGAAAGCGGCACACCGTCGCGCACTCCTGGAAAGGGAGGAGGGATGTGCGTGTGATCCGCGATCACTGCACCGACACGCTCCGCTGGTCCCCGGGGATCGGCCGGCACCGCCCGCCGGTGCCCCGGGGGCGGAAGAGGGTTCCCCATGAACTACATAGCTGAGCGATTGCGCGTCCCGCCGCAGACCGAGGACGCCGTGCCGCCGCAGCCGCGGGTGACCGCCGGCGACTGCGGCCTGCTGCTGATCCGGCTCACCTTCGGCGTCCTGATGGCGGGGCACGGGCTGCAGAAGCTCTTCGGGTGGTTCGGCGGCCAGGGGCTCACCAGCACCGGGAAGGGCTTCGAGCAGCTGGGCTTCTCGCCGGGCAAGGTCTACGCAGCCATCGGCGGGGCCTCGGAGTTCCTGGGCGGCGTGGGTCTGGCCCTCGGGCTGTTCACCCCGCTCGCCGCCGCGGCGCTGATCGGCGTCATGATCAACGCCATGGTCACCGTGACCGGTGCCCGCGGGCTGTGGGACGAGCAGGGCGGCATCGAGTACAACCTGGCGATCGTCGTCGTGGCCCTGGGCGTCGCCGCCATCGGCCCCGGGCGGCTCGCGCTGGACCGCTGGTTCCGCTGGGGGAGGGGCGGCTGGGCCGACGCGGTCGTCGCGCTCGCTCTCGGCGGCGTGGGGGCGCTGGTCGTCCTGAACCTCTAGGCCGGTCCCCGTACCGGCGGCACGCATCCGTACGACCCCGGGGCGCGGGGGAGCCCCGGGGTCGTGGCACGTCCGGCGCCGGTGGGACACGGGGGTGCCCCCGTCGCAAGCTCACCCCTACGAGTGATGCGTGGGGGCGTGCCGAGAAAATCGAACACGTGATTGAATAACGGCATGGCCAACACCGTGTTCCCGCCCGATCTGGTGCAGGCGCAGCGCGAATGGCACCTCACCTACGCGCAGCTCGCCGCGGAGCCGGCCCACGCGGCGATCCTGAGACGACGCCTGCTGTGGCTGTCCTGCCGGCTGTTCTGGCACCCGTACTGGCACACCGGCCCGGGCCGCTCGCCCGCGGCCCGGGTGGAGTTGCGGCAGCAGGCGCGGGCCGCTCAGAACCCGAGGTCGGACAGACCCGGGTGATCGTCGGGCCGCCGCCCCAGCGGCCAGTGGTACCTGCGCTCCGACTCGGCGATGGGGGTGTCGTTGATGCTGGCCAGCCGCACGCGCATCAGGCCCTCGTCGTCGAACTCCCAGTTCTCGTTGCCGTAGGAGCGGTACCAGTTGCCGGAGTCGTCGCGGCACTCGTAGGCGAAGCGGACCGCGATGCGGTTGCCGTCGAAGGCCCACAGTTCCTTGATGAGCCGGTACTCCTGCTCCCTCGTCCACTTGCGGGTGAGGAAGGCGACGATCTCCTCCCGCCCGTGGACGAACTCGCCGCGGTTCCGCCACCGGCTGTCCGGCGTGTAGGCGAGGGACACCTTCTCGGGGTCGCGGCTGTTCCAGGCGTCCTCCGCGAGGCGGACCTTCTCGATCGCGGTCTCGCGGGTGAACGGGGGTGCCGGGGGTTTCATCGGCATGATGTCTCCGTGACGTCGGGGGATGGCGCCGGCCGTCCCGATACGATCAAGTGCAGCCCAGAGCCGGGCTGATCGCATCTCGGCCGTTCCCCCCTCTACCCGCCCGCCCGTGCCCGCATCCGCGCCGCGCGGAATCGGGGCCACGGGGGGAGGCCGCCCGCCGCGGGCCCGGTTCAGTTGCCGGCGACGTCCTTCACCGCGACCGACACCGGGGTGTGACCCTCGATCAGTTCCAGCGTGAGCCCGGCCGTCGAAGGGGTCTCCAGCAACTCCGCGAGGACCGCCGCGACGTCGTCGCGCGTCACTGAACCGCGCCCGGTCGAGGCGGCGAGCCGGACCCGCCCCGTGCCGGGGTCGTCGGTCAGACGGCCGGGGCGCACGATCGTCCACTCCAGCCCGGTGCGCCGGCGCACCTCGGCGTCGGCGGCGCCCTTGGCCCGCAGATAGGCGGCGAAGACCTCGTCCGTGCCGGGGCGTGGATCGGCGTCGGCCCCCATCGCGGAGACCATCAGGTAACGGCGTACGCCCGCGCGTTCCGCCGCGTCCGCCAGCAGTACGGCGGCGTCCCGGTCCACGGTCTCCTTGCGCGCGAGGCCGCTGCCCGGCCCCGCGCCCGCCGCGAAGACGACCGCGCCGGCACCGGACAGCGCCCGGGCCACCTCGTCCACCGACGCCGACTCCAGGTCGAGCACGATCGGCTCGGCGCCGGCCTCGCGCAGGTCACCGGCCTGTTCCGGCCTGCGGATGATGCCTGCCACCTCGTCCTCGCGCGCGGCGAGCAGGCGTTCCAGCCGCAGCGCGATCTGTCCATGTCCACCAGCGATCACAGTGCGCATGCCACCGACGCTACGCCCGGCGTGCCGTTCATGCCGGGTCACGGCGACTCCTCGACTGACGCGGCAGGTCGAGCGCGAGGGTGTCGGTGTACTCGCGTACCGCGCTGGTCCGGGAGACGACCCGCCCCCGGTGGATGACGATCCGGCTGTACGCGAGCGACAGCGCGCTCTCCAGCCGGTCGGCCCGCACCGCGAGCAGTTCGGCGGGGAAGCCCGCCTCCACCCGCACCTCGGGCAGCCCCATGACGGCACGGGCCTCCCTGCTGACCGCCTCGTACGCCTCGCCGGGGGCGCACTCGCCGTGCGAGGCGAGCAGGAAGGCGGCCTCCAGGGGGTCGCCGCGGCCGACGGGGTTGGTCAGGTCGCGCAGGGCGCCGCTGCCCGCGGCGATCCGGACGCCGGCCGCACGCAGCGTGCGCACCGGCGCGGTGCTGCCCCGACGCACCGACTCCAGCGCGCCGCAGGCGCCCTGGGGGAGGGCGGTCAGCGAGACCCCGGCGGCGGCGAGCTGTCCGGCGAGCCGGACGGTGGTGTCGTACGGCAGCCGGGCCAGGCCCCCGCAGGGGCCGAGGGCGACGCCGGGGCGCAGCCCCCCTGCCATCGCGGCGAGCCGGGAGAGCCGGGCCGGGTCGGCGGCGTCGGTGTGCAGGTCGACGGGGAGGCCGAACTCGGCGGCGACGCCGAGCACGGCCTCCGCGTAGCCGGCCGGGTCGGGGTCGAGGTCGGGGCAGCCGCCCACCACGTCTGCGCCCATCTTGAGGGCGTCGCGGAGCACGGCGAGGCCGTCCGCGCCGGCGGGCCCGGAAAGGACCCGGGGCACGGCCACGGTCTGCACGTCGACCAGGCCGCGCAGCGCGCGCCGGGCCTGCAGCGCGGCCTCCAGGGCGCGCAGCCCCTGGACGTCGCCGATGCGGATGTGGGTGCGGACCGCGGTCGCCCCGTGGCCGAGCTGGTGGAGGGCGCCCTCGGTGACCCTGCGCTGCACGTCCTCGGCGTCGTACGAGGGAGGGCCGGCGGAGCCGGCGGTCAGGGCGGTGTCGAGGTGGGCGTGGGGTTCTGCGGGTGCGGGCAGCAGGAGGTAGCCGCCCAGGTCGACCCGGGTGCCCTCGTGGAGGCTGCCGGCGGTGCCGACGGCCTCGATGCGCGCTCCGGCCAGGCGGACGTCGACGGTGCGTCCGTCGGCGAGGCGGGCACCGCAGAGCAGGAGGGCGGGGGCTGGGGCGGCTTCGCCGAGCGGCGGGTCGGTGGGCTGCTGCGGCTGGCTGTCGGTCATCGCGCTCCTCGGGGCCGGAGGCAAGATCACGCGGTTCCGAGCCTAGGGCGCGCCGCCCGGTACGTCCGGGAAGAGCGAATAGTCGTACTGGTGACGTCAAGTGACGTATGGGGCCGAGCGGCTGGGGCGGCGGAGGTGGGAGGTGGTCCCGCGACCGTCCGCAAGATACGGATTTCACCTTCGGCGGCGGACCGTGTAATGTCTTCCTCGCTCGCCCCAATAGCTCAGTCGGCAGAGCGTCTCCATGGTAAGGAGAAGGTCTACGGTTCGATTCCGTATTGGGGCTCTGGTGATCGGATGACCCGCCACCCGGCGGGTGATCTCTTCATCGAAGCGGCGTAGCTCAGTCGGTAGAGCAAGCGGCTCATAATCGCTGTGTCACCGGTTCAAGTCCGGTCGCCGCTACCCCGCGTAGCCGATTGTGGGATCGGTCCTTCAATCGGCTACTCTTTCCGTGTTCAAACCTTATTGCCGTTCGTCAAGGAGCACTCACGTGGCCGCCACCGACGTCCGCCCGAAGATCACGCTGGCCTGCGTGGAGTGCAAGGAGCGGAACTACATCACCAAGAAGAACCGGCGCAACGACCCGGACCGTCTTGAGATGAAGAAGCACTGCCCGCGCTGCAACGCGCACACCGCGCACCGCGAGACGCGCTGACCCAGGCCGTAAGACCCAAAGAGGCCGCCCCTGTCACCGGGGGCGGCCTCTTGGCGTTGGCGGACCCGCCGACGCGCAGACCGAGTTCCGGAGGTGCCGATGGCGCTGGACCAGTCCTTCGTGGGGCGGACGTATCCGCCCACCGCTCCGTACGAGGTGGGCCGGGAGAAGATCCGCGAGTTCGCCGAGGCCGTCGGTGACCCGAACCCGGCCTACACCGACCCCGACGCCGCCAAGGCGCTGGGCCACCCGGACGTGATCGCGCCGCCGACCTTCCCGTTCGTGATCACGTTCAAGGCCTCGGGGCAGGTCGTCCTCGACCCGGAGCTGGGACTGGACTACGACCGTGTGGTGCACGGCGACCAGAAGTTCAGCTACACCCGGCCCGTCCGGGCCGGAGACCGCCTCTCGGTGACGGTCGCCATCGATGCCATCAAGTCGCTCGCGGGCAACGACGTCCTGGACGTCCGCGGCGAGGTCCACGACGAGAGCGGCGAGCACGTGGTGACGGCGCTGATGAAACTGGTGGCGCGCGCGCCGGAGGGTGAGTGAACCGATGACGGCGAAGATCTCCTACGACGAGGTCGAGGTCGGCACCGAACTGCCGGGCGGCTCCTTCCCGGTGGACCGTGCCACGCTCGTGCGGTATGCCGGCGCCTCCGGTGACTTCAACCCGATCCACTGGAACGAGAAGTTCGCCAAGGAGGTCGGCCTGCCGGACGTCATCGCGCACGGCATGTTCACCATGGCCTCGGCGGTCCGTGTGGTGACGGACTGGGCCGGCGACCCGGGCGCGGTCGTGGAGTACGGCGTGCGCTTCACCAAACCGGTCGTGGTGCCGAACGACGGCACGGGTGCGCTGATCGAGGTCAGCGCCAAGGTCGCGGCCAAGCTGGACGACGACGAGCGCACGGTCCGGGTGGACGTGACGGCCGTCAGCGCCGGCCAGAAGGTGCTGGGCATGTCCCGTGCGGTGGTCCGGCTCGCGTAGCCCGCGCGGCAGGGCCCGAGCGGCAGGGCCCGCGGGGTAGGCCTCGTGAGGTAGGCCTCGTGCGGTGGTCAGGCTCCTGTGGCCGTGAGGAGAAGGCGGCGGGCGTTCCCGCCGCCTTCCTCTTGTCCTGGCTTGTTATTGACTGATAACTTACTTCGTATGGCAGGCGACGGGATGCGGATGAGCGCGGAGGAGCGCCGCGAGGCGGCGGTCCGCGCGGCGATGACGGAGTTCGGCAGGGGTGGCTACAACGGCACCTCCACCGGCGTCATCGCCAAGCGCATGGGAGTGTCGCAGCCGTACCTCTTCCGGCTCTTCCCCAACAAGAAGGCGCTGTTCCTGACCGCCGCGGCACGGTGCGTCGAGACGATCGAGGCGCACTTCGAAAAGGCGGCCGAGGGGCTGGAGGGGGAGGCGGCGTACGAGGCGATGTGCGGTTCGTACCGGGAGCTCGTCGGGAGCGGCGACGTCCTGCGGATGCAGCTGCAGATGTACGTGGCCGCCGTCGACGACGAGGAGATCCGCGAGGCCTGCCGGCGCGGCTGGCTGGGCCTGTGGGACTACATCACGACGCGTACCGGGGTGGGCGACCGCGACGCGGCGGAGTTCTTCGGCACGGGGATGCTCGTGAACGTACTGGTGGCGCTCGGTGTCCCACAGCACGAGCGCAGCTGGGCCGGGATCGACGGCCTCTACGCGGACCGCTTCCCGGAGAAGGGCTGACGGGTCGCGCGGGTCCTTCCGGAGCCCACCCATGTCCATGAAAGTTATTGATCAATTACTAATCAGGTGGGGGAGTTCATGGCACAGCACCCGACGGAGGCCAGGCGCGGCAGCGTCGTCTGGGCCCTCGTCATCACCAGCGTCGCCGGGTTCATGGCGGCGCTCGACAACCTCGTCGTCACCACGGCGCTGCCCTCCATCCGCGCGGACCTCGGCGGGGCGCTGGAGGACCTGGAGTGGACGGTGAGCGCCTACACGCTCACCTTCGCCGTCCTCCTGATGTTCGGCGCCGCCATGGGCGACCGCTTCGGCCGCCGCCGCATGTTCCTCGTGGGCCTCGGCGTCTTCTCCGCGGCCTCGGCCGCCGCCGCGCTCGCCCCCGGCATGGGCGAACTCATCGCCGCCCGCGCCGTCCAGGGCGTTGGCGCCGCGATCCTGATGCCCCTCACCCTCACCCTGCTCTCCGCCACCGTCCCGCCCGAGCGGCGCGGCATGGTGTTCGGCATCTGGGGAGCCGTCAACGGCCTCGCGGTTGCCGCCGGACCGCTGATCGGCGGCTCGCTCACCGAGCACATCTCCTGGCAGTGGATCTTCTGGCTGAACGTCCCGATCGGTCTTCTCCTGCTGCCCCTCGCCCGGTTGCGGCTCGCCGAGAGCCGCGGCCCCGACCCGCGGCTCGACGCGACCGGCACGGTGCTCGCCAGCGTGGGCCTGTTCGGCATCGTCTACGCCCTCGTCCGCGGCAACGCCGACGGCTGGACCAGCGGCCCGGTCCTCGGCGGCCTCATCGGCGGCGGTGTGCTGCTGGCGGCCTTCGTCCGGCACGGGATGCGGGCCCGCAACCCGATCCTGCCGATGCGGCTCTTCCGCAGCCGGGCCTTCGCCGCCATCAACGCGGCCAGCCTGCTGATGTTCCTCGGCATGTTCGGCTCGATCTTCCTGCTCAGCCAGTTCCTCCAGGGGGTAGCGGGCTACTCCCCGACGGAGGCGGGGCTGCGCATGCTGCCCTGGACCGGCATGCCGATGATCGTCGCGCCCATCGCGGGCCTCCTCTCCGACCGCGTCGGCGGCCGGCCGGTGGTCGCCGCCGGACTCGCCCTGCAGGCGGTCGGCCTCGGCTGGTTCGCGCTGGTCGTCGAGCCGGGCATGTCGTACGCGGCGCAGGTGCCGGCGCTGATCGTGAGCGGTGTCGGGATGGCGATGTACTTCGCCCCGAGCGCCAACATCGTCATGGGCAGCGTGCGGCCGGAGGAGCAGGGGATCGCCTCGGGCGCCAACAACGCCCTGCGCGAGGTCGGCGGGGCCCTCGGCGTCGCGACGCTCGCGGCGGTCTTCTCCGCCCAGGGCGGCTACGAGTCCGGGACGCGGTTCGTCGACGGCCTCACCCCGGCTCTCTGGGTGGGCGCGGCCGCCGTCGCGGTCGGCGCGCTCGCGGCGCTCCTCGTCCCGTCCCGGCGCGCCGCGAAGGCGGCTGCCGCGGCGGACGCCGAGGCGGCCCCGGCGCCGGTCGAGCCGCTGGTCGACGCGACGCCCTGACGGTGCATCGCCCGGGGGTGGGTGTGTCACCTCGGCGCACCCGCCCTGCCGGCCCCCCGCCTCACGGGTCGCCCGCCGCACGGGCCGCCCGTCCCGATTCAGCCGGACGCCGCCGGCCCCGCGGTGGTCCAGCCCTCGCTGCGGATGTCGAGGGCGAGGTCGCGGTCGTGGAGTTCCTCCCCGCACGTGCCGCAGTGCTCGACCGCGTCCAGGGGGTGGTCGTCCCGGTGCCGGAGGACGACGGGCGGCTCGTCCACCGCCCACTTGTCGCCCCACGCAACCAGCGCCCGGATGACCGGCGCGAGATCGCGCCCCGCCTCCGTCAGGTGGTACTCGTACCGCGGCGGCCGCTCGCTGTAGGGCCGCCGTTCGACGATGCCGGCCTCCTCCAGGGCGCGCAGCCGGGCGGTGAGGCGGTCGCGCGGGGCACCGGTGTTGCGGGCGACGGCGTCGAAGCGCCGGTTGCCGTAGAGGATCTCCCGGACCGCGAGCAGCGCCCACTTCTCGCCGACGACGTGCAGGGCCGCGGCGGCGGAGCAGGGGCGTCCCGGCAGCGGGGGCACAGGTGTGGTCGGGCTCACCGGACCAGTCTCACACAGCGGGTTGTGATTCCAAACCAACTCGCCCTACCCTTCACCCCACCAGAGAGTTGGAAAATCAAACTAACTGGTACCGCCCCGCACACCCCCCCTCACAGGAGGCGAGAACGCCATGCGCGACGCCGTCGTCGTGGAAGCCGTCCGCACCCCCATCGGCAAGGGCAAGCCGGGTGGGGCGCTCGCCGGGACGCACCCGGTGGAGCTGCTCGCGCACACCCTGAAGGAGCTCGTCGGCCGCAGCGGGATCGACCCGGCGCTCGTCGACGACGTCATCGGCGGCACCGTCGACCAGGTCGGCGAGCAGGCCATGAACACCACCCGCTGGGCCTGGCTCTCGGCGGGCCTCCCCGACTCCGTCCCGGCCACCACGGTCGACCGGCAGTGCGGTTCCTCCCAGCAGGCCGTGCACTTCGCCGCGCAGGGCGTCATCGCCGGCGCCTACGACGTCGTCGTGGCCTGCGGCGTGGAGTCCATGAGCCGGGTGCCCATGTGGTCCAACGTGCCGCCCGGCGCTGACCCGTTCGGCCCGGGCGTCGCCGAACGCTTCCCCGGCGGACTCGTGCCGCAGGGCATCAGCGCGGAGCTGATCGCCGCCAAGTGGTCGCTCAGCCGGGAGGCGATGGACGACTTCGCCGCCGAGTCGCACCGCAGGGCCGCCGCGGCGTGGTCGGCCGGCGCCTTCGAAGCGGAGGTCGCGCCGCTCGCCGGGCTCACCACGGACGAGTCCGTCCGCCCCACGACCACCCCGGAGATCCTCGCCGGACTGCGCCCCGCCTTCGCCGACCCCGGCTACGCCGAGCGCTACCCGCAGATCGACTGGTCGGTCACGGCCGGCAACAGCAGCCCGGTCAACGACGGCGCCTCCGCCGTATTGATCACCAGCGGCGAGACCGCCGAGCGCCTGGGCCTGCGCCCGCTCGCCCGGCTGCACAGCTTCGCGGTCACCGGCTCCGACCCCCTGCTGATGCTGACCGGCGTCGTCCCGGCCACCGAACGCGTGCTGCGCCGCGCCGGGCTGGACCTCGCGGACATCGACCTGTTCGAGGTCAACGAGGCCTTCGCCAGCGTGGTCCTCGCCTGGCTCCAGGAGACCGGCGCCGACCCCGCCAAGGTCAACGTCAACGGCGGCGCCATCGCGCTCGGCCACCCGCTCGGCGCCAGCGGCACCCGGCTGATGACCACCCTCGTCCACGCCATGCGGGCCCGGGGCGCGCGCTACGCGCTGCAGACCATGTGCGAGGCGGGCGGGCTGGCCAACGCGACGGTCCTCGAGGCGCTGTGACCCGTACGGGACGGGCGGCGCCCCTGGCCCGGCCGGCCCGCCCCGTACCCTGAATGCCGTGCACGTACTCAACGACGCCCCGCTCGCGCCCCTGACCACCTTCCGCCTCGGCGGCCCCGCCACGCGCCTGGTGACGGCGACCACGGACGCCGAGGTCGTCGAGGCCGTACGGGAGGCGGACGCGGCCGGGACGCCGCTGCTGGTCATCGGCGGCGGCAGCAACCTGGTGATCGCCGACGAGGGCTTCGCCGGCACCGCGCTGCGCATCGCCACCCGCGGCTTCGAGCTGAACGGCACCGAGCTGGAGCTGGCGGCGGGCGAGGTGTGGACGGACGCCGTCGCCCGCACCGTCGAGGCGGGCCTGGCCGGCGTCGAGTGCCTGGCCGGCATCCCGGGCTCCGCCGGGGCCACGCCGATCCAGAACGTGGGCGCGTACGGCCAGGAGGTCGCCGGCACGATCAGCGAGGTGATCGCGTACGACCGGACCACCGGCGAGACGGTCGTCCTGGACAACGCCGGGTGCGCCTTCTCCTACCGGCACAGCCGCTTCAAGGCCGACCCCGCCCGCTACGTCGTGCTGCGGGTGCGCTTCCGCCTGGAGGACGCCGACGGCATGTCCGGCCCGCTCAAGTACGCCGAGGTCGCCCGCGCCCTCGGCGCCGGCCCGGGCGACCGGGTGCCGCTGGACACCGCCCGCGAGACGGTGCTCAAGCTGCGCTCGGGCAAGGGCATGGTGCTGGACCCCGAGGACCACGACACCTGGTCGGCGGGCTCCTTCTTCACCAACCCGGTCCTCACCGAGGCCGGTTGGGCGGACTTCCTGACCCGCGTCCACGACCGGCTCGGCCCGGACGCCGCGCCCCCCGCCTACCCCGCGGGCGACGGCCGCACCAAGACCTCCGCCGCCTGGCTGATCGACAAGGCGGGCTTCACCAAGGGCTACGGCACCGGCCCCGCGCGGATCTCCACCAAGCACACCCTGGCCCTCACCAACCGGGGCGGGGCGACGACCGCCGACCTGCTCGCGCTCGCCCGCGAGGTCATCGGGGGCGTCCACGCGGCCTTCGGGATCACGCTGGTCAACGAGCCGGTGACGGTCGGCGTGAGCCTCTGATCCACCGGCCGCGGGTGCGCGACGGCGGCCCGGCCGCCGTCGCCCGCTCCGTCCCGGTCCCGATCGATCAGCCGCCGAGCCAGTCGTCGATCCCCGCCAGGAGCTTGGTCCGCACGCCCTCGGGGGCCGCGGAGCCGCGTACCGACTGCCGGGCCAGCTCCGCCAGCTCCTCGTCCGTGAAGCCGTGGGCCTCCCGGGCGAGCGTGTACTGCGCGGCGAGCCGCGAACCGAACAGCAACGGGTCGTCGGCGCCCAGCGCCATCGGCACGCCGGCGTCGAAGAGGGTGCGCAGCGGCACCTGCTCGGGCCGGTCGTAGACGCCGAGGGCCACGTTGGACGACGGGCAGACCTCGCACGTGACCCCGCGCTCGGCGAGCCGGGCCATCAGCCGCGGGTCCTCGGCCGCCCGCACGCCGTGCCCGACCCGGCCGGCGTGCAGGTCGTCCAGGCAGTCGCGGACGCTGCCCGCGCCCGCCAGCTCGCCGCCGTGCGGCGCCGCCAGCAGCCCGCCCTCCCGGGCGATGGCGAACGCCCGGTCGAAGTCCCGGGCCAGGCCGCGGCGCTCGTCGTTGGAGAGCCCGAAGCCGACCACCCCGTGGTCGGTGTAGCGCACCGCGAGGCGGGCCAGCGTACGGGCCTCCAGCGGGTGCTTGGTGCGGTTGGCGGCGACGAGGACGGCCATGCCCACGCCCGTCTCCCGGGAGGCGGTCTCCACCGCGTCCAGGATGATCTCCATGGCCGGGATCAGGCCGCCCAGGCGAGGTGCGTACGAGGTGGGGTCGACCTGTATCTCCAGCCACCCCGACCCGTCGCGGGCGTCCTCCTCGGCGGCCTCGCGGACCAGACGCCGGATGTCGTCGGGGGAGCGGAGCACGGAACGCGCGATGTCGTACAGGCGCTGGAAGCGGAACCAGCCGCGCTCGTCGGTCGCGCGCAGACTGGGCGGTTCGCCCGAGGTCAGCGCCTCGGGGAGGTGCACACCGTACTTGTCGGCGAGCTCCAGCAGGGTCGCGGGCCGCATCGAGCCGGTGAAGTGCAGGTGGAGGTGCGCCTTGGGGAGGAGGGATACATCGCGTGCCATCCACAGATCCTGCCGCACCGGTGGGGGGTGCCGGTACCGCTTTCGGCCGCTTTCCCCGAACGAGGGCTTGCCCGCACACACACGCGGGCCCCTGACCGCCAGGTCAGGGGCCCGCGGGACGGGTTGGGCCCGGGCTCAGGCCTTGGCCTCGCCCAGCAGCTTCTGCATCCGGGAGACGCCTTCGACGAGGTCCTCGTCACCGAGGGCGTACGACAGGCGCAGGTAGCCGGGGGTCCCGAAGGCCTCGCCCGGGACGACGGCGACCTCGGCCTCCTCCAGGATCAGCTCGGCGAGCTCCACGGAGCTCTGCGGCCGCTTGCCGCGGATCTCCTTGCCGAGCAGCGCCTTGACCGACGGGTACGCGTAGAACGCGCCCTCCGGCTCGGGGCAGACGACACCGGGGATCTCGTTGAGCATCCGCACGACGGTCTGGCGGCGCCGGTCGAAGGCCTTCCGCATCTCGGCCACGGCCACCAGGTCACCGGAGACGGCGGCCAGGGCGGCGACCTGCGCGACGTTGCTCACATTGGAGGTCGCGTGCGACTGGAGGTTGGTGGCGGCCTTGACGACGTCCTTGGGGCCGATGATCCACCCCACGCGCCAGCCGGTCATGGCGTAGGTCTTGGCGACGCCGTTGACCACGACGCACTTGTCGCGCAGCTCGGGGAAGAGCGCCGGCAGCGAGACCGCGGCGGCGTCCCCGTAGACCAGGTGCTCGTAGATCTCGTCCGTCAGCACCCACAGGCCGTTGTCGACGGCCCAGCGGCCGATCGCCTCGGTCTCGGCCTCGGTGTAGACGGCGCCGGTCGGGTTGGACGGCGACACGAAGAGCACGACCTTGGTCTTCTCCGTGCGGGCGGCCTCCAGCTGCTCGACGGAGACCCGGTAGCCGGTGGTCTCGTCGGCGACCACCTCCACCGGGACACCGCCGGCCAGCCGGATCGACTCGGGGTAGGTCGTCCAGTACGGCGCCGGGACGATGACCTCGTCACCCGGGTCGAGGATGGCGGCGAAGGCCTCGTAGATGGCCTGCTTGCCGCCGTTGGTGACCAGGATCTGGGAGGCGTCGACCTCGTAGCCGGAGTCGCGCAGCGTCTTGGCGGCGATCGCGGCCTTCAGCTCCGGCAGGCCGCCGGCCGGCGTGTAGCGGTGGAACTTCGGATTGCGGCACGCCTCCACGGCCGCCTCGACGATGTAGTCGGGCGTCGGGAAGTCGGGCTCGCCGGCTCCGAAGCCGATGACCGGTCGCCCGGCGGCCTTGAGGGCCTTGGCCTTCGCGTCCACGGCGAGCGTCGCGGACTCGGAGATCGACCCGATGCGGGCCGACACGCGTCGTTCAGTTGCAGCGGTCATGTCTGCATCGTCGCAGACCCGGCGGCACCGGAGCACACGAGTTCACGTTCCGGGCAGAACCGCGCGCAACCGCTCCGAACCGCGCCCGGACACGCGACGCATTCGACGCCCGGCCCGCGAACACGTACACTCATCCGTCGATGGCCCCCGCGAGCTGATCTTGGCTGCGCACATCGTGCAGCCGCTCGGATGCGGTACGTTGGGGGGCACTCAAAGGGTCGTAGCTCAATTGGTAGAGCACTGGTCTCCAAAACCAGCGGTTGGGGGTTCGAGTCCCTCCGGCCCTGCTACAAGCAGGCAGACGCTTTGAGGATTGTTTCGGCAACGACCCGGATTCAGGTGAGGACGAGTGACGGAAGCCCTGGGCTCCACCGCGACGCCTGAAAGTGGTCGTCCCGACAGTGAATCCGCGGACGCCACCTCCAAGAAGCCCCGCCGCGGCGGCAAGCGCGGCAAGAAGGGGCCCCTCGCGCGCCTCGCGCTCTTCTACCGCCAGATCGTCGCGGAGCTCCGCAAGGTCGTCTGGCCCACGCGCAGCGAGCTCATGACGTACACCAGCGTGGTGATTGTCTTCGTTGTGGTCATCATCGCGCTCGTTACCGTGATTGACTGGGGATTCAACAAGGGCGTCTCGTACGTCTTCGGGTGATTCCTCCCGCGGAGGGCGCCCGCGGCGCCCGACCGCCTGTTCCACATCGTGAAGGAAGAAGCAGCGACCGTGTCTGACCCGAACCTGTACGACGCCGACGAGACCGTCGAGGGCGACGACACCGCGCTCGACATCGTCGAGGCAGCCGACGGCGACATCGACCAGGCGGAGGCTGCAGACGAGGCCGCCGGCGAGCCCGCCGAGCAGGCTGCCGTCCAGGTCGTCGACGAGGACGAGGTGGACGAGGCCGAGGCGGACGAGGCCGACGAGGCAACAGGTGAGGAAGCGGCGGAGGAGCAGGCCCCGGTGGACCCGGTCGCCGCGTTCCGCGAGGAGCTGCGCGTCCTCCCCGGCGAGTGGTACGTGATCCACACCTACGCCGGTTACGAGAACCGCGTGAAGTCCAACCTGGAGCAGCGCGCCGTCTCGCTGAACGTCGAGGACTACATCTACCAGGCCGAGGTGCCCCAGGAAGAGGTCGTCCAGATCAAGAACGGCGACCGCCGCACCGTCCGTCAGAACAAGCTGCCCGGCTACGTGCTGGTGCGCATGGACCTGACGAACGAGTCCTGGGGCGTCGTCCGCAACACCCCCGGTGTCACCGGCTTCGTCGGCAACGCCTACGACCCGTACCCGCTGACGCTGGACGAGGTCACCAAGATGCTGGCCCCGGAGGTCGAGGAGCAGGCCGCCGCCGCTGCCGAGGGCGGCGAGGGCGGTGCCGTACCGAAGCGCAAGGTCGAGGTCCAGGTGCTGGACTTCGAGGTCGGCGACTCGGTCACGGTCACCGACGGCCCGTTCGCGACGCTGCAGGCCACGATCAACGAGATCAACCCGGACTCGAAGAAGGTCAAGGGCCTCGTGGAGATCTTCGGCCGCGAGACGCCGGTCGAGCTCAGCTTCGACCAGATCCAGAAGAACTAGCAGGTCCCGAACCACCGAAGCGCCCCCGCCCGCGGTCACCCGCCGGGACGGGGGCTCTTCCGTGTCCGGCGACGGCCGGCGGGCCGCCGTCCGGTGCCCGGGAAATGCCAGTGGCGGGGGTCGCGCGCGGTGCGGGAGGGGTTGTCTGACCTGCCCGGTTTCAGGGCTCGGCACGATACCCGCTATCGTGGTGCGGTATGCCTGCTCGCAGGCAGGAAAACTCTCACTAGGACCCGGAGAGAGCACATGCCTCCCAAGAAGAAGAAGGTCACGGGGCTTATCAAGCTCCAGATCAACGCTGGTGCGGCCAACCCGGCCCCGCCGGTGGGCCCGGCACTGGGCCAGCACGGCGTGAACATCATGGAGTTCTGCAAGGCCTACAACGCGGCCACCGAGTCGCAGCGTGGCTGGGTGATCCCGGTGGAGATCACGGTCTACGAGGACCGCTCCTTCACCTTCATCACCAAGACCCCGCCGGCCTCCCGCATGATCCTCAAGGCCGCGGGTGTGGAGAAGGGCTCCGGCGAGCCGCACAAGACCAAGGTCGCGAAGCTTACGCGCGACCAGGTCCGCGAGATCGCCACGACCAAGCTGCCCGACCTCAACGCGAACGACCTGGACGCCGCCGAGAAGATCATCGCCGGCACCGCGCGTTCCATGGGCATCACGGTCGAGGGCTGACCACTCCACCAGCAGTTCCGTGGTAGGACCTGCTCGGTCCGCACCACGACTCCTCAAGACACACAGGAGCAGTAGTGAGCAAGCGCAGCAAGTCCCTCCGGGCTGCGGACGCCAAGATCGACCGGGAGCGTCTGTACGCGCCCCTCGAGGCCGTCCGTCTGGCCAAGGACACCTCCACCAGCAAGTTCGACGGCACCGTCGAGGTTGCCTTCCGTCTGGGCGTCGACCCGCGCAAGGCCGACCAGATGGTCCGTGGCACCGTGAACCTTCCGCACGGCACCGGTAAGACCGCCCGGGTCCTGGTCTTCGCGACCGGTGACCGTGCCGAGGCCGCGCGTGCCGCGGGCGCCGACATCGTCGGCGCCGACGAACTGATCGACGAGGTCGCGAAGGGCCGTCTGGACTTCGACGCCGTCGTCGCCACCCCGGACCTCATGGGCAAGGTCGGCCGCCTCGGCCGCGTCCTCGGCCCCCGTGGTCTGATGCCGAACCCGAAGACCGGCACCGTCACCCCCGACGTGGCCAAGGCCGTCACGGAGATCAAGGGCGGCAAGATCGAGTTCCGCGTCGACAAGCACTCGAACCTGCACTTCATCATCGGCAAGACCTCGTTCGGTGAGCAGCAGCTGGTCGAGAACTACGGCGCCGCCCTGGACGAGGTCCTGCGTCTGAAGCCGTCCGCCGCCAAGGGTCGCTACATCAAGAAGGCCGCCATCAGCACCACGATGGGCCCCGGCATCCCGCTCGACCCGAACCGCACCCGCAACCTCCTCGTCGAGGAGGACCCGGCCGCCGTCTGACCGGGTCGGGCCGCCAGGCCCGTGCAGCTGTGAAGCCGGCCCCGCTCCTCTCCGGAGGTGCGGGGCCGGTTTTTTCGTACGACTGTGTCGGCGCGGTGCGTTAACGTGACGAGCGGTTCCACCGGGACCAGTGGACGACGGACGGCATGGGGTGGGGTTTTCATGAGCTTGTCGGCAGCGAAGCGTGTGGGCGTCGGTCTGGCGGCCGTGGCCGTCGTGGTCGGGCTCGCGGGCTGCGACGACGGCGACGGCGGCGGCAGCAAGAAGCGCAAGAAGGCCGACGCGCCCCACGAGGCCGTCCAGACGCAGGGGGACATCACCGAGGCCATCCAGGCCGCCTTCCGCAAGACCTCGGAGGCCAAGTCCGCCAAGGTCCGCATGACGATCACCGTGCCGGCCGGCGCCCAGGGCGGCGGCACCATGCGCATCGCCGGCGTGCAGGGATGGGACCCGGCGGTCATGGACGTCACCATGGACGGCGCCGCCCTCACGGCCGCGGACCCGGACGCCCCCTCCCAGATCCGGATGATCATGCTGGACCAGGCCATGTACATGGACATGGGGGAGAAGTCCGCCGCCGAGATGGGCGGCAAGCGCTGGATGAAGCTGGACCTGAAGGCAGCGGCCGAGGTCAGCGGCAGCAAGGAGCTCCAGCAGAAGATGACCGGCGGCCTGGACAGCACGAACCAGGACCCGGCCGAGCAGCTCGCCCTGCTGCTCCAGTCGCCCAACCTCAAGCACGTCGGCTCGGAGAAGGTCGCCGGCGTCGAGGCGGACCACTACAAGGGCACGCTGACCTTCGAGGAGATGGTGGACGCCAACACGTCGTCCGACGTCCTCTCCGCGAAGGAGCGCGAGGCCCTGATCGCCAACCTCAAGAAGGCGGGCGTCAAGGGCTACGACACCGAGGTCTGGGTCAACCGGGACCACTACCCGGTGAAGATGGTCGTGGGGACGAAGACGCCCGAGGGCACGGTCCGCATGAGCGCCTCCTACTCCGACTACGGCGCCGCGGTGAACGTCCAGGCGCCGCCGGCGAAGGACACGGTCGACCTGTTCGGGATGCTGGGGGACATGAAGGCGTCCGGACTGGACGGGGGCACCGGCCTCGGCGGCTGACCTGCCCCGGTAACGGATTTGCCTGGCGCGGAGCCGTTCGCGTACCCTTCTGCTGAAGCCAAAGACCGCTGGTTGTTGGCGCGCCCGCGAGGGCGCGGCAGCCGAAGGATCCGCTGATGCGGACGGCCCGCGCAGGTGACAGTGGATGTACTCCCGGAATCGCATCGTGGTTCCGGTCGAGTCACGCCCCGTGCGCCTGCGCCGGGGCGTTTGTTTTTGCCCGGCCCCTTCCCGTGCGGTCCGAATCACCCGGAAGGAGGCCGAGGCTCTATGGCGAGGCCCGACAAGGCCGGTTCGGTCGCAGAGCTGACGGACAAGTTCCGCAGCTCCAACGCCGCCGTGCTGACCGAGTACCGCGGTCTCACCGTGGCGCAGCTCAAGACGCTGCGCCGTTCGCTCGGTGAGAACGCCCAGTACGCCGTGGTGAAGAACACGCTGACCAAGATCGCGGCCAACGAGGCCGGGATCACCGCCCTGGACGACCTGTTCGCGGGTCCGACGGCGGTCGCCTTCGTCACCGGTGACCCGGTGGAGTCGGCGAAGGGTCTCCGTGACTTCGCCAAGGAGAACCCGAACCTCATCATCAAGGGCGGCGTGCTTGACGGCAAGCCGCTGTCCGCCGATGAGATCAAGAAGCTCGCGGACCTCGAGTCCCGCGAGGTGCTGCTCGCCAAGCTGGCGGGTGCCATGAAGGCCAAGCAGGGCCAGGCCGCTGCTGTCTTCCAGGCCCTGCCGTCGAAGCTCGTCCGCACCGTGGAAGCGCTGCGTGCGAAGGCCGAGCAGGGCGGTGCCGGTACGCCGGCTCCCGCCGAGGACGCGGAGTAACCACTCCCGTGCTCTAGCGGGCCCGTACGCCCGCCGACATGTACATCCGGCACCCGCCGAATTAGTGGAAGGACCGCCATCATGGCGAAGCTCAGCCAGGACGACCTGCTCGCGCAGTTCGAGGAGATGACCCTCATCGAGCTCTCCGAGTTCGTGAAGGCCTTCGAGGAGAAGTTCGACGTCACCGCCGCCGCCCCGGTCGCCGCCGTCGTCGCCGGTGGTGCCGCTGGTGGCGCCGCCGCCGAGGCCGTCGAGGAGCAGGACGAGTTCGACGTCATCCTCACCGGCGCCGGCGAGAAGAAGATCCAGGTCATCAAGGTCGTGCGCGAGCTGACCTCCCTGGGTCTGAAGGAGGCCAAGGACCTCGTCGACGGCACCCCGAAGCCGGTCCTCGAGAAGGTCAACAAGGAGGCCGCGGAGAAGGCCGCCGAGTCCCTCAAGGCCGCGGGCGCGTCCGTCGAGGTCAAGTGATCCCTGCCCCTTCCGGGGGGCTGATCAGCCGCGGGGCGGCCACCCTTTCGGGTGGCCGCCCTCGGTCGTTTGCGTGGTGCGTCACCCGCTCCGGCGATCGGCCCGGGTAGGGTGATCATCACCGCTCCGGGACCGTCGGCTTCCTTCAGCTGTGACGATCTCCGCGGGGCGGAGCCCTTGACGAACCGCACGTGGCGCGCGATTCTCAGGACGCGTCGTCACATCGGCCATGCACCGAGGCATGGATCGAGGGCGATGCGGGAATGCCTCACCTGGCAAGCGCGAATGAGGGCATGACGGCTCACAACAAGGGGATCCCACGGACCCCTCCGGAGGACGAGATTGGTGCAGCACCGGTCTCCGAAACTCTGCACTGGACATCAGTGTGCCAAGTGGCTACACTGACCCTTTGCGCTGCCTGTTAGCTGCCGCCTGGCCCGTCACCAGGGGCAAGCCCAAGCCTGAGCACACATGAGGAACCGTCCTGACCAGGGCATCCTTGTCTGCGCCCGGGGGCGGAAGCCGGTACGCGCGTAGTGAGTCCGAGCCCTCGGAAGGACCCCCTCTTGGCCGCCTCGCGCAACGCCTCGACTGCCAATACGAACAACGGCGCAAGCACCGCCCCGCTGCGCATCTCTTTCGCGAAGATCAAGGAGCCGCTCGAGGTCCCGAACCTCCTCGCGCTGCAGACCGAGAGCTTTGACTGGCTTCTCGGCAACGCCGCCTGGAAGGCTCGCGTCGAGGCGGCCCTGGACAGTGGTCAGGACGTCCCCACCAAGTCCGGTCTGGAGGAGATCTTCGAGGAGATCTCGCCGATCGAGGACTTCTCCGGGTCGATGTCGCTGACCTTCCGCGACCACCGTTTCGAGCCTCCGAAGAACTCGATCGACGAGTGCAAGGAGCGGGACTTCACGTATGCCGCGCCGCTCTTCGTCACGGCCGAGTTCACCAACAACGAGACCGGCGAGATCAAGTCCCAGACGGTCTTCATGGGCGACTTCCCGCTCATGACCAACAAGGGCACCTTCGTCATCAACGGCACCGAGCGTGTCGTGGTGTCCCAGCTGGTGCGCTCGCCGGGTGTCTACTTCGACAGCCAGATCGACAAGACGTCCGACAAGGACATCTACTCCGCCAAGGTCATCCCCTCGCGTGGTGCCTGGCTGGAGATGGAGATCGACAAGCGCGACATGGTCGGTGTCCGCATCGACCGCAAGCGCAAGCAGTCCGTCACCGTCCTCCTGAAGGCGCTCGGCTGGACCACCGAGCAGATCCTCGAGGAGTTCGGCGAGTACGAGTCGATGCGCGCCACCCTGGAGAAGGACCACACCCAGGGCCAGGACGACGCGCTGCTCGACATCTACCGCAAGCTGCGTCCGGGCGAGCCGCCGACCCGTGAGGCCGCGCAGACGCTGCTGGAGAACCTCTACTTCAACCCCAAGCGCTACGACCTGGCCAAGGTCGGCCGCTACAAGATCAACAAGAAGCTGGGTGCCGACGCGCCGCTGGACGCCGGTGTGCTGACCGTCGAGGACGTCATCTCGGCGATCAAGTACCTGGTCAAGCTGCACGCGGGCGAGACCGAGACCACCGGCGACAACGGTTCCTCCGTGGTCGTCGAGGTCGACGACATCGACCACTTCGGCAACCGTCGTCTGCGCAACGTCGGCGAGCTCATCCAGAACCAGGTCCGCACCGGTCTGGCCCGCATGGAGCGCGTCGTCCGCGAGCGGATGACCACCCAGGACGTCGAGGCGATCACGCCGCAGACCCTGATCAACATCCGGCCGGTCGTCGCCTCCATCAAGGAGTTCTTCGGCACCAGCCAGCTGTCCCAGTTCATGGACCAGACGAACCCGCTGTCGGGCCTGACCCACAAGCGCCGTCTGTCCGCGCTGGGCCCCGGTGGTCTGTCCCGTGAGCGGGCCGGCTTCGAGGTCCGTGACGTGCACCCGTCCCACTACGGACGCATGTGCCCGATCGAGACCCCCGAAGGCCCGAACATCGGTCTGATCGGCTCGCTGGCCTCCTACGGCCGGGTCAACGCGTTCGGTTTCGTGGAGACCCCGTACCGCAAGGTCGACGAGAACGGTGTCGTCACCGACGAGGTCAACTTCCTCACGGCCGACGAGGAGGACCGCTACGTCATCGCCCAGGCGAACGCCCCGCTGACCGACGACGACCACTTCGCGGAGTCCCGCGTCCTGGTGCGCCGCCGTGGTGGCGAGATCGACTACGTCCCCGGCGAGGACGTGGACTACATGGACGTCTCGCCGCGCCAGATGGTGTCGGTCGCGACCGCCATGATCCCGTTCCTCGAGCACGACGACGCCAACCGCGCGCTCATGGGATCGAACATGATGCGCCAGGCCGTGCCGCTGCTCAAGGCGCAGGCCCCGCTGGTCGGCACCGGCATGGAGTACCGCTGCGCGGTCGACGCCGGTGACGTCATCAAGGCCGACAAGGACGGTGTGGTCCAGGAGGTCTCCGCGGACTACGTCACCGTCGCCAACGACGACGGCACGTACAACACCTACCGGGTGGCCAAGTTCTCCCGCTCGAACCAGGGCACGTCCTTCAACCAGAAGGTCGTCGTGGACGAGGGCGCCCGCGTGATCGCCGGCCAGGTGCTCGCCGACGGCCCGTCCACCGAGCGCGGTGAGATGGCGCTCGGCAAGAACCTCCTGGTGGCGTTCATGCCGTGGGAGGGCCACAACTACGAGGACGCGATCATCCTCAGCCAGCGCCTGGTGCAGGACGACGTCCTCTCCTCGATCCACATCGAGGAGCACGAGGTCGACGCCCGTGACACCAAGCTCGGCCCCGAGGAGATCACCCGGGACATCCCGAACGTCTCCGAGGAGGTCCTGGCCGACCTCGACGAGCGCGGCATCATCCGCATCGGCGCCGAGGTCGTCGCCGGCGACATCCTGGTCGGCAAGGTCACCCCGAAGGGCGAGACCGAGCTGACCCCGGAGGAGCGCCTGCTGCGCGCGATCTTCGGCGAGAAGGCCCGTGAGGTCCGTGACACCTCGCTGAAGGTGCCGCACGGCGAGACCGGCAAGGTCATCGGCGTGCGCGTCTTCGACCGCGAGGAGGGCGACGAGCTGCCGCCGGGCGTGAACCAGCTGGTCCGCGTCTACGTGGCGCAGAAGCGCAAGATCACCGACGGTGACAAGCTCGCCGGCCGTCACGGCAACAAGGGCGTCATCTCCAAGATCCTGCCGATCGAGGACATGCCGTTCCTGGAGGACGGCACCCCGGTCGACATCATCCTCAACCCGCTGGGCGTCCCGTCCCGGATGAACCCGGGACAGGTCCTGGAGATCCACCTCGGCTGGCTCGCCGCGCAGGGCTGGGACGTCTCCGGCCTCGGCGACGAGTGGGCGCGCCGCCTGGCGGCCATCGGTGCCGACCAGGTCGCTCCCGGCACCAACGTCGCCACCCCGGTGTTCGACGGTGCCCGCGAGGACGAGATCGCCGGTCTCTTCGAGGCCACGATCCCGAACCGCGACGGCCGGCGCATGGTGCTGCCCTCCGGCAAGGCCCGGCTCTTCGACGGCCGCTCCGGCGAGCCGTTCCCGGACCCGATCTCGGTCGGCTACATGTACATCCTCAAGCTGCACCACCTGGTGGACGACAAGCTGCACGCCCGTTCCACCGGTCCGTACTCGATGATCACCCAGCAGCCGCTGGGTGGTAAGGCGCAGTTCGGTGGTCAGCGCTTCGGTGAGATGGAGGTGTGGGCCCTTGAGGCGTACGGCGCGGCCTACGCGCTGCAGGAACTCCTCACCATCAAGTCCGACGACGTCCTGGGCCGCGTGAAGGTCTACGAGGCGATCGTCAAGGGCGAGAACATCCCCGAGCCGGGCATTCCCGAGTCCTTCAAGGTGCTCATCAAGGAAATGCAGTCGCTCTGCCTCAACGTGGAGGTGCTGTCCTCGGACGGCATGTCCATCGAGATGCGCGACACGGACGAGGACGTCTTCCGCGCGGCGGAGGAGCTCGGAATCGACCTGTCCCGGCGCGAGCCGAGCAGCGTCGAAGAGGTCTGACGGGCCGGCCGGGGAGCCGCCAGTGAGCGGCTCCCCGCCTCCCCCGGACCGTTCAGACATGTTTGACTTTCGACCCCGAAAGAGGGATTGACGACAAAGTGCTCGACGTCAACTTCTTCGACGAGCTGCGGATCGGCCTTGCGACCGCGGACGACATCCGGCAGTGGTCCCACGGCGAGGTCAAGAAGCCTGAGACCATCAACTACCGCACCCTGAAGCCCGAGAAGGACGGACTCTTCTGCGAGAAGATCTTCGGCCCCACCCGGGACTGGGAGTGCTACTGCGGCAAGTACAAGCGTGTCCGCTTCAAGGGCATCATCTGCGAGCGCTGCGGCGTCGAGGTCACTCGCGCCAAGGTGCGTCGTGAGCGGATGGGCCACATCGAGCTGGCCGCTCCCGTGACCCACATCTGGTACTTCAAGGGCGTTCCGTCGCGGCTGGGCTACCTGCTCGACCTCGCCCCGAAGGACCTCGAGAAGGTCATCTACTTCGCCGCCTACATGATCACGTGGGTGGACGACGAGCGGCGCACGCGCGACCTGTCCTCGCTGGAGGCCCAGGTCTCCGTCGAGCGCCAGCAGATCGAGCAGCGCCGTGACGCGGACATCGAGTCCCGGCAGAAGAAGCTCGAGGCCGACCTCGGCGAGCTGGAGGCCGAGGGCGCCAAGTCCGACGTGCGCCGCAAGGTGCGCGAGGGCGCCGAGCGTGAGATGAAGCAGCTGCGCGACCGTGCCCAGCGCGAGCTCGACCGGCTCGACGAGGTGTGGTCCCGCTTCAAGAACCTCAAGGTCCAGGACCTGGAGGGTGACGAGCTGCTCTACCGCGAGCTGCGGGAGCGCTTCGGCACCTACTTCCAGGGTTCGATGGGTGCCGCGGCGCTGCAGAAGCGCCTGGAGTCCTTCGACCTGGACGAGGAGGCCGCCAAGCTCCGCGAGATCATCCGTACCGGCAAGGGCCAGAAGAAGACCCGTGCGCTCAAGCGCCTCAAGGTCGTCTCCGCCTTCCTGCAGACCACCAACAAGCCCCAGGGCATGGTGCTGGACTGCGTCCCGGTGATCCCGCCGGACCTGCGTCCGATGGTGCAGCTGGACGGTGGCCGCTTCGCGACCTCCGACCTGAACGACCTGTACCGCCGCGTCATCAACCGCAACAACCGCCTCAAGCGCCTCCTCGACCTCGGTGCCCCCGAGATCATCGTGAACAACGAGAAGCGCATGCTCCAGGAGGCCGTGGACGCGCTCTTCGACAACGGCCGTCGTGGTCGCCCGGTCACGGGCCCCGGCAACCGTCCGCTGAAGTCGCTGTCCGACATGCTCAAGGGCAAGCAGGGCCGGTTCCGTCAGAACCTGCTCGGCAAGCGCGTCGACTACTCGGCCCGTTCGGTCATCGTCGTCGGCCCGCAGCTCAAGCTGCACCAGTGCGGTCTGCCGAAGGCCATGGCGCTGGAGCTCTTCAAGCCGTTCGTGATGAAGCGCCTGGTGGACCTCAACCACGCGCAGAACATCAAGTCGGCCAAGCGCATGGTCGAGCGCGGCCGCACGGTCGTGTACGACGTGCTCGAAGAGGTCATCGCCGAGCACCCGGTGCTGCTGAACCGTGCGCCGACCCTGCACCGCCTGGGCATCCAGGCCTTCGAGCCGCAGCTGGTCGAGGGCAAGGCCATCCAGATCCACCCGCTCGTCTGCACCGCGTTCAACGCGGACTTCGACGGCGACCAGATGGCCGTGCACCTGCCGCTGTCCGCGGAGGCGCAGGCCGAGGCCCGCATCCTGATGCTGTCCTCGAACAACATCCTCAAGCCCGCCGACGGCCGTCCGGTGACGATGCCGACGCAGGACATGGTCCTGGGTCTGTTCTTCCTCACCACGGACGCGGAGGAGCGCGAGCTCCGGGGCGAGGGCCGGGCGTTCGGCTCGACCGCCGAGGCGATCATGGCCTTCGACGCGCGCGAGCTCTCGCTGCAGTCGAGGATCGACATCCGGTTCCCGATCGGGACCGTCCCGCCGCGTGGCTGGACCCCGCCGGCGGACGTCGAGGGCGAGGAGCCCTGGCAGCTCGGTGACTCCTTCCGGCTGAACACGACCCTGGGCCGTGCGCTCTTCAACGAGCTGCTGCCCGAGGACTACCCGTTCGTGGACTACCCGGTCGGCAAGAAGCAGCTCTCCGAGATCGTCAACGACCTCGCCGAGCGCTACCCGAAGGTCATCGTGGCGGCGACGCTCGACAACCTGAAGGCGTCCGGTTTCCACTGGGCGACCCGTTCCGGTGTCACCGTGGCCATCTCCGACGTGGTCGTGCCCGAGGCCAAGAAGGCCATCATCGCGGGCTACGAGGCACAGGACGAGAAGGTCCAGAAGCAGTACGAGCGCGGTCTGATCACCAAGGACGAGCGCACGCAGGAGCTGATCGCGATCTGGACCAAGGCGACCAACGAGGTCGCCGAGGCGATGAACGCGAACTTCCCGAAGACCAACCCGATCTTCATGATGGTCGACTCGGGTGCCCGCGGAAACATGATGCAGATGCGTCAGATCGCGGGTATGCGTGGCCTGGTGTCCAACGCGAAGAACGAGACCATCCCGCGGCCCATCAAGGCGTCGTTCCGTGAGGGTCTCACCGTGCTGGAGTACTTCATCTCCACCCACGGTGCCCGTAAGGGTCTCGCGGACACCGCCCTGCGTACCGCCGACTCCGGTTACCTGACGCGTCGTCTGGTCGACGTCTCCCAGGACGTCATCATCCGCGAGGAGGACTGCGGCACCGAGCGCGGCCTCAAGCTGGCGATCGCCGAGCGTGCCGAGGACGGTTCGCTGCGCAAGACGGAGGACGTCGAGACCAGCGTGTACGCGCGCTGTCTCGCGGAGGACGTCGTGGTCGACGGCAAGGTGCTGGCCACGGCCGGTACCGACCTGGGCGACGTGCTCATCGAGCAGCTCATCCACAACGGCGTCGAGGAGGTCAAGACCCGCTCGGTCCTGACCTGCGAGTCCGCGGTGGGCACCTGCGCGATGTGCTACGGCCGTTCGCTCGCGACCGGCAAGCTGGTGGACATCGGCGAGGCGGTTGGCATCATCGCCGCCCAGTCCATCGGTGAGCCCGGCACCCAGCTGACGATGCGCACCTTCCACACCGGTGGTGTGGCCGGTGACGACATCACCCAGGGTCTGCCGCGTGTCGTCGAGCTCTTCGAGGCGCGTACCCCCAAGGGTGTCGCCCCGATCTCGGAGGCGGCCGGCCGCATCCGGATCGAGGAGACCGAGAAGACCAAGAAGATCGTCATCACCCCGGACGACGGTGCCGAGGAGATCGCCTACCCGATCTCCAAGCGTGCCCGTCTGATGGTCGGCGAGGGCGACCACGTCGAGGTCGGCGAGAAGCTGACCGTGGGTGCCACCAACCCGCACGACGTGCTGCGCATCCTGGGTCAGCGGGCCGTCCAGGTCCACCTGGTCGGGGAAGTCCAGAAGGTCTACAACTCGCAGGGCGTGTCGATCCACGACAAGCACATCGAGATCATCATCCGGCAGATGCTCCGCCGGGTGACGATCATCGAGTCCGGCGACGCGGAGCTGCTGCCGGGCGAGCTGGTCGAGCGCGGCCGCTTCGAGACCGAGAACCGTCGGGTCGTGGCGGAGGGTGGCCACCCGGCCTCCGGCCGTCCGCAGCTGATGGGTATCACCAAGGCCTCGCTGGCCACCGAGTCCTGGCTGTCGGCCGCCTCCTTCCAGGAGACGACCAGGGTCCTGACGGACGCGGCGATCCACGCCAAGTCCGACTCCCTGCTGGGCCTCAAGGAGAACGTCATCATCGGCAAGCTCATCCCGGCCGGTACGGGTCTGTCCCGCTACCGCAACATCCGGGTCGAGCCGACCGAGGAGGCCAAGGCCGCGATGTACTCGGCCGTCGGCTACGACGACATCGACTACAGCCCGTTCGGCACCGGCTCCGGCCAGGCCGTCCCGCTGGAGGACTACGACTACGGCCCGTACAACGGCTGAGTCGTCCGCTCGAAGCCGCTGGGCGGTCATCCCTTCGGGGGTGGCCGCCCAGTGGCTTTCCGCCTTCCCTGAAGGGCCTGTGGGGCGGTCCGGCCGGGGAGGGGCGGCACGGTCCGGCCGACCGTGCGACGGGACACCCTCGGAACGTGGTTTTCCGGGCATAATGGAGCGATGCGGGCTGCCAACGATGATCGTGAGCGTACGGTGGACGTGCTCAAGGTGGCGTTCGCCGAAGGCCGGTTGACCCAGCCGGAGTTCGAGGACCGGGTCGGGCTGGCCTACCAGGCGGTGACCTTCCAGGAGCTGTACGGCCTCACCGCGGACATCCCGCGTCCCCGCCGGCTGCCCACGCCGCCGCCGCCCGTCAACGCCAAGGCGGTCGCCTCGCTGGTCTGCGGCGCGGTGGGGATGTTCGGGCTGCTGGTCCCGGGGATACCGGCCGTGGTGCTGGGGCACATGGCGCGGCGGGAGATCCGGCGCACGGGTGAGCGGGGCGACGCGCTCGCGGTGTGCGGTCTGGTGATGGGATACCTTCTGACCGCGTTCACGGTCGCGATCACCGCGATCGTCGTTATGGTGGTAGTGGCGGTCAGTCACGGCTGAGTGCGTTCACGCGAGCCCCGGAGGGGCCCGGCGGGAGGGTGCGGCATTGGCCGAGACCATATGTTTTGACCGAAGGCTGAGCGCTGGGTACGCTCTGACCTTGTGCCTGGGGTGTGCCCGGGTTCTCGTGCGTGCACTTGTCCGTACGGGACACCGAGGCCGATACGCCGACAAATACGCATTTTCGCTTCGGCGGAAATCGTATGAGGTGCGCGACACACCCGACCGCGTGGGTCGGCGTGAGCCGCTGAAACCCCAGGTTAGAAGTATCGAGTCGGCACACAGAAACCGGAGAAACGGTGCCTACGATCCAGCAGCTGGTCCGAAAGGGCCGGCAGGACAAGGTCGAGAAGAACAAGACGCCCGCGCTGAAGGGCTCGCCCCAGCGCCGCGGCGTCTGCACGCGCGTCTACACGACCACCCCGAAGAAGCCGAACTCTGCCCTGCGTAAGGTCGCTCGTGTGCGACTGACCAGCGGCATCGAGGTCACCGCTTACATCCCGGGTGAGGGTCACAACCTGCAGGAGCACTCCATCGTGCTCGTGCGTGGTGGCCGTGTGAAGGACCTGCCGGGTGTTCGCTACAAGATCATCCGCGGCTCGCTCGACACCCAGGGTGTCAAGAACCGCAAGCAGGCCCGCAGCCGCTACGGCGCCAAGAAGGAGAAGTAAGAATGCCTCGTAAGGGCCCCGCCCCGAAGCGCCCGGTCATCATCGACCCGGTCTACGGTTCTCCTCTGGTGACGTCGCTCGTCAACAAGATCCTGCTGCACGGCAAGCGCTCCACCGCCGAGCGCATCGTGTACGGCGCCCTCGAGGGCCTGCGCGAGAAGACCGGGCAGGACCCGGTCATCACGCTCAAGCGCGCCCTGGAGAACGTCAAGCCCTCCCTGGAGGTCAAGTCCCGCCGTGTCGGTGGCGCGACCTACCAGGTGCCGATCGAGGTCCGCCCCGGCCGTGCCAACACCCTGGCGCTGCGCTGGCTGGTGGGTTACTCCCGCGCCCGCCGCGAGAAGACCATGACCGAGCGTCTGATGAACGAGCTGATGGACGCCAGCAACGGTCTGGGCGCCGCGGTCAAGCGTCGCGAGGACACCCACAAGATGGCCGAGTCCAACAAGGCCTTCGCGCACTACCGCTGGTAGTCCGCGCCCCCATCGAGAGAACCGAGAGAAGACTGAAGCCTTATGGCTACCACTTCACTTGACCTGGCCAGGGTCCGCAACATCGGGATCATGGCCCACATCGACGCGGGCAAGACGACGACCACCGAGCGGATCCTGTTCTACACCGGTGTCTCGTACAAGATCGGCGAAGTCCACGACGGCGCTGCCACCATGGACTGGATGGAGCAGGAGCAGGAGCGCGGCATCACGATCACGTCGGCCGCGACGACCTGCCACTGGCCGCTGGAGAACGTCGACCACACCATCAACATCATCGACACGCCGGGTCACGTCGACTTCACCGTCGAGGTGGAGCGCTCGCTGCGCGTGCTCGACGGTGCCGTGACGGTGTTCGACGGTGTCGCCGGTGTCGAGCCGCAGTCCGAGACCGTCTGGCGTCAGGCGGACCGCTACGGTGTGCCGCGCATCTGCTTCGTCAACAAGCTCGACCGCACCGGCGCCGAGTTCCACCGCTGCGTCGACATGATCGTGGACCGCCTCGGTGCGGTTCCGCTGGTCATGCAGCTGCCGATCGGTGCCGAGGCCGACTTCAAGGGCGTGGTCGACCTCGTCCAGATGAAGGCCCTCGTCTGGTCCGCCGAGGCCACCAAGGGCGAGATGTACGACATCGTCGACATCCCGGAGACCCACACCGAGGCCGCCGACGAGTGGCGCGGCAAGCTGCTCGAGGCCGTCGCGGAGAACGACGAAGAGATGATGGAGCTGTACCTGGAGGGCACCGAGCCCAGCCAGGAGCAGCTGATGGCGGCCATCCGCCGCATCACCCTCGCCTCCAAGGGCGGCGCGGGCTCCGTCACCGTCACCCCGGTGTTCTGCGGCACCGCGTTCAAGAACAAGGGCGTCCAGCCCCTGCTCGACGCGGTCGTGCGCTACCTGCCGTCACCGCTGGACGTCGAGGCCATCGAGGGCCACGCCGTCGGCGACGCCGAGCAGATCATCAAGCGCAAGCCGTCGGACGACGAGCCCTTCTCCGGCCTCGCGTTCAAGATCATGAGCGACCCGCACCTCGGCAAGCTCACCTTCGTCCGGGTGTACTCGGGCCGCCTGGAGTCCGGCAGTTCCGTGCTGAACTCCGTCAAGGGCAAGAAGGAGCGCATCGGCAAGATCTACCGCATGCACGCGAACAAGCGTGAGGAGATCGAGTCGGTGGGCGCCGGCGACATCGTCGCCGTGATGGGCCTGAAGCAGACCACCACCGGTGAGACGCTGTCCGACGACAAGAACCCGGTGATCCTGGAGTCCATGGACTTCCCGGCGCCGGTCATCCAGGTCGCGATCGAGCCCAAGTCCAAGGGCGACCAGGAGAAGCTGGGTGTCGCCATCCAGCGTCTCTCGGAGGAGGACCCCTCCTTCCAGGTCCACTCGGACGAGGAGACCGGCCAGACGATCATCGGCGGCATGGGCGAACTGCACCTCGAGGTGCTGGTCGACCGCATGAAGCGCGAGTTCAAGGTCGAGGCGAACGTGGGCAAGCCCCAGGTCGCCTACCGCGAGACCATCCGCAAGGCGGTCGAGCGGATCGACTACACGCACAAGAAGCAGACCGGCGGTACCGGCCAGTTCGCGAAGGTGCAGATCGCGCTGGAGCCGCTGGAGGGCGGAGACGCCTCCTACGAGTTCGTCAACAAGGTCACCGGTGGCCGCATCCCCCGCGAGTACATCCCGTCGGTGGACTCCGGTGCCCAGGAGGCCATGAAGTTCGGCATCCTGGCCGGCTACGAGATGGTCGGCGTCCGCGTCACCCTTCTCGACGGTGGCTACCACGAGGTCGACTCCTCCGAGCTGGCGTTCAAGATCGCCGGTTCGCAGGCCTTCAAGGAGGGCGCCCGCAAGGCGAGCCCCGTCCTCCTCGAGCCGATGATGGCCGTCGAGGTCACCACGCCCGAGGAGTCCATGGGCGACGTCATCGGCGACCTCAACTCCCGCCGTGGCCAGATCCAGGCCATGGAGGAGCGCAGTGGCGCCCGGGTCGTCAAGGGCCTGGTGCCGCTGTCGGAGATGTTCGGCTACGTCGGCGACCTCCGCAGCAAGACGTCGGGTCGCGCGAGCTACTCGATGCAGTTCGACTCCTACGCCGAGGTTCCCAAGAACGTCGCCGAGGAGATCATCGCGAAGGCCAAGGGCGAGTAACCCAGCAGTTGTTCCCGCACTAGGCTTGACCGGGAGGCTTGGGGGCATTCCGCCGCGAACCGCAAGGGGAGCGTCGGATGCCCCGGCCGCCCGTAACCCAGCAAAGATCACCCTGGCGCCGATGAAGTAAGGCGTACAGCAACTCCACAGGAGGACCCCAGTGGCGAAGGCGAAGTTCGAGCGGACTAAGCCGCACGTCAACATCGGCACCATCGGTCACATCGACCACGGTAAGACGACCCTCACGGCCGCCATTACCAAGGTGCTGCACGACGCGTACCCGGACCTGAACGAGGCCTCGGCCTTCGACCAGATCGACAAGGCTCCCGAGGAGCGCCAGCGCGGTATCACCATCTCCATCGCGCACGTCGAGTACCAGACCGAGGCGCGCCACTACGCCCACGTCGACTGCCCCGGTCACGCGGACTACATCAAGAACATGATCACCGGTGCCGCGCAGATGGACGGCGCCATCCTCGTGGTCGCCGCCACCGACGGCCCGATGCCGCAGACCAAGGAGCACGTGCTCCTGGCCCGCCAGGTCGGCGTTCCGTACATCGTCGTCGCCCTGAACAAGGCCGACATGGTGGACGACGAGGAGATCCTGGAGCTCGTCGAGCTCGAGGTCCGTGAGCTGCTCTCCGAGTACGAGTTCCCGGGCGACGACCTGCCGGTCGTCCGCGTCTCCGCGCTGAAGGCGCTGGAGGGCGACAAGGAGTGGGGCGAGAAGCTCCTCGGCCTGATGAAGGCCGTGGACGAGGCCGTTCCCACCCCGGAGCGCGACGTCGACAAGCCGTTCCTGATGCCGATCGAGGACGTCTTCACGATCACCGGTCGTGGCACCGTCGTCACCGGTCGTATCGAGCGCGGCATCCTCAAGGTCAACGAGACCGTCGACATCATCGGCATCAAGACCGAGAAGACCACCACCACGGTCACCGGCATCGAGATGTTCCGCAAGCTGCTCGACGAGGGCCAGGCCGGTGAGAACGTCGGTCTGCTGCTCCGCGGCATCAAGCGCGAGGACGTCGAGCGCGGCCAGGTCATCATCAAGCCGGGTTCGGTCACGCCGCACACCGACTTCGAGGCCCAGGCCTACATCCTGTCGAAGGACGAGGGTGGTCGTCACACCCCGTTCTTCAACAACTACCGCCCGCAGTTCTACTTCCGTACCACGGACGTGACCGGCGTCGTGACCCTCCCCGAGGGCACCGAGATGGTCATGCCGGGCGACAACACCGCCATGACGGTCGCGCTGATCCAGCCGATCGCCATGGAGGAGGGCCTCAAGTTCGCCATCCGCGAGGGTGGCCGGACCGTCGGCGCCGGCCAGGTCACCAAGATCCTCAAGTAAGGATCCCGGCGATCTGCCGCTTGCCGTAGGCGAGCCGTACGAGGGCCCCGGCCCACCGTTCACGCGGTGGGCCGGGGCCCTCGCCGTCGTTCCGGGGACGGGGCGGGACGGGTCCTCACACCGGGGTGCGCAGTCGCGGCCGCCAGATCCAGGGCGTCGCGTCCGTACCGAAGCCCACGACGGCCGGCCGGTCCCCGGGGCCGGTGTGCAGCGCCGGGAACCCGTACCCGGGGGCGCCCGGGCGGGCCGCGGCGGCCGGGTGCGCGAGGCCGGCGACGTGGACGGTGCCGTCGCCGGCGCGGCCGGCGAGCAGCCCGTGGGCCAGGGCGAGGGGGCCGTAGCCGTCGAAGTGCCGGGAGCGGTCCGGCCCGAGCGCCGCCCGGACGAGGCCCAGCCGGTGGACGAGGAGTTCGTCGCTCGCGGGCGGCCGGTAGACCAGCGACAGGGAGCCGTCGGGCTCCGCCGCGGCGGCCGGGGGATCGGCGGAAACCGGCAGCGCGGTCAGCGCCCGGCAGACGAGCGGCCGGCCCGGCGCGTCCTGGGACCAGTGGTGGACGGCGGTGCGTCCGGCGGCGAACACATGCACCCGCCCCTCGCGGTCCACGACCGCGCTCAGCCCGTCCTGCACCTCGCCGCCGCCCAGGTCCCGCCAGCCGGTCCAGCCGCCTTCCGGGTCCCGCACGCGGGTGCTCAGGCCCTTGGCGGCGTTGCGCACGAACAGGTGCACCCGGCCGTCCGGCGCCGCCACCGCGACGGGCACGCCGATCCTGCGGCCCCGGTCCGGGTCGTCCTCGGGGCAGCCGAGCCCCTGCCAGTCGCGGCCCCCCTCCAGCACCACCACGTCCCGGGTGTCGGCCGCCCGGTCGCTCTCCAGCGAGGCGAAGCGCAGCGCGAACAGCAGCGGCCCGCCGCCCACCGGGTCGGTGACGACGCTCAGCGCGGGGGCGAGCGGTCCGCCGCCCAGGTCCCGCGGCGGGCCCCAGCGCCCGCTGCCGGGGGCGGTCTCGCGCCAGCGCACCGCCCGGGTGCCGAGCACGCCGTGGGCGACCAGCCGCCCCCGCGCGTCCGTGCCCGGCACGAGGCGGGTGCCGGGGTGCCGGTAGTGGGTGCTGCGCACCCAGCCCTTGCGGTTGGTCAACGGCCTGCCCAGGCCGACCTGGTAGTCGCCGCAGCCGGAGGGGTCGCCGCACGGCCAGTCCGGGGCGCCGCCGTACGGGGCGAGGTAGCCGGCCTTGCGGCGCAGCAGCGCGGGCGGGAGGTTGTGGGGCCAGTGGCGGTTGTAGTAGCCGCGGTAGGCCGTCGTCAGGAAGGCGGGCGCGACGCCTTCCTCGCGGGCCACGGTGTCGGCGTACCGGGCGATCGCCTTCCACGTGAACAGCGCGGTCGCGGTGTGGTCCCAGTGGTCGCTGTAGCCGAGTTGCTCGATGTCCCGTCGCCAGGTGGCCTCGTTGGCCTCCAGGTCCGGGTCGGGGTCGAGCGTGTGGACGACGGTGGGCCGGTGGCGGCGCAGCAGGCCGGCGAGCACGTCCACCAGGAGCTCGTGGGTGTAGGTGCCCCTGGTGGCGTTCGGTGAGCCCGCCGAGGTGAAGGTCGGCAGCGTCATGCCGGGCAGTTGCCACAGCTGCGGCAGCCCGACCCTGACGGTCGTGCCGTGCATGGCGAGGTTGAGGAAGACCAGCACCGCCTCGCGGCCGCGCACCCGCAGCGTGTCGACCTCGGCGGTGAGGCCGTGGGCGAGCCGTGTGGTGCCGCGCCGCCAGGGCGTGAAGACGTCGGTGCCGAGCATCGCGGCGTAGGCCTGCCGCAGTCCCTGGTGGCGGGCGGCGGAGTAGGCGGCCTTGTCGGGGGCCGGACGGGGTTGCCCCGGTGGGCGGTTGACGCCGTGCGCCTCGCCCGCGGTGACGTAGACCGACACCACGGGGACGCCCGCCTCGACGAGCTGCACGGTGTCCGGGTTCATGAAGTACAGCTCGTCGTCGGGGTGCGCCAGCACCTGCAGCAGCCGTGCCCGGGCGGGTACGGCGCGGAACGCCAGGGGTCCGGGCGCCGGACCGGTCGCGGCGGTCCCGGGCCGGGCGCAGCCGCCCACGGCGGCGGCCGCGGTGCCGGCGGAGAGGGCGGCGGCGGCGGAGAGGAGGCGCCGGCGGGTGGCAACGATCTTCACGCCCGGCTAGAGGGCCGTTCCGTCCGCGAGGTTGCCGGACGCCCCTGCGGCGTGCGCCACTCGGGCGACGCGCTACGTCACCGGGGCGACACCTGACGCGGCGGCGTGACGGCGTGTCCGCGTGATGCCGTGTCCGCGTGACGGCGGACCGCCGTGCCCGCTCGCCCGATTGGCGCGCTGCGCGAGCAGGGCCCGAGCACTCGGTGTTACGACTTGTGACGTTCGGTGCACACCCGTACGAGTCCTCCGAGGAGCCCCGCCATGCGCCTGTCCCAGCGCCGGGCAGTGGTCGTCGCCGCCGTCCTGACGGCCGTCCTGCCCGCCCTCGGCGGGGCCGCCGCGGCGCCGGAGCCGCCCGGGGCCCCGCTGCGGATGGCGGCGCACGGCGGCATCACCGGGCAGTACCTGGTGATGCTGCGGCCGGGCACCGACCCGGGCTCGGTGCTGCGCAGCGTCGAGGCGCGGGCGATGTTCACGTTCACCAGCGCGCTGGTGGGCTTCGCCGCCCGGCTGACCGACGGACAGGTCTCCCGGCTGCGCGCGGTGCCGGGGGTGGAGACCGTGGAGCAGGACGCCGAGGTCGCGGCGCCGAAGCCGGACACGCAGACGGCCGCGGCCGCCGCCGAGGTGTCCTGGGGCCTGGCCCGGATCGGCAGCCGGGCCCGCGACGGCGCCGCCTTCGGCGTGCGGGCGACGGGAGCCAAGGTCACCTCGTACGTGATCGACACGGGCATCGACTTCGGGCACGCGGAGTTCGGCGGGCGGGCGGTGCCGGGGTTCGACGCGGTGGGGGACGGCGGGAACGGCGCCGACTGCAACGGGCACGGCACGCACGTCGCGGGGACGGTCGGCGGCGCCACCACCGGGGTCGCCCGGGCGACGAAGCTGGTCTCGGTGCGGGTGCTGGGCTGCGACGGGCGCGGTTCGGTGGCCACGGTGGTCGCCGGGATGAACTGGGTGGCCGAGCACGCGCTGAAGCCGGCGGTCGCCAACCTGTCGACCGGCGGCGCGCGCAGCGAGACGGCCGACCGCGCGGTGGAGGGCCTGGCCGCCGCGGGCGTCTTCCCGGTCGTCGCCGCGGGCAACTCCGACGAGGACGCCTGCGAGGTCTCCCCGGCCGGGGCGCCCGGCGCGTTCACCGTCGCGGCGACCGACGAGAGCGACCACAAGGCGTCGTTCAGCAACTGGGGCGGCTGCGTGGACCTCAGTGCCCCCGGCACGGGGATCACCTCCGCGGCCATGGGCGGCGGCCTGGTCCGCATGAGCGGCACCTCGATGGCCGCACCGCACGTGACCGGGGTGGCGGCGCTCTACAAGGACACCTTCGGGGACGCCTCCACGCCCTCCCTCGCCGCCTGGCTGCTGGCCAACGCCACCCCCGGCGTCCCGGTCGACGCCCCGGCGGGCACCCCGCGGCTGCTGGTCTACACATCCGGACTGTGACCCGGGTTTGGAGGAACGGGGGCGGGGGGTAAGGTACTGCGCCCCGATTGGCGTCCGACGCGTCCGGTATGGCAGACTAGCCGGGTTGCTCGGTCGAGCGCCGATGCTGCGCGCCTCCCGTCGGGAGGACCGGAAGCGAGTCCCACAGTACTCGTCGTCCCTCGCGGGACGGACGTACGGGAATCTTCCGGGAAGCGTCAGCGGGGTGCTCGCCAGGTGCTCGGTGGGTGTCTTCTCCCACGTATCCCCTCCCTGAGGGTCTCCGCCATGCGGAGATTTAAGGGAAGGGAAGCGACACGCCCGACCACGTGGGTCGGAGAAGACGGTCGAACCACCGAGTTCCAGAGCGTTCACTAGCAGACAGGACTACGAAGTAGCCATGGCGGGACAGAAGATCCGCATCCGGCTCAAGGCCTACGACCACGAGGTCATCGACTCCTCGGCGAAGAAGATCGTCGAGACGGTGACGCGTACTGGTGCGCAGGTCGCGGGCCCGGTGCCGCTGCCCACTGAGAAGAACGTGTACTGCGTCATCAAGTCGCCGCACAAGTACAAGGACTCGCGCGAGCACTTCGAGATGCGCACGCACAAGCGCCTGATCGACATCCTCGACCCGACGCCCAAGACCGTTGACTCGTTGATGCGCCTGGACCTTCCGGCCGGCGTCGACATCGAGATCAAGCTCTGAGAGGCGCGGAACAGATGGCTAAGCAGATCAAGGGCATCCTGGGCGAGAAGCTCGGCATGACCCAGGTCTGGGACGAGAACAACCGTGTCGTCCCGGTGACCGTGGTCAAGGCCGGCCCGAACGTCGTGACCCAGGTCCGCACGAACGACGTCGACGGTTACGAGTCGGTCCAGATCGCCTTCGGCGAGATCGACCCGCGCAAGGTGAACAAGCCCCTCAAGGGCCACTTCGCCAAGGCCGACGTGACCCCCCGTCGCCACCTGGTGGAGCTCCGCACCGCGGACGCCGCCGAGTACACCCTGGGCCAGGAGATCACCGCTGAGGTGTTCGAGGCCGGCGTGAAGGTGGACGTCACCGGCAAGAGCAAGGGCAAGGGCTTCGCCGGTGTCATGAAGCGTCACAACTTCAAGGGCCTCGGCGCCGGACACGGCACCCAGCGCAAGCACCGCTCTCCCGGCTCCATCGGTGGCTGCGCCACCCCGGGCCGTGTGTTCAAGGGTCTGCGCATGGCGGGCCGCATGGGCAACGAGCGGGTGACCACCCAGAACCTGACCGTTCACGCCGTTGACGCGGAGAAGGGCCTGCTGCTCATCAAGGGCGCGGTTCCCGGTCCGAACGGCGGCCTCGTCCTGGTCCGCACCGCGGCCAAGGGGGCCTGAGGATATGAGCACCATTGACATTCTGTCGCCCGCCGGCGACAAGGCCGGGACCGTAGAGCTCCCCGCCGAGATCTTCGACGCCAAGGTCAGCATCCCGCTGATCCACCAGGTCGTCGTGGCGCAGCTGGCCGCTGCCCGTCAGGGCACGCACAAGGTCAAGACGCGTGGCGAGGTCCGCGGTGGCGGCAAGAAGCCGTACCGCCAGAAGGGCACCGGCCGCGCCCGTCAGGGTTCGACCCGCGCCCCGCAGTTCGCCGGTGGTGGCGTCGTGCACGGTCCCGTGCCGCGTGACTACTCGCAGCGGACCCCGAAGAAGATGAAGGCCGCCGCCCTGCGCGGTGCCCTCACCGACCGGGCTCGTCACAACCGCATCCACGTCGTGACCGGCGTCATCGAGGGCGAGTCCCCGTCGACGAAGGCCGCCAAGACGCTGCTGGGCAAGATCAGCGACCGCAAGAACGTGCTGCTCGTCGCCGACCGCGCCGAAGAGGTCGCGTGGCTCTCCGCCCGCAACCTGCCCCAGGTCCACATCCTGGAGGCCGGCCAGCTGAACACGTACGACGTGCTCGTCTCCGACGACGTGGTCTTCACCAAGGCCGCCTTCGACCGCTTCACCGGTAACGGCGCCGCCGAGACCGAAGGGAGCGACGCCTGATGGCCGAGCAGACCGCGATCACCAGCAAGACCTTCACGGACCACCGCGACATCCTGGTCAAGCCGGTGGTCTCCGAGAAGAGCTACGCGCTGCTGGACGAGAACAAGTACACGTTCGTCGTCGACCCGCGTGCCAACAAGACCCAGATCAAGCAGGCCGTCGAGGCGGTCTTCTCGGTCAAGGTCACCGGGGTCAACACGATCAACCGTCAGGGTAAGCGCAAGCGCACCAAGACCGGTTTCGGCAAGCGCAAGGACACCAAGCGCGCCATCGTGACCCTCGCTGAGGGCGACCGCATCGACATCTTCGGCGGCCCGGTCTCCTAACGGGGACCGGAACGTGTCGAAGTCCGGAATATTCCGAGGACTGAGAAATGGGTATCCGCAAGTACAAGCCGACGACCCCGGGCCGTCGTGGCTCCAGCGTCGCCGACTTCGTCGAGATCACGCGGTCCACGCCGGAGAAGTCGCTGGTCCGCCCCCTGCACAGCAAGGGCGGCCGTAACAACGCCGGTCGTGTGACCGTTCGCCACCAGGGTGGTGGCCACAAGCGCGCCTACCGCGTGATCGACTTCCGTCGTCACGACAAGGACGGCGTGCCGGCCAAGGTCGCGCACATCGAGTACGACCCCAACCGCACCGCGCGCATCGCGCTGCTCCACTACGCGGACGGCGAGAAGCGCTACATCCTGGCCCCGGCCAAGCTGAGCCAGGGTGACCGGATCGAGAACGGCCCTGGCGCCGACATCAAGCCGGGCAACAACCTGCCGCTGCGCTACATCCCGGTGGGTACGACCGTCCACGCCATCGAGCTGCGTCCCGGCGGCGGCGCGAAGATCTCCCGTTCCGCGGGTTCTTCCGTGCAGCTGCTGGCGAAGGAGGGCTCCATGGCCACCCTTCGCATGCCTTCCGGTGAAGTCCGGCTGGTCGACGCGCGCTGCCGCGCCACCATCGGCGAGGTCGGCAACGCCGAGCAGTCGAACATCAACTGGGGCAAGGCCGGCCGTATGCGCTGGAAGGGCGTCCGCCCGACCGTCCGCGGTGTGGCCATGAACCCCGTCGACCACCCGCACGGTGGTGGTGAGGGCAAGACCTCCGGTGGTCGCCACCCGGTCAGCCCGTGGGGCCAGAAGGAAGGTCGTACTCGCTCGCCGAAGAAGGCCAGCAGCAAGTACATCGTCCGCCGCCGCAAGACGAACAAGAAGCGCTAGGAGCGGGTTTAGATGCCGCGCAGTCTCAAGAAGGGGCCCTTCGTCGACGACCACCTGATCAAGAAGGTGGACGTTCAGAACGAGGCCGGTACCCACAACGTCATCAAGACCTGGTCCCGCCGCTCGATGATCATCCCGGCGATGCTGGGCCACACGATCGCGGTGCACGACGGCCGTAAGCACGTCCCGGTGTTTGTCACCGAGTCGATGGTCGGCCACAAGCTCGGCGAGTTCGCGCCGACCCGCACCTTCCGCGGCCACGAGAAGGACGACCGCAAGTCGCGTCGTCGCTGACCTGCGGAGCGGAACAGTGACGACGAAGACAGACACCGAAGGGACAACCATGGAAGCCAGGGCCCAGGCGCGGTACATCCGCGTCACGCCCATGAAGGCCCGCCGCGTGGTGGACCTCATCCGTGGCATGAGTGCCACGGAGGCTCAGGCGGTCCTGCGTTTCGCCCCGCAGGCCGCGAGCGTGCCGGTGGGCAAGGTGCTCGACAGCGCCATTGCCAACGCCGCGCACAACTACGACCACACCGACGCCCAGTCGCTGTACATCAGCGAGGCGTTTGTGGACGAGGGCCCGACCCTCAAGCGGTTCCGTCCGCGTGCGCAGGGCCGTGCCTACCGGATCCGCAAGCGGACCAGCCACATCACCGTGGTCGTCAGCAGCAAGGAAGGGACCCGGTAATGGGCCAGAAGGTTAACCCGTATGGGTTCCGGCTCGGCATCACCACGGACTTCAAGTCCCGCTGGTACGCCGACAAGCTGTACAAGGACTACGTCAAGGAAGACGTCGCCATCCGCCGGATGATGACGCAGGGCATGGAGCGGGCCGGCATCTCCAAGGTGGAGATCGAGCGCACCCGTGACCGCGTCCGCGTCGACATCCACACCGCCCGGCCGGGCATCGTCATCGGCCGTCGCGGCGCGGAGGCCGACCGCATCCGGGGCGACCTGGAGAAGCTGACCGGCAAGCAGGTCCAGCTGAACATCCTCGAGGTCAAGAACCCGGAGACGGACGCTCAGCTGGTGGCCCAGGCCGTCGCCGAGCAGCTGTCCTCCCGCGTCTCCTTCCGTCGTGCCATGCGCAAGAGCATGCAGAGCACGATGAAGGCCGGCGCCAAGGGCATCAAGATCCAGTGCGGTGGCCGCCTCGGCGGCGCCGAGATGTCCCGCTCGGAGTTCTACCGCGAGGGTCGCGTCCCGCTGCACACCCTGCGCGCCAACGTCGACTACGGCTTCTTCGAGGCCCGTACGACCTTCGGCCGCATCGGCGTGAAGGTGTGGATCTACAAGGGCAATGTCAAGAACATCGCCGAGGTCCGCGCCGACAACGCCGCCGCCCGTGCCGGCAACCGCCCGGCCCGTGGTGGTGGCAACGACCGTCCGCAGCGCCGCGGTGGCGAGCGCGGCGGCCGTGGCCGTCGTCCCCAGGGTGACGCCCAGGCCCCCAAGGCCGAGGCGACCACCGCTGAGGCTCCGGCTGCGGAGACCACCGGAACGGAGGCCTGACCCCCATGCTGATCCCCCGTCGGGTCAAGCACCGTAAGCAGCACCACCCGAAGCGTGATGGCATGGCCAAGGGTGGCACCGAGCTGGCGTTCGGTGAGTACGGCATCCAGGCCGTCACCCCCGCGTACGTGACGAACCGGCAGATCGAGTCCGCTCGTATCGCCATCACCCGTCACATCCGCCGTGGCGGCAAGGTCTGGATCAACATCTACCCGGACCGTCCGCTCACGAAGAAGCCGGCCGAAACCCGCATGGGTTCCGGTAAGGGTTCCCCGGAGTGGTGGATCGCGAACGTCAAGCCCGGTCGGGTGATGTTCGAGCTGTCCTTCCCGAACGAGAAGGTTGCGCGTGAGGCGCTCACCCGAGCCGCCCACAAGCTTCCGATGAAGTGCCGGATCGTCCGGCGCGAGGCAGGTGAGCTGTAATGGCGGCCGGTACCAAGGCGACCGAGCTGCGCCAGCTGGGCGACGAGGAACTCGTCGGCAAGCTGCGTGAGGCCAAGGAGGAGCTGTTCAACCTCCGCTTCCAGGCGGCCACCGGACAGCTCGAGAACAACTCCCGGCTGAAGGTTGTCCGCAAGGACATCGCCCGGATCTACACCCTCATGCGTGAGCGTGAGCTCGGCATCGAGACGGTGGAGAGCGCCTGATGAGCGAGAAGAATGTGACTGAGAGCAGCGAGCAGCGCGGTGACCGCAAGACCCGTGAGGGCCTCGTGGTCAGCGACAAGATGGACAAGACCGTCGTGGTCGCCGTCGAGGACCGTGTGAAGCACGCCCTGTACGGCAAGGTCATCCGCCGTACCAACAAGCTCAAGGCGCACGACGAGCAGAACGCCGCGGGCGTCGGCGACCGTGTCCTCCTCATGGAGACCCGGCCGCTGTCCGCGAGCAAGCGCTGGCGCGTCGTCGAGATCCTCGAGAAGGCCAAGTAACACCGCCCGGCCGGCCGGGCCGTGCGACCCGTTCGCGCGGCCCGGCCCCGGCCGGCATGTAATTCCTGCGGGGGGTTCCCCGCAGGACGGTTCCGCCAGGCTCTCCGGGCCCGCCCCGGAGGGAACCGGCAGACGATCAGGAGATAGACGTGATCCAGCAGGAGTCGCGACTGCGTGTCGCCGACAACACGGGTGCGAAGGAGATCCTTTGCATCCGTGTGCTCGGTGGCTCCGGTCGCCGCTACGCGGGAATCGGTGACGTCATCGTCGCCACCGTCAAGGACGCGATCCCCGGTGGCAACGTGAAGAAGGGCGACGTCGTCAAGGCGGTCGTCGTGCGCACCGTCAAGGAGCGCCGCCGTCCCGACGGTTCGTACATCCGCTTCGACGAGAACGCGGCCGTCATCCTCAAGAACGACGGTGACCCCCGCGGCACCCGCATCTTCGGCCCCGTGGGCCGGGAGCTGCGCGAGAAGAAGTTCATGAAGATCGTCTCGCTCGCGCCGGAGGTGCTGTAACCGATGAAGATCAAGAAGGGCGACCTGGTCCAGGTCATCACCGGTAAGGACAAGGGCAAGCAGGGCAAGGTCATCGCGGCCTACCCCACTGAGGACCGTGTCCTGGTCGAGGGTGTCAACCGGGTCAAGAAGCACACCAAGGCCGGCCAGACCGCTCGCGGTTCGAAGACCGGCGGCATCATCACGACCGAGGCGCCCGTCCACGTCTCCAACGTCCAGCTGGTCGTTGAGAAGGACGGCAACAAGGTCGTGACTCGCGTCGGCTACCGCTTCGACGACGAGGGCAACAAGATCCGCGTTGCCAAGCGGACGGGTGAGGACATCTGATGACTGCCACCACTTCGCCTCGTCTGAAGGCGCGCTACCGCGAGGAGATCGCGGGCAAGATGCGTGACGAGTTCCAGTACGAGAACGTCATGCAGATCCCCGGCCTCACCAAGATCGTGGTCAACATGGGTGTGGGCGACGCCGCCCGCGACTCCAAGCTGATCGAGGGCGCGATCCGCGACCTCACCACGATCACCGGCCAGAAGCCGGCCGTCACCAAGGCCCGGAAGTCCATCGCGCAGTTCAAGCTGCGTGAGGGTCAGCCGATCGGCGCCCACGTCACCCTCCGCGGTGACCGCATGTGGGAGTTCCTGGACCGTCTGCTGTCGCTCGCGCTCCCGCGCATCCGCGACTTCCGCGGTCTGTCGCCGAAGCAGTTCGACGGCCGTGGCAACTACACCTTCGGTCTCACGGAGCAGGTCATGTTCCACGAGATCGACCAGGACAAGATCGACCGCACCCGGGGTATGGACATCACCGTGGTGACCACGGCGACCAACGACGCTGAGGGCCGCGCGCTCCTCCGTCACCTCGGCTTCCCGTTCAAGGAGGCGTGAGCCGTGGCGAAGAAGGCTCTTATCGCGAAGGCCGCCCGCAAGCCCAAGTTCGGCGTGCGTGGCTACACGCGCTGCCAGCGCTGTGGCCGTCCGCACTCCGTGTACCGCAAGTTCGGCCTGTGCCGCGTGTGCCTTCGTGAGATGGCGCACCGCGGTGAGCTGCCGGGCGTGACCAAGAGCTCCTGGTAACCACCAGGGCTCTCGGTAAGCAGATGAGTGGCGGGAGCCCGGCCCTGCATACCGTAAGGTAGAAGGGTTGGGCGCCCGCCGCCCATGACCGTCTTACTACGCCGTAGGTCCCCGCGCCGCACCCGTCCCCAGTCTCATGGGGGAGAGGGATGGCGCATATAGGAAACCCCGGCGAGAGAGGCCTAAGGCCATCACATGACCATGACTGACCCGATCGCAGACATGCTGACGCGTCTGCGGAACGCGAACTCCGCGTACCACGACGAGGTCACCATGCCGTTCAGCAAGATCAAGTCGCACATCGCGGAGATCCTCCAGCAGGAGGGCTACATCCAGGGCTGGAAGGTCGAGGACGCCGAGGTCGGCAAGAACCTCACCATCGACCTCAAGTTCGGTCCGAACCGCGAGCGCTCGATCGCCGGCATCAAGCGCATCAGCAAGCCCGGTCTGCGGGTCTATGCAAAGTCCACCAACCTGCCGAAGGTGCTCGGCGGCCTGGGCGTGGCGATCATCTCCACCTCCCACGGGCTGCTCACCGACAAGCAGGCAAACAAGAAGGGCGTGGGTGGGGAAGTCCTCGCCTACGTCTGGTAGTCGGGAAACGGAGGTATAGCCATGTCGCGTATTGGACGGCTGCCCATCCCGGTTCCCGCCGGCGTGGACGTCACCATCGATGGCCGGACGGTCTCGGTGAAGGGCCCCAAGGGTTCCCTGACCCACACCGTTGCCGCGCCGATCGACATCGTCAAGAGCGAGGACGGCACCCTTCAGGTGTCGCGTCCGAACGACGAGCGTCAGAACAAGGCCCTGCACGGCCTGTCCCGCACGCTGGTGGCGAACATGATCACCGGCGTGACCGTGGGCTACGTGAAGAAGCTCGAGATCAGCGGTGTCGGCTACCGCGTCCAGGCGAAGGGCTCCAACCTGGAGTTCGCCCTGGGCTACAGCCACCCGATCGTCGTCGAGGCCCCCGAGGGCATCGCCTTCAAGGTCGAGAACCCCACCAGGTTCTCGGTCGAGGGCATCGACAAGCAGAAGGTCGGCGAGGTCGCCGCGAACATCCGCAAGCTGCGGAAGCCCGACCCGTACAAGGCCAAGGGCGTCAAGTACGAGGGCGAAGTCATCCGCCGCAAGGTCGGAAAGGCTGGTAAGTAAGCCATGGCATACGGCGTGAAGATCGCCAAGGGCGACGCTTACAAGGGCGCTGCCAAGAAGCGTCGCCACATCCGCGTCCGCAAGCGGATCTCGGGCACCGAGGTGCGTCCGCGCCTGGTCGTGACCCGTTCCAACCGGGGCATCACGGCGCAGGTCATCGACGACCTGAAGGGCCACACCCTGGCCTCGGCCTCGCACCTGGACACCTCGATCCGTGGTGTCGAGGGTGACAAGACCGAGCAGGCGAAGAAGGTCGGCCAGCTGGTCGCCGAGCGGGCCAAGGCGGCCGGCGTCGGGACCGTCGTGTTCGACCGCGGTGGCAACCGGTACGCCGGTCGCATCGCTGCCCTTGCCGACGCCGCCCGCGAAGCCGGGCTCGGTTTCTGAGCCGGTTCCGTAGCTAGCGGAAACAGAGAGAGGTAATCCAATGGCTGGACCCCAGCGCCGCGGTGGCGGTGCCGGTGGCGGCGAGCGGCGGGACCGGAAGGGCCGTGACGGCGGCGCAGCTGCCGCCGAGAAGACCGCGTACGTTGAGCGCGTCGTCGCGATCAACCGCGTCGCCAAGGTTGTGAAGGGTGGTCGTCGCTTCAGCTTCACCGCGCTGGTCGTGGTGGGCGACGGTGACGGCACCGTGGGTGTCGGTTACGGCAAGGCCAAGGAGGTGCCGGCCGCCATCGCCAAGGGCGTTGAGGAGGCCAAGAAGCACTTCTTCAAGGTCCCCCGCATCCAGGGCACCATCCCCCACCCGATCCAGGGCGAGAAGGCCGCGGGCGTCGTCCTGCTCAAGCCTGCTTCCCCCGGTACGGGTGTCATCGCCGGTGGTCCGGTGCGCGCCGTCCTGGAGTGCGCCGGCATCCACGACGTGCTGTCGAAGTCGCTCGGCTCCGACAACGCGATCAACATCGTGCACGCCACGGTGGAGGCTCTGAAGGGCCTGCAGCGCCCCGAGGAGATCGCCGCCCGTCGTGGCCTGCCGCTCGAGGACGTGGCCCCGGCTGCTCTGCTCCGGGCGCGTGCTGGGGTGGGTGCGTAATGGCTCGCCTCAAGGTCACGCAGGTCAAGTCCTACATCGGCAGCAAGCAGAACCACCGTGACACCCTGCGTTCGCTCGGCCTGAAGCGGCTGAACGACGTCGTGGTCAAGGAGGACCGCCCGGAGATCCGCGGCATGGTCCACACCGTCCGCCACCTCGTCACGGTCGAGGAGGTCGACTGACATGGGAGAGCAGTCTCCGCTGAAGGTCCACAACCTCCGTCCCGCCCCGGGCGCCAAGACCGCCAAGACCCGCGTCGGTCGTGGTGAGGCCTCCAAGGGCAAGACGGCCGGTCGTGGTACCAAGGGCACGAAGGCCCGCTACCAGGTTCCGGAGCGCTTCGAGGGTGGGCAGATGCCCCTCCACATGCGCCTCCCGAAGCTGAAGGGCTTCAAGAACCCGTTCCGCACCGAGTTCCAGGTCGTGAACCTGGACAAGCTGGCCGCGCTCTACCCCGAGGGTGGCGAGGTCACGGTGGCCGATCTGGTCGCCAAGGGTGCCGTGCGGAAGAACCAGCTCGTCAAGGTGCTGGGCACCGGCGAGGTCTCCGTGGCGCTGCAGGTGACCGTCGACGCGGTCTCCGGCTCCGCCAAGGAGAAGATCACCGCCGCGGGCGGCTCGGTCACCGAGCTCGTCTGAGTGTGATGCCACATCCAGCCGGGGATGTTCCGCACTTTCGTGCGGGGCATCCCCGGTTGGTCATTCCGGGGACGGATGCTCGCCGGTAAGGTGGGCCGGGCTAGTCTTGCGGAGCCTGTGTGCTGACGCGGGTAAGGCAACCCCGATCGTTTTGCAGTTCCACCATTCGTAGCTTTCAACACCGTCACCTCCCGCCCAAGAAGCGGGGGGCGCAGGAGGCACCGTGCTCACCGCGTTCGCCCGGGCGTTCAGGACGCCCGACCTGCGCAAGAAGCTGCTGTTCACGCTGGCCATCATGGTGCTGTTCCGGCTGGGAGCCCACATCCCGATCCCGGGTGTCGACTACCAGGTGGTCAACTCCTGCATCAAGGCGGTCGGAGGGAACCAGGGCCTCTTCGGCCTGGTGAACCTCTTCAGCGGCGGCGCTCTTCTGCAGCTCACGATCTTCGCGCTCGGCATCATGCCGTACATCACCGCGAGCATCATCCTGCAGCTGCTCACCGTGGTCATCCCGCGCCTGGAAGCCCTCAAGAAGGAGGGCCAGGCCGGCCAGACGAAGATCACGCAGTACACGCGCTACCTGACCGTGGCGCTCGCGATCCTGCAGGGCACCGGCCTGGTGGCCACCGCCCGCTCCGGCAGCCTCTTCCAGCAGTGCCCCGACCGCTTCAACATCGTCCCCGACCAGTCGATCTTCACCACGGTCACGATGGTCATCACGATGACCGCGGGCACCGCCCTGATCATGTGGCTGGGCGAGCTGATCACCGACCGCGGCATCGGCAACGGCATGTCGATCCTGATGTTCCTGTCGATCGCGGCCGGCTTCCCGGGCGCCCTCTGGGCGATCAAGAAGTCCGGGAACATCGCGGACGGCTGGGTCGAGTTCGGCGCCGTCATCATGGTGGGTCTGGCGATGGTCGCCCTGGTCGTCTTCGTCGAGCAGGCGCAGCGCCGCATCCCCGTGCAGTACGCGAAGCGCATGATCGGTCGTCGTTCGTACGGAGGAACCTCCACCTACATCCCGCTGAAGGTGAACCAGGCGGGTGTGATTCCCGTCATCTTCGCGTCATCGCTCCTGTACATCCCGTCACTGGTGGTCCAGTTCAGTGGATCCACCTCGACCTGGGCAAACTGGGTCAGGGACAACCTGGTCAAGGGCGACCACCCGATCTACATCACCGCGTACTTCCTGCTGATTGTCTTCTTTGCCTTCTTCTACGTGGCCATCTCGTTCAACCCCGAAGAAGTCGCGGACAACATGAAGAAGTATGGTGGGTTCATCCCGGGCATCCGGGCTGGTCGTCCCACCGCGGAGTACCTCAGCTACGTGCTCAACCGCATCACGTGGCCGGGCGCGATGTACCTGGGTCTGATCGCCCTGGTGCCCACTGTGGCGCTGGTGCTGTTCAACGCGAACCAGAACTTCCCGTTCGGCGGGACGAGCATCCTGATCATCGTGGGTGTCGGCCTGGAGACCGTGAAGCAGATCGAGAGCCAGCTTCAGCAGCGTAACTACGAAGGGTTCCTCCGCTGATGCGCATCGTCCTCGTCGGGCCTCCCGGGGCCGGCAAGGGTACGCAGGCCGCGTACCTTGCCAGGAACTTGTCGATCCCGCACATCTCCACGGGCGACCTCTTCCGGGCGAACATCAGCCAGGGCACCGAGCTGGGCCGCAAGGCCCAGGAGTACATGGACGCCGGACGGCTGGTCCCCGACGAGATCACCATCGGCATGGCCAAGGACCGCATGCTGCAGCCGGACGCCGGGAACGGCTTCCTGCTCGACGGCTTCCCGCGGAACGTGGGCCAGGCCCAGGCGCTCGACAAGATCCTCGCCGAGAACGGGATAGCGCTGGACGCCGTCCTGGACCTGGAGGTCCCCGAGGAGGAGGTCGTCAAGCGGATCGCCGGTCGCCGGCTGTGCCGCAAGGACGGCGGCCACGTGTTCCACGTGGTCTACAACACTCCGGCCGTCGAGGGCGTGTGCGACCAGTGCGGTGGTGAGCTGTACCAGCGTTCGGACGACACCGAGGAGAAGGTGCGGGTCCGGCTGGAGGAGTACCACAGCAAGACCGAGCCGATCATCGACTACTACAAGCAGCAGGGCCTGGTGCGCACCATCTCGGCCCTGGGCAAGGTCACCGAGGTGACCAAGCGGGCGATGGACGCGCTGCAGGACAAGAAGGACTCGGGCGACAGCGCCGCCTGAGCACATGCGTGACCGTTGCGGCCGCGGTGTCCCCCAGGACCCCGCGGCCGTACCGTTGAGGTATCCCGTGGGACGAAGGAAGGCCAGGACCGATGGTGGAGATCAAGACCCCCGAGCAGATCGCGAAGATGCGCGCGGCGGGCCTGGTCGTCGCGGCGATCCACGAGGCCACCCGTGAGGCGGCCGTACCCGGGGCCACCACCAAGGACCTGGACGACGTGGCCCGCAAGGTCCTCGCCGACCACGGGGCCAAGCCGAACTTCCTCGGCTACGGCGGCTTCCCCGCCACCATCTGCACCTCGGTGAACGACGTGGTCGTCCACGGCATCCCGGACACCGCGACCGTCCTGAAGGACGGCGACGTCATCTCGATCGACTGCGGTGCCATCGTCGACGGCTGGCACGGCGACGCCGCGTACACCGCCTTCGTCGGCAGCGGTCACGCCCCGGAGCTCGTGGAGCTGAGCCGGGTGACCGAGGAGTCCATGTGGGCCGGCATCGCCGCCTTCCGCAAGGGCGACCGGCTGGTCGACATCTCCCGTGCCATCGAGACGTACATCCGGCGGCAGCCGAAGCCCGGCGGCGGCAAGTACGGGATCATCGAGGAGTACGGCGGCCACGGCATCGGTTCGCAGATGCACATGGACCCCCACCTGCTGAACTACGTCTCGCGCAAGCGCGGCAAGGGCCCGCGCCTGGTGCCGGGCATGTGCCTGGCCATCGAGCCCATGGTCAGCCTGGGCACCCCGCTCACCCATGTCCTCGAGGACGAGTGGACGGTCAAGACCGACGACGGCACCTGGTCCTCCCACTGGGAGCACTCCGTCGCGCTGACCGAGGAGGGCCCGCTGGTCCTGACCGCCCGCGACGGCGGCAAGGCCAAGCTGGCGGAGTACGGGATCACGGCCGCGCCGGACCCGCTCGCCTGAGCGCCCCCTCCGTACCGCTTAACGATCTTCGTTCGGGGGCATACACCCCGGATTCGTCTTTCAGGAACGGCTGGCGTAGACTGTCACGTCGGCTCGCGAATGCCTTCAGGCATGCCAAAAGCCGACCAAGGTAGCCGATCCCGAAAGCAGGACATGGCCAAGAAGCAAGGCGCCATCGAGATCGAGGGCACCGTGATCGAGTCTCTGCCGAACGCTATGTTCAAGGTGGAGCTGCAGAACGGTCACAAGGTCCTCGCGCACATCAGTGGCAAGATGCGGATGCACTACATCCGCATCCTTCCCGATGACCGAGTCGTTGTGGAGTTGTCTCCCTACGACCTCACGCGCGGACGGATCGTCTACCGCTACAAGTAGATCTCACGACCCGGAGAACCTGATTCCATGAAGGTCAAGCCGAGCGTCAAGAAGATCTGCGACAAGTGCAAGGTGATCCGCCGCCACGGCCGGGTCATGGTCATCTGCGACAACCTGCGCCACAAGCAGCGCCAGGGCTGACGCACGCCGACCTGCACCTCGCAGTTCTTCGCGCGACGCGAGCAACACATGTACATACGCAGCACCCGTCCGGCCGGAGAGCCTCCGGCTGACGGCACCTCCGGCGGGGGCCGGAGACCTGATCCGTACCTCGTACGGCGGTCAGGAACGGTGCTGCGGAAGACCCCCGGACACCACAGGAGCCATTGAATGGCACGCGTTTCAGGTGTCGACATCCCGCGCGAAAAGCGTGTGGAGGTCGCCCTCACCTACGTCTTCGGCATCGGCCGCACCCTGGCCCAGGAGACCCTCGCCGCCACCGGCGTGAACCCGAACACCCGGGTCCGCGACCTGGACGAAGAGGACCTGGTCAAGATCCGCGAGTACGTGGACGCCAACATCAAGACCGAGGGTGACCTCCGTCGCGAGATCCAGGCGGACATCCGTCGCAAGGTCGAGATCGGCTGCTACCAGGGCCTGCGCCACCGTCGCGGCCTGCCGGTCCACGGCCAGCGGACCCACACCAACGCCCGCACCCGCAAGGGCCCGCGTCGCGCCATCGCCGGCAAGAAGAAGCCGGGCAAGAAGTAGTCCTCAGCGGACGCTCGTCAGCGGTCTTCGCTGTAGGACCGACCACCTCCCGTAGGAGTTAGTAGATGCCCCCCAAGGGTCGTCAGGGCGCTGCCAAGAAGGTGCGCCGCAAGGAAAAGAAGAACGTCGCTCACGGCCACGCGCACATCAAGAGCACGTTCAACAACACCATCGTCTCGATCACGGACCCGTCCGGCAACGTGATCTCCTGGGCCTCCGCCGGCCACGTCGGCTTCAAGGGCTCGCGCAAGTCGACCCCGTTCGCCGCGCAGATGGCCGCCGAGTCGGCCGCGCGTCGCGCGCAGGAGCACGGCATGCGCAAGGTCGATGTGTTCGTCAAGGGCCCCGGCTCCGGCCGTGAGACCGCGATCCGCTCCCTCCAGGCCACCGGCCTCGAGGTCGGCTCGATCCAGGACGTCACTCCGACCCCGCACAACGGATGCCGCCCGCCGAAGCGCCGGCGCGTCTGATCAGCAATCCGCTGAGCAGGTAGGAGAAAAACAGGAATGGCGCGTTACACCGGGGCCGACTGCAAGCGTTGCCGTCGGGAGAAGCAGAAGCTCTTCCTCAAGGGGAGCAAGTGCGAGAGCGCGAAGTGCCCGATCGAGATCCGTCCTTACCCCCCGGGTGAGCACGGACGCGGGCGCACCAAGGACAGCGAGTACCTGTTGCAGATGCGCGAGAAGCAGAAGTGCGCGCGCATCTACGGTGTCCTTGAGAAGCAGTTCCGCGGGTACTACGTGGAGGCGAACCGCAGGTCCGGCAAGACCGGTGAGAACCTGCTCCGCATCCTGGAGTCCCGGCTGGACAACGTGGTCTACCGGGCGGGCTTCGCCAAGTCGCGCGATCATGCGCGGCAGCTGGTCCGTCACGGCCACTTCCTCGTGAACGGCGTCAAGACCGACATCCCGTCGGCCCGTGTCGTCGCGAACGACATCGTCGAGGTCCGTGAGTCCTCCCGCAACCTGACGCCGTTCGCGGTGGCCCAGGGGGAGGCAGGCGAGAGGACCGTCCCGGCCTGGCTGGAGGCGATCCCCTCACGTCTGCGGATCCTCGTGCACAACCTGCCCGAGCGCCCGGTGATCGACACCCAGGTGCAGGAGCAGCTGATCGTCGAGCTCTACTCGAAGTAGCAGGGCTCACGGTCCCGGGCGGTGCGGCACAGCTTGTGCCGCGCCGCCCGTACCCTTGAAGCCTCGGCATCAAATAGTGGGTGCCGGAGACTGGAGGCAATACCCCATGCTGATCGCTCAGCGCCCCTCGTTGACCGAAGAGGTCGTCGACGAGTTCCGCTCCCGGTTCGTGATCGAGCCGCTGGAGCCGGGCTTCGGCTACACCCTCGGCAACTCGCTCCGCCGCACGCTCCTCTCCTCGATCCCGGGTGCCGCCGTCACCTCGGTCCGGATCGACGGCGTCCTGCACGAGTTCACCACCGTGCCGGGCGTCAAGGAGGACGTCACCGACCTCATCCTCAACATCAAGTCCCTGGTCGTCTCCTCGGAGCACGACGAGCCGGTCGTGATGTACCTGCGCAAGCAGGGCCCGGGTGTGGTCACCGCCGCCGACATCGCGCCCCCGGCCGGTGTCGAGGTGCACAACCCCGACCTCGTCCTGGCCACGCTGAACGGCAAGGGCAAGCTGGAGATGGAGCTGACCGTCGAGCGCGGTCGCGGCTACGTCTCCGCCGTGCAGAACAAGCAGCAGGGCCAGGAGATCGGCCGCATCCCGGTCGACTCCATCTACAGCCCGGTGCTCAAGGTCAGCTACAAGGTCGAGGCGACCCGTGTCGAGCAGCGCACCGACTTCGACAAGCTGATCGTCGACGTCGAGACCAAGCCCGCGATGCGTCCCCGTGACGCCGTGGCCTCGGCCGGCAAGACCCTCGTCGAGCTGTTCGGTCTCGCCCGCGAGCTGAACGTCGACGCCGAGGGCATCGACATGGGCCCGTCCCCGACGGACGCCGCCCTGGCGGCGGACCTCGCGCTCCCGATCGAGGAGCTCGAGCTCACCGTCCGTTCCTACAACTGCCTCAAGCGCGAGGGCATCCACTCCGTGGGCGAGCTCGTGGCGCGCTCCGAGGCGGACCTGCTCGACATCCGCAACTTCGGTGCGAAGTCGATCGACGAGGTCAAGGCGAAGCTGGCCGGCATGGGCCTGGCCCTGAAGGACAGCCCGCCCGGATTCGACCCGACCTCCGCCGCCGACACCTTCGGTGCGGACGACGACGCCGACGCCGGCTTCGTGGAGACCGAGCAGTACTGATGAACTGCCTCCAGGCGTCCGCCTGGGGGGTTCCTGACACCGGTACCTGACACGGCCGGTGCAGATCTGAGGAGAAACACCATGCCGAAGCCCGCCAAGGGTGCCCGTCTGGGCGGCAGCGCCGCGCACGAGCGTCTGCTTCTCGCGAACCTCGCGAAGTCGCTGTTCGAGCACGGTCGCATCACCACCACCGAGGCCAAGGCGCGCCGTCTGCGTCCGGTCGCGGAGCGCCTGATCACCAAGGCGAAGAAGGGCGACATCCACAACCGTCGCCTGGTGCTGCAGACGATCACGGACAAGGGCATCGTCCACACGCTCTTCACCGAGATCGCCCCGCGGTACGAGAACCGCCCGGGTGGTTACACCCGCATCACCAAGATCGGCAACCGTCGCGGCGACAACGCGCCGATGGCGGTCATCGAGCTGGTGGAGGCGCTGACCGTGGCCCAGCAGGCCACGGGCGAGGCGGAGGCCGCGACCAAGCGCGCGGTCAAGGAGTCCGAGGCCAAGACCGAGGCTCCGGCCGAGGTCGAGGACAAGGCCGAGGCCACCGAGGCTCCGGCCGAGGAGTCCAAGGACGCCTGACGTCCCGACCGGACGGGCCCGCACCCAGATCGCTGGGGGCGGGCCCGTCCGCGTGTTTGAGAGGATCTGCGGGTGAGTGTGGCGAGCGATGAGGTGGAGCCCGGGTACGTCCGGGTGCGGCTGGACCTGGCGTACGACGGGGCCGAGTTCTCCGGGTGGGCGAAGCAGCGCAGCAGGCGGACCGTCCAGGGAGAGCTGGAGTCGGCCCTGCAGACGGTGCTGCGGCTGCCCGATCCGGTCGAGCTGACCGTCGCCGGTCGTACGGACGCGGGTGTGCACGCCCGGGGACAGGTCGCGCACGTCGACCTCCCGGAGGAGGTCTGGGAGCGGGAGGGCGACAAGCTGCTGCGCCGGCTGGCCGGACGGCTGCCTTGGGACGTACGGGTGTGGAGGGTCTCGCGGGCCCCGGCCGGCTTCAACGCGCGCTTCTCCGCGATCTGGCGCCGCTACGCCTACCGTGTCGGCGACCACCAGGGCGGGGTGGATCCCCTGCTGCGGGGGCACGTGCTCTGGCACGACCGACCGGTGGACGTCGAGCTGATGAACGAGGCGGCGCGCAGGCTGCTCGGCGAGCACGACTTCGCGGCCTACTGCAAGAAGCGGGAGGGCGCGACGACCATCCGCACCCTCCTGGAACTGCACTGGGTACGGGACGCCTCCGGCCTGGCCGTGGCGACCGTACGCGCCGACGCCTTCTGCCACAACATGGTGCGCGCCCTGGTCGGGGCGATGCTGCTGGTCGGCGACGGGCACCGGCCGGCCGGCTTCCCCGGCGAGGTCCTGGCGGGACGGGTGCGGCACTCGGCGGTCAACGTGGTGCGGCCGCACGGGCTGACCCTGGAGGAGGTCGGCTACCCGGCCGACGAACTGCTGGCCGCGCGCAACCGCGAGGCCCGCAACCTGCGCACGCTGCCGCTGCCGCGGGCCTGAGCGGCGGCCGGGGCCGCGCCGCACCGGGTCATCTGCGGCGGCGGCTCATCCGCGGCGGCGCAGTGCCGTGACCACCTGGGTGAGGACGTAGCCGGAGCCCAGGGAGGTCAGCACCAGCGGGACGGGGCGGAGCCGGTCGTGGAAGGCGCCCCACCAGGAGAAGCAGGCGGCGGGGACGACCAGCAGCACGTACAGCGCGCGCGTCGCCCACCAGCGGCCCGGCAGGCGCACCGGAGTGCCCCGCGGGGGGAGCGGCATGCTGCCCTGCTCCGTGGTGAGGGTGTCCCTGACCCCGGAGAGGAAGCCGCGCGGGGCGAGTACCCGGGCCCCGGGGACGCCGTCGAGCGCCGCCTGGCGTTCACCGAACCCCTCCGGCAGCGCCGGCAGGCCCAGTGCCGTCACCGTGTCCGCCAGCCGCCGCCCCGGGGCGTCCATGCCGCGCAGCAGCGCCGTGAGGGGCCGGGCGTCGCGGACGCCGTAGGCCGCGGCGAGGGCGGCGGCCGTGGCACCGGCGGTGTCCAGGGACGGCACGGGCGCGCCCGGCGCCCATTCGTGCGCGGCGACCTTCCGGCCCTTGGCGTACAGCGTGATCCCGTACCGGTCGCCGGAGCGCTGCAGGACCACGGCAGGCCACTTCTCGCCCGCCGTGAAGAGGTCGACGGCCCCGGCCAGGCTGCCCTCCCCGGTCAGCTCGACATGGGTGAAGCCCGCTCCCGCAGGGGCCAGCCGCAGCCCGGTCCGGCACAGCAGCGCCGCCTGCGCGACGGAGGTGAGGGGCGCGGAGGCCACCGCCAGGGTGCGCGGCGCCCAGTCGTGGCCGCCGGCCGGGACGGGGACCGCGGGCGGGGTGCCGAAGAACGGGGTGCGGGTGGCGACCTGCATGCGCACCCCGGTGCGGAAGTCCAGGAACTCCTGGCGGGGGTCGGCGCCCAGGTGGGCCCACGGGAAGCCCGTGGCGTGCACGCCGATGTCGCGGAAGACGCGCAGCGCCTCCTGCCACCGGCCTGCGCGCACCAGCATCAGCGCCAGGTGGTTGCGGAACTCCGCCGCCTCCGGGTCGCCCGGGTCGTACCAGCCGGACAGTTCCAGGGCGCGGTCCACGGCGGCGGCGACGCGGGCCGGCTCGACGGCGTCCGCGCCGGACGCGTCGTCGGTGGTGGTCCCGCGCGCGACGATCTCGTACTCGACGGCGGCGAGCAGCGGCAGCGCGTTGATCTTCGAGCCGGGCAGGGCCTCCTCGGCGGCCTGCTCGGCGAAGTCGAACATCTCGTGGTGGGTGCCGTACCACTTCGCGCACAGATACTGCAGCGCGGAGGCGTGGCAGCCGTAGTGGTGCGGGGCGCGCTCGACGGCCTCGGCCCAGTACGCGTCGAAGATCTCCCGCGAGGACTGCATCCCGCGCGCGTGGGTGAGCGCGACGCGCCACGGGACGGGGTCGGCGGGGTTGAGCTCGGCGGCGGCGCCGATCACCGGAACCGCGTCCTTGAGCAGCGTGAAGAAGGCCTTGAACTGCTCCGGCGAGACCTGCGAGGCCCGGGCGCCGCTGCGTATCTCCCAGGCCTGGTGGACGCGCAGGTCGGCCTTGACCAGGCTCGCGTCCGGGTCCTCCGGGGCGGCGGCGAGCCAGGCGTCCAGCCAGCCGGGGTTGTGGAGGGCGAACTGCGCCAGCTCGGAGACGTAGGTGTCGCGCAGCTCCCACTGGCAGCCCAGCCGGGTCGCGGACAGCAGCTCCCGGGCGGGCCCGTGGTCGCCGCCGCCCGCCGCGGCGAGCGCGCCGCGCAGCGGGAGGTCCGGGACGTCCAGGACGACGGCCTCGTCCGGCGGCAGGCCGGCCCCGACGGCGGCGCCGTGGCGGAGCATGCGGGGCAGGGTCAGCAGCGTACGCAGGGAGGGCATGCCGTTCCGGTCCGGTGGGGTGGGGTCAGTTGGCCGGTGGGGCGGCCTCGGAGGCCATCGCGGCGTCGGCCTGGTCCCTGCCGCGCTGGACGATGCGGTTGAAGGCGTAGTTGAAGCCGTCCTGGCCGGCCTGGCGGGAACCGTCCGAGTTGGTCGCGGCCTTGCCGCCCTTGGGGCCGGCGATGGTGAAGTAGGCGTAGCGGCCCACGGCGCCGGACTTGGACCAGCACGCCACGCCGTGGCAGAAGTCGGCGACGCCGCCGCCGTTCAGCGGGCTCAGGAACTTGTTGGTCCGGGCCACCTTCTTGGCGGTGGCCGCGTCCTTGAACACGGCCACGCCGACGGTGACCGCGGAGCCGCCGCGGGTGTACGTGACGCGCATCATGCGGGTGCAGCCGTTGCGGTCGAGGGCGGTGGCCAGCGAATCGGTCGCGGCGTCGGCGCAGTCGCGGTTCTCCTTGGTCGCGGTCTTCACGTAGGAGCGGCCGCCGGAGTAGTCCAGCTTCTTGCCGGGGAAGAGGGTGCCGGCGCCGAGCGGGGCGGTGTCCTTGGCGGCGGTGGAGAGGAAGTCCAGCGGGCCGTAGGTCGGGCCGGGGGACACCTCGGAAAAGGAGGGCTCGGGCGGCAGGGCGACGTCGGAGGCGGGGGCCGAGGCGGTCGCGGTGGGGGAGGGGGCGGGGCTGCCACCGGAGCTGACCACGGCGACCGTGACGATCCCGGCGACGGCCGCGGCGGCCAGGACGCCGCCGCCTATGAGGAGCAGCCGCCGGCGGCGCCTGGCGCCGGCCTCCGCCTCGTCGGCGAGCGCCGACCAGTCCGGCTGGTCGCCGGCACGCGGCGCGTACTGCGGCTGGGAGGGGCCGCGGGTGCCCTGCCCGGCCTGCGGCGGCGCCCAGTCCGGCGGCGGGGTCCAGGCGGGTTGCTGTGGCTGGTGGTCGGGGCCGCCGACGACCTGGCCGCGGAGCACCTGGCGCTGCTCCCCGGGGGTTCCCGGGACGCCTTGCTGTCCCGGCGGTGCGGTCCATCCCTGGTTCGGGTTGTACGGCTGCTGCGGCCCGTCAGTCATGGCGCGGATTCTATAGAGGAGAAAACCAGTTTGGCGGTGGGCGACCGCGCTACGAGAATCCAGGCATGGGACATGTGGACGTTGCGCATCTGGAGTACTACCTGCCGGACGGCCGGGTGTTGCTGGGCGACGTCTCGTTCCGGGTGGGCGAGGGCGCCGCGGTGGCCCTCGTCGGGGCGAACGGCGCCGGCAAGACGACCCTCCTGCGGCTGATCTCCGGGGAGTTGAAGCCGCACGGCGGCACGGTCACGGTGAGCGGCGGGCTGGGCGTCATGCCGCAGTTCGTCGGCTCGGTACGGGACGACCGCACCGTACGGGACCTGCTGGTGTCCGTGGCGCCGCCGCGGATCCGCGAGGCCGCCGCGGCCGTCGACGCCGCCGAGCTGGAGATCATGGCGCAGGACGACGAGGCCGCCCAGCTGGCCTACGCGCAGGCGCTCAGCGACTGGGCGGAGGCCCGCGGCTACGAGGCGGAGACGGTCTGGGACATGTGCACCACGGCCGCGCTGGGCGTGCCCTACGAGCGGGCCCAGTGGCGCGAGGTGCGCACGCTGTCGGGCGGTGAGCAGAAGCGGCTGGTGCTGGAGGCGCTGCTGCGCGGCACCGACGAGGTGCTGCTGCTGGACGAGCCGGACAACTACCTCGACGTCCCCGGCAAGCGCTGGCTGGAGGACCAGCTGGAGCAGACCAGGAAGACGGTGCTGTTCGTCTCGCACGACCGGGAGCTGCTGGCCCGCTCCGCCGAGAAGATCGTCAGCGTGGAGCCGGGACCGGCCGGCTCGGACGTGTGGGTGCACGGCGGCGGTTTCGCCACGTACCACGAGGCACGGCGGGAACGCTTCGCGCGCTTCGAGGAGCTGCGGCGGCGCTGGGAGGAGGAGCACGCCCGGCTGAAGAAGCTCGTGCTGACCCTCCGTCAGCAGGCGGCGATCAGCCCCGACATGGCCTCCCGCTATCGCGCCGCGCAGACCCGGCTGCGGAAGTTCGAGGAGGCGGGCCCGCCGCAGGAGCCGCCGCGCGAGCAGGACATCCGCATGCGGCTCTCCGGCGGGCGCACCGGCCTGCGCGCCGTCACCTGCGCGCGGCTGGAGCTGACCGGGCTGATGAAGCCGTTCGACCTGGAGGTCTTCTACGGGGAGCGGGTGGCCGTCCTCGGCTCGAACGGCTCGGGCAAGTCGCACTTCCTGCGGCTGCTGGCCGGGGATCCCGGCGTCCGCCACACGGGGGAGTGGAAGCTGGGCGCGCGCGTCGTGCCGGGCCACTTCGCGCAGACGCACGCGCATCCGGAGCTGATGGGGCGCACCCTCGTCGACATCCTGTGGACCGAGCACGCGCGCGACCGCGGCAAGGCGATGTCCGCGCTGCGGCGCTACGAGCTCGACCGGCAGGGCGACCAGCGCTTCGACCAACTGTCGGGCGGGCAGCAGGCACGCTTCCAGATCCTGCTGCTGGAGCTCGCCGGGGCGACGGCGCTGCTGCTGGACGAGCCGACCGACAACCTGGACCTGGAGTCGGCGGAGGCCCTGCAGGAGGGTCTGGAGGCGTACGACGGGACCGTGCTCGCGGTCACCCACGACCGCTGGTTCGCCCGCAGCTTCGACCGCTACCTGGTCTTCGGCTCGGACGGGCTCGTCCGGGAGGTTCCGGAGCCGGTGTGGGACGAGACCCGGGTCGTCAGGGAGCGGTGACCGGGGCCGGGGCCGGGCGCGGAGAAGGAGCCGGGGCCGGGCGCGGAGCCGGGGCCCGCGGGACGGGCGCACGGGCGGGGGCGGCGGGTGCTGGCGCGCCCCTGCACCGGCTGTTTTGACCCGAACGGGCAGCCGCGGGTATTCTGCAGGTTCGTTATGCGTATTGGCTTGCTCGTTCTCACGTGAGAGGCCGCTACGCCGGTTCACCGGGCCGATGACCAGCGTTCGCCCTGCGGTATGCGTCGCCGCAGGCGATAGGGCTGTCGTGATCGTCCGGGTGGCCTTGTCAGTACCCACTCACTGAAGAAGCGAAGGCTACGACCGTGCGTACGTTCAGCCCCAAGCCCGGCGATGTCCAGCGCCAGTGGCACGTCATTGACGCGCAGGACGTCGTCCTGGGCCGTCTGGCGTCCCAGACCGCGTCCCTCCTGAGGGGCAAGCACAAGCCGATCTATGCGCCTCACGTCGACACCGGTGACTTCGTCATCATCATCAACGCCGACAAGGTGCACCTCTCCGGCAACAAGAAGCAGCAGAAGCTCGCCTACCGCCACTCGGGCTTCCCGGGCGGTCTGCGCTCCGTCCGTTACGACGAGCTGCTCGACAAGAACCCCGAGAAGGCCATCGAGAAGGCCGTCAAGGGCATGCTGCCCAAGAACAGCCTGGGCCGCCAGATGCTCTCGAAGCTGAAGGTGTACGCGGGTGCGGAGCACCCGCACGGCGCCCAGCAGCCGGTTCCGTTCGAGATCAGCCAGGTCGCGCAGGGCTAGTCCCGGCCACCACCGACACAGAAAGCATCTGAGGAGCATCGTGGCCGAGACCACCCCTGAGACCCCTCTCGTCGAGGACGGCGAGATCGTGGAGACCATCGAGATCCCGGAGGAGTACACCTCCGAGTCCCTCGCCTCCCGCTTCGGCGAGCCCCAGCCGGCCGCCGGTACGGGCCGCCGCAAGGAGTCCGTCGCCCGCGTCCGGATCATCCCGGGCTCCGGCAAGTGGACGATCAACGGTCGCACCCTTGAGGAGTACTTCCCCAACAAGGTGCACCAGCAGGAAGTCAACGAGCCGTTCAAGATCCTTGAGCTCGACGGCCGTTACGACGTCATCGCCCGCATCAACGGCGGCGGCATCTCCGGCCAGGCCGGTGCGCTGCGCCTGGGCGTCGCCCGTGCGCTGAACGAGGCGGACGTCGACAACAACCGCGGCCCGCTCAAGAAGGCCGGCTTCCTGACCCGCGACGCGCGCGAGATCGAGCGCAAGAAGGCCGGTCTGAAGAAGGCCCGCAAGGCGCCGCAGTACAGCAAGCGCTAAGCATCGCGCGCGCTGCATTGCACGTACGCCCCGGAGGCACTTTGTGCGTCTCCGGGGCGTACGCGTTTCGGGGGGTATAGACGTATAACCGGATGAACGCCCGAAGCGTACGGGGCGGAGCACGGCAACATCTCGGAGGAAAGACGTGGGACGACTTTTCGGTACGGACGGTGTGCGCGGTGTCGCGAACGCGGATCTGACGGCCGAGCTGGCGCTCGGACTGTCGGTCGCGGCGGCGCACGTGCTCGCCGAGGCGGGCACGTTCGAGGGCCACAAGCCGGTGGCGGTGGTGGGACGGGATCCGCGCGCGTCCGGAGAGTTCCTGGAGGCCGCCGTGGTGGCCGGGCTCGCCAGCGCCGGCGTCGACGTGCTGCGGGTGGGCGTGCTGCCGACCCCGGCCGTGGCCTACCTCACCGGGGCGCTCGGCGCCGACCTGGGCGTGATGCTCTCCGCGAGCCACAACGCGATGCCCGACAACGGCATCAAGTTCTTCGCCCGGGGCGGCCACAAGCTCGCCGACGAGCTCGAGGACCGCATCGAGTCCGTCTACGAGGAGCACCGCACCGGCGCCCCCTGGGACCGCCCCACCGGCGCCGGCGTGGGCCGCGTGCGCGAGTACGACGAGGGCTTCGACCAGTACGTCGCCCACCTGATCGCCGTCCTGCCGCACCGCCTGGACGGTCTGAAGATCGTCCTGGACGAGGCCCACGGCGCCGCCGCCCGCGTCTCGCCCGAGGCCTTCGCCCGGGCCGGCGCCGAAGTGATCACCATCGGCGCCCAGCCGGACGGCCTCAACATCAACGACGGCTGCGGCTCCACCCACCTGGAGCTGATCAAGGCCGCCGTCATCGACCACGGCGCGGACCTCGGCATCGCGCACGACGGCGACGCCGACCGCTGCCTGGCCGTGGACCACCAGGGCAACGAGGTCGACGGCGACCAGATCCTGGCCGTCCTGGCCGTCGCCATGCGCGAGGCGGACCGGCTGCGCAAGAACACCGTCGTCGGCACCGTGATGTCCAACCTGGGCTTCAAGCTCGCCATGGAGCGCGAGGGCATCGGCCTCGTCCAGACCGCCGTCGGCGACCGCTACGTGCTGGAGTCGATGAAGGAGCACGGCTACGCGCTCGGCGGCGAGCAGTCCGGCCACGTGATCATCCTCGACCACGCCACCACGGGCGACGGCACCCTCACCGGCCTCATGCTGGCCGCCAGGATCGCCTCCACCGGGCGTTCGCTGACCGAGCTGGCGGCTGTCATGGAGCGGCTGCCGCAGGTCCTGGTCAACGTCCGGGACGTGGACAAGAGCCGCGTCGAGTCCTCCACCGAGCTGTCCGCCGCCGTGGCCGAGGCGGAGGCCGAGCTCGGCACCACCGGCCGGGTGCTGCTGCGCTCCTCCGGCACCGAGCCGGTGGTCCGCGTCATGGTCGAGGCCGCCGACATCGACCACGCCCGCTCCGTGGCCGGCCGGCTCGCCGACGCCGTGAAGTCCGCGCTCGGCTAGACCGGCACGGCCGGGCCGGCTAGGAAGCGCGCGACACCGAACGCCGCCTGCGCTGCATCGCCCAGAAGCCCTTCTGGGCGAGCAGCGTCAGGACGCCGGCGATGACGATGCCCGCCAGGTTGACGCCCAGCTGAGCCGAGGAGCCCCACAGCTCGCGGTAGTCGCCGTACGACAGCGCGAGGGCGGCGTTGGCGGCGGCCGGGACGGTGGTCACCGAGATCGCCACCCCGACCAACGCACCGGACTTGGCGGACGTCAGCGAGAGGATCCCGGCGATCCCGGCGAGGAAGGCCACCACGAAGGAGCTGGCGTCCGGCTGCCAGATGAAAGCGGTCGACGGATGCGGCGCCGTGAAGTCGTCCACGCTGAAGACGCCGAGGACGTCCATCAGGTAGTTGAAACCGCCGGTGAGCACCATCGCCACCGGGAAGCCCACCACCAGCGCCACCAGCGAGCGCCGGGCCAGCCGTCCGCGGCGCTGGACCAGGCCGGTGCACACACCGGCCAGCGGCCCGAACTCCGGGCCCACCACCATCGCGCCGACGATCAGGATCGCGCTGTCCAGCATCACCCCGCAGGCCGCCAGCATCGTCGCCAGGGCCAGGAACGCCAGATAGGTGACGGTGAGGGTGGACTCCTCGTGGGTGGCGTCGGTCAGCGACTCCCACAGCACGGCGTCCGCGCCCTCACCGGGCGCCTCCTCCTCGGCCCTGTCCGCGCTGTCCGACAGTGACAGGTCGATGTGCTCCACCGCGATGGAGCCCGCCTCGGCGACACCCATGCGCCGCAGGGCCCGCAGCAGTTCGTCACCCGCCTCGCGCGCGACGTCGCACATGACGATGTCCCCGCGTGGGTCGCGGGCCGCGCCGGGCAGCACCGCGACGTGGGTGGCGCCGACGGTTCCCTCGACGAGGGAGAGGACCTCGTCGGTGCTCCCCTGCGGGACGATCATCCGAAGATGCAGCATGCGGGGCAGGCTATCCCCGGCCGGCGCACTACAGCTTGCGCAGGGAGAGCTTCTGCACCTTGTGGTCGGGGCCCTTGCGCAGGACCAGGGTGGCCCGGCCGCGGGTGGGGAGCACGTTCTCCAGCAGGTTGGGCTGGTTGATCGCGCGCCAGGTGTGGCGGCCGTACTCCATGGCCTCCTCCTCGGAGACCTCGGTGTAGCGGTGGAAGTACGACAGCGGGTTCTGGAAGGCGGTCTCGCGCAGCTCGCGGAAGCGCGCCAGGTACCACTGCTCGATGTCCTCGGTGCGCGCGTCCACGTACACGCTGAAGTCGAAGTAGTCGGCGAGCGCGACCCGGGTGCGGCCGTCCTTGCCCGGCAGGGCGGGCTGCAGGACGTTCAGGCCCTCCACGATGAGGATGTCCGGCCGCCGGACCACCAGCTCCTCGTCCGGCACGATGTCGTAGATCAGGTGCGAGTAGACGGGCGCACGCACCTCGTCCTTGCCGGCCTTCACGTCGGCCACGAAGCGGGTCAGCGCGCGCCGGTCGTACGACTCGGGGAAGCCCTTGCGGGACATCAGCCCGCGGCGCTGGAGTTCGGCCTTGGGCAGCAGGAAGCCGTCGGTGGTGACCAGCTCCACCCGCGGGTGCTCGGGCCAGCGGGCGAGGAGCGCCTTCAGGATGCGCGCCGTGGTCGACTTGCCGACCGCGACGCTGCCGGCGACGCCGATGACGAAGGGGGTGCCGGCCTGCGAGCGGCCCTCCCCGGTGTCGTCGAGGAAGGTGTTGACCGCGCCGCGCAGGCCGTGGGTGGCGCCGACGTAGAGGTTGAGCAGTCGCGACAGCGGCAGGTAGACGTCGATCACCTCGTCGAGGTCGATGACGTCGCCGAGGCCGCGCAGCCGCTCGACCTCCTCCGCGGTGAGCGGCAGCGGCGTGCGGTCGCGCAGCGCGCTCCACTCGGCCCGTGTCAGGTCGACGTAGGGAGTCGCCTCCGACCTGGGCCGGTGGGCGCTTTGGGGCATCGAGGAGACCGGTGTGATCACAGTCCATTGTTAACGGAGTTTGAACGGGACCGCGGAGTGGGGTGCGTCACGCGAAGGAGCGGACGACGCCACGGGCCGGTGCCGCCAGGAGGTGCGGGTCGCCCTAGTGGTGGCGGGCGACGGCGCCCGCCACCACGACGGCATGCGGCCCTATGCCGAGGTCAGACTCTGCGCGGGCCTGGCGGCCGGGGTGCCGGACGGGTCGTCCGGGGCCGACTGCCCTCGCCGGCCCCGGAGCCGGCGCAGCAGCACCGGCCAGGCCAGGACCAGCAGCGACCCCCCGGCGGCCGCCGAGCCCAGCCGCAGCCCCGGCGGTCGGAAGTCGCAGCTGATCCGGGTGGCGTCGCCGTCCAGCGGCACCGAGATCAGGCCGAGGTAACCGTCGGCCGGCTTCGCCTCACCGTCGCCGGCGGCGCACTGCCAGCCGGCCGTCCGCGGGACGGCGATCACGGCCGTGCCCGTACTCCCGGCGGGCAGTTCGGCCTCCAGACCGCTGCCGCTGACCTGGATGTCGGTGGCCCCGGTGGCCTTGAGCCGCTGTACGGCGGCGGCGAGGCGGGCCGGGTCCAGGCAGCCCACCGGCTGCTCGGGCAGCACGCCTGACCCGGCGGCACTCAGCTCGACGGTGAGCGGGGTCGTCCCCGTGGCCGTGCCGAGCCGTCGCATCGCGGCGCCCAGCTGCGGCGGCTTGCCACGGAACTTCGCGGCCGGTCCGCCGGAGAGCTGCGCGGTCCCGGTGTAACCGGGGGCCCACAGGTACACCTCGCTGCCGGACGGGCAGGAGAAGGTGAGCCGGTCCGTGACCCCCGCGTCGGCCCCACTGCCCCCGGAGAGCTTGTAGCCCTGGTCGGCGGTGCGGGCGGGGGCCTGGCCGTCGGCCGGGCGGACCGAGACGCCGGGAAGGGTGTAGACCTGCGCGCCGAGCAGCTGTTCCTGGTTGCGGAAGGCCGACCGGCCGAAGGCGGGGGGCTGCTCGGACGGCCGCACGGTGACCAGCGGCGGCACGTCCCTGCGGGTGACCGTCATGGTGTCGGGGTGCACCCGGGCGCCGACCGAGAAGATGACGTCGGTGACGGGGTTGTCCAGGCTCTGCGGCGACCGGCCGAGCGCGGACCAGCCTCCGCCCAGGGAGAACAGGGTCCGGCTGAGCGCGATCGAGGTGAGGCTGCTGTAGTACTGGGCCCCCTGCCCACCGACGACCAGCGGATCGTTGCCGACGCCCTGGGGGAGACCGGGGTCGGTGCGGTACCGCGGCCAGCCGTCCGCCTCGGCCACCAGCTGACTCTGGCGTTCCTGGTACTCCCCCCACACCGGGTGGCTGGGGAACTTGTGCTGCCGCGCCTGGGCCGCGTAGTCCGCGCTGACGGCGGCCTGTCCGAGCTGCGACCCCAGGAGCAGTACGGCCGCGGACGCCACCAGGAACCGGCGGGGCCGGCGGGCGGTCAGGCCCAGCAGCACCACGGCGCCTGCCGCGGCCGCGGTGCCCGCGACCAGGGTGGGCACCGTCCAGCTGCTGATGAGCTCGCTCCGCATGGCGCCCGCGGTGATCAGCGCCAGCGCCCCCAGACCGCCGAGCAGCGGCCGGAAGCCCGGTACACCGTGCGCGAAGGCCTGCCAGGCAGCGATCACCAGCAGCCCGCTGAAGATGAACGCCTGCCGGTAGGCGCTGCCGTTGGGCGTGCTGAAGGCATGCCAGGCCAGATGGGTGGGCCCCCACTGCATGGACGCCACCATCCCCACGACCAGCAGGCTCCACACCACCCGTACGCGTGCGGGAACCGCGCCGTTGAACGGCAGGCACAAGGCGAGGAGCAGCACCGCGGTACCCACGTAGACGGCGGGATCCAGCGAGCTGTAGGTGGCCGGGAGCATCCGGGCGAGTACGTCCGTCCAGCCCCGGGGCGAGAACTCCCTCACCGATCCGGGATAGGCGTGCCGGGTGCCCAGCGCGATGGTGAACAGCAGCGGCGCGGACAGACCGATGCCGAGCGCCGTGGTGAGTGCGGCGCGCAGTACGGCCGTGCAGCGCTCCTTGAGCGTGGTGTCGCTGAGCAGCAGTTGGGCGATGAGCACCAGGCCGGCGCCGATGGTGGCCATGTACGCGGTGTAGAAGTTGGCGATCCAGACGACCGCGACCAGCGCCGTGCCGAGCAGTCGGCGACGGCCGTGTCGCGCCCACTCCCCGACCAGGCACAGCACCGGGAATCCGATCAGTCCGTCCAGCCACATGGGGTTGATCGCGCCCTGGAAGAGCGACCAGCCGCACAGCGCGTACCCGGAGCCCAGGACCGCCGCCACCCAGCCGCGGCCGCGCCTCATGGAGAGCAGCAGCCAGGCCATCGCGGCCGCGGCGACGGCCAGTTTGAGCACGGTGATCGCGTAGAGCGCCAGGTCGATCCGGTCCCGCGGGAAGAGCACGACCAGCAGCGCGAAGGGGCTGCCCAGATAGGTCCCCACGTCGGGCAGAGAGCTGGAGCCGTAGCCGGACTGCCAGTTGACCGGCAGGCCGCCGTCCGTGCGACCGTGCAGGAGGTCCCACAGCCAGGTGTGGAAGGGGACGAACTGGTTGGCGAGGTCGATCACACTGCGGGAGCGGGGTCCGAAGGGGAAGCTCCGGGCCAGCGCGTCACCGACGCAGATGGCGACGGCCGTGAGCAGCGCGGCGAGTCCCGCGGCACGCAGGCGCTCCCTGTCCGGCGTCCGGATTGACATCTGGCCCCTTTCGCTCCCGACGGCCTTCCGGAATAACGGACGCCGCTTATACGGGCGCGCACGTACGAAGACCGGACCGATCGCCCGAAAATCGGACTGATCCCGGGGATGCTAGCAGCACGATTAAACCGCCTGGCGCGCTCCACATCGCACCGCGGCAGGGGGACGACGTGCGGGGTGCCGGGCCGGCCGGAGGTGCCGGTGTCCTTGTTCAATAAGTGGACTTGCTTTCGTTACCCACCGCACATCCTCGGCGGGTACACAGGGCACCCTGTCGGTCCGTCGGGCCGATTTCGCCGCCGCCCCCGTAATTGGACTCGTGTTACGGTCGCTGCGCACTTGGCCCAGTAGCACGCTTGGAGCGAGAAGCATGCTCATATCCGTCGTGGTTCCGTGCTTCAACGAAGAGGACGTCATAGCCCGCTTCCATGACCATCTGGTCATGGAACTCGCGATGATCGGCCATGACTTCGAAATCGTCTACGTGGACGACGGAAGCCGGGACCGGACCCTCTCCATCCTTGAGCAGCTGGGCGACCGGGACGGTCATGTGCGGTTCGTCTCCTTCAGCCGCAACTTCGGCAAGGAGGCGGCCATGCTGGCGGGGCTGCAGCACGCCTCCGGCGACGCCGTCGTGATCATGGACGCGGATCTGCAGCACCCGCCGGAGCTCATCAGGCGCATGGTCGACCTGCACGCCGACGGCTACGACCAGGTGATCGCCAAGCGGACCAGGGAGGGCGACCGGGTCACCCGGACGATCGCCGCCCGTGCCTACTACCGGCTCATCAACCGCCTGGTCGACGTGGAACTGGTCGACGGCGTCGGTGACTTCCGGATGCTCTCCCGCCGCGCGACGGACGCGGTGCTCGAGCTCACCGAGTACAACCGCTTCTCCAAGGGCATCTTCGCCTGGGTGGGATTCTCGACCGCCACTTTCGAGTACCAGAACGCCGTGCGCGAGCAGGGCCGCAGCAAGTGGACGTTCGGCAAGCTGCTCAACTACGGACTCGACGGCCTGCTGTCCTTCAACAACAAGCCGCTGCGCATGGCGCTGTATCTCGGCATGCTGCTGCTTTCCGTCGCCTTCGCCTACGCCGCATGGATTGTCGGTAGCGCGTTGGTTAACGGAGTGCGAACTCCTGGATATGTCACGCTCGTGGTGGTCATCACGGCGCTCGCGGGTGTACAGATGGTCATGCTGGGAGTGGCCGGCGAATATGTCGGCCGAATTTACTACGAGGTCAAGCGGCGCCCGCACTATCTGGTGAAGGCCGCCAATGTCGCCTCTGCGCGGACCGGGAGCCGGAACTCGCCGGAGGTGCAGAAGGAACTGGTCCGCTGATGCTCGGCCAGCTCATCCGGTTCGGGATAGTCGGAGTCGCGAACACCGGCGTCTACTACGGCCTGTACCTGTTGTTCCTGCTGCGGCTGCCCTATGTGGCGGCGCACGTCCTGGCCTTCGTGCTCAGCATGATCGGTTCCTACTTCCTGACGACCTGGTTCACCTACCGGACCCGGCCGAGCTGGCGGACCTTCCTGCTCTTCCCGCTCACCAACCTGGCCAACTTCGTGGTCACCACCGGCGGCCTCTACCTGTTGGTCGACGTGCTGCAGGTGGGCAGCTGGTACGCGCCGCTCATCGCCTCGGGGGCGGCCGTGCCGATCACCTTCATCGTCTCCCGCATGATCATGGTCCGGCCCGGGGTCGAGCCGGTCGGCGGCCAGGCGGTCTGAGGCACGGCACCGCCGTACGGGAGGATCCGCGCCCGCCGCTGCGATCCCCGGCTCACCAGGGTTCGTACCCGTGGGAAATTCCGATGTCGGGCAGGCTCCGGCAGGTCCGGGCGCCGGCCGGACCGTAGGCTACGGGCCATGTGCGGAATCGTTGGATACGTGGGCGGCCAGTCCGCCCTCGACGTCGTCATCACGGGTCTGAAGCGACTGGAGTACCGGGGGTACGACTCGGCGGGCGTGGCCGTCCTCGCCGACGGCGGCCTGGCCGCGGCCAAGAAGGCCGGCAAGCTCGCCAACCTGGAGAAGCTGCTGGACGAGCGCCCGCTGCCGACCGGCCCCGCCGGCCTCGGGCACACCCGGTGGGCCACCCACGGCGCCCCCACGGACGCCAACGCGCACCCGCACCTGGACAACGCGGGCCGGGTCGCCGTCGTCCACAACGGCATCATCGAGAACTTCGCCGCCCTGCGCGCCGAACTCTCCGAGCGCGGCCACGACCTGCTCTCCGAGACCGACACCGAGGTCGTCTCCCACCTCCTCGCCGAGGCCTACTCCTCCACCGGCGACCTCGCCGAGGCCATGCGCCAGGTCTGCGGCCGCCTCGACGGCGCCTTCACCCTGGTGGCCGTGCACGCCGACGAGCCGGACGTCGTGGTCGGCGCCCGCCGCAACTCCCCGCTCGTCGTGGGCGTCGGCGACGGCGAGAACTTCCTCGCCTCCGACGTCGCGGCCTTCATCGCGTACACCCGCGACGCGATCGAGCTCGGCCAGGACCAGGTCGTCGAGCTGCGCCGGGAGGGCGTCACCGTCACCGACTTCGAGGGCAAGCCCGCCGACGTCCGGCCGTACCACATCGACTGGGACGCCTCCGCCGCCGAGAAGGGCGGCTACGACTACTTCATGCTCAAGGAGATCGCCGAGCAGCCCAAGGCCGTCGCCGACACGCTGCTGGGCCGGATCGACGCGAGCGGCCTGCTGACCCTCGACGAGGTCCGCATCCCCACTTCCGTGCTGCGCGAGGTCGACAAGATCGTCATCGTCGCCTGCGGCACCGCGTTCCACGCGGGCATGATCGCCAAGTACGCGATCGAGCACTGGACCCGCATCCCCTGCGAGGTCGAGCTCGCCAGCGAGTTCCGCTACCGCGACCCGATCCTGGCCCCCCGCACGCTGGTGGTCGCCATCAGCCAGTCCGGCGAGACCATGGACACCCTCATGGCCCTGCGGCACGCCCGCGAGCAGGGCTCCAAGGTGCTGGCCATCTGCAACACCAACGGCTCCACCATCCCGCGCGAGTCCGACGCGGTGCTCTACACGCACGCCGGCCCCGAGGTCGCCGTCGCCTCCACCAAGGCGTTCCTCACCCAGGTCGTCGCCTGCTACCTCGTCGCCCTCTACCTGGGCCAGGTGCGCGGCACGAAGTGGGGGGACGAGATCGTCGCCGTCATCCGCGAGCTCTCCCAGATCTCCCGCCAGGTCGAGCAGGTCCTGGAGACCATGGAGCCGGTCCGCGAACTGGCCCGCTCCCTCAAGGACAAGAACACCGTCCTCTTCCTCGGCCGCCATGTCGGCTACCCCGTGGCCCTGGAGGGCGCGCTCAAGCTCAAGGAGCTCGCCTACATGCACGCCGAGGGGTTCGCCGCCGGCGAGCTCAAGCACGGCCCCATCGCGCTGATCGAGGAGGACCTCCCGGTCGTCGTCGTCGTGCCGTCGCCGCGCGGGCGCTCGGTGCTGCACGACAAGATCGTCTCCAACATCCAGGAGATCCGGGCCCGCGGTGCGCGCACCATCGTCATCGCGGAGGAGGGCGACGAGTCCGTCGTCCCCTACGCCGACCACCTGGTCCGGGTGCCGCAGACCCCCACGCTGCTGCAGCCGCTGGTCGCGACGGTGCCGCTGCAGGTCTTCGCCTGCGAGCTCGCCACGGCCCGCGGCAACGAGGTCGACCAGCCGCGGAACCTCGCGAAGTCCGTCACGGTCGAGTGACCGCGCCGTGATCATCGGGGTGGGCATCGACGTCGCCGAGATCGAGCGCTTCGAGCAGTCCCTGGAGCGCACGCCCGGCCTGGCCGAGCGGCTCTTCCTCCCCGGCGAACTCCACCTCGCCAGTGGGGCGCGCCGGGGCAGCGCCTCCCTCGCGGCGCGGTTCGCCGCGAAGGAGGCGGTGGCGAAGGCGCTGGGAGCCCCCGGGGGGCTCCACTGGGCGGACGCGGAGGTCGTCACGGAGGATTCGGGGCAGCCGCGGCTCCTCGTCCGGGGGACGGTGGCGGCGCGGGCCGAGCAACTGGGGGTGCGGTCGTTCCACGTCTCCCTCAGCCACGACGCGGGGGTCGCGTCCGCGGTGGTCATCGCCGAGGGCTGAGCGGCGGTCCGGTCGGGGGTGCCCGGTGGCGCGGTGGGCGCGCCCTGCCGGTGTTTTCGGCTGTCCCGGCGTCTCGCGCCCTTCGGGCGCAAAGATGCCTGCTGCGGATGGGGAGGGTGGGGGCCTGCCCTGTTCGCAGTGTGCGGGTGGGTGGGGGGTGCGGGTTCAGGCGCCGGAGCGGGGCTGGTTGCTCGTCTGGTGCCGGTCTCGTTGCCGTCCGCGGGTGCAGATGGCCGGTGACCACGCCATCCGTGGGTGGCGCGCCTGCCGTAACCGGCGTCTGCGGGTGCTTCCCCGATCGGAGATCGGGCTCTCTTCTGACGGCTATACCGCTGAAAGAGAGCCCGATCCAACCCGATCCGAGGATCGGGCTCTGTTTCGACGTCCATACCGCTGAAAGCGGGCCCGATCTTCCGCCGACCGCCCGACAGCACCTCGAATCACCCGCAGTCGCGGGTTACGGCGGGCGCACCCACCACCCACGGATGGCGTGGAAGCGGCCATCTGTACCCGCGGACGGCAACGAGACCGACACCGCCGGAGAGGCAACCCGCTCCGGCGCCTGAACCCGCACCCCCCACCCACCCGCACACTGCACACAAGGGACGCCCCCACCCTCCCCTCCGCAGCCCGCCGCAGTGCGCCCGCAGGGCGCGAGACGAACCCGCACCCACCCACCGGCGCGACCCCCTCCGCCCGTCCCCGCCCCGGTCGACCGGGACCGCCGCCGGGACGGGGAGGCGAACGACCCCGGCAGCGGCCACGACGTACCCGCGCGCCCGGACGGCGCGCAACCACAGCCCCGCGGTGGGAACATGGCCGCATGCGGGTGGCGTACAGCGTGGAGACCGTACGGGCGGCGGAACGGGCGCTCATGGCGCGGGTTCCGGACGGGGCCCTGATGCAACGGGCGGCAGCCGGACTCGCGGCGGCGTGCGTGAACGCGCTCCGCGCCGGGGGCGGGGTCTACGGGGCCCGCGTCGTCGTGCTGACCGGGAGCGGGGACAACGGCGGTGACGCCCTGTACGCCGGGGCCCGCCTGGCGCGGCGCGGGGTGGCGGTGACCGCCGTACTGCTGGCGCCGCAGAAGGCGCACCGCGGGGGCCTGGCGGCCCTGCGTGCCGCGGGCGGCCGGGCGGTCGCCCCGGACGACGTGGACGCGGTGGCGCTGTTCGACCGGGCCGGCCTCGTGCTGGACGGCATCGTGGGCATCGGCGGCAAGGGCGGTCTGCGCCCGGAGGCGGTGCCGGTGGCGGAGGCCGCGCGGGCGTCCCGGGCGGTCGTGGTCGCCGTGGACCTGCCCAGTGGCGTCGACGCGGACACCGGTGAGGTCCGGGGCGCGGCGGTGCACGCCGACATGACGGTGACGTTCGGCACGTACAAGCCGGGCCTGCTCGTGGACCCCGCCGCCGGGCACGCCGGCGCCCTGCGCCTGGTCGACATCGGCCTCGGCCCCTTCCTGGACGGCACCCCGCCCGATCTGGAGGCGCTGCAGCACGCGGACGTCGCCGCCCTGCTGCCGGCCCCCGACGCGGAGAGCGACAAGTACCGGCGCGGGGTGGTCGGCGTCGTCGCGGGCTCCGAGCGCTACCCCGGCGCGGCCGTGCTCGCGGTGGCGGGGGCGCTGCGCGCGGGCGCGGGGGCGGTGCGGTACGTGGGCCCGGGGGCGCGGGCCGTGCTGGCGCGCTTCCCGGAGACGCTGGTGTCGGCGGGGCCCCCGCACAAGGCCGGCCGGGTGCAGGCCTGGGTGGTGGGCCCGGGGCTGGGCGACGGGCCGGAGGCGCGGCGCTCGGTGGACGACGTGCTTGCCTCGGACGTGCCCGTGCTCGTCGACGCGGACGGTCTGCGGCTGCTGGACCGCGCCGTCGTGCGCTCCCGCACCGCGGGCACCCTGCTGACCCCGCACGCGGGGGAGGCGGCGGCGCTGCTGGGCGTCGCCCGCGAGGAGGTGGAGGCGGCGCGGCTGGACCATGTGCGGCGCCTGGCCGAGGCGTTCGGCGCGACGGCACTGCTGAAGGGCTCCACGACGCTCGTGGCGTCCCCGGAGCCGGGGGTGCCGGTCCGGGTCAACCCCACGGGGACGTCCTGGCTGGCGACGGCCGGCAGCGGTGACGTGCTCTCGGGGATCACGGGGTCCCTGCTGGCCGCAGGCCTCGCCCCGCGCGACGCGGCCTCCGCCGGCGCCTATCTGCACGGCCTGTCGGCGCGGGTCGCCGCGGGCCCGGTGGGCGCGCCGATCGCCGCGCACGACGTGGCGGCCGCCCTTCCCGGCGCCTGGCGCGACATCAGGTCCTGAGCCACAGTCAACTGGGCGAAACGGGTGGAGTCCGCCGACGCGGCGTTCTGCGGGGCGGCCGCAGGTCAATTTGTGTGTTCATGGGAACGTATGCCAGGAGCAGGGCCCGGCTGCTCGTCGCGGCGGTGATCGCCCTGGCGGCACTCGGTACGCACACGACGGCCGCCGCGGACGACGACTGGCCGGTGCCGGTCGACCGCCTCGTCCCCGGGGTCCCCTTCGGCCCCGAGGCATCCCGGCAGGTCGACACCCCGGACCAGGGCGCCCCACCGCGCCGGATCGGCATGTCGCCCACCGAGCCCGTGCGCAGCGCCGTGCCCGCGGAGGACCAGGACGACGACTGGGTGGACCCGCAACTGGTGGAGTTCGTGCCGGCCGAGGACACCGAGCTGGCCCGGAAGTTCCAGGAGGAACGGGCCGCGCGGGAGCGGGAACGGGAGCAGAACCAGGAGAGGGAGCGGGAGCAGAACCAGAACCAGGATCAGCAGCAGGACCAGGAGACGTACGACGACGTGGACGAGGGCGGCGGCCCCGGGGACGGGGAGGAGGCCAACGACGGCGGCGACGGCGGCGACGGCGGGAGCGCGGAGAACCCCGAGAACGCGGAAAACCCCGAGAACGCGCAGAACCCTGAGACCGCGGAGAACCAGGAGCCCCCGCAGAACCCGCAGAACCAGGACCACCCGGAGAGCGCCGAGTACTGCACCTCCTTCACCGGGCCCTACCAGCGCGAGGTGGAGAAGCGGCTGCGGCTGCGCGTGAACGGCAAGCAGTCCGAGGCCGACTGCGCGGAGATCCGCCACTACCAGAAGTCCAAGGGCATCGTCCCCGCCAGTGGCTTCGCCGGTCCCACCACCTGGGGCCACCTCCGCCTCGACGAGGCCACCAGGAAGGGCCCGAACGCCTCCCGCCGGTGCCCGGCCCCCGCCCGGGGCAAGAAGATCGTCTGCATCGACCTCAACCGCCAGCTGCTGTGGGTGCAGAGCAGCAGCACCAAGGTCGTCTTCGGCCCGGTCGCCATCCGCAGCGGCCGCAAGGGCTACCTCACCCGTACCGGCCGCTTCACCGTCTACTGGCGCCACAAGAACCACGTCTCCGACATCTACGACGCGCCGATGCCGTACAGCCAGTTCTTCAGCGGCGGCCAGGCGATGCACGCCACTCCCGGGAGCGTCTACAAGGCCCCGGGATCGCACGGCTGCATCAACCTCTCCAACCGCAACGCGCGCCTGCTGTGGGACGCCGTGAAGATCCAGGAGGCGGTGTACGTGTGGGGCGCCAAACCCGCCGTGTGACGGCGGCACAGGCCCGGCCTGAGACACTGGGCGCGATGGAAGAGACGAATCTGCGCGCCCAGGCCACGATCGACCTCGCCGCCCTGCGGTCCAACGTCGCGGCGCTGCGCGCCCGCGCGCCCCGCTCCGGGCTGATGGCCGTGGTCAAGGCGGACGCCTACGGCCACGGGTTGGTGCCGTGCGCCCGGGCCGCCCTCGAGGCGGGTGCCGGCTGGCTCGGCACGGCCACGCCCGATGAGGCGCTGGCGCTGCGCGCGGCCGGGATCACGGCCCCGGTGCTGTGCTGGCTGTGGACGCCGGGCGGCCCCTGGCGGGCGGCCGTCGAGGCGGACGTCGACGTGACGGTCAGCGCGCTGTGGGCGCTGCGCGAGGTCTCGGAGGCCGCCGCGGCCGCGGGCCGCACCGCGCGCGTCCAGCTGAAGGCGGACACGGGCCTGGGCCGCAACGGCGCCCAGCCCTCGGAGTGGCCCGACCTGGTCGCCGCCGCCCGGGCCGCCGAGGCCGAGGGGCTGGTCAAGGTCACCGGGCTGTGGTCCCACTTCGCCTGCGCCGACGAGCCCGGTCACCCCTCCATCGCGGCGCAGCTCGCCGTCTTCCGCACCGCCCTGGAGACCGCCGAGCGGGCCGGACTGCGCCCCGAGGTCCGGCACATGGCGAACTCCCCGGCCACCCTGACCCTGCCCGAGGCGCACTTCGACCTGATCCGGCCCGGTGTCGCGGTGTACGGCATCTCGCCGGTCCCGCAGGTGGGCGGCCCGGCCGACTTCGGGCTGCGGCCGGTGATGACGCTGTCGGCACGGCTGGCCTCGGCCAAGCGCGTCCCCGGAGGTCACGGGGTCTCGTACGGGCACCACTACACGACTCCCGGCGAGACCACCCTCGCGCTGGTGCCCGTCGGGTACGCCGACGGCGTCCCGCGGCATGCCTCGGGCACCGGCCCGGTGCTGGTGGCGGGCAAGTGGCGGACGGTCGCCGGGCGGGTGGCGATGGACCAGTTCGTGGTCGACCTCGGGGGCGACCGCGCCGACGCCGGGGACGAGGCGGTACTGTTCGGCCCCGGTGACCGCGGTGAGCCGACCGCCGAGGACTGGGCGCGGGCGGCGGGCACCATCGCGTACGAGATCGTCACTCGGATCGGGTCCCGGGTGCCGCGCGTCTACGTGGGTACGTAAACGCGTAGCCGAGGGGAAGCAGCGGTACGACCATGACCGAGAGCGGTAGGGCAACGGGGGCGATGGAGGCGGTGGCCGGAGCGGCCGCCGCTTCCGGTCGCTGGCAGCGCGCGGGGATCGTCGGTGCGGCCATCGGCGTCGTGGCGGCGGGCGCCGCCGCGGGCGTGGCGCTGGAACGGGCCACGGTGGGGCGGGGCATGCGCAAGCGCGCCAGGCTCGCCCTGGATCTGACCGGCCCCTACGGCTCGTTGCGCGGGATGCCGGGCCGCGCCGTCGCCGAGGACGGCACCGAGCTCTACTACGAGGTCGAGGAGGCGGACCCGGCGGCGCTCGACGCGGCCGCGCCGCGTCGGCGCCGGCAGTTCTTCCGCCGGGCCGGCCAGGCGCCGCCGCTGACCGTGGTGTTCAGCCACGGCTACTGCCTCAACCAGGACTCCTGGCACTTCCAGCGCGCCGCGCTGCGCGGGTCGATACGCGCCGTCTACTGGGACCAGCGCAGCCACGGCCGCTCCGGCCGGGGCAAGGAGCAGGCGGACGGCGGGGCCGCCACGATCGACCAGCTCGGCCGCGACCTGAAGGCGGTCGTCGACGCCGCCGCGCCGGAGGGCCCGCTGGTCCTCGTCGGGCACTCCATGGGGGGCATGACGGTCATGGCCTTCGCCGACCAGTTCCCCGAGGTGGTGGCCGAGCGGGTGGCCGGCTTCGCCTTCGTCGGCACGTCCTCCGGCAAGCTGGCCAGCGTGACGCTCGGTCTGCCGGCGGCGGGCGCGCGGGCGCTGCGGGTGCTGGCGCCGGGTGTCCTGCGGCTGCTGGGCACCCAGGTCGACCTGGTGGAGCGGGGACGCCGGGCGACGGCGGACCTCTTCGCCGGGATCATCAAGCGCTACTCCTTCGGCTCGGAGGTGGACCCGGGCGTCGCGCGCTTCGCCGAGCGGATGATCGAGTCGACCCCGATCGACGTCGTCGCCGAGTTCTACCCGGCCTTCACCGAGCACGAGAAGAGCGAGGCGCTGGACGTGCTGGACGGTCTGCCCGGGCTCGTACTGGCCGGGGACAAGGACCTGCTGACGCCCAGTGAGCACAGCCGGGCCATCGCCGAGCGCCTGCCGGACACCGAGCTGGTGGTGGTGCCCGGGGCCGGGCACCTGGTGATGCTGGAGCACCCCGAGCTGGTCAGCACGCACCTGGCCGCGCTGCTCGCCGAGGCGGCCGACGCCTCGCGCGCCCCGGTCCCGCAGGCGCTGCGCGCACTGGCCGTGCCGGCGCCCGCCGGTCCGGACAGGGCGGACCGGGTGGTCTCCGGCGGCGCGTAGCATTCGGGCACATGGGCATGGAAGCCATCGGCATGGAAGCGATCCGGGTCACGGTCAAGACCCCCGACCAGATGCGCGAGCTGGGGCGCCGTCTCGCGCCGCTGCTGCGCGCCGGCGACCTCGTCGTCCTCAGCGGTGACCTGGGCGCCGGGAAGACCACGCTGACCCGCGGCCTCGGCGAGGGTCTGGGCGTCCGGGGCGCGGTGACGTCGCCGACCTTCGTGATCGCGCGGGTGCACCCCTCGCTGGGCGGCGGCCCGGCCCTGGTGCACGTGGACGCGTACCGGCTGACCGGCGGTCTGGACGAGATGGAGGACCTGGACCTCGACGTCTCGCTGCCGGAGTCGGTGGTCGTGGTCGAGTGGGGCGAGGGCAGGGTCGAGGAGCTCTCGGACGACCGGCTGCAGCTGGTGATCCACCGCGCGGTGGGCGAGGTCGCCGCGGACGGGCAGGAGGACCACGACGTGCGCGAGGTCGTCGTCACCGGGGTCGGCGCGCGCTGGGCCGGCGAGGACCTGGCGGGGCTCGGCGTCTGAGCGCGTAACCGTTCCGACAAGGTGTCGGGAAGATGTTGCGTACGGCACGTCCTCCGTGTTCTGCTGGAGACAAGGAGCTGGTTAGGCTGCCTAACCCGACCCCGTCGGACCCAGGAGGCATCCATGTCGGCCCACACGGCCCCGGAGCCGGAGCAGGGTTACTCGATGCAGGCGCTGCTCGCGGCCTCCGCGGCGGCGAACGCGGTGTGCACCCCGCCGGGGGAGCACGAGGAGCCGGAACCGGACGCGGCGCAGGACGAGCCCACGACGCGGCCCGAGGCGGACGCGGCGTAGTCCCCGTCAGCCGCCACCGGGGCGCCCCGGGACCGGACCGCCGCGCGTCGCGCGGAGGGCGAGGGCGCCGGTGCCGCGTCGCGCGTGTGCCGTGAGGGCCCCGCAGGCGTCACTCGTCCGGGGGAAATCAGCGGACGACGACGATCTTGCTGCCGATGGTCGCGAACTTCCAGAGCGCGGCCCCGTCCTTCCGCTTCTCGCGGATGCCGCCCGTGTGCTGGCCCGGGGGCGGGGCGTCCGGCAGGGAGCCGTCCTTCGCCGCGCTGAAGCCGATCACCACGCTGTCCACGGTCGTGAACCGCACCACGTTCTCCACGGCCACACCGTCGCCGCCGACGCCCGTGGCGCTGCGGGAGGCCACGGCGTAGGTGCCGGGGGCGGGGTCGACCGTGCCGGGGACGACCGTGTAGGTGGTGCGCGCCTTCCCGTCCTCGCCGACCAGCCACACGCGGTCCGAGCGGAGCGAGTAGACGACGCGGGTGCCGCTGCCGGAGCCGGCGGGGAGCTCGTCCCGTCGCTCCGGTGAGGGCGAGGCGGAGGCCACGGCGGTGGTGCCGGGGTCCGCGGCGTCCACGGGACGGACGCCCTTGGGCATCTCGTCGGCGGAGCTGGAGGCCTGGACGGCGAGCACGCCGACGGCGGCCAGGGCGGCTGCGGTCAGTCCGGTCACGATCGTCCCTGAACCGATCCTTGCCACGGCTTTCCTCCGGAGGTGGGCGTCACGCTGGGTTGACGTTAGCAGCCGTGCCGCACGGCGAAGGGAGCGCCGTCCCGGGGGCCCGCGGAGCCCCCGTCCTGGCAGGGCCACCCCGGTGAACGCCGTAGGCTGAACGCGTGCTGCTGCTTGCCTTCGATACCGCAACCCCCGCCGTGACGGTCGCCCTGCACGACGGCCGGCGCGTGCTCGCAGAGTCGACGGAGATCGACGCGCGACGGCACGGGGAACTGCTGATGCCCGCCGTGGACCGTGTGCTGCGGGAGGCCGGGACGGGCCTCGGCGACGTGACCGGGATCGTGGTCGGGGTCGGCCCCGGCCCCTACACGGGGCTGCGCGTCGGACTCGTGACCGCGGTCTCCTTCGCCGACGTCCTCGGCGTCCCCGTGCACGGGATCTGCACCCTCGACGGGCTGGCGTACGCCGCCGGGATCGAGGGCCCGTTCGTCGTGGCGACGGACGCCCGCCGCAAGGAGGTCTACTGGGCCCGGTACGAGGGCCCGCGGGCCCGGGTGACCGACCCGGCCGTGGACCGTCCCGGGGACATCGCGGCCGAGGTCGCCGGGGTGCCCGCGGTCGGCGCGGGCGCCGCCCTCTACCCCGGGGTCTTCACCGACGTCCGCCCGCCCGCCGACCAGTCCGCCGCCGCGCTGGCCGCGCTGGCCGCCGTGAAGCTGGCGGACGGCGAGGACTTCCTCCCCGCGCTGCCGCTCTACCTGCGCCGCCCGGACGCCCAGGTGCCGGCCGGCTACAAGGCGGTCCTGCCGAAGTGACCGCCGTGATGCGCGAGATGCGCTGGTGGGACCTGGACCCGGTGATGGAGCTCGAACGCCGGCTCTTCCCGGACGACGCGTGGTCGCGCGGCATGTTCTGGTCCGAACTGGCCGACGCGCGGCACCCCTCGGCGACCCGGCACTACGTCGTGGCCGAGGACGGGGCCGGACGGATCGCCGGCTACGCGGGCCTGGCCGCCGTCGCCGGCACCGGGGACGTGCAGACCATCGCCGTCGCCGCCGACCACTGGGGCACCGGCCTCGGCGCACGGCTGCTCGGCGAACTGCTGCGGCAGGCCACCGCCTTCGAGTGCCACGAGGTGCTGCTGGAGGTACGCGTCGACAACGACCGCGCCCAGCGGCTCTACGCGCGCTTCGGCTTCGAGCCGATCGGCTTCAGGCGCGGCTACTACCAGCCGGGCAACGTCGACGCCCTCGTGATGAGGCTCGGCGAGCTGCCGGCCTCCCCTGACGTACCGGGACTACAAGGAACAGAGACCACCCATGGCTGACGAACCCCTTGTCCTCGGCATCGAGACGTCCTGCGACGAGACCGGTGTCGGCATCGTGCGCGGGCACACCCTGCTCGCCGACGCGATCGCGTCCAGCGTCGACGAGCACGCCCGCTTCGGCGGCGTCGTCCCCGAGGTCGCCAGCCGCGCGCACCTGGAGGCGATGGTCCCCACGATCCAGCGTGCCCTGAAGGAGGCCGGCGTCGCCGCCTCCGACCTCGACGGGATCGCCGTCACCGCGGGCCCCGGGCTCGCCGGCGCCCTGCTGGTCGGCGTGTCCGCGGCCAAGGCGTACGCCTACGCGCTCGGCAAGCCGCTGTACGGGGTCAACCACCTCGCCTCGCACATCTGCGTGGACCAGCTGGAGCACGGGCCGCTGCCCGAGCCGACGATGGCGCTGCTGGTGTCCGGCGGCCACTCCTCGCTGCTGCTGGCCCCCGACATCACCGGTGACGTCCGCCCGCTGGGCTCCACCATCGACGACGCGGCGGGCGAGGCCTTCGACAAGGTCGCCCGCGTGCTGGGCCTCGGCTTCCCCGGCGGCCCCGCCATCGACCGCGTGGCCCGTGAGGGCGACCGGGACGCGATCCGCTTCCCCCGCGGCCTGACCGGCTCCCGCGACCCGCTCTACGACTTCTCCTTCTCCGGCCTGAAGACGGCCGTGGCGCGCTGGATCGAGTCCAAGCGCCGGGAGGGCGTGGACGTGCCGGTCGCGGACGTCTCCGCGTCCTTCCAGGAGGCCGTCGTCGACGTCCTCACCCGCAAGGCGATCCGGGCCTGCAAGGACAACGGCGTCGACCACCTGATGATCGGCGGCGGCGTCGCCGCCAACAGCCGGCTGCGCTCCCTGGCGCAGGAGCGCTGCGAGGACGCGGGGATCGTCCTGCGAGTGCCGCGGCCCAAGCTGTGCACCGACAACGGGGCCATGGTCGCGGCCCTCGGCGCGGAGATGGTGGCCCGCGGCAGGCCTTCGTCCACCTGGGACCTGCCGGCGGACTCCTCGCTGCAGGTCACGGACGTGTCCGTGCCCGGTCACACCCACGAGCACGCCCACGACCACGACCACGTCCACGAGCTCGCGAAGGACAACCTCTACTCGTGACCGTTGCCCTGATGTGGGAGGCCCGTGCCGTCGAGGGGCGCGGGCCGGAGCTGCTGGCGTGGGCCCGTGCCCGCCGGCTGTCGCCGGCCCCGCTGCGGCGGGAGACCTTCTCCGCCCCCCAGGACCGGGTGCTGGTCATCACCTGGTGGGACGCCCCGTACGACGCGGAGCTGCCCGAACTGCCCGAGCCGGACGGGGGGCTGGCCCGGCGGGCCGTCCACCGGTGGCGCTTCGAGTCGGTGGGGGAGGGGGCGTAGGTCCTGGCCGCGGGACGCCGGTCGTAGGATGTCTCCGGCGCCGAACGCGACCGGGCTTGTGCCGTGGTGCCCCCGAGCAGGCGTCCTGCCGGACGACCGGTGTCCGGGAGGCGTTCCCCCAGGTGGCGAGAAGACCCGATGACCGACCCCGGCTGTGCCGTCCTCTTCGACCTCGACGGCGTCCTCCTCGACAGCCGGCGGGCGATGCGCAGGGCGATCCTCGACGTCGCCCGCGCGGCCCTCGGCGAGCCCGTCGACGACAGCCGCCTGCCGGCCGGGCTCGACCACCTTCCCCACCACGAACTGCTGGCGCGGCTCGGCGTGACCGACGAGGAGACCGTGTTCGGGGCGGCCTGGGAGGACGCGCTCACCCTCGCCACATGGGGCGCGTCCCCGTTCCCCGGCGCCGCCGGCGTGCTGCGCGACCTCGCGGCCTCCGGCGCGGCGACGGGGGTGGTGACCATGCAGCCGGCGAGCCGGGTGGCACGCCTCGTCCCCGCGGAGTTGTCCGCGCACTTCGGTGTGGTGGTCGGGTGGGGCGACGCGGCGCCCAAGCCCTCCGGGGAGGGCATCCTGCTCGCGCTGGACCGCCTCGGGGTGTCGCCGGAGCGCGCCTGCTTCGTGGGCGACAGCCCCACCGACGTGGCCGCCGCGGCGGCCGCGGGGGTCCCCTCGATCGGCGCGCTGTGGGGGTACACCGGGCCCGCCCTGGGCGACGCGGGGCCCACCGCCCTCGCCGGGGCCCTCACCGAGGTGCCGGGCGTCGCGATGAGCCTCCTCGGGCGGCCGTGACCGGCGTCAGCCGCCGGTCCGGGCCGGGGTGCCCAGCAGCATGCTCGGGGCGCCCGCGACACGGGTCAGGAAGACCGTCGCCGCGTTCGGGCCCTGGGGCTTGACCCGGCGGCGCACCTCCTCCGGTTCGACGGCCGAGCCGCGCTTCTTGACGGTCAGCACGCCCACCTCGCGCTCGCGCAGCAGCGCCTTGAGCCGCTTGAGGTTGAAGGGCAGCACGTCGGTGATCTCGTAGGCGGTCGCCCAGGGCGTGGTGTGCGGCTCGTCCGAGGTGACGTACGCGATGGTCGCGTCGATCAGACCGCCGCCGACCTGCGCCGCCACGTCGGCCACCATGTGGGCCCGGATGACCGCGCCGTCCGGCTCGTACAGCCAGCGCCCCACGGGGCGCACCCGCGGGTCGGGCAGGCCGGCGGCGGGCAGCGAGGCGCCCGACGGCAGGAGGGTCGCCCGGCGGGCCCCCGGGGCCGTGCCGAACCACAGCACCGCCTCCTTCACGTCGCCGTGGTCGGAGACCCACTCCGCCTCGGCGTCCTCCGGCACGGCCTCGTGCGGGATCCCCGGCGCCACCTTCAGGGCGGCCAGCGGGGCCTTCCGGGCCGCCGCGACCGCCCACGACAGCGGCGGGGAGTACGCCTCGGGGTCGAAGATCCTGCCCCGACCGCCGCGCCGGGCCGGGTCGGCGAAGACCGCGTCACAGCCGTCCACGGCGGTCTCCGTCACGTCGGCGCAGCGCACCTCGATCAGGCCGGACAGCCCCAGCGCCTCCGCGTTCGCCCGTGCCACCGCGCAGGTCAGCGGGGAGCGGTCGACCGCCAGCACCTGCACGCCGGCGCGGGCGAGCGGGACGGCGTCGCCGCCGATGCCGCAGCACAGGTCGGCCAGTCGCCGCACCCCGAGCGCGGCGAACCGCTCGGCCCGGTGCCGGGCGACGGAGGCCCGCGTCGACTGCTCGACCCCCTCGGGCGTGAAGTACATCCGGTACGCGTCCTCGCCGAACTTCGCCGCCGCCCGCTGCCGCAGCCGTGCCTGCGTCAGCGCGGCCGCCACCAGGCCGGCGTCGTGCTCCCGCCGCAGCCGTGTCGCGGTCGCCAGTTCGGCGGCGGGGTCGTAGTCCCGCAGGGAGGCCAGCAGCAACTGGCCCTCGTCGGTCAGGAGGGCCGAGAACGCGTCAAGATCCACGCCGTCCATTGTCCCGCGGCGCCGCGGGCGTCGTCCGGGGGCCGTCCGGGGGCCGTGACGGACCCGCACCGCGGCCCGGGCCGGCGGCGGTCGCACAGGTGTCGTCATCCTCGCCCGGCGGGGTGAGCACGCGCCGGACGGTCCCGGGCAATCGGCGGAAGCGGGTTCCAACTCCCGCTGTCGCGGCGCCCGTGACCGGTTCCGCGGCCGTTCCGTACGGCCGGCCTCACCCCCGGGCGCCGTCCGAGGCTCGGCGGCGCGCCGGGCCCGGAACCGCGGACCGGAATCGTGGGGCCGGGCACGCCGTTCCACCAGGGGGAGAGCGGCTCGTACGGCGCGGCGTTGGCACTCCGCTTGACCGAGTGCTAAGCGCGTCATAATCTCGGACCTGGCACTCAGCCTTGCCGAGTGCCAGCACAAACGCGACGGGCAGGTCCGGCACCCGCGACGACGGGCCTACCAGGTCGCCACCCCAGACAGACACTCCCGTGAGCCCTTTGAAGGGGGAGGTCGGATCGTGACGACCGCCAGCACCAAGGTTGCCATCAAGCCGCTCGAGGACCGCATCGTGGTCCAGCCGCTGGATGCCGAGCAGACCACCGCCTCCGGCCTGGTCATCCCGGACACCGCCAAGGAGAAGCCCCAGGAGGGCGTCGTCCTGGCCGTGGGCCCGGGTCGCTTCGAGGACGGCAACCGCATCCCGCTCGACGTCAAGGTCGGCGACATCGTGCTGTACAGCAAGTACGGCGGCACCGAGGTCAAGTACAGCGGCGAGGAGTACCTCGTCCTCTCGGCTCGCGACGTCCTCGCGATCGTCGAGAAGTAGGACCGGCGCCGCGCGCAAGCGAGTAATGCCGTGACCACGCCCCGGGCACACCGAGTCCTCACGGACCGGGGACCCGGGGCGCGGTCTTCGACGAGAACCCAAAGACGAGGAATTCCGCCGGTATGGCCAAGATCCTGAAGTTCGACGAGGACGCGCGTCGCGCCCTTGAGCGCGGCGTGAACAAGCTCGCCGACACCGTGAAGGTGACGATCGGCCCCAAGGGCCGCAACGTCGTCATCGACAAGAAGTTCGGCGCCCCGACCATCACCAACGACGGTGTCACCATCGCGCGTGAGGTCGAGATCGAGGACGCGTACGAGAACCTCGGCGCGCAGCTCGTGAAGGAGGTGGCGACCAAGACCAACGACATCGCGGGTGACGGCACCACCACCGCCACGGTGCTCGCCCAGGCGCTGGTCCGCGAGGGTCTGCGCAACGTGGCCGCCGGCGCCTCCCCCGCCGCCCTGAAGAAGGGCATCGACGCGGCCGTCAAGGCCGTCTCGGACGAGCTGCTCGCCACCGCCCGCCCGATCGAGGGCAAGGACGACATCGCCGCCGTCGCCGCGCTGTCCGCCCAGGACAAGCAGGTCGGCGAGCTGATCGCCGAGGCGATCGACAAGGTCGGCAAGGACGGTGTCATCACCGTCGAGGAGTCCAACACCTTCGGCCTGGAGCTGGACTTCACCGAGGGCATGGCCTTCGACAAGGGCTACCTGTCGCCGTACTTCGTGACGGACCAGGAGCGCCAGGAGGCCGTCCTGGAGGACCCGTACATCCTCATCACCCAGGGCAAGATCGCCTCCATCCAGGACCTGCTCCCGCTGCTGGAGAAGATCCTGCAGGCCGGCGCCTCCAAGCCGCTGCTGATCATCGCCGAGGACGTCGAGGGCGAGGCCCTGTCCACCCTGGTGGTCAACAAGATCCGCGGCACCTTCAACGCCGTCGCGGTGAAGGCCCCCGGCTTCGGCGACCGCCGCAAGGCCATGCTCGGCGACATCGCCACCCTCACCGGTGGCACCGTCGTCGCCGAGGAGGTCGGCCTCAAGCTCGACCAGGTCGGTCTGGACGTGCTCGGCAGCGCCCGCCGCGTGACCGTCACCAAGGACGACACCACCATCGTCGACGGTGGCGGCGAGTCCGCGGAGATCAGCGGCCGCGTCAACCAGATCAAGGCCGAGATCGCCTCGACCGACTCCGACTGGGACCGCGAGAAGCTCCAGGAGCGCCTCGCCAAGCTGGCCGGCGGCGTGTGCGTCATCCGCGTCGGCGCGGCCACCGAGGTCGAGCTCAAGGAGAAGAAGCACCGTCTGGAGGACGCCATCTCCGCGACCCGCGCCGCGGTCGAGGAGGGCATCGTCTCCGGTGGTGGCTCCGCGCTCGTCCACGCGGTCAAGGTGCTCGAGGACGGCCTCGGCAAGACCGGCGACGAGGCCACCGGTGTGGCGGTCGTCCGCCGCGCCGCGGTCGAGCCGCTGCGCTGGATCGCCGAGAACGCCGGCCTGGAGGGCTACGTCATCACCTCCAAGGTCGCCGAGCTGGAGAAGGGCCACGGCTTCAACGCCGCGACCGGCGAGTACGGCGACCTGGTGAAGTCCGGCGTCATCGACCCGGTCAAGGTCACCCGCTCCGCCCTGGAGAACGCCGCCTCCATCGCCTCCCTGCTCCTCACCACCGAGACCCTCGTGGTGGAGAAGAAGGAGGAGGAGCCCGCCGAGGCCGGTCACGGTCACGGCCACGGCCACTCCCACTGAGCTGGACCGCGAAGGCCCCCGTTCCCACCCGGGAACGGGGGCCTTCGGGCTGCCTGAGGGCGGGCCTCAGTCGCGGGGGGAGGCCGGCCCGAAGCTCCGCCCCGCCTTCGACGAGAGGCGGCCGAGCGTCCCGTACGGCGCCACCCTGGCCGCGGCCACCGCGACCTTGTAGCGGGCGTCGGGCACGCTGACGGACCGGCCGCGGGCCAGGTCCCGCAGGCCGGCGGCGACCACCTTGTCGGCGTCCAGCCAGGCCCAGGACGGGATGCCGCCGGTGTCGATCCCGGCCCGCTCGTGGAACTCGGTGCGGACGAAGCCCGGGCACAGCGCCATCAGCCGCACCCCGGTGCCCGCGAGCTCCCGGGCCACGCCCTGGGTGAAGCTGACGACCCACGCCTTGCTCGCCCCGTACGTGCCGCGCGGCGCGAAGGCCGCCACCGAGGCCACGTTGACCACGAAGCCGCGCCCGCGCTCGCCCATGGCCCCGGCCGCGGCGCCGGTCAGCCGCAGGACCGCCTCGCAGTGCACCTTGAGCATGGTCAGCTCCTCGGCCACCGGCACGTCGCCGAAGCGGCCCCGGTTGCCGAAGCCGGCGTTGTTGACCAGCACGTCGACCGGCCGTTCGCGGTCCCGCAGCCGTGCCTCGACCGCCTCGATGCCGCTGTCCTGCGACAGGTCGGCGGGCAGCACCTCCACGGCCACGCCGTACGTGCGCCGCAGTTCCCCGGCGTTCTCCTCCAGCCGCTGCCCGTCGCGGGCGACCAGGACCAGGGCGTGACCGTCCTTCGCCAGCCGGCGTGCGAAGGCCGCGCCGATTCCCGCGGTGGCTCCCGTGATCAGTGAAGTCGTCATGCCCCGCAGGCTAGTGAGCCCCCGTCCGCCGGCGGGCCGCGGCGCGCAGGTCCGCCGGGAGCGCGTCCGCCGCCAGCAGCCGGGGGAGCAGCACGGGCTCCAGGGTGACCGCGCGGAAGGTCAGCGCGACGGTGACCCCGTGGTCCGGGCGGTGGACGACCTCGACCGGGTCGCCGGGGCGGACCTCACCGGCCTCGGCGACCCGCAGGTAGGCGCCGGGCAGCGCGGCCCGCGTGAACGTCTTGATCCAGCCGCCCTGTTCCAGCCAGCCCTGGAAGGTGGCGCAGGGGATCCGGGGGCAGGACACCTCCAGCACGGCGCCGTCCGGCCCGCCGATCCGCCAGCGCTCGCCGATCAGTGCCTCGTTGACGTCCAGACCCGAGGTCGTCAGGTTCTCCCCGAACATGCCGTTGCGCAGCGGCAGGTCGAGCCGGCGCTCCCAGGTGTCCAGGTCCTCGCGGGCGTAGGCGTAGACCGCCTGGTCGGCGCCGCCGTGGTGCGCCACGTCGTAGGCCCGGTCGCCGGCGAGGCCGACCGCGCCGGTGCCCTTGGGGCCCGGTGCGGTCACCGCCACCGGGCCCGGGACCGGGTGCTTGTCGATGCCGGTCGTCCCGGTCGTCTTCCACGGGTTCGGTCGGGGCCGGCCCACGTTCACCGAGAGCAGCTTCATCCCGCGACCGTACGGCGCCGGCCGGCGCCCGGCGAGGTGTTTTCCGGCGGCTGTTTTCCGGCGGCCGGGCGGGTGCTCAGCCCGCGAGCACCCGCAGCAGCCGGTCCACGTCGGCCTTGGTGTTGTACAGGTGGAAGGCCGCCCGCAGGTTCCCGGCCCGGGCCGAGACCCGGATGCCGGCCGCGGCCAGCCGCTCCGCCGCGTCGCCCAGACCGGGCACGGCCACGATCGCCGAGGCGCCTGCGCCGGACGGCACCGCCTTGTGGCCCAGCCGCAGCAGTCCCGCCCGGAAGCGCTCGGCCAGCGCGACGTCGTGCGCGCCGACGGCCTCGACGCCCAGTTCCTCGATCAGTCCCAGGGAGGCCGCCGCCGCCACGTACGGCAGCAGCGGCGGCAGCACGTCGAAGCGCCGGGCGGAACGCGCGAGGTGCGCGACCGGCCCGTAGCAGTCGCCCCAGGGGTCCTCGGCCGCGTACCAGCCGGCGAACTGCGCCGACAGCCCGTCCTCGGCCCCCTCCCGCACGGTCAGGAAGGACACCCCGCGCGGGGCGAGCAGCCACTTGTAGCCCCCGCACACCACGTAGTCGAGGCCGTCCGCGCGCAGCGGCAGCCAGCCGACCGCCTGGGTGGCGTCGACGAGCACGCGCGCCCCGTGCCGGGACGCGGCCTCGCGGACCGCCGCCAGGTCGGCGACCCGGCCGTCCGCGGACTGCACCGCGCTGACGGCGACGAGGCCGGTGCCGGGGCGTACGGCGTCGGCGACGCCCTCCAGGGGCACGGTGCGCACCGTGACGTCGGCGCGGGAGGCGAAGGGGTTGACCAGCGAGCTGAAGTCGCCGTCGGCCAGCACGACTTCGGCCCCGGCGGGGAGCGCCGCGGCGATCATGCCGACGTGCGTGGTGACGGAGGAGCCGACGGCGACGCGGTCGGCGCCGACCCCGGTGAGGCGGGCGTAGGCGGCGCGGGCGGCCGACAGGGCGCGCTCGTGGCGTACCCAGTCGTCGGTGCCGTCGGACCAGGTGCCCACGGCGGTGCGCAGCGCCTCGGCGGAGCGGAGCGGGCCGACGCCCGACGAGGCGGTGTTGAGGTAGGTGGTACCGGCGTCCAGCGCGAATTCCCCGGCGATGTCCATGGTTCCTCAGCCTGCGCCCCGAACTGCCCAAAGTCCATCATCGATCACCGAACGCGATCCCCAAGGAACACTTATGCTCGGAGCGTGTTCGAGGCCCGTCACCTCCGTGTGCTGCGCGCCGTGGCCCGTACCGGCTCGCTGTCGGGCGCCGCGCGCGAACTGGGCTGCACGCAGCCGGCGGTCAGCCAGCAGATGAAGGCGCTGGAACTCGCCGCGGGCACCCCGCTGCTGGTCCGCGGCGGGCGGACGACCCGGCTGACCGACGCGGGCGAGGCGCTGGCCCGGCACGCGAGCGGCATCCTCGCCGGGCTCGCCGCCGCGGAGGAGGAGGTCGCGGCCATCGGGGGACTGCGCGCCGGCCGGGTGCGGCTGGTGTCGTTCCCGAGCGCCGGACCTTCCCTGGTGCCGACCGCGCTGGCCGCGATGCGCGCCGCGCACCCGGACGTACGGATCACGCTGGCCGAGGCGCAGCCGCCCCGCGCGGTGGAGATGCTGCGCGCCGGGGAGTGCGAACTGGCGCTGGTCTACCGCTACGAGGACGACCGGGGCGCTGAGGACGCGGCCGCCTGGGAGGGGCTGCTGGTGCGCCGGTTGCTGGCCGACCGGCTCTTCGCGGTGCTGCCGGCCGGGCACGCGCTGGCCCGCGGCGGGGGCCCGGTGCGGTTGTCCGACCTCGCGGACGAGCCGTGGATCGCGGGCTGCCCCTACTGCCGCCGGCACCTGGTCGAGCTGTGCGGGCGGGAGGGCTTCGAGCCCCGCATCGACTTCGCGACCGACGACTACCCGGCGGCCGTCGGCCTGGTGGCGTCGGGCATGGGCGTCTCGGCGCAGCCCGGCCTGGCGCTGGAGGCCGTCCGGCTGCGCGGAGTGGCCGTGCGCGAGCTGCGGCCGGCGGTACGCCGGGACGTGGCGGCGCTGACGCTGACATGATGCTGGGGCGGCTGCGGCTGGCGGCCCTGCGCGACCCCGGGACGGCCTGAGCCGGCGGCACCGCGGGCGCGCCGTCGCTTGTGATGAAACGTTTCCTCGTCGGCTGACGTCCGGTGGGTCAGTGACTGCCGGTGGCGTGCGAGCTCATGACCCGGTTGCGGGACCGGCCCATCATCTCCTCGCGCTCGTCCTCGGTGAGCCCGCCCCAGACCCCGTAGGGCTCGCGGACCGTCAGAGCGTGCGTCGCGCACTCGGCGCGTACGGGGCAGCGCATGCACACCTCCTTCGCCGCCGCCTCACGCGCGCTCCGGGCGGCACCGCGCTCTCCCTCGGGGTGGAAGAACAGGGAGCTGTCGACGCCGCGGCAGGCGGCGACCAGCTGCCAGTCCCAGAGGTCGGCGTTGGGGCCCGGGAGGCGGGAGAAGTCTGCCATTGCTCATCTCCTCGAGAGGTGGGCTGCAGGGACACCGTCCAGGCACGAAGCTCTGGGAGGGTGCTGTCGACGTTACATCTACTGTCGAAGTAGATGTAAATATGATTCATCACAAAATCGCCAACGAACTCCCGCCATGCGGGTAAAAAGCCTCCAAACAGGCAAAATCTGACATTGCCCCCCGGTCGGCGGCTGATGTGTGCTGCAAGCGGGCGCCCGTCGTGCCGCTTTTTGAGGCCCGGCGAACGGTCGCGACCTGGGATGTTGCTGATCCGTGTCGGTCCGCGCACGGAGAGTGCGGGAGTCGCCCGCCAAACTCCGTAACTCTTTCGAGTGAGGGTCGTTGAAGGTGCGGAAGTGGTTGGCGGTCGAACTAATCGGGCAGGCGCCCGAGGCCGTCATCCCCACCGGTGAACGATTCGTACAGCCTGGAGGCTCAACGTGACGCGGATCAGCTGCGGAGGACGGTCATGACTTCCGTTCTCGTCTGCGACGACTCCCCGCTTGCCCGAGAGGCCCTGCGCCGCGCGGTCGCGACCGTGCCCGGCGTGGAGCGCGTGACGACCGCGGCCAACGGCGAGGAAGTCCTCCGCCGCTGGGGCGCCGACCGCTCGGACCTCATCCTCATGGACGTCCGGATGCCCGGCCTCGGCGGCGTCGAGACCGTACGGCGGCTGCTGTCCGCCGACCCCGGCGCCCGCATCATCATGCTCACGGTCGCCGAGGACCTGGACGGGGTGGCCCTCGCGGTCGCCGCCGGTGCCCGTGGATACCTGCACAAGGACGCCTCGCGCGCCGAGTTGCGGGCCACGGTCACCCAGGCGCTGGCCGACCCGACCTGGCGGCTCGCCCCGCGCCGGCTGCGCTCGGCCGAGATGGGCGCCGCCCCGACCCTGACCGCCCGCGAGATCCAGGTGCTGGAGGGCATGAGCCACGGCCGCTCCAACGCCGAGATCGGCCGCGAGCTCTTCCTCTCCGAGGACACCGTCAAGACGCACGCGCGACGCCTCTTCAAGAAGCTCGGCGCCTCGGACCGGGCCCACGCGGTGGCGCTCGGCTTCCGCTGGGGCCTGGTGCGCTGAGGCAGCGGCTTCAAGGGCTGGAGGGGCCGATGAGCTGTGGGGCGGCTGTGCGGCTGCCCCGCTCGTACCGGTTTCCGCGCCGAGGGCGCATGCTTGAGGTATGGACTCTCGGGGACACGGTCGGGCGGGGCGGCGGGTGCACGACATGACTACGGCCGGTGCGGTCCCTCGAAGCGCCCCGCACGGCGCGCCGCATAACGCTTCGGAGCACAACCACGGGTCCGAGCCCACGGAGCGGCCCTCGGCGATGCACTATGGACGGATGCGCGACGAGGCCACCGGCAATGAGACAGCCATAGGGGCACTCGTACGTCGGGCCGTGGACGGCGACGAGCAGGCGACGCACGATCTGCTCGCCCACGTGCACCCGCTCGCCGTGCGCTACTGCCGTACCAGGCTGTCGCGGCTGCCGGGCGACGCACGCCACTTCGTGGACGACCTCGCCCAGGAGGTATGCCTCGCGGTGCTGTGCGCACTGCCCCGCTACCGGGACCAGGGCCGGCCCTTCGAGGCGTTCGTCTTCGGCATCGCCGCGCACAAGGTCGCCGACCTGCAGCGGGCCGCCATGCGCGGTCCGGGCTCGACGGCCGTGCCCTCCGACGAGATGCCCGAGCAGCCGGACGCCTCGCTCGGGCCCGAGGAGCGGGCGCTGCTCAGCAGCGACGCGGAGTGGGCGAGGAAGCTGCTCGCCAACCTCCCGGAGCACCAGCGGGAGCTGGTGCTGCTCCGCGTCGCCGTGGGCCTCACCGCGGAGGAGACCGGTCAGGTGCTCGGCATGTCGCCGGGCGCCGTCCGGGTCGCCCAGCACCGGGCGCTGTCCCGGCTGCGCGCGCTGGCGGAGGAAGCCGCCGCCGGCGCCCCCGGGTTGAGCGCCTGACGCACGCCGTCCCGGCCCCCGCACCAGGGGCGGAACAGGTTTCCCGCGGGAGCCATTAGCATTGAACATCTCGCCGGGCAAGACCATGGGGAAGGTGTCATGACGTTGAACGCCGACGGAGTAGCCGAGAAGTTCGGGTTGCTCGGACTCACCTACGACGACGTGCTGCTGCTCCCAGGCGCGTCGGACGTCGTGCCGAACCAGGTCGACACCCGCTCGAAGGTCTCCCGGAACGTCAGCGTGAACATCCCGCTGCTGTCGGCGGCGATGGACAAGGTCACCGAGGCGCGGATGGCCATCGCGATGGCCCGCCAGGGCGGTGTGGGCGTCCTCCACCGCAACCTGTCCATCGAGGACCAGGTCAACCAGGTCGACCTGGTGAAACGGTCCGAGTCCGGCATGGTGACCGACCCGATCACGGTGCACCCCGACGCCACCCTCGCCGAGGCCGACGCCCTGTGCGGCAAGTTCCGCATCAGCGGCGTCCCCGTCACCGACGCCTCCGGCAAGCTGCTGGGCATCGTGACCAACCGCGACATGGCCTTCGAGAGCGACCGCTCCCGGCAGGTCCGCGAGGTCATGACGCCGATGCCGCTGGTCACCGGCAAGGTCGGCATCTCCGGCGTCGACGCGATGGACCTGCTGCGCAAGCACAAGATCGAGAAGCTGCCGCTCGTCGACGACGAGGGCCGCCTCAAGGGCCTGATCACGGTCAAGGACTTCGTCAAGGCCGAGAAGTACCCCAACGCCGCCAAGGACGCCGAGGGCCGGCTGCTGGTCGGCGCCGCGGTGGGCGTCGGCGACGAGTCCTTCCTGCGCGCCCAGCGGCTGGTCGAGGCCGGTGCCGACTTCCTGGTCATCGACAGCGCGCACGGCCACAGCCGCGGCATCCTCGACATGGTCGCCAAGGTCAAGGCCAACATCAGGATCGACGTGGTGGCCGGCAACGTCGCCACCCGCGACGGGGCCCAGGCGCTGATCGACGCGGGCGCCGACGGCATCAAGGTCGGTGTCGGCCCCGGCTCCATCTGCACCACCCGCGTGGTCGCCGGCGTCGGCGCCCCGCAGGTGACGGCGATCTACGAGGCCTCCCTCGCGGCCGGCCCGGCCGGCGTCCCGCTGATCGGCGACGGCGGCCTGCAGTACTCCGGCGACATCGCCAAGGCCATCGCGGCCGGCGCGGACACCGTCATGCTGGGCAGCCTCCTCGCGGGCTGCGAGGAGTCGCCGGGCGAGCTGCTCTTCATCAACGGCAAGCAGTTCAAGTCGTACCGCGGCATGGGCTCGCTCGGCGCGATGCAGTCGCGCGGGCAGGCCCAGTCCTACTCCAAGGACCGCTACTTCCAGGACAACGTGCTCTCCGAGGACAAGCTCGTCCCCGAGGGCATCGAGGGCCAGGTGCCCTACCGCGGCCCGCTCTCCGCGGTGGCCCACCAGCTCATCGGCGGCCTGCGCTCCTCCATGGGCTACGTCGGCTCCGCGACGATCCCCGAGCTCAAGGAGAAGGGCCGCTTCGTGCGGATCACCGCGGCCGGGCTCAAGGAGAGCCACCCGCACGACATCCAGATGACCACCGAGGCGCCGAACTACCACACGCGCTGACGGTACGAGCGGACGAACCGGAGCCCGCGGCCGCGCACGGCCGCGGGCTTCCGGCTGCCCTGCCTGGGATACTGGACGGGCAGGCCACGAAGGAAAGGCATAGCGACAGTGACTGAGATCGAGATCGGGCGGGGCAAGCGCGGCCGCAGGGCATACGCATTCGACGACATCGCCGTCGTCCCGAGCCGCCGTACGCGGGACCCCAAGGAGGTCTCGATCGCCTGGCAGATCGACGCCTACCGCTTCGAGCTGCCCTTCCTCGCGGCCCCGATGGACTCCGTGGTCTCCCCGGAGACCGCGATCCGCATCGGCAACCTGGGCGGCCTCGGCGTGCTCAACCTCGAGGGCCTGTGGACCCGCTACGAGGACCCCGAGCCGCTGCTCGCCGAGATCGCGGAGCTGGACGACGCCTCCGTCACCCGGCGCCTGCAGGAGCTCTACGCGGCGCCGATCAAGGAGGAGCTGATCGGGCAGCGCATCAAGGAGGTGCGCGACGCCGGTGTGGTCACGGCCGCCGCGCTCTCCCCGCAGCGCACCGCGCAGTTCTCCAAGGCCGTGGTCGACGCGGGCGTGGACATCTTCGTCATCCGCGGCACGACGGTCTCCGCCGAGCACGTGTCGGGCTCCCACGAGCCGCTCAACCTGAAGCAGTTCATCTACGAGCTCGACGTGCCGGTCATCGTCGGCGGCTGCGCCACCTACACCGCCGCGCTGCACCTGATGCGCACCGGCGCCGCGGGCGTCCTCGTCGGCTTCGGCGGCGGCGCCGCCCACACCACCCGTAACGTCCTCGGCATCCAGGTGCCGATGGCGACCGCGGTCGCCGACGTGGCCGCGGCCCGCCGCGACTACATGGACGAGTCCGGCGGCCGCTACGTGCACGTCATCGCCGACGGCGGCTTCGGCTCCAGCGGCGACCTGCCCAAGGCGATCGCGTGCGGCGCCGACTCGGTGATGATGGGCTCCCCGCTGGCCCGGGCCACCGACGCGCCCGGCCGCGGTTTCCACTGGGGCATGGAGGCCACCCACGAGGAGCTGCCGCGTGGCAAGCGCATGAACCTGGGCACCGCCGGCACGACCGAGCAGATCCTGCTCGGCCCCTCCCACGCGCCCGACGGCTCCATGAACTTCTTCGGCGCGCTGCGCCGCGCGATGGCCACGACCGGCTACTCCGAGCTGAAGGAGTTCCAGCGGGTCGAGGTCACGGTGTCGCCGACGCACCACCGCTGACCGCCGCCGCGCCGCCACGGCGCGGCACAGGGGCCCGGACCGCCACAGGCGGTCCGGGCCCCTCGTCGTTCGTGCCCGCTCCGCCCCGCGGTGCGGTGCGCGTGGCGCCGGTGGTTTTGAGACACACCGAATGGTCGCTGATTGGTAACCGAAAGTTCTTTTTTCTACTTACCTGCAAGGTCCACATATCGGACATGACGGCTTCCTTGTTCATGTGGCATGCCTGCAGGTTGCATATATGCTGCCGGGGCTCGGCGATGTGTTCGACATGTGGAGGCCGGGTAAAGGGTGGGGGCATACGGGCCGGTGGCCCGGGGGGTGGAAATGAGTTCTCTTCAACCTGCGTACGCGGGGGGAAGCCGGGGGCGGCAGCCTGCCGTGAATCGCCGTCACGCGACACGGAAGCACGCCCCGCAGCTCGGCTTGCTGCCCAAGCCGCCCTCGGACCGTGAGAAGTACGCGTACGCCAGGCGCAATCTGTGGGTGCTGACCATCAGCTCCGTGATCAGCTTCTGCTGCCTGGGCTACAGCCAGTACAAGCTCGCCCAGTCCAATCCGCTGCTGTGGCTGTACGCGCCGCCGCTGCTGTTCACCGTGGTCTACTACCTGATCTCGTTGCGGGTGAACGGGTTCTCCCGGGGCTTCGACCTCAAGCGCCACCGGCAGCTGGTGCGCGAATGGCGGCCCCGGGTCTACCCCTCCGTCGACGTGTTCCTGCCGGTGTGCGGTGAACCCATCGAGGTCCTGCACAACACCTGGACGCACGTCCGGGCGCTGGCCGACCGCTACCCGGGTGTGTGCGTCCCGTTCGTACTGGACGACGGCGCCAGCCCCGAACTGGAGGCAATGGCCGCCGATTTCGGATTCCGTTACGGCACCCGCCCGAACCGCGGCTGGTTCAAGAAAGCGGGCAACCTCCACTTCGGTTTCGGGCAGTCGGATGGCAAGTACATCCTGATCCTCGACGCCGACTTCACCCCGCGCTCGGACCTCCTCGAGGAAATGCTCCCGTACATGGAGGCGGACGAGCGGACAGGCATCGTCCAGTCGCCGCAGTTCTTCCGCGTGCTCGACTCCCAGAACTGGATCGAGCGCGGCGCGGGCGCCGTGCAGGAACTCTTCTACCGCTCGGTGCAGGTGTCCCGGCAGAGCAGCGACGGCGCGATCTGCGTCGGCAGTTGCGCCGTCTACCGGCGGGCCGCCCTGGACACCAACGGCGGTACGACCCTCATCGAGCACTCCGAGGACGTGCACACCGGCTTCGACCTGCGCGGCCTGGGCTGGGACCTGCGCTACATCCCCGTCGCGCTCTCCACCGGGGTGTGCCCCGACAACGCGGGAGCCTTCTTCAACCAGCAGTACCGCTGGTGCTCCGGCTCGATGAGCCTGCTGGGAAGCAAGAAGTTCTGGGACGCCCGGATCAAGTTCTCCAGCCGGCTCTGCTACCTGTCGGGCTTCTTCTACTACATCCACACCGCGCTGTTCACCTTCGCGGCGCCGGTCATCCCGATCGTGCTGCTGCTGACCCTGCCGGACAAGCTCGACGTGGACCACCTGCTGATGGTGCTGCCGAGCATCGTCTACACCACCGTCATCTTCCCGATCTGGCACAAGTCGCCGTACCGGCTGGAGGCGTGGTCGGCCCGGCTGATGTACGGCTGGGCGCACTTCTTCGCGATCTGGGACATCCTGCGCAAGCAGCGGATGGGCTGGCAGCCCACCGGTTCGTCAGGGGCGAAGAAGAACAAGACCCGACGGTTCTGGCTCGGCATCCGCATCTGGAGCGCCGGCACCGCCGTGGTCTGGGTGTGCGCCGCGGTCTGGCGCATGCTGGACGGCTACCCGCCGGACTACGCCCTCGTCCTGTCCTCCGGACTCTTCTACGCGCTCGTCGTCGGACGCGTTCTGGTCCAGCCGAGAAGCGAGATCTCCGCATGAGCCGGTTCACCCTGTCCCTGCGCCGCGCGGCGCTCGCGGCCCTCCTCGTCTGCGTCGCCGGCTGCACGTCGACCGCCACCGGCTCCGGGCCCGGCGGCGGTCCCGCGCCGGACCCCGGCGCGTCGAGCGAGGCGCCCGAGACGGCCTACGACGTCACGGACCTGCTGCACCCCGACAAGAAGTTCTTCGGCGTGGCGCTCGACGGCGCCCCCGACTCCCTGGCGCCGGTGACGAAGTACACCGACCTCGTCGGCAAGCAGCCCAACGTCGTCGCCTCCTACTCCGCGTGGGGCAACGACTTCAACATCGACGGAGCCCGCCGCGTGCTGGACTCGGGCGCGATGCTCTACGTCTCCTGGGAGCCCTTCAAACCGTCGATCGCGAAGATCGCCGACGGATCGCAGGACGAGTACATCCGGCGCTACGCCTCCGAGGTGCGCAAGGGCAACGCACCGGTGGCCATCAGCTTCGGCCACGAGATGAACGGCCACTGGTACCCCTGGGGCACGAAGGACACGACCCCGGCCCAGTTCGTGAAGGCATGGCGCCACATCCACGACATCTTCCAGGACGAGGGCGCCACCAACGTCATCTGGGTGTGGAGCCCGAACGTCGTCAACCCGGTCCCCGACGTCGCCCTGAAGCCGTACTGGCCCGGCGACGCCTACGTCGACTGGGTCGGCGTGGTCGGGTACTGGACGGCCACGGGGGCGTCGACCTTCGAGACCCTGTACGGCCCGACGACGAGCCAGGTGCGCACGTTCACGAAGAAGCCCTTCATCCTCTCCGAGACGGCGTCCGAGCCCGGCGAGCGCCGCCGGTCGGACGTCCGCAACCTCGTCGAGGGCGTCGAGGGCGACGACGACATGCTCGGCTTCATCTGGTTCAACATCGCCAAGCGCGCCGACTGGCGCCTCCAGGCGAGCCCGCTGGCCCTGGCGGAGTTCAAGCGCCTGGTCGCCGACGACCGGATCGGTTTCGAGGTGCCGGAGCAGTGACCGAGCAGAACCCCACCCACGGCGACGCGTTCGACCCGTGGTCGCGGCCCACCGGCCGGCTCGACGCCGACGTGACGTGGCAGGAGCACGGAGCGTACCCGCAGTACCAGCCGGAGCCGTACGAACAGCACGACGCGTACGCGGCGGCGCAGCCCTTCACGCTGACGGACGCCCACCCGGCGGACCCGCGGCAGGCCGTGCCCGAGGCGCCGGCCGACCCCGGCTACGTCGTTCCGGAGGTGCCGGTGTCGGCCTGGTCGGTCGACACCCGGCGCAGCACCTGGATCGGACGGAGCGTGGTGCTGTGCGTCCTGCTGGTCCAGGCGGGACTGTCGTTCCGGATCAGCGGGCGCGCCTTCGACAGCGAGGCGCGGTACCTGGCGGTCGGCCACTACCGGCTCGACCACCTGCTCAACGGCACCGACGTGCCGGCCGGCCTCGCGGGCCACCTCCCCGGCCACCCGGCGGTCTACCCGGTGCTGGCCGCGGCGGCGGACTCGGTGGGCGGCCTGTTCGCCGCCCGCCTGCTCAGCCTGTTCTTCATGCTGGGCGCCACCGCGCTGCTCTACGCGATGACCAGCCGGCTGTTCAGCGAGCGGGCCGGACTGTCGGCCGCCGCGCTGTTCGCGGTGGTCGAGTCCACCGCGATGCTCGGGAACCTCGCCGGCTTCGACGCGATGGCGCTCTTCCTGATCGCCGGGGCCGCGTGGGCCCTCGTCCGGACCGGCCGGTCGCACCCCGCCCTGGCGCTGCTCGCCGCCCCCCTGGCGGCCCTCGCCACGGTCACGAAGTACGTCGCCGCGCTGTACCTGCCGAGCCTGGTGGTCCTCGCCGTGCTGTCCGCCTACCCCTACCGGGGCGCGCGGGCGTTCCTGCGCGGCCTGTTCTTCGGCGCCGGGACACTGCTGGTCCTCGCGGGCGCCTACCTCTTCGGCGGGCTGCACGGCTTCACCTCCGCCACCACCGGACGGGCGCACGGCACGGACCCGGCGCTGGACGTGCTGTGGCACGGCGCGCAGTGGGGCGGCCTGGTCCTCCTGGTCGCCGTCGGCGGCGCCGTCGACTACGTACGCAAGTCGCGCATGGGGGAGATGCCCTGGGCGACGGGCGACACCCCCGGGGCGGTCCGGCGTACCGCGCTGGGCCTGGTGCTCTGCGGCACCGCCCTGCTGGCCCCCGTCTGCCAGGCCTATCTGAACGACGACGCCTCGCTCTTCACGCACGTGGGGTTCGGCCTGCTGTTCGCCGCGCCCATGGCGGGACTCGGCATCTCCCGGCTCGTGGGGGCGCACTTCCGCTACCCGCAGCTCGGCATCATGGTCTGGGTGGGCGTCCTGGTCGTGGGCATGGCCCAGACCCAGTCGCTCTACCACCCCGCGGCCTCCGGCCAGGTGGTGGAGTCGCTGCGGAAGGTCGTCGGCAAGGACGGGCGCTACCTCGCGGAGCACTCCGACATCCCCGCCTACTACCTGCGGGACGTGACCCGCCCGGACCAGTGGCAGGGCACGCGCGGCATCGACTTCACCGACAAGGGCGGCGAGCACCACACCGGCGCAGACGGTTTCCGCAGTGCCGTACGGGCGGGGTGGTTCGACGTGATCGTGCTCGACGGGGACGCCACCACGGCCAACGACAAGGCCATCACCGACGCGCTGCACGGCAACCCCGCGTACCGGCTGGTGTCCGTGCTGCCGTCCAGCGACGCCTACGGTTCGACCACCTACCGGATCTGGGTGAAACGATGACCCTCACCGAACCCGCCCACGAGCCGGCGCCCGCGCCTGCCGGGGAGGAACCGGCCCCGCGGCGGCACGGCCGGCCGGAGGACGGCGGCAGCCGGGCCACCACCGCGCTGCTCTTCCTGGTGCCCGCAGGGCTCACGCTCGCCCTCACGCTGCACGGCATCGGCGACCGGCAGCTGTGGCGTGACGAGCACGCCACCTGGTGGGCGACCGGGCTCTCCCTCGGTGACCTGGGCGCACTGATCCGCAACATCGACGTGGTCTTCGCCCCGTACTACTTCGTGATGCACCTGTGGGTCCTGGTCGCGGGGGACTCGCCCACCGCCCTGCGCATCCCGGCGGCGTTCGCCATGGCGGCCGCGGCCGGGCTGCTCGCGCTGGTCGGCCGGCGGATGTTCACCCCGGCGACCGGGCTGCTGGCCGGGCTGGTCTTCGCCACGGTGCCCTCGGTCACCCAGTACGGCGAGGAGGCGCGGCCCTACGCCTTCGCGGTGGCGTTCGTCCTGCTGTCCACCCTGATCCTGCTGCGGGTACTGGAAACGCCGAGCCTCAGGGGCTGGGCGGCGTACGCCGTGACGATCCCCCTGATCGGTTTCAGCCACCTGGTGTCCCTGTCGGTGCTCGCCGGACACCTGGGCCTGGTGGTCACGGCGAAGCGCAAGGGCGACCGCATCGCCCACTGGGCGTTCGCCGCCTCCGCGCTGACGGGTCTGTCCGTGGTGCTCCCGATGCTGGCGCAGGGCTCCGGCCAGAGCGGGCAGATCGCCTGGAACAACCCCACCTTCCAGGACCTGGTCAACCATCCGGAGAAGCTGTTCGGCTCCTGGGTGACCGGCGGGGCGGTGATGGGGCTCGGCGTGGCCGGCCTCCTCGTCGCCCGCAGGTACGCGGTGCTGCTGGCCCCCTGGGTGCTGCTGCCCCCGGTCCTCACCTACCTGACCGCGGCGCAACTGCACCTGTTCCTGCCGCGGTACCTGCTCTTCACCGTGCCCGCCTGGGTGCTGTTGGCGAGCGCAGCCGTCACCCGGCTGTCCGGGCCGCTGAACGCGGCGGCCCGCACCGGCACCGCCCGGCGCGTCGTCGCCGGGGCACTGGTGGCGGCCGCGGCGGTCGTGTTCGCCTGGCAGGCACAGCCCGGCCTGGCGCTCGCCCGGCAGAACGACCCCGCCGAGCCGGACTACCGGGCGGCGGCCAAGGTCGTCGCGCACGGGCTCCGGCCGGGCGACGGGATCGCCTTCTCCGGGCAGAAGTCCGAGCGCCGCGCGATGGCCTACGAGTTCCGCGACGCCGGGACCTCCGGCCGGCCCAAGGACGTGCTGATGTGGCGGACCCCGCAGGAGATGGGCAACTTCGGCGCCCTGGAATGCCCGGAGCCCGCCAAGTGCCTCGCGAAGACCGACCGGCTGTGGGTGGTCTCCACGTCCCAGCTCGGCAAACCGTTCGCCGACATGCCGGAGAAGACGGCGGTCCTGCTGTCGAGCCGGTTCAAGGTCGCGGACACCGACTCCCTGCCCAACGTCCGCGTCCTGCTACTGGAACGCATCCGGTAGCCAGCGCACCCCACCGGGGAGGACCGCGGTCCCGCGGATCTTCCCGACCCACGTACACCTGCCAGGACGGTCACCACGCGCGCGGCGACGTGTGCCGCGTGACCGTCCGCCCGAGACCCGCGCGCCCAGCAACCCGGCACAGCTCCCGCCGGCGCGGCGACCAAGGAGATGCCATGAACCACCCGTTCCCGGACTCCCTCCCCGTCACATGGGGGGACGTACCGGTCACGGTCGTCATGCCGACGTACAACGAGGCGGCGAACCTGCCGCACATCACCGACCTCGTGATGCGACTGCCGGTCCCCGGACTGCATCTGAAGATCGTGGACGACTCCAGCCCGGACGGCACCGGCCGGCTCGCCGAGGAACTGGCCGCCAAATTCAACGAGTTCGGCGCTCGCCCGCGCATGAGTGTACTGCACCGTACGGCCAAGAACGGCCTGGGCAGGGCGTACACCGACGGCATGCTGACCGCCCTGGACGAGGGCGCGGAGTTCGTGGTCCAGATGGACGCCGACGGCAGCCACCCCGCCGACGTCATCCCGCAGATGCTGGGCACGGCGCTCGCCACGGGCGCGGGCTTCGTGGTGGGCAGCCGGTACGTCGACGGCGGCTCGCTGGACAAGGAGTGGGGCAAGCACCGGCAGCTGCTCTCGCGCTTCGCCAACCGCTACGCCCGCGCGGTCCTCGACACCCGGATCCGCGACATCACCGCCGGCTTCAACCTGTGGCGGGCCAGCACGCTGCGTGACGTGGACCTCAGGACGCTGGACAGCGCCGGCTACAGCTTCCAGGTGGAGCTGAAGTTCCTGGCCACGCGGAAGGGACACAACGGCGTGGAGATCCCGATCCGCTTCGAGGAGCGCACCGAAGGCGTCTCGAAGATGACGCTCGGGACGCAGATCGAGTCGGCGCTGGTGCCGCTGCGGCTGCGGATGCGCAACCGCAGGGGCTGAACGGGACTCCGCCGGCCGCGGCCCGGCCGGCGGAGGAGCCGATGCAGGACGACGACGACCACGAGGACCACGAGGACCACGAGCCGCGAGACGGCCGAGACAAGGGACGACTTCACCATGGGCGGACGGCACGCGCTTCCTTCGCGGTTGGGGCACCTGTACCGCGAGATCGCGAAGTTCGGCCTGGTCGGGCTCTCGGGATTCGTGGTCAACCTCGGCGTCTTCAACCTCATCAGGCACGCCGCCCACTGGCAGACGGTACGGGCGAGCCTCCTGGCGACGGTCGTCGCGATCATGACCAACTACCTCGGTCTGCGGTACTTCACGTACCGCGACCGCGACCACGACACGGAGGGCCGGAGCGGTCGGAAGCGGGAGCTCGGGCTCTTCCTCTTCTTCAGCGCGGTCGGCCTGGTCATCGAGAACTCCGTGCTCTACACGACCACGTACGGATTCGGCTGGGAGGGCACGCTCGCCAACAACGTCTTCAAGTTCGTCGGCATCGGCATCGCCACGCTCTTCCGCTTCTGGTCCTACCGGACGTGGGTCTTCAGGACCGCCGGCCGTGGCGCGCAACCCGCCCCGCCGGACCGGCACGTGCCGGCCGCGTCCTCCGAACCCCTCCTGAACGTCTCCTGGGAGAAGACATGAGCGAGGCCATTCTCCTCGTCGGCGGCAAGGGCACCCGGCTGCATCCGCTGTGCACCTTCACGCCCAAGCCCCTGCTGCTCGTCGCCGGGGTGCCGCTGCTGACCCACCAGCTGGCACGCGCCGCGGCGGCGGGGGTGACCCGGATCGTCTTCGCCACGTCCTACCTCGCGGAGCTCTTCGAGCGGGAGTACGGCGACGGTGCCGGGCTGGGCCTGGAACTGGTGTACGTCACCGAGACCGAGCCCCTGGGCACCGGAGGCGCGATCCGCAACGCCGCCCGCCACCTGACCTGCGGGCCGGACGATCCCGTCCTCGTCTTCAACGGCGACATCCTCAGCGGGCTCGACATCCGCGGTCTGCGGGACGGCCACCGGGCCTCCGGCGCCGACGTGACCCTGCACCTGACCCGGGTCGCGGACCCCCGGGCGTACGGGCTGGTGCCCACCGACGGGGACGGCCGGGTCACGACGTTCCTCGAGAAGCCCGAGCGGCCGGAGCAGATCGTCACCGACCAGATCAACGCGGGCTGCTACGTCTTCACGCGCTCGGTCATCGACACCGTCCCCGAGGGGCGGGTCGTCTCCGTCGAGCGCGAGACCTTCCCCGGGCTGCTGTCCTCCGGCGCCATGCTGCGCGGCGTCGTCGACGACACGTACTGGCTGGACCTCGGCACGCCGTCGGCCTTCGTCACCGGCTCCGCCGACCTGGTCCGCGGATACGTGTCCTCGCCCGCGCTGCCCGGGCCGGCCGGGGACGCCCTGATCCTGCCGGGGGCGCTGGTCGACCCGCTGGCGGTGCTCACGGCGGGCACGGCCGTGTGCGCGGGCGCCGTGGTGGAGGCCGGGGCCGTGGTCGAGGGCAGCGTCGTCCTGCCCGGCGCGCGGATCGGCCGGCAGGCGCTCGTCCAGCGGTCCGTGATCGGACGCGAGGCGGTCGTCGGCGAGCGCACCAGCGTCGTCGAAGCGGTGGTCGGCGACCGCGCCCACGTCGGCCCCCACAACGAACTCCCCGCGGGCGTGCGCCTCGACTGCGGCGTCCGCCTGCCCGAACGGGCCGTCCGCGTCTCGGCGCCCGCCTCCCCGGTCTGAGACCGGGGGCTCACAGCCGTGCGGCCGCCCCCGCCGGGGTGGCGCCGCAGGTGTCCAGCATCAACTGGGCCTTCACCGCCAGGCCCTGCATGTCGTAGGTGCGGTGGTGCTGGAGCAGGATCGTCAGGTCGGCGTCCGCCGCGGCCTCCCACAGCGAGTCGGCGCGGGGGACCGGGCGGTCCAGCACCCGCCACCGCGGGACGTACGGGTCGTGGTAGCTCAGCTGCGCCCCCAGCTCGGCCAGCCGGGCGCCGATCTCCCGGGCCGGCGAGCGCTCCTCGTCCGGCAGGTCCGGCTTGTACGTGACGCCCAGCAGCAGCACCCGGGCCCCCCGCAGCGACTTGCCGTGCTCGTTCAGCAGGGCCGCGGCGCGCTGCACCACGTAGCGTGGCATCCGGGTGTTGACCTCCTGCGCGTACTCGACCAGCCGCAGCGGATGGCCGTGCACCCGGCCCTGGTACGGCGGGTGCCCGGGGTCCAGCGGCATGGTGTGGCCGCCGACCCCCGGGCCGGGGCGGAAGGCCTGGAAGCCGTGGGGACGGGTCTCGGCGCAGCGGATGACGTCCCAGACGTCCACGCCGATGTCGTGGCAGAACACGGCCATCTCGTTGGCCAGCGCGATGTTGACGTGCCGGTAGTTGGTCTCCAGCAGGTGCACGCTCTCCGCCTCGCGCACGCCCCGGGCGCGGACGATCCGCTCGGTGAACCGGCCGTAGAAGACGGCCGCGGCCTCCGTGCAGGCGGGGGTGAGCCCGCCGATCACCTTCGGCGTGCCGGGGTGGCGTGCGGGGGCGTACGCCAGGTGGAAGCCGTGGCCGGCCCGCAGGCCGGAGCCCTCCTCCAACAGCGGACGCAGGAAGTCCTCCGTCGTCCCCGGGTACACCGGCGACTCCAGGACCACCGTGCTGTGCGGCCGCAGGTGCCCGGCCAGTGCGCGGGCGGCCTCCGCCAGCGCCGTCAGGTCCGGCTCCCCGCCCTCCCCGAGCGGCGTCGGCGCGCACAGCACGGCCGCCCGCGCCCGGCCCAGGGCGGCCGTGTCCGCGGTCGCCCGGAAGCCGCCCGCGAGCATCCGCCGCACGTCGGCGGCGGCGAGTGCGCCGCAGGGGACCCGGCTGCCGGCGTTGATCGCGTCCACCACGTGCTCGTCCGGGTCGTACCCGATGACCCCGAGGCCGGCGGCGCTGGCCGCCTGCGCGAGGGGCAGGCCGGCGGGGCCGAGTCCGATGACTGCGAGGTCTGAGGGCATGGGGGTCCTCTCCTGCGACGGGGGGCGTCGTGGTACCCGAATGGCGCGAAATCAGGCTAACCAGACAGGTAGCTGATATGACTGCACGCCACGCGGTGCGGCCTTGTATGCCCGGGGTCTGTGGTTGCGGCCGGTTGTCGTGTGCGGGTTGTTTGTGGTTGTCGTTGAGGTTTCTCCCCCACCCTCCCGCCCGATTGCCCGGCACGATCGGTGCGACGTGCGCAAGTTCGTCGGGGGTCGGCGCCGCGCCGGCGCACGTCCTCAACGCTCGCGGTTTGGCCCTACGTCATTCGGCACCGCGTCCGCCGCTCGTCGTTTCCGGGCGCACCCCGACACACCCCCTCCCGTCGTATGGGCGCACAACGGCCGGTGGAGGGTATGGAGGCAGTCCGGAGGCGCCCCGAACCGCCCAGTGACCCCCTACGGCCCTACGGTTCAAGCCCACATCATTCGGCACCGAATTCCACCACCCGTCTCTCCCAGCCTTCGGCCAGGGGGAGCACCCCGACACACCCCCTCCCGTCGTATGGGCGCACACGGCCGGTGGGGGGGCATGGGGGCAGTCCGGGGTGTCCCGAACCGCTCGCTTGCCCCACGGCCCCACGGGTTCAGCCCGCATCATTCGGCACCGGGTTCGCCGCTCGTCTCCCCGGCCTTCGACTGGGTGAGCACCCCGCTACACGCCCTCTTGCTGTGTGGGCGCACGACAGGCGGTGGGGGGCAGTGGAGGCGGTCCGGGTTGCCGCCCATATCTGCCACCGGGCCCCGTCCCACACCTGAGCGGCACCCTGCTCGTGTGGGCGCATGACGGTCGGTGAGGGGTGCGTCGGACAGGTGCGGTACCCCCGGGCTGCCTTGTGACCACCCACCGGCCGTTGGCCGCTGTCGATTCGGAGGGGGTGGGGTCGTAGGGGTGGGCGTTCTGGACGCTGACGTGTATTTGATGTGCGGCAGCGACGGCACCGACGAGTGCTGCCCGTCATGCACATAAATATGCGGTACAGAATGCCCACCCCGGAGGCCCCGCCCCCGGCCCACCCAGCCACAGCGCGCAGCCCGCACCAATCGTGCCGGGCAATCGGGCGGGAGGGCGGGGGATAAACCGCAACCCCAGCCACACACGACCCGCACACACTCCCCGGCCCGGCGAAGCCCGAGGTAGCCGGGGGGCACGACACGGGTAACGATCGTGGGGACGGGGAATGCGCTGAGGCGCGACCCCGCGTCACGACGGGAGGCCAGGATGCTGACGGCGACACTGGGACCGGCGGAGCGTGCCTCCGCGCTCGCCCGGATGGCGGAACAGGAACTCGACGTGCTCGTGGTGGGCGCGGGCGTCGTGGGCGCCGGGACGGCGCTGGACGCCGCGACGCGCGGGCTGACGACCGGCATCGTGGAGGCCCGCGACTGGGCGTCCGGGACGTCGAGCCGGTCGAGCAAGCTGATCCACGGCGGACTGCGCTACCTGGAGATGCTGGACTTCGCCCTGGTCCGGGAGGCCCTCAAGGAGCGGGGACTGCTGCTCCAGCGCCTGGCGCCGCACCTGGTGAAGCCGGTGCCGTTCCTGTACCCGCTGCAGCACCGCGTCTGGGAGCGCTTCTACGCGGGCGCCGGCGTGACGCTGTACGACACGATGGCGCTGTCGTCCGGGCACGGCCGCGGGCTGCCGCACCACCGGCACCTGAGCCGCAAGAGCGCGTTGCGCGTGGCGCCGTGCCTGAAGAAGGACGCCCTGGTCGGGGCGCTGCAGTACTACGACGCGCAGATGGACGACGCCCGGTACACGATGACGCTGGTCAGGACGGCCGCCGCCTACGGCGCGCTGGCCGCGAACCGGGCCCGGGTGATCGGGTTCCTGCGCGAGGGCGAGCGCGTGGTGGGCGCCCGGGTCGAGGACGTGGAGGCCGGGGGCGTCTACGAGGTGCGCGCGCGGCAGATCGTGAACGCCACCGGGGTGTGGACGGACGACACGCAGGCGCTGATCGGGGAGCGCGGCCAGTTCCACGTGCGGGCGTCCAAGGGCATACACCTGGTCGTGCCGAAGGACCGGATCCACTCCGCGACGGGGCTGATCCTGCGGACCGAGAAGAGCGTGCTCTTCGTGATCCCCTGGGGCCGCCACTGGATCGTGGGGACCACGGACACCGACTGGGGCCTGGACAAGTCGCACCCGGCCGCGTCCAGCGCCGACATCGACTACCTGCTGGAGCACGTCAACTCGGTGCTCGCCGTGCCGCTGACCCGGGACGACGTGCAGGGCGTGTACGCGGGGCTGCGCCCGCTGCTGGCGGGCGAGTCCGAGGCCACCAGCCAGCTGTCGCGCGAGCACACCGTGGCGCACCCGGTGCCGGGCCTGGTGGTGGTCGCGGGCGGCAAGTACACCACGTACCGGGTGATGGCAAAGGACGCCGTGGACGCGGCCGTGCACGGCCTGACGCACCGGGTCGCCGAGTGCGTCACCGAGGACGTCCCGCTGGCCGGCGCGGAGGGCTACCACGCGCTGTGGAACGCGCGGGCCAGGATCGCTTCGCGCACCGGCCTGCACGTGGCGCGGATCGAGCACCTGCTCAACCGCTACGGCTCGCTCTCCGAGGAACTGCTGCAGCTGATCGAGGAGGACCCCTCGCTGGGCCGCCCGCTCAGCGGGGCCGACGACTACCTGCGTGCCGAGGTCGTCTACGCCGCCTCGCACGAGGGCGCGCGGCATTTGGACGACGTGCTCACCCGGCGCACCCGCATCTCCATCGAGACCTTCGACCGCGGCACGCTCAGCGCCCGGGAGGCCGCCGAGCTGATGGCGCCCGTCCTGGGCTGGGACAAGGAGCAGGTGGAGAAGGAGGTCGAGCACTACGAGAAGCGGGTGGAGGCCGAGCGGGAGTCCCAGCGCCAGCCCGACGACCAGACCGCGGACGCCGCCCGCCTGGGCGCCCCGGACATCGTCCCGCTGTGAGCCGCCGCCGGTACGCCGGGTGAGGCGTGGGCCACGGCCTTGACGGGATCCGTGGCCCGGCCGGATATCGTTCCTTCTCGTACGTGGCAGGAAGGGGCGCACGATGTCCGACCTCGGACGCCTGGTGGCCGGCAGGTACCGGCTGGTCGAGCGGATCGGCCGTGGGGGCATGGGCACGGTCTGGCGGGCCGAGGACGAGCTGCTGGGTCGTGCGGTGGCGGTGAAGCGCCTGCACCCGCCGCAGCCGCACCTGCACGAGGACGAGCTGGAGACGCTGTTCGAGCGGACCCGGCGGGAGGCGCGCAGTGCGGCGCGGATCAGCCATCCCAGTGTGGTGGTGGTGCACGACGTGGTGGACGACGAGGGTCTGCCGGTGATCGTGATGGAGTACGTGCCGTCGACGACGCTGGGGGATGTGCTGAAGGAGCGGGGTCCGGTGGTGCCGGGGGAGGCGGCGCGGATCGGGCGGGCGATGGTGGCGGCGTTGCGGGCGGCGCATGCGGCGGGGGTGCTGCACCGGGATGTGAAGCCGGGCAATGTGCTGCTGGCGGAGTCGGGCCGGGTGGTGCTGACGGATTTCGGGATCGCGCAGGCTTCGGGGACGTCGACGCTGACGCGGACGGGTGAGCTGATCGGGTCGATCGACTTCCTGGCGCCGGAGCGGCTGACCGGTGGTGCGCCGGGTCCTGAGGCGGATCTGTGGGCGTTGGGGGCGACGTTGTTCCAGGCGGTGGAGGGGCGTTCGCCGTTCCGCCGGGACACGGCGATCGAGACGGCGTACGCGATCGCGACGGACGAGGTGCCGGTGGCGGGGAACGCGGGGCCGCTGGGGCCGGTGATCGCGGGGCTGCTGGTGCGGGAGCCGCAGGGCCGGCTGTCGGCGCCGGAGGCCGAGCGGATGCTGCGGGCGAGCGCCGCCGAGACCGAGACCGCGAGCGTCCCCCGCGAGAGCCTGACCCTGTCGCACACCGCGCCGACCACCGTCGTCCGGCCCCCGGAACCGGTCGCGCAGCCCGCGCCCCCGCACGCCCCCACCCTTCCGTCGGGGGTCCCCGTCCCGGCGGAGCCCCCGCGGGCGCGGCGCCGCACCGGGGTCCGGGTGCTGCTCGCCGCGGTGCTGGCCGCCGCCCTCGCCGGCGGCGGTTTCTACGCCGCGCAGCACTTCGGCGGCTCCACCGGCACCCAGGGCGACCGGCCGGCCCCGAGCCACTCGGCGACCTCCTCGTCGCCGTCCTCCCCGGCGTCCTCCTCCCCGCCCCCCTCCCCGTCCGCTCCGGGCCCGTCGCCCGTGCCGGCCGGCTACCACCTCGCCGAGGAGCCCGAGCAGGGCTTCTCCGTCCCGGTCCCCGACGGGTGGACCCGCCAGGTGCAGGGCGAGCAGGTCATCTACGTCGACCCGAGCGGCCTGGCCGGCCTGCGGATCGGCACGCTGGACTACGCGGCGAGCGATCCGCTGGAGCACTTCGCGGAGGAGGAGCAGCAGACCATCCCCAAGGTGGCGGGGTACGAGCGGCTGCGGATGCAGAGCACCAGGTGGCGTGACCGCCCGGCCGCCATATGGGAGTTCACCTTCCAGGGCAAGGCCCGCGGCTTCCGGGCCATCGACCTCGGCTTCGGGGAGCCCGGCGGACGCGAGTTCGCCGTCTACCTCTCCGCGCCGACGGCCCAATGGGGTGATTTCCGGACGGTCTTCGACGACGCGGTGGCCGGACTCGTCGTCCACGACTAGCACACGGCGGGGCCGGGGTGGGACCACGGCCCCGAGTCAGGGATGATGGAGGTCTCCATCCCGCGGTCGCCGTTGGCAGGCGATGAGGGAGCTTCATCTTCAGCGACTGCAGAGGGATTCATGGGCCAGGCGCACGACACCGACCAGCGGCTCATCGCCGACCGGTACCGACTCGGCGCCGTCCTCGGCAAGGGCGGCATGGGCACCGTCTGGCGGGCCGTCGACGAGACGCTCGGCCGTACGGTCGCCGTGAAGGAGCTGCGCTTCCCGCACAACATCGACGAGGACGAGAAGCGCCGCCTGATCACCCGCACCCTGCGCGAGGCCAAGGCGACCGCCCGCATCCGCAACACCGGCGCGGTGACCGTCTTCGACGTCGTCGAGGAGGACGACCGGCCCTGGATCGTCATGGAACTGGTCGAGGGCCGCTCGCTGTCGGACGCGATCCGCGAGGACGGGCCGCTCTCGCCCAAGCGTGCCGCCGAGGTCGGGCTGACCGTGCTGGACGTGCTGCGGGCCGCCCACAAGGAGGGCATCCTCCACCGTGACGTGAAGCCGTCCAACGTCCTGATCGCCGACGACGGCCGCGTCGTGCTGAGCGACTTCGGCATCGCCCAGATCGACGGCGACCCGTCCGTCACCTCCACCGGCATGCTGGTCGGCGCCCCCTCGTACATCTCGCCCGAGCGGGCGCGCGGCCAGAAGCCCGGCCCGCCGGCCGACCTGTGGTCGCTGGGCGCGCTGCTGTACGCCTCGGTCGAGGGCCGGCCGCCGTACGACAAGGGCTCGGCCATCGCCACGCTCACCGCGGTCATGACGGAGTCGCTGCAGACCCCGCGCAACGCGGGGCCGCTGGCCGACGCGATCCACGGGCTGCTCAACAAGGATCCGGAACTGCGGCTCGACGACGCGGGCGTGCGCCCGCTGCTCACGGGTGTCGCCCACGCGCCGGACGTCCCGGTCGCCGAGGCCACGCGCACCATGCCGCTGCCGCCCTCCGACCCGCAGCCGACGCCCACTGACGCGCCCCCGGCCACCCGGGCCGCCGCCGCCGACCAGGCGGCGCTGCGGGCCGCGAAGGCCAAGCCGGAGCCCGAGGCGACCCCGGCGACCGCGTCCGCCCCGGTCACGCCCGTACCGGTGCCGGCGGCCGCCCCGGCCACCGCCCCGCGGCTGCCGCTCCTGGCGTCGATGGACGAGCGCCGCCGCCGCGCGGTGCTCTTCGCGGCGATCGTGGTCGTCCTCGTGCTGCTCGGGACCGGCATCGGCATCTGGGCCGGCCAGGGCGACGGCGACCCGGGCGCCCGTCAGCCCGCCAATCCGTCCGCCCCGGCGAGTGCCAAGTCCGGTGACGACGGCGTCCAGGACGGCAAGTCCGGCGACGACAAGGGGGGCCAGGGGAGCGAGTCCGGCGACGACAAGGGCGGCGACGACTCCGGCAAGGGGAAGGGCGACGACAACTCCGGCAAGGGCTCGGACACTTCCTCCTCCGGCTCCGGCAGCGGGAAGGACGGCTCCGGCGCGGTTCCGGCCGGCTGGACGACCTACACCGACTCCGAGGGCTTCTCGATAGCGCTGCCCAGTGGCTGGGCCGCGAACAAGGAGCGGGCCGGCAACGGCTGGGTCTTCAACGCCCGCCGCAGCCCCCGGGTGCAGGTCGACTGGACCCACACCCCCGGCAAGAGCGCGGCGGACGCCTGGCGCCAGAACGAGGCCGGTGCTGCGGGCAGGTTCCCCGGTTACCAGAAGGTGGACATAAAGGACGTGAACTACCGCGGCTACCGCACCGCCGCCGACTGGACGTTCACCTACATGTCCGGCGGCACCAAGATGCGCGCCGTCAACCGGGGCTTCGTCGTGGACGACGGGCACGGCTACGCCATCCTCTTCTTCGCGCCGGACGCCGAGTGGAACAGCAAGAAGACCACGGAGATGCGCGAGGCGCTCTTCAACACCTTCAAACCGGCCAAGTGAGGCCGCTCGGGCACGTATCGTGAGTCATTGCGGACTGTCCGCATCCACAACGGATCGGATCTGACGCTTTGGGGAGGCGTCGTGGACGACTACGCGGGACGCGTACTGGCCGACCGCTACCGCCTGCCGCGGCCGCCCGCCGACGAGTTCGAACTGGTGGAGACCAGGGCCTGGGACACCTTCAGCAACCAGGAGGTGCTGATACGCCAGGTCCTGCTGCCCGAGGTCGTCAGCGCCGAGCCGGGACCGCACCACGGGGACGGCGGGGACACCGCCCACCGGGCCCTGGAGGCGGCGCAGGCCGCGGCCGCGATACCCGACCACCCCCGGCTGGTGCAGGTCTTCGACATCTTCGTCGAGGACGGCAGCGTCTGGATAGTGAGCGAGCTGGTCGCCGCCCGCCCGCTGGCCGCGGTCCTCGCCGACAAGCGGCTGAGCCCCTACCGGGCCGCCGAGGTGGCCTCCGACGTGCTGACCGCGCTGCGCGTGCTGCACGCCCACGGCTGGGTCCACCGCAACGTCACCGGCCGGACCGTGCTGGTCTGCGACGACGGCCGGGCGATGCTCTCGGGGCTGGCCGTGAGCGCCGCCCAGGAGGCGCTGTGCGGCTACAACCCGGTGCCGGTGCCCGCGATGGCCGGGGGCGGCGAGGCGCCCGGCGGCGGCTGGGAGGGCCCGCACTCCGCGCTGGAGCTCGAGCGCGCCCGGCAGGCCCGGCTCACCGTCGTCGGTCCCGTCACCGAGCGGTGGGCCCCCGAGCAGGCCACCGAGGTCCACGAGAACTGGCAGCTCGCCCCGCCCGTCGGCCCGGCCGCCGACCTGTGGGCACTGGGGTCGCTGCTCTTCCGCAGCGTCCAGGGGCATCCTCCGTTCCCGGAGGAGAGCACCGCGGAACTGGTCCAGCTGGTCATCGCCGAGCCGCCCGCGTACGCCGAGGAGTGCGGACCGCTGCGGCCCGTCGTGGAGTCGCTGCTGCGCCAGGACCCCGAGGAGCGGCCGGACGCCGAGGAGCTGCGCGGCTGGCTGCGCTCGCTCGTCCGCTCCGCGCCGGAGCCGGACGTGGGGCTGAGCACGGTGCCCGTGCCTGCCGACGACCCGCACAAGCTGCCCGTCGTACGCCGCCGGGGCGAACTGGTGCGCCGCCGCAAGGCCGCCGCCGACCCCGTGCCCGCCCACCCCGCGCACGGGCGCCACAAGCGCACCAAGGAGCGGCGGCAGCGCTCGGGGCGCGGGCCGCGCAGCCTCGGGATCACGCTGGTCGGGCTGGTGCTGCTGCTGATGGTCGCCGCCGTGCTGTACGCCGTGCTCTTCATGCCGCGCGGCGGGTCCACGGACGACGAGGGCGCGGCCGGTGCCACGCGGACCCTGCCCGCGCAGGTGCCCGGCGGCGACGAGCGGCCGCAGACGACCGCCCCGCCGCCCGGCAAGGCCACGCGCGGCTCCGCCCCGGCTACGAGCGCCCCGCCGCCCACGCGGTCGGCCCCGGCGGACGACGCCGCCACCACCGGCCTCGGCGGCGACTTCACGCTGCGCACCGACGCGGAGGGCTTCCGGCTCGCCGTCCCCAACGGCTGGCAGCGCACGCCCAGGAACGCCGACGGGCAGGTCCGCTACACCGGCGGCGACTACCGGCTGCTGGTCGTGCCCGGCCGTGACACCGTCGCCGACAAGGGCAGCGACCCGATCGTCTACCAGAACGACGAGCCCGAGCTGGCCGGCTTCCGGGCTTCCGGCTGGTCCTCGGCCTCCGGGCTGCGCCGCCTGGACATGGGCGGGATCACCGCCGCGGAGGGCGAGTTCAGCTGGAGCGACGGCTCAGGCCGGCAGCTGTTCGCGCGCAACCTGGTGATGATCCGCGACGGCAGGTACCACGTCGTCCTGGTCATCGGGCCGGACGGCCGTCGCGCCGACGTCAAGCGGTACTTCGAGAAGGCCGCGGAGACCTACCGCACCACCTGAGCGCGGTGCCCGGACCGGAACCGCCCGGTCCCGGCGCGCGTTGGAGAGGCCGTGGGGGCAGGGGAGTGAGCGGGAGCGGAAGCGTGCTGGCCGGACGGTACCGGCTCGGCGACGTCATCGGCCGCGGCGGCATGGGGCGGGTCTGGGAGGCCCAGGACGTCGTGCTGCGGCGCACCGTCGCCGTCAAGGAGCTGACCCTCGGCGCCCATCTCGCGGAGGACGACCGCGCCGTGCTCCTGGAGCGGATGAAGCAGGAGGCCCGGGCCGCCGCCCGGATCAACCACCCCAACGTGGTGACCGTCCACGACGTCGTGGAACAGGACGGCCGGCCCTGGATCGTCATGGAACTGGTGGACGGCCGCTCGCTGGACGAGGCGGTGCGCGAGGACGGGCCGCTGTCCCCCAGGCGGGCCGCCGCGGTGGCCGCCGCCGTGCTGGAGGCGCTGCGCGCGGCGCACGCCGCGGGCGTGCTCCACCGGGACGTGAAGCCGGCCAACGTGCTGCTCGCCCGCGACGGCCGGGTCCTGCTGACGGACTTCGGCATCGCCGTCGTCGAGGGCGACTCGGCGATCACCCGCACCGGCGAACTCGTCGGATCGGTCGACTACCTGGCGCCCGAGCGGGCCCGCGGCGGCCGTCCCGGGCCGGAGTCCGACCTGTGGTCGCTGGGCGCCACGCTCTACGCGGCGGTCGAGGGGCGCTCGCCGTTCCGCCGCACGTCGCCGATCGGCACCCTGCAGGCCGTGGTGTACGAGGACCTGCCAGAACCCCGGGCGGCCGGCCCGCTGCGCCCGGTCATCGCGGCGCTGCTCGCGAAGGAGCCCGCCGCGCGCCCGCCGGCCGGGCAGCTGGCGACCACGCTCACGGCCATCGCGGCCGGCGGCCCCCGGCGCCGCCGCCCCGGCGGGCGCCGCGCCGCGCTCGTGGCGGCCGCGGTCGCCGGGGCGCTGCTGGCGGGCACCGGAGGCGTCCTCGCGGTGGTCGAGGGGCGCGGCGACGGCACCGGCGACGCCACCGGGGTCCCGGCCGGCTACGTGCGCGTCCACGACCCGGCGGGCTTCAGCCTCGCCGTACCGCGCGGCTGGCAACGCCAACTGGACGGCGACCAGATCGACTACACGCCCGACGGCGGCGCCCACCGGCTGCGCGTCGGCGTCGGCCGCGCCGCGCCGGGCGTCAACCCGTACATGCACCTGCTCCAGCTGGAGGAGAGCGTGCAGGCGCTCCCCGACTACACCCGGGTGCGGCTGCACCAGAACACCTTCCGGGGCGGCGACGGCTGCCTGTGGGAGTTCACCTGGACCGACTCCAAGGAGCACCCGGGCCCGCGCCGTGCCGTCGACCAGGCGTACGTGACGGCCGACGGCCGCGAGTACGCCCTCTACATGGACGCGCCGGCCGGCGACTGGGCGGCCTCCGCCGCCCGGTTCCAGGTGGCCCTGCAGACCTGGCGGCCGGAACCGGCCGGGTGACCGGCGCTGAGGCATCATGGCCCCATGAGGGGCGACGGGGGGCGGCTGGTCGCCGGGCGGTACCGGATCACGGGGCGGCTCGGGCGCGGCGGCATGGGCACGGTGTGGCGGGCCGACGACGAACTGCTGGGCCGCCAAGTGGCGGTCAAGGAGCTGCACGCCGAGGGCGACGAGGACCGCGCCCTGCGGGAGGCGCGCACGGTCGCCCGGATACGCCACCCCCATGTGATCGTCCTCTTCGACGTGGTCGAGCACGACGGCTCCCCGTGGATCGTCATGGAGCTCGTCGACGGCCGCTCGCTCGCCGACGTCCTCGCCCAGGACGGCCCGCTGCCCCCGCGCGAGGCCGCCCGGATCGGGGCCGCCGTCACCGGTGCGTTGCGGGCCGCGCACGAACGCGGCGTGCTGCACCGGGACATCAAGCCCGGCAACGTCCTCGTCGAGCACGGCACCGGGCGGATCGTGCTGACCGACTTCGGCATCGCGCGGGTGACCGGAGCGACCACGCTGACCGAGGCCGGGGACTTCGTGGGCTCGCCCGAGTACACCGCCCCCGAGCGCATGTCCGGGCGGGCCGCGGGGCCCGCCTCCGACCTGTGGTCGGTGGGCGTGCTGCTGTGCGCGGCGGTCGTCGGGCGGTCCCCCTTCCGCCGGGACTCGTTGGGGGAGGTGCTGCACGCCGTCGTGTTCGAGGAGATCCGGCCGCCGGAGCGGACCGGACCGCTCCTGCCGGTCGTCGAGGCCCTGTTGCGGCGTGAGCCCGAGCGGCGGCCGACCGCGCAGGAGACGGAGGAGCTGCTCGCCGCGTACGCGGAGACCGGCGTGCCGCCCACCGCGGTCCCCGGGCCCGCGCCGGGCACGGAGACGGAGCGCCAGGACGCGCCGCTTCCCCGGCCCCGGCGCAGGCGGGGCCCGCTGGCGGCCGTGCTGGGCGTGGCGGTGCTGGCGGGGGCCGGCGTCGCGGCGGCCTCCCTGCTGCCGGACGCCGGTTCGACGGGCGGCGCCGCACCGGACCGGACCGCCGTCACGAGCGGCGCACCCGCGCGGACCTCCCCGTCCGTCGCGTCCGCTCCGGCGGACCCCGCGTCGGCCACTCCGTCGCTCCCCGCGGGCTTCCGCACCGTCGACGACCCCGCGGGCTTCTCGCTCGCCCTGCCGGACGGTTTCCGGCGCTCCCTCGAACCGCCGCGCGTCTTCTACTACTCCGCCGGCAAGGAGTTCCGCGTCGGCATCCGCACCCAGCGCCCGGACCCCCGCGGGCCCGAGGCGGTCATGCGGGCCCAGGACGCCGCCGGCCCGGCCGCCTACCAGGGTTACCGGGACGGCTTCGTCACCCCGACCACGCAGAACGGGCACCCGGCCGCGCTGTGGGAGTTCACCTGGGACGGCTTCACGCACGGCGTGCCGCGCCGCACCTTCGACCTGTGCTGGGAGGAGGGCGGCCGCCAGTACGACCTGTGGGTCTCCTCGCCGCTCCAGCAGGCCGAGCGGGGCCGCGACTACTTCGACACCGCCCGCGCCGCCTTCCGCGCCGGGTGAGCGCCCGCGCGGGGCGGGCGAGGCACGGGTCGCGGCGTTCCTGCCAGCTTTTGCTGGCGTCATTGTGAAAACCGGCTACTGACGGGTATGCACGCGGTGTCACCGCGTCGTACGCTCCCGCCATGACGGACTCTCCTACTGCCGGTAACGGCAATCCGGTCGCCCCCTCCGGCACCAGGACCGCCGCCGACGTGGTGACCCCGGACCTCGTGGCACGGCTGACGCGAGGCGTGGCCGGCAGCGGCCGGACCGTGAACCACACGCCGCTGACCGGCGAGAAACTGGCGGAGCTCCCGGAGTCGACGCCGCAGGACGTGGCGGCGGCCTACGAGAGGGCGCGGGAGGCGCAGAAGGCGTGGGCGGCGACACCGGTGCGCCGCCGCGCGGCGGTGCTGCTCCGCTTCCACGACCTGGTGCTGGCCAGGCAGTCCGAGGTGCTGGACCTGATCCAGCTGGAGACGGGCAAGGCGCGCCTGCACGCGCACGAGGAGGTGCTGGCGGTCGCCGTCGCCGCCCGGCACTACGGCGTCAAAGCGCCGTCGTACCTGAAGCCCAAGCGGCACACCGGCGCCATCCCGACCCTCACCAAGGTGCGGGAGCTGCGGCACCCGCGCGGTGTCGTCGGCCAGATCGCGCCGTGGAACTACCCCCTCGAACTCTCCGTCGGCGACGCGCTGCCCGCCTTCGTCGCGGGCAACGCCGTCGTGATGAAGCCCGACACCGAGACCGCGCTTACCGCCCTGTGGGCGCGCGAGCAGCTGATCGAGGCCGGACTGCCCGCAGACGTCTGGCAGGTCGTCATCGGCGAGGGCCCGGTCGTCGGCCCGGCGGTCGTGGAGCACGCCGACTACGTGTCCTTCACCGGTTCCACCCGCACCGGCCGGGACGTGGCGACCCGCGCCGCGGCCCGCCTGATCGGCGCCTCCCTCGAACTCGGCGGCAAGAACGCCCTGCTGGTGCTGGAGGACGCCGACCTCGACAAGGCGGCCGAGGGCGCGGTCCGCGCCTGCTTCTCCTCGGCGGGCCAGCTGTGCATCTCCATCGAGCGGCTCTTCGTCCACGCCTCCGTCGCGGACGCCTTCCTGGAGCGCTTCACCGCGCGCACCCGGGCCCTGCGGCTCGGCACCGCCCTCGCCTACGGCGCCGGGATGGGGTCGCTGGCCGGGGAGCGCCAGTTGGAGACCGTCACCCGGCACGTGGAGGAGGCCGTCGCCAAGGGCGCCACCGTCCTCACCGGCGGCCGGGCCCGGCCCGACGTCGGCCCGTACTTCTTCGAGCCGACCGTCCTGGACGGCGTCGAGCCGCCGATGGCCGTGTGCGCCGAGGAGACCTTCGGCCCGGTGGTGTCCGTGTACCGCTTCACCGACGAGGACGACGCGGTCGAGCGCGCCAACGCGACGCCGTACGGCCTCAATTCCAGCGTCTGGACCAAGGACACCCGCCGCGGCGCCCGCGTCGCCGCGCGCCTGCGCAGCGGCACCGTCAACGTCAACGAGGGCTACGCCTCCGCGTACGGCAGCGTGCAGTCCCCGATGGGCGGCATGAAGGACTCCGGGCTCGGCCGCCGGCACGGCTCCGAGGGCATCCTCAAGTACACCGAGGCGCAGACCGTGGCGACGCAGCGGCTGCTGCCGATGGCCCCGTCGCTGGGCATGGACGACTCGGCGTACGCGGCCCTCATGAGCCGCAGCCTGCGGGTGATGAAGACGCTGAGGCTGCGCTGATGGAGGGGGAGCGGATGTCCTACGACTACGACGTGATCGTGATCGGGTCCGGCTTCGGCGGGGCCGTGTCGGCGCTGCGGCTGACCGAGAAGGGCTACACGGTCGGCGTCCTGGAGGCGGGCCGCCGCTGGACGCGGGAGTCGCTGCCGAAGAACTCCTGGCACGTCAAGGACTACCTGTGGGCCCCGGCGCTCGGCCTGTACGGCATCCAGCGCATCCACCTGCTGGACAACGTGATGATCCTGGCCGGCGCGGGCGTGGGCGGCGGTTCGCTGAACTACGCCAACACCCTCTACGTCCCGCCGAAGGCCTTCTTCGAGGACCGCCAGTGGGGCCGCATCACGGACTGGCAGGAGGAACTGGCCCCCTACTACGACCAGGCCAAACGCATGCTCGGCGTGCGGCTCAACCCGACGATGACCCCCTCGGACGTCCACCTCAAGGCGACCGCCGAGCGGATGGGCGTCGGCGACTCCTTCCACATGGCCCCGGTCGGGGTGTTCTTCGGCGACGGCCGGGACGCCGCGGGCGACGCGCGGGCGGTGCCCGGCGGCGAGGTCCCCGACCCGTACTTCGGCGGCGCCGGCCCGTCCCGGCGGGCCTGCACCGAGTGCGGGGAGTGCATGACCGGCTGCCGCCACGGCGCCAAGAACACCCTCAACGAGAACTACCTCCACCTCGCCGAGCAGGCGGGCGCCGAGATCCACGCGATGACCACCGTCACCGGCCTGTCGGAGAACCCCGAGGGCGGCCACGACGTCACCGTCGTCCCCACCGAGCGCCGCCGCAAGGCGGAGCCGCGCGTGCTGCGCGCCCGCCACGTGGTCGTCGCCGCCGGCACCTACGGCACCCAGACCCTGCTGCACCGCATGCGCGACGCGGGCCGGCTGCCGGGCCTGTCCGCCCGGCTCGGCGAGCTGACCCGCACCAACTCCGAGGCGCTGGTGGGTGCGCAGACCGACAGCCGCCGCTACCGCCGGCGCACGGGCGAGCGGCGGGTGGACTTCACCCGCGGCGTGGCCATCACGTCCTCGATCCACCCCGACGAGAACACCCACATCGAGCCGGTCCGCTACGGCAAGGGCTCCAACTCGATGGGCGCCCTGTCGATCCTCCAGGTCCCGCACGGCACCCGGCTGCCGCGCGGACTGGCCTACCTGGCGCACTGCGCGCGGCACCCGGTGCTGCTGATGCGGTCGCTGTCCAACCGCCGCTGGTCCGAGCGCACCATCATCGGGCTGGTCATGCAGTCCCTGGACAACTCGCTGACGACCTACCGCAAGCCCAAGGGCCTGGGGAAGGGCCTGCTCACCGCCCGCCAGGGGCACGGCGCGCCCAACCCGTCCTTCATCCCCGAGGGCGCCGAGGCCGCCCGCCTGCTCGCCGAGGAGATCAACGGCTTCGCGGGCAGCAACGTCGGCGAGTTGATGGGCACCCCGCTCACCGCCCACTTCCTGGGCGGCTGTCCGATCGGGGAGGACGCCGAGCACGGTGTGATCGACCCGTACCACCGGCTGTTCGGGCATCCGGGGATCCACGTGGTGGACGGCGCCGCGGTCTCCGCGAACCTGGGGGTCAACCCCTCGCTCACCATCACCGCCCAGGCCGAACGCGCCATGTCGCTGTGGCCCAACAAGGGCGACGCGGACCCGCGTCCGGCCCAGGGTGAGGCCTACCGGCGCGTCGCCGCGGTCGAGCCCAAGGCGCCGGCCGTCCCGGCGGAGGCCTTCGGCGCGCTGCGGCTGCCCGTGCTCCCCGTACCGCCGGTGCCGCCCAAGGCCTGACCCCGCCGGACGCCGACGGACGCCCGGACACGAGGAGGGGCCGCGCCCGCCGGGGACGCGGCCCTCGGGCCGCTGTTCCGGCCGCCGCCGGACCGCCCGGAGAGCGCCATGTGCGGCCCGACTCACTCGATCGAGGGTCGGATACCTGCTCAAGTGCCGCGAAATGAGTAGTGTGTTCCTCGCAGAGCGGCCGGTCCCGGGCGTCCCCGGAACCGACCGCCACTTTGAGGTGTGACCGGGCTGCTGTCCCCTGCCGTCCGGTCACTGATCACCGGAGCGAGGTCCCACGGCGCGACCGCATTGCTTCCACTCGCGCGGGCGCGCCTCATCGCTCCGGTGGCACCCCGCCCAGCTGCGTCTGAGCGGTGTCCACGCGTGGTCTTCGACGTCCTTGCTTCCCTGGCCCAGGGTGACCGCGCCTGGCTGGCACGGACACCGGATTCAACGAAGGCGTCCGTAGGCGGTCACGTGCCGTACGGGTGATGCCCCCCGAACGGGTCACAGGGCCGGTGCCGCGGGGGTTTCAGACCCGGCCGCGGCACAGTTCTAGCAGGGTCATGGCGAGTGCGGTGCCGGGCCTGCCCAGCGGGTCGCTGTAGCGGCGCAGGACGTCCATCTCGCGGGAGAGGTGGACACGGCGGCCGCCGGACTCCATGCGGGCGCGCTGGATGCCGGCCGAGACCGTCATCCGTTCCCGCACCAGGGCGATGATCCGCGCGTCGAGGTCGTCGATCCGCTCGCGGGCGGCCGCGATGACGGCGGCGGGGTCGGCGGCCGGCGGAGCCGCGGGGTCGGTGGCGGGCGGTGCCGCGGGGGTGCTGCTCATGGGGTTCCTCCTGGGGCCGGGGCCCCCGGGCCGCCCGGGACGGGAAACGCCAGGCGCCCCGGGCCGTGTGGCCCGGGGCGCCTGGTGACGTCTGGATGCGTTCCTCGCTCAGACAGCACGACCATGGCAGCCGGACCAGCCGGTGCCATAGGTAAACGCGAAGTGCGTGCTGCCGAACATGGCGGACAGTGTGACTCCTCGGGCCGGGGAAGTAAAGCCGCGGGCCCCGGTAGAATCAGCAGGGACCCCACGTTCGACCCGCCGGAAGGCCCACCGTGGCATCAGCGACCCCAGCCGCCCCCGACACCGTTCTCGTCGTCGACTTCGGGGCGCAGTACGCCCAGCTCATCGCCCGCCGTGTGCGTGAGGCCCGGGTCTACAGCGAGATCGTTCCGAGCACCATGCCCGTCCAGGAGATGCTGGCCAAGCGGCCCGCGGCGATCATCCTGTCGGGCGGGCCCTCGTCCGTCTACGCCGAGCACGCCCCCCGGCTGGACCGCGCCCTCTTCGAGGCGGGCGTCCCCGTCTTCGGCATGTGCTACGGCTTCCAGTTGATGGCGATCACCCTCGGCGGCACCGTCGACAACACCGGCGCGCGCGAGTACGGCCGTACCCCGCTGCACGTCGGCAAGACCGGCTCCACGCTCTTCGAGGGCACCCCGGCCGAGCAGTCGGTGTGGATGTCGCACGGCGACACCTGCACGGCCGCCCCGGAGGGCTTCTCCGTCTCCGCCGCCACCGACCTGGTGCCGGTGGCCGCGTTCGAGAACGACGAGAAGAAGCTCTACGGCGTCCAGTACCACCCCGAGGTGCTGCACTCCGAGCACGGCCAGCAGGTGCTGGAGCACTTCCTCTACCGGGGCGCCGGCATCGCGCCGGACTGGACCACGCACAACGTGGTCGAGGAGCAGGTCGCCGCGATCCGCGCCCAGGTCGGCGACAAGCGCGCCATCTGCGGCCTGTCCGGCGGCGTGGACTCCGCGGTCGCCGCGGCCCTGGTCAACAAGGCCATCGGGGAGAAGCTGACCTGCGTCTACGTGGACCACGGCCTGATGCGCAAGGGCGAGTCCGAGCAGGTCGAGAAGGACTTCGTCGCGGCCACCGGCGTCCAGCTGAAGGTCGTCGACGCCGAGGAGCGCTTCCTGACCGCGCTCGCCGGGGTCTCCGACCCCGAGGAGAAGCGCAAGATCATCGGCCGGGAGTTCATCCGGGTCTTCGAGCAGGCCGCGAGCGAGATCGTCGCCGAGGCCGGCGCGCACGGCGAGTCGGTGGAGTTCCTGGTGCAGGGCACCCTCTACCCGGACGTGGTGGAGTCCGGCGGCGGCACCGGCACCGCCAACATCAAGTCCCACCACAACGTGGGCGGCCTCCCCGAGGACCTGCAGTTCCAGCTCGTCGAGCCGCTGCGCAAGCTCTTCAAGGACGAGGTCCGCATGGTCGGCCAGGAGCTCGGCCTGCCCGAGGAGATCGTCCAGCGCCAGCCCTTCCCGGGTCCGGGCCTGGGCATCCGCATCGTCGGCGAGGTCACCAAGGAGCGCCTGGACCTGCTGCGCGAGGCCGACGCCATCGCCCGCGAGGAGCTGACCGCCGCCGGTCTCGACCGCGACATCTGGCAGTGCCCGGTGGTCCTGCTGGCCGACGTGCGCTCGGTGGGCGTACAGGGCGACGGCCGTACCTACGGCCACCCGATCGTGCTGCGCCCGGTCTCCAGCGAGGACGCGATGACCGCGGACTGGTCGCGGCTGCCGTACGAGGTGCTGGCCCGGATCTCGACCCGGATCACCAACGAGGTGGCCGACGTCAACCGCGTCGTGCTGGACGTCACCAGCAAGCCCCCGGGCACCATCGAGTGGGAGTAGCCCGCCCGCGTGGGGCGGGCTTGGGGCGATACCGGGGAAACCTGGTATCGCCCCTGTCCATCTGCGGTACCTCGGGGTAACTTCCGCGCCATGACCGACACCGCGCCGCCGCAGCCCGTACCCCCCGACCGGCTCCATTTCGCGCTGCCGCCGACCTTCGAGGACCCCGCGGCCGAACGCCGCCACCGCAAGGAGCGGCTCGTGGTGGCGTTGCGCGCGTTCGCGGAGCTGGGGTTCGAGGACGGGGTGTCCGGGCACATCACCGTGCGCGACCCGGAGCTGGCGGACCATTTCTGGGTGAACCCCTTCGGCGTGCCGTTCCGGCACCTCACCGTGGGCGAGCTGATCCTGGCCAACCAGCACGGCGCCGTCGTCGAGGGCCGGCACCACGTCAACCAGGCGGCGTTCACCATCCACGCCCATGTGCACACCGCGCGGCCCGACGTGGCGGCCGTGGTGCACAGCCACTCGACCTACGGCCGGGCGCTGGCCGCGCTGGGGGAGCGGCTGGAACCGATCACCCAGGACGCCTGCGCCTTCTACGAGGACCACTCGCTGTTCGACGCGTACACCGGGGTCGTGGTGGACGAGGCCCAGGCGCGGCGCATCGCGGTGGTCCTGGGGACGCACAAGGCGCTGGTCCTGCGCAACCACGGACTGCTGACGGTCGGCGAGACCGTGGACGCGGCGGCGTGGTGGTTCATGACGATGGAGAGGTCCTGCCAGGTGCAGCTGAGCGCGAAGGCGGCGGGCAAGCCGGTGTGGATCGCGCACGAGGACGCGATCGCCACCCGTGAGCAGTTGGGACATGATCTGGTCGCCTGGATCAACTACCAGCCCACCTATGAGCGGATAGTCCGCGAGAATTCAGAGCTTTTTGATTGAACGACGGCCGCTTCGCCTACGTATCTCCCAGGGCGCTCCTGGAGAATCGGTCCGGGAGGGGTCCACGGCAGGTGCGTGCGAGAGGGCGGACGTCATGAGCGTGACGGGCACAACGGGCATGAACGGTATGCGGGACACGGAGCGGTACCCCAGTCAGGGTCCGTGGCGGGACACGGCACGGCGCTACGCCCTGCTGCCGCTGCGCATCTTCCTCGGCGTGACCTTCGTCTACGCCGGATTCGACAAGCTGATGTCCGACACCTTCTTCAACGACAGCGCCGCGGGCTCGCTCGTCGGCCTGCTGAACGGGATCCGCGACAGCGCCGCGATCCCGGCCATGGTCGACCTGGCCCTGAAGAACCCGCACGGGTTCGGCTACGCGATCGCCTTCGGCGAGATCGCCGTCGGCATCGGCACGCTGGTCGGCCTGCTCAGCCGGATCGCCGCCCTGGGCGGGGCGCTGATCTCGTTGAGCCTGTGGCTCACCGTCAGCTGGGCCACGCAGCCGTACTACTACGGCAACGACCTCGCCTACCTGATGGCCTGGCTACCGCTGGTCCTCGCCGGCGCCCCGCTACTGTCCGTCGACGCCATGATCGCCGGACGGCGCGGCCGGGGACGGCGCGGCCTGGCCTGACCGCCGGGCGGCCCGCCCCCGGACCATCCGGGAGGTGACCGAGCCGAGTGCCGCGAGCCCCAGACCCGCACAGGTCAGGGGCACCGCGGCCGCCGGGGACAGCGACACCTCGCCGGCCGCGTCGAGCAGGAACACCGCGGCCAGCCCCAGCAGGACCAGCCCGGTCAGCAGCGCCGAGGGCGCGAACGGATGCCTTCTCACGGGAACTGCACCACCTTCACCTGTCCGACGCCCATCTCCACGTCGAGTTCCACCGTGCCCCGCGACTTCCGGCCGTCCGCCGGGTCCAGGGTCACCTTCCGGTCGAGACCGGGCTGGACGTCGACGTCCTTCTCCTGCTCGCCCGGCAACTGCAGGTCGCCCACGCCCACCTGGACGTGCATCCGCAGCGTGACGTCCTCCGGCACCCTGACCACCAGCTGCCCCGCGCCGACCTCGGCCCGCGTCGAGACCGTGCGCCCGCCCGGCTCCAGCGCCGACAGGTCCAGCGTCGCCCGGCCGGTGCCCAGCTCGTACGAGTCCTGCACCGCGGAGAGCGTGGCGGGCGTCCAGGTGCGCTGCTTCCAGTCGGTGCCGACCGAGCGCGGCAGCGTCGTGGAGCCGACCAGCAGCGCGGCGGTCAGCAGCACCACGAAGACGGTGCCGCCGCCGAGCCGCCCCCACCAGGTGCTGACCACGAAACCCAGGCCGAAGACGGCCAGCGCGGAGCCGAGGCCGATCTGCACGCTGGTGGCCAGCGGTTCGGACGACCAGGACGCGGCCAGGCCGCCCGCCGCCGCGGCCGCCGCCAGGAAGAACACGAGCACGCCCAGCCAGGCGCCGTCGCGCCGCACCGCCCGGCGCCGGTCCCGCCACTCGCGGCGGTCGCGCTCCACGTCCGAGGGACCGTCGTCCGGTCCCCACAGGTAGCCGCCCGGCCCCGGCACCGGCGCCGCGTCCTCGACCGCCGTCTCCTTCCACCACGCCGACGTCGCGGGCTGCGGAGGCGGCTGGGTCGGGGGCGGCGCGACCGGCTGGGCGGGCGCCTCGGTCGCCTGCCGCCGGTGCACCGACCAGTAGACGGCGCCGGCGAAGGCCGCCAGCAGCCCCAGCGAGAAGGCCAGGTTCCCGCCGCTGCCCAGCATCGACAGGAAGAGCCCGCAGCCGACCAGCGAGACCAGCACCGCCGTCAGCGCCGTCCCCTCGACCCGCCCGGACAGCAGCCGGTGCGCCTCGCTCTCGGTCTCCCCCGCCGCGGGGACGAGCAGCCACGCCAGGCCGTACGCCACCAGCCCGAGACCGCCGGTGAGCGCCAGCACGCCGAGCACGATCCGGAAGACCACCGGGTCGATGTCGAAGTACCGTCCCGCGCCCTCGCAGACGCCGGCGATCACCTTCCGCTCGCGGCAGCGCGCCAGCCGCGGGCCCGGCGGCGACCCGGCCGTCTCCGTCTCCGTGTACTGCTCCGTCATGGGTCCATGGTGGCGGTCCCGGACGCGCGCCGGTATCCGGAACGACCCTGACCCGGCATGGGGGCCAACCCTGATACCCACCGTGCGCGAAACGTGTGACGATCGGGACATGCCAGCCGCCGGACCACCGACCAGCCCGCCCGACGGGGCGTCGTACTTCGCGTCGCCGGACCCGGCCGGATCGCCGGTCCGCAAGCTCTACCGCAGCTCCGAGGGCCGGATGATCGGCGGCGTCGCCCGCGGGCTGGCCGGGCACCTCGGACTGCCCGTGGCCTGGGTGCGCGTGGTCTTCGTGGTCCTGGCCACCATCCAGGGCCTCGGCATCCTGCTCTACGCGGTCTTCTGGTTCGTGGTGCCGCTCGGCGTCGGCGGGGTCGTCGAGGCCAAGGAACCGCGCGACGCGCGCTCCTGGCTCGCCGGACGCAGGCCCGACCGGGGCCAGATCGTCGCGCTGATCGCGCTCGCCATGGGCCTCGGCATCCTGCTGGACAACCTCAACCTCGGCAAGGCCAACGCCTATGTGTGGCCGCTGCTGCTGATCGGGCTCGGCGTCGCCCTGGTGTGGCGGCAGGCCGACAACGCCCGCCGGGCCCGCTGGGCCGAGCTGAGCCGGCGCAAGCGGCTGCTGCCCTTCGCGCGCGGCGCCGCCGGGGTGATCCTCGTCGGCGTGGGCGTGACCGGCTTCCTCGTCGTGCAGGGCTCGGTCAGCCACCTGGTCACCATCCTGCAGGCCGCGCTCGCCGTCCTGGTCGGGGTGGCGCTGATCGCCGGACCGTACCTGGTGCGCATGACCCAGGACCTGTCCGCCGAGCGGCTGGCCCGCATCCGCGCGCAGGAGCGGGCCGAGGTCGCCGCGCACGTCCACGACTCCGTGCTGCACACCCTGACCCTCATCCAGCGGCACGCCGAGGACCCGCGCGAGGTCGCCCGGCTGGCCCGGGCCCAGGAACGGGAGCTGCGGGCCTGGCTCTACCGGCCCGAGGGCAACGGCAAGGACGACGAACCGGCCACCCTCGCCGAGGCGGTGCGCCGCGCCGCGGCCGAGGTGGAGGACGCGCACGGCGTCCCCGTCGAGGTGGTGTGCGTCGGCGACTGCCCGCTCGACGAGCGCCTGGTGGCGCAGATGCAGGCGGCCCGCGAGGCCATGGTCAACGCCGCCAAGTACGGTGGGGACGAGCCCGTGCAGGTGTACGCGGAGGTCGAGGAGAGCAAGGTCTTCGTATCGGTCCGCGACCGCGGTCCCGGTTTCGACCTCGACGACGTACCGTCGGACAGGATGGGCGTCCGGGAGTCGATCATCGGCCGGATGCGGCGCAACGGCGGCGAGGCGCGGCTGCGCCCGGCACCGGGTGGGGGCACGGAAGTGGAGCTGGAGATGGACAGGGCCCAGGGACCAGGGAGGTCGTCATGAGCACGGAACGACGCGTGAGGGTCGTCCTCGTCGACGACCACCGGATGTTCCGCACGGGGGTGCAGGCCGAGATCGGCGAGACCGAGCGGACCGGTGTCGACGTGGTCGGCGAGGCCGCCGACGTGGACCAGGCGGTCTCGGTCATCACCGCGACGCGGCCCGGCGTCGTGCTGCTCGACGTCCATCTGCCCGGCGGCGGCGGGGTCGAGGTGCTCAAGCGCTGCGCCGGGCTCATGGGCGACGCGGAACAGCCCGTGCGCTTCCTGGCGTTGTCGGTCTCCGACGCCGCCGAGGACGTCATCGGGGTGATCCGCGGCGGCGCCCGCGGCTACGTCACCAAGACCATCACCGGCCCCGACCTGGTGAGTTCCATCTTCCGGGTCGACGACGGGGACGCCGTCTTCTCGCCCCGGCTGGCCGGCTTCGTCCTGGACGCCTTCGCCTCCACCGACGCCCCGCCGGTCGACGAGGACCTGGACCGGCTGACCCAGCGCGAGCGCGAGGTGCTGCGGCTGATCGCGCGCGGCTACGCGTACAAGGAAGTCGCCAAGCAGCTCTACATCTCGGTGAAGACCGTCGAGTCGCACGTCTCGGCGGTGCTGCGCAAGCTGCAGCTGAGCAACCGGCACGAACTCACCCGCTGGGCGACCGCCCGCCGCCTGGTCTGAGCCCTCGCGGCAAGGGCGTCACGCCGGACGCGTGGCGCCCGCGAAGGGCATCTGGTCGACCGGGGCGAGTTTGACGACGTCACCGGTGCGCGGCGCGTGGATCATCATGCCGTTGCCCACGTAGAGGCCGACGTGGCTGATCCCCGAGTAGAAGAACACCAGGTCGCCCGGCTCCAGTTGGGAGCGGGAGATCCGGGTGCCCGCGTTGATCTGGGTGTACGTCGTGCGCGGCAGCGAGACCCCGCCCGCCCGCCACGCCGCCTGCGTGAAGCCCGAGCAGTCGTACGCCGACGGTCCGGTGGCGCCCCAGACGTAGGGCAGCCCGAGGGCGCCGTACGCGAAGGAGACGGCGCGCGCGGCCCGCGCGTTGGGGGCGGCGGCAGGCGTCAGACCGGTGCGGGAGCCGGTGGCGGCACGGCCGGCACGGGCCGGGTCGGCGGAACCGTGGCCGCCGGAGGAGAGCACCTCGGCGCGCCGGCCGGCGGTCAGCCGGCCCAGCAACTGCCGCGCGGAGGCCAGACGCTGCTCCACGGTGCGCTTGTGGCGGGCGAGTTCGGCGCGGGTGCCGCGCAGCTCCTCCAGCTCGGCGCCCGCTTCGGCGCGCAACTGCTCGATGTCCCGCCGCTGGGCCGACAGGGCGCGCAGCGCGGCGTTCTGGCGGCTGCTCATCCGGTCCAGCATCCCGGCGCGCTCCAGGTAGTCGCCGGGGGAGGAGGCGAGGGCCAGCTGGACGGCGGGGTCGATGCCGCCGCTGCGGTACTGGGCGGTGGCGAGGGAGCCGAGGCCGTCGCGGGTGCTGTTGAGGCGCTCGGTCCTGCGGGCGAGCTCGTCCTGGAGGCGCTCGATCCGCCCGGTGGCCGTGTCCGCCTTCTCCTTGGCGCCGTTGTACCGCTCGGTGGCCTGCTCGGCCTCCTCGTACAGCCGGTCCACCCTGGCCCTGGCCTCGTCCGTGGTCAGCCGGGGCTCCGCGTGCCCGGCCTCGCCGAACACCGTCACGGAGGCGGCGCCCGCCAGGGCGAGGCCGACGGCGGTGCGCGCTGCCGTGCCTGCGGGACCGCGGTCCCTGGGCCTTCTGTGCGACGCCACGCGCCGTCACTCCTTCCGGGCTGTCCGTACCTCCCCCCGGCGGTCCGGCGGCGGGCGGACGGGGACCGTCCACCGCCGGACCTTCGGCGGGGGCGGCCGTGCCGGGGACGGGGTCCGCGCGGCAGTGGGGATCGGCCACCTGGGGCAGGACGCTAAACCTGGACGCCGCGAGGGGGCTCCGGAGTGTGCGGGACTGGTCCGATTCGGCCGCGGACTGCCCGCGGATGATCGCTGTTCGACGGGTGACCTGGTCACTTCCGGTCCGTCCCTGACCGATGTGACGGAGGAGCGGGACCTCGGTGCCGGGCGCTGGTATGGGCCTGGCTAGGGTCCTGAGCCATGGACGTACTCATCAACCTGATCGTCGGCCTGCACATCATCGGCATCGCCGCCCTCCTGGGCGGCTTCCTCACCCAGATGAAGGCCATGGGCCGCGGCGAGGCCCGTTTCGTGCCGGGCATGCTGCACGGCGCGCTGACCATGCTGGTCACGGGCGTGCTGCTGGTCGGCCTCAACCAGGCCGACGACCAGCCGGTGAACAACATCAAGATCGGCGTGAAGCTCGCGGTCCTGGTGGTGGTCCTCGGCCTGGTCTACGTCAAGCGGGACGAGGAGAAGGTGCCGGCGGCGGCCTTCGGCACCGTGGGTGCGCTGACCACCGCCAACATCTTCATCGCGGTGCTGTGGACCTGAGCCCGGCCGGCGGCGGCCGGGCGGGGGCCCGGGCTCGGCCGCGGGTTCAGGCTCGGACTCAGGCCATCCGGGCGTAGCCGTAGATCGGCATCTCCGTGATCGGGGCGATCTTCACCACGCTCCCGGTGTGGGGGGCGTGGATCATGTTGCCGCCGCCGATGTACAGGCCGACGTGCGTGATGTCGGAGTAGAAGAAGACCAGGTCGCCGGGTTGCAGCTGGTCCGCGCTCACCCGGGTCCCGAAGTCGACCTGGTCGTAGGTCACGCGGGGGATCGAGACGCCCGCGGCGCCCCAGGCGGCCTGGGTCAGGCCCGAGCAGTCGTAGGAGTTCGGGCCGGTGGCGCCGTACACGTACGGCTTGCCCAGCTGGGCCCGCGCGAACTCGATCGCCTTGGCCGCCTTGGCGGCGTAGGTGCCGGACGGGGCGGTGGAGCCGGTGGATCCCGTGGACGAGCCCGACTCCTTGGCGGCCGCCTCCTGCGCGGCCTTCTCCTTGGCGGCGATCTCCGCGGCCTTCGCGGCGGCCTCCTCCCGGCGCTTCTTCTCCAGCGCCGCCAGCCGCGCCTTCTCCTGCGCGGTGAGGCTGTTGAGCAACTTCTGCGCCGCGGCGAGCTTCTGTTTGACCGAGGTCTTCTCCGCGTTCAGCCGCTGCTGGGCCTCGGTCAGCTTCTGCAGGCTCTCGACGGCCTCGGAGCGCTTGGCCGTCGTCTCGGCCTGCTCGGAGCGGAAGGTCTCCAGCGCGTGCTCCTGGCGGTCGGACAGGCGGTCCATCAGGTGCGCCTGGTCCAGGAACTGCTGCGGGTCGGAGGTGAGGAGGAAGGTCGTCGTCCCGTCCAGGCCGCCGCCGCGGTACTGCGCCGCGGCGTACTCGCCGATGGTGCGGCGGGCGGCGTTGAGCGTCTCGGTCCTGCGGGCCACCTGGTCCAGCAGCGCGTCGGCGCGCGTGCGCTGTCGCTCGGTCTGCTCCTTGGCGCCGTTGTAGCGCTCGGTGGCGGCCTCGGCCTGGTGGTAGAGCTTGTCGACCTGGGCCTTGACCTCGGTGATGGAGGGCTTGTCGGGTGAGGCGGGCGCCGCGCTCGCGCTCTCGCCGAAGAGGGTGACGGTCGCCAGTGCGGCGGTCGTGAGTCCCACCGCGGCCCGGGGGCCGGGGACGGTCAGCGCGCGCGGGCGCGGCTTGCGGTGCGTCGCCAAGTCAGGCGGCTCCTTCCGTGGACCGCCTACCGGGTTAGCTGTCGGGTTCGGGCTTCGGAAGGCCGCCCTACGGTGCGTACGGGCGCGCTGCGCTCGTACGGACCGATTCACCCCAAGGTCGTGGGTCCCCGGCTCCGGCGGTCGCCGGACTCAGCGGAGGCGGCCCGTGACGGCACGGTCGCCGCCGCGTGGAGCGGACCGCCTGATCCGGCACGGTAGTCAACTGCGGGGGTCCGTGGGAACCCTGGTGTTCGAATTGTCCGCAATCATTTCGTGACCTTCGTCATTCGGGGCCGCGAAAGGCTGTGACGCGTTCGCCCGGGACGGGCACCGGGCGACTTCCGGACGCCCCGGAGGGGGCGGGCTCGGGCAAGCGGCACAACGCTGTCCGTCCCACGGCCTAGACTCGGGAGGCGATGAGCAGCCTCTTTGACGACAGCTTCCTGGCCGGCCTCGAACCGAGGGAGGAGGAGCCCCCGCCGCCTCCCGAGGAGGAGCCCGGCACGGTCCCCGACGACCTCTTCGAGGGGCGCTTCGACGCGCCCGTCGACCGGGACGCGTACTACCGGGACGGCGCCCACCGCCCCGTCGTCGACCCGGCCGCGCTGCTCGACGGGCTCAACGAGCAGCAGCGCGCCGCCGTCGAGCACACCGGCTCCCCGCTGCTCATCGTCGCGGGCGCCGGCTCCGGCAAGACCCGGGTGCTCACCCACCGCATCGCGTACCTGCTGGGCGCCCGCAAGGTCCACCCCGGCCAGATCCTGGCGATCACCTTCACCAACAAGGCCGCCGGCGAGATGAAGGAGCGCGTCGAGCAGCTGGTCGGCCCGCGCGCCAACGTGATGTGGGTCTCCACCTTCCACAGCGCGTGCGTCCGCATCCTGCGCCGGGAGTCAAAGAGGCTCGGCTTCACCTCCAGCTTCTCGATCTACGACGCGGCCGACTCCAAGCGCCTGATGGCCCTGGTCTGCCGCGACCTGGACCTGGACCCCAAGCAGTTCCCGCCGAAGTCGTTCAGCGCCAAGGTCTCCAACCTCAAGAACGAGCTCATCGACGAGGAGACCTTCGCCGACCAGGCCGAGAACCCCTTCGAGAAGAAGCTCGCCGAGGCCTACGCGATGTACCAGTCGCGGCTGCGCGAGGCCAACGCGCTCGACTTCGACGACATCATCATGACCACGGTCAACCTGCTCCAGGCATTCCCGGACGTCGCCGAGCACTACCGGCGCCGCTTCCGGCACGTGCTGGTCGACGAGTACCAGGACACCAACCACGCCCAGTACACCCTGGTGCGCGAACTGGTGGGCACGGCGAGCGGAGACGCGCAGGAGGACGGCGAAGGGCCGGCCGAGCTGTGCGTGGTCGGCGACGCCGACCAGAGCATCTACGCCTTCCGCGGCGCCACGATCCGCAACATCCTCCAGTTCGAGGAGGACTACCCGCAGGCCCGCACCATCCTGCTGGAGCAGAACTACCGCTCCACCCAGAACATCCTGACCGCCGCCAACGCCGTCATCGAGCGCAACGCCTCCCGCCGTCCGAAGAACCTGTGGACGGAGGCCGGGCAGGGCCCGGTCATCACCGGCTACGTCGCCGACCAGGAGCACGACGAGGCGCAGTTCATCGCCGACGAGATCGACCGGCTCACCGACGCCGGAGACGCCCGCCCCGGCGAGGTCGCGGTCTTCTACCGGACCAACGCGCAGTCCCGTGTCTTCGAAGAGGTCTTCATCCGCGTCGGCCTGCCCTACAAGGTCGTCGGCGGGGTCCGCTTCTACGAGCGCAAGGAGGTCCGGGACGTCCTGGCCTACCTGCGCGTGCTCGCCAACCCCGAGGACACCGTCCCGCTGCGCCGCATCCTGAACGTGCCCAAGCGCGGCATCGGGGAACGCGCCGAGGCGATGGTCGACGCCCTCGCCTCACGCGAACGGATCACCTTCCCCGCGGCGCTGCGCCGGGTGGACGAGGCCTTCGGCATGGCCGCCCGCTCGGTCAACGCCGTCAAGCGCTTCAACGAGCTGCTGGAGGAGCTGCGCACCGTCGTGGACTCCGGCGCCGGCCCCGCCACCGTCCTGGAGGCCGTGCTGGAGCGCACGGGCTACCTGTCCGAACTCCAGGCCTCCACCGACCCCCAGGACGAGACCCGCGTCGAGAACCTCCAGGAACTCGCGGCGGTGGCCCTGGAGTTCGAGCAGGAGCGCACCGAGGAGGAGCCCGGCACGCTCGCCGAGTTCCTGGAGCGGGTCGCCCTGGTCGCCGACTCCGACCAGATCCCGGACGACGACGAGGGCGGCGGCGTCATAACGCTGATGACCCTGCACACCGCCAAGGGCCTGGAGTTCCCGGTGGTCTTCCTGACCGGCATGGAGGACGGGGTCTTCCCGCACATGCGCGCGCTCGGCCAGACCAAGGAGCTGGAGGAGGAGCGGCGGCTCGCCTACGTCGGCATCACGCGGGCGCGGCAGCGGCTGTACGTGACGCGGTCCACCATGCGCAGCGCCTGGGGCCAGCCCTCGTACAACCCGCCCTCGCGCTTCCTGGAGGAGATCCCGGAACCGCTCATCGAGTGGAAGCGCACGGGCGCCTCCTCGGCGCCCTCCGCCTCGGTGTCGGCGGCGGCCTCGATGCTGTCGCGTTCCCCGTCGAAGATCGGCCCCTCCGGGTTCGCGACGCGGCGCACCCAGGACCGCCCGGTCATCTCGCTGGCGGTCGGGGACCGGGTCACGCACGACACGTTCGGGCTGGGGACGGTCGTCGCGGTCGACGGCAGCGGGGAGAAGGCGAAGGCCACCATCGACTTCGGCGACGAGCGGCCCAAGGTGCTGCTGCTACGCTACGCGCCGGTGGAGAAGCTCTGAGCGGACTATCGGGGTCCCGGTCCCGCCGTGGTGGGGCCGGGGCCGGGGCTCAGCGCGGGTCGATGCCGTGCTTCAGCATCCACTGCAGCGGGTCGATGGCCGCGCCGCCTGCCGGACGCACCTCGAAGTGCAGGTGCGGGCCCGTGGAGTTGCCCGAGTTGCCGGAGTAGGCGATGACGTCGCCGGCCTTGACCGAACCCGATCGGATCTTGGTGCTGCTCAGGTGGCAGTACCAGGTCTCGGTGCCGTCGGGGGCGGTCACTATCGCCATGTTGCCGTAGGCGCTGTTCCACTGGGTGCGCACGACGCCGTCGGTCGCGGCCATCACCGGTGTGCCGTAGTTCACCGGGAAGTCGATGCCGGTGTGGACCGACATCCAGTTCACGCCCGCCTGGCCGAAGTAGGCGCTCAGCCCGTGCTGCTTGACCGGGAGCAGGAACTTGGGGCGCAGCTGCTCCTTGAGGGCCGCCTCCGCGGCCTTCTTCGCGCGCTCCTGCGCCTGGCGCTCCTTGAGGTCGATGCGCTCCTGGTTGCGGCTGGCGCGGTCGGTGAAGTCGTCGACGTCCCGGTTGACCCCGGCGAGCTGCTGGTCGAGCTTGCTGGTCGGGACGTCGGCCGCCGCCTCCGGGGCGCCGTCGGCCTGGGTGCGGCTGGTGTCGGGGTCGTCGGTGTTGACGGTGACGGCGGCCGCGCAGGCGACGCCCATCACCGCGACGGAAGGGACGGCGACCGTGAGCAGGGCCGAGCGCCGGGCCTGCCGGCGCCTGCGGCTCCCGCCGCCGCTTCCCCCGCGCGGGCGCGGCAGTGCGGCCACGGGGGCGCTCTCCTCGGAGTCGTGCTCCGGTTCCGCCTCCGGCTCGGTGTCGTCCTCGGTGTCGTCGTAGGCCTCGGGCTCGTAGCCGCCGGCCTCGTGGGGCTCGGCGTCGTAGGACTCCGGCTCGTAGTGCTCGGCCCGGTAGGGCTCGGCCTCGTAGGAGGCGGCCGCGTAGTGCTCCGGGGTGTGGGCCTCGGCCCCGTACCGCTCCGGATGCTGCTCGTAGGCGGCGGCCTCGGGAGCGGGAGCGTGCGCGTGCGCGGCCTCGGGCTCCTCGTAGGCGGCGTGGACGGCCGTGTGCTCGTAACCCGTGTAGTCGTACGCCGCCGTCGCCTGCGTCTGCGAGGGGTCCAGGTACCAGGTGCCGGTGGCCGCGCCCGTGTGGTCGGCGTAACCCGGGGTGCCGGTGGTCTGCCCGGAGGGCCAGTAGCCGGTCGCGGTGCTGTCGGCGGTGGCGTCGTAGGGCGCGGTGGCGTAGGACCCCGTGTCGTAGGCGGGGTAACCCTGGCAGGAGCCGAAGAGGGGATCGTCATCCGTGTGGGCGGCACCCATGGGCGCGTAGGAGGCGTCGGAAAGCCCCTCGTACCCATAGCCGCTGTACTCGGGGGCGTACCCCGCCGGATGACGGTCGTTCACCGCTTCTCTTTCGCCTCGGCAGCAGGAGAATTAGCGGCGACTGTATCCCCCTGCGGGCGACGCCCACAATCTTCGGCGGGATCTCGGTATCCCCGATGCCTTGTGTTCGACGGCCTTTCGATGCTTATGGGGGCAAGGCCGTCACGCGGCGTCCACGGCCCCCGACGCCAGCTCCTCGCCGAGCAGTGCCTGCCGGATGCCGGCGGCGATGGCCGCGTGGACCGGCATCGTCAGATGGCCGACCCCCGCGACGTGGACGTTGCGCGCGATGAGGTCCGGGTGGTCCAGGCGGGCGGCCTCGACCGGGCTCATCAGCTCGTCCAGATCGCTCCAGAACGCCACAAAACGGGTGCGGCAGCCGGTCGCGGGCTTGGCGAGCTCCTCGATGAGGTCGGAGTTCGGCCGCATCTGGCGGACGATCGGGTGCGGGTTCAGCAGCGGCGCGGCCCGGGTCCCGGCGTGCGGGGTGCCGAGGGTGACCACGGTGCGCACCCGCGTGTCGCCGCCCAGGCGCTGGGCGTAGTAGCGGGCGATGAGCCCGCCGAGGCTGTGGCCCACGATGTCCACCCGGTGGTGCCCGGTCTGCTCGCAGATCTGTTCGACGTGGCGTCCGAGGAGAGCCGCCGCCGTACGGATGTCGCAGGTCAGCGGCGAGTAGTTGAGCGCCTGCACATGCGGCCAGCCGTGCCGCCGCAGCGACCGGCGGAGCATCGCGAACACCGAACGGTTGTCCACGAAGCCGTGCAGCAGGAGCACCGGGGGATGGCTCCGTCCCGCGGTGGGGAGACGGGGCGGCTCCTCGGAGTCACCGACCGCCGGCTGCGGCCCGCGTTCCTGGAAGATTCCGGTCGGGTAGAGGAAGACATGACCGGTCAGGATGGCGATCTCGATCGCCGCGGCTCGTACGTAGGCCGCCTGGCGCACCAAGCGGTCTCCGACACCGAAAGACAGGACGCCCATGGCCTACCTCCCGTGGGCACACGGAGACGGCCCTGTCCCCCGTGCGCCGAGAACGCGACGGCCCGCGTCGCCTGCTGAACGGAGGACGACCACGGGCCGAACGCGTTTCTAACGTGAACGTGTCCCATGTGTGATTTCCCCCTCGGGGCCCTTCGTGAAACTGTCCGCACGGGGGATGCTGGCGATAACGTTCGTTCACACATGTGCCCGCTGAGCGCAGCAATCGTGTATGGAGGCAGCGATGGGAGTGTCCGGACCGATCCGTGTGGTGGTCGCCAAGCCGGGCCTGGACGGTCACGACCGCGGGGCGAAGGTCATCGCGCGGGCGCTGCGGGACGCCGGCATGGAGGTCATCTACACCGGTCTCCACCAGACGCCCGAACAGATCGTGGACACCGCGATCCAGGAGGACGCCGACGCCATCGGCCTGTCCATCCTCTCCGGTGCCCACATGACGCTCTTCGCCAAGGTGATCGAGTTGCTCCGCGAGCGTGAGGCGGAGGACATCAAGGTCTTCGGCGGCGGGATCATCCCGGAGGACGACATCGCCCCGCTGAGGGAGCTCGGCGTGGCGGCGATCTTCACCCCGGGCACCTCGACCGGTGACGTCGTCACCTGGGTGAACGACAACATCCGCCATCCGGCCGAGGCCTGACGGTCGCCGCGGGGGTGCGGGCCGCGTCCCGCACCCCGCCGGCCGGTCCCCGGCCGCCCCCCGTCGGCTGATGCCCGGCCGCCCCCCTCAGGCCAGCTCCGCGAGCATCGCGGCCCGCAGCCGCAGGGTGCCGACCAGCCGCTGGAAGGCCTCCGCCCAGTACGCCCCGGCGCCCGGTGAGGTGTCGGCGGACTCCGCGGGAACGGCGGCCAGTGGGGCCGCCCGGTCGGCCTCCGCCGGGTCCATGCAGCGCTCGGCCAGGCCCATCACCCCGCTGAAGCTCCACGGGTAGCTGCCCGCGTCGCGGGCGATGTCCAAGGCGTCCACCACCGCCGCCCCCAGGGTCCCGGCCCACGGCACGGCGCAGACCGCGAGCATCTGGAACGCCTCCGACAGGCCGTGCGCCTCGATGAAGCGGGCCACCCACTCGGCCCGCTCCGGGGCGGGGAGGATCGACAGCAGCTTCGCCGGGTCCCCGACCGGGCTGACCGCCGCCGCGGGGGCCGGGGTGGGGCCCAGCAGGGCACGGGCCCAGGCCGCGTCCCCCTGGCGCACCGCCGCCCGGCACCACGCGGCGTGCAGATCCGGCTGCCAGTCGTCGGCGACCGGCAGCGCGATGACCTCCTGCGGTGTCCGGCCGCCGAAGCGATCCCGCCACGTGGCGAGCGGCGCCGCGTCCACCACCTGGCCGAACCACCACGCCCGCTCCGCGCGGCCGGCCGGGGGTATCGCCACCACGCCGTCGCGCTCCATGGCCGCGTCGCATTCGTACGGCGCCTCCACGCCGATCCGGCCGGCCGCCGGATCCCAGGCGACGCAGGTCCTGGCCCGTACGGCCATCCGGGCGGCGAGGGCGGAGCCGGGCAGGGCCGACAGCAGCTCGGCGGCGGTGGCCCGCACATTGCGGCTGCGGTCGGTGAGGGACTGCTCCAGGAAGGGCTCGTCCTGCGGCGACAGGCCCTCGCGGAGCGAGTCCAGGAACATCAGCCGGTCCTCGGCGCGCTCGGCGGCCCATCCCGAGCGCAGCAGCTCCAGCGCGCGGCCCGGGTCGCGGGCCCGCAGCCGGGCCAGCAACGCCACCCGTTCGGCGAACAGGCCCTCCTCCCAGAGCGTGCGCACGGCCTCCGGGTCGGCGGTGTCGGGCACGACGCCGGGCGCCCCGGCGCGCAGCGCGAACCGCCAGTCCGCGTTCAGCTCCGCCAGCCACAGTCCGCGCGGTCCCGCCAGGGCCAGGGCGTCCGGCCGCAGGTCGGTGCGCGCGCGGGCGGCGTCCAGCAGCGCGGGCAGCAGCTCCGGCGGGGCCGCCCAGCCGCGGGCGTTGGCCTCGCCGAGCCACTGGGGCAGCAGCTCGGCGAGGTTGGGGGCGGCGCCGCGCCGGCCGCCCCCGCCGCCGACCGAGCGGTCCGCCAGGGCCAGGGACAGCCTCCGTCGGGCCGCCTCGGGCAGCGGCGGCCGCGGGTCGTGGGGCGCCGCGGCCGGCCGCACCCCCGCCGTGGCGGGCCGCGCGCCGGCGCGGCGCCGCAGGACGGCGAGCGCGGCGGAGTCCAGCAGCTCCCCGGGCGTGCCGCCCCTGCGGTCGGTGCCGAGGAGCGCGGTGCCGACCAGGTCGGTCCAGGTTGTCGTCATCGGTCCTCCTTCGTCGTGGTGTGCACGTGCGCGGGCGGGGGGGCTTCCGGGTGGGATCAGGTCGTCAGCGGTACGGGCTGGATGTCCGGGCCGGGCCAGGCGGTGAGGGGGCGCAGGCCCTGGTGGCCGAGTTCGCCGAAGAGGGTCACCGGGTGGCCGCCGGAGACCGCGGCGAGGCGCCACAGTCCCGTTGCGGTCCCGGTGCCGGCCGCCGCGACCGGGACGGCGTCGTTCCCGTCCGCGTCCGCCACCTGCCAGCCCGTGCCACCCGGTATCGGCACGACACCGGCGAGCACGACCGGCCAGGCGTCCAGCCACGGATCGCCGGCCAGGGCCTGCCCGTACGCGTCGAGCGCCGCCGCGACCGGCACGCCCGGGGGCACGCGGCTCGGCAGCGGCGCGCCGTGTCGCGGCCCGAGCGCCGCCCGCAGCGGGCCGGCCCCCGGGTGGAAGGCCAGTTCCGCGTCGAGGCCGAGGCCGACCGGAAGCGCCGGCTCCGGTGGCCGTCCCGCCGCGCCGTAGGACAGCAGCAGTGCCGTCCGGCCCGTGGCCTCCCCGTGCAGCCAGGTCCTGCGGGTGGTGAGACGGTCGTCGGCGGTGTCCTGCCGCGCCAGGACCAGCCAGCGGTCGCGCACCCTGGGCCCGGCGAGGAGCTCCGCCGAGTCCACGGTGAAACCGACCCGGGACCGGACGGTGGCCGCCAAGGGTGCGGGCAGCGCGTCCTGCCGCAGGCAGCCCCGGGCCAGCAGGTGCAGCAGCGCCGTCTCCTCCAGCAGCCGGGACGGCCAGTCGCCCCCCGAGCCGGCCACCGCGCCCAGTTCGCGCACCCGCGAGGCGAGCCCGGGAGCCTGGGCGTCCACCATGCGCGCCGCCGTCTCCTCCCACTGCCGGTACCCCTCGCGTTCCGCGCCCGCCAGGCCTCCCCGCAGCAGGTCCGCCAGCCGCCGCTCCAGCTCGCCGGCCCCGGCGGCCACCCGCCCCGCCCGGCGTTCGGCCCGTCTGCGCGCCGCCTGCGGGTCGCCCCCGGACCTCGCGTGCCCGCCCGGCTCCGTCCGTCCCCCGCGCGCGGCGCGCGCGTCCAGCCACTCGCTGACCCAGCCGGGCCGGCCACCCCCGTGCGCGGCCGGCCCGACCTCGCCCCCAGCCCACAGCAGGAGCAGCGCGACCGCGTGCTCGCACGGGAACGCGCGGCTGGGGCAGCTGCACCCGAAGGCGGGCCCCGCCGTGTCGACGACGGCCCGGTACGCCGCGCCGCCGCCCGCGCACAGCCCCCACACCGCCGTGCCCGAACTCCCCGTCCCGGACCAGCGGGCAGCCGCCGCCAGCTCCTTCCCGGCCGCGCGCGACGCCGCGTCGGGCGCGAGTGCCAGGACCTGGTCGGCGGTCCACCGCTCCGTCCGCTGTCCGTCCATCCCGTCCATGGCCACGACGCTACGGGCAGGCACTGACAAACCGGTCCGAGCTGCGGCTTCCTGACGGTGGAACGGGATTGTCAGTGGGGTGCGCGATGGTGGGAACGCGGACGTCCCGCGGGGGCTGACGGGGCGTCCGCGTCATCCGCTCCATGGGAGAACAGGGGAGAACCATGTCCGTGGACACCGCACTCCGGCCGCACGCCGAAGACGCGTTCGCCCATGAGCTCAAGGCTCTCGCGGCGGCCGACGACCGGCCGCGCCCGGCCCGGTGGAACCTGTCGCCGTGGGCGGTCGCCACCTACCTCCTCGGCGGAGTACTGCCCGACGGCACGGCCGTCACCCCCAAGTACGTGGGTCCGCGGCGGATCGTGGAGGTCGCGGTCAGCACCCTCGCCACCGACCGGGCACTGCTGCTGCTCGGCGTCCCGGGCACCGCGAAGACCTGGGTCTCCGAGCACCTCGCCGCGGCCGTCAGCGGTGACTCCACGCTGCTCGTGCAGGGCACCGCGGGCACCCCGGAGGAGGCGATGCGCTACGGGTGGAACTACGCCCGGCTGCTCACCGGCGGCCCGAGCCGGGAGGCACTGGTCCCGAGCCCGGTCATGCGGGCGATGGCCGAGGGGCGCATCGCCCGGGTGGAGGAGCTGACCCGGATCCCCGCGGACGTCCAGGACGGCCTCATCACGATCCTTTCGGAGAAGACGCTGCCGATACCCGAACTGGGCACCGAGACCCAGGCGGTGCGCGGGTTCAACGTGATCGCGACCGCCAACGACCGGGACCGCGGCGTCAACGACCTCTCCAGCGCGCTGCGCAGGCGCTTCAACACGGTCGTGCTGCCGCTGCCGGCGACCGTGGAGGAGGAGGTCGACATCGTCAGCCGCCGGGTCGGTCAGCTCGGACGCTCGCTGGAGCTGCCGGCCGCCCCGGAGGGCGCAGACGAGATCCGGCGGGTGGTCACCGTCTTCCGCGAACTGCGCGGCGGGGTCACGGCCGACGGGCGCACGAAGGTGAAGTCGCCCTCCGGCACGCTCTCCACGGCCGAGGCGATCTCCGTGGTGACCAACGGCCTCGCCCTGGCCGCGCACTTCGGCGACGGCGTGCTGCGCGCCGGGGACGTCGCCGCGGGCATCCTCGGGGCGGTGGTCCGCGACCCGGCCGCCGACCGCCTGGCCTGGCAGGAGTACCTGGAGACCGTGGTCCGCGAGCGGGAGGGCTGGAAGGACTTCTACCGTGCCTGCCGCGAGGTGACGCCGTGACCGCCGTGGACGGGGTGGCGCTGCTGGGGGTGCGGCACCACGGCCCCGGGTCGGCCCGCGGCGTGCGGGCCGCGCTGGAGCTGCTGGAGCCGCGGATCGTGCTCGTCGAGGGCCCGCCGGAGGCGGACGCGGTGCTGGGGCTCGCCGCCGATCCCGGGATGCGGCCGCCCGTCGCGCTGCTCGCCCACGTCGTGGACGAGCCGTCCCGGGCCGGCTTCTGGCCCTTCGCCGAGTTCTCCCCCGAGTGGGCGGCTATCCGCTGGGCGGCCGGTCGCGGGGTGCCGGTCCGCTTCATCGACCTGCCGGCCGCGCACTCTCTCCTGCTGCGGGACGAGGAGGACGCGCCGCAGCGACCGCAGGAAGGAGAAGAAGGAGAAGGAGTAGGAAGAGGAGAAGGGGAGGGGGGAGCAGGGGAGCCCGGGGCGGCGGACGCGCGGATCGACCCGCTCGCCGTACTGGCCCGGACGGCCGGCCACGACGACCCGGAGCGCTGGTGGGAGGACGCCGTCGAGCACCGCGGCCGGGACGGGCGGGGTGAAGGGGAGGGGGACGGCGATCCGCTGGCCGCGTTCGGCGCGCTCGCCGAGGCCGTGGGCGCGCTGCGCGAGACCTACGGCGACGGGGGACACCCCCAGGACACCGTGCGCGAGGCCCACATGCGGCTGCGGATACGGGAGGCGCGCCGCGCGCACGAGCGGGTGGCCGTGGTGTGCGGCGCATGGCACGTGCCCGCCCTCGCCCGCACGGGCGGGGTCACCGCCGACCGGGCCCTGCTCAAGGGCCTGCCCAAGGCGAAGGTGGAGGTCACCTGGGTGCCCTGGACGCACCGCAGGCTCTCCCGGGCCGCGGGTTACGGGGCGGGAATCGACTCGCCCGGCTGGTACCGCCATCTGTTCACCTCGCCCGACCGGCCCGTCGCCCGGTGGATGACCAAGGTCGCCGGTCTGCTCCGCGAGGAGGACCTCCCGGTCTCCTCCGCGCACGTCATCGAGGCGGTACGGCTCGCCGACACGCTCGCGGCCCTGCGCGGCCGCCCGCTGCCCGGGCTCGGCGAGACCACGGACGCGGTACGCGCGGTGATGTGCGACGGGTCGGACGTGCCGCTGGCGCTGATCCGGGACCGGCTGGTGGTGGGGGACGTGCTGGGCGAGGTCCCGGAGGGCGCGCCCGCGGTGCCCCTCGCCCGCGACCTGGCACGCGAGCAGCGCAGGCTGCGGATGAAGCCGGAGGCCCTGGCGAAGGAAGTGGACCTGGACCTGCGCAAGGACACCGACGCCGGACGCAGCCGCCTGCTGCACCGGCTGCGGATGCTGGGGGTCGGCTGGGGCGAGCCGAGCCGGTCGCGCACGGCCGCCACCGGCACCTTCCGGGAGAGCTGGCGGCTGCGCTGGGAGCCGGAACTCGCGGTGGCGGTCGCGGAGGCCGGGGTGTGGGGCACCACGGTGGAGTCCGCGGCCACCGCGTGGGCCGGGGACGCGGCGGTGAACGCGCGGACCCTCGCCGAGGTGACGGGCCTCGCCGAACGCTGTCTGCTCGCCGGGCTGCCGGACGCGCTGCCGACGGTCATGCGGGTGCTCGCCGACCGCGCCGCGCTCGACGCGGACGTCGCGCACCTCGCCCAGGCATTGCCGTCGCTCGTCCGCGCCCTTCGCTACGGAGACGTGCGGGGCACGGACGCCGGGGCCCTGCGCGGGGTCGCCGAAGGACTCGCGGAGCGGGTCTGCGTCGGGCTCCCGCCGGCCTGCGCGGGGCTCGACGCGGACGGCGCCGACGAGATGCGCGGCCATGTCACGGAGGTGCAGCAGGCACTGCTCCTCCTCGGCGACGACGCGTTGCGCGAGCGCTGGGCCGGCGCGCTGCGGAAGCTGGCCGTGCGCGACCGCGGCGTACCGGGACTGCTGCGGGGCGGCGCCGCGCGGCTGCTCCTGGACGACGCGCGCCTGGAGCCGGGAGAGGTGGCCCGGCTGATGGGGCTCGCCCTGTCCCGGGCCGCGGCGCCCCAGGAGGCCGCCGCCTGGGTGGAGGGCTTCCTCGCGGGCGGCGGGATGCTGCTGGTCCACGACGAGCGGCTGCTCGCGCTGGTCGACGGATGGCTGTCCGCGGTGCCGGCGGCCGCCTTCGACGACGTGCTGCCGCTGCTGCGGCGGACCTTCGGTGGCTTCGACCCGGGGGTGCGGCGCACGGTGGGGGAGCTGGTGCGGCGCGGCCCGGGAGGCGGGGGAGCGGACGGCGGCGCCGGGGAGGGCCTGCCGGGCTTCGCCCCGCGGCTCGACGAGGAGCGGGCGGAGGCGGCGCTGTCCACCGTGCGGCTGCTGCTCGGGCCCGGCGGAGAGGACGGGGGACAGGACGCATGACGGACACCGGCAACGGCCCGGGCGTGGACGCCGACGAGCGGCTGCGCCGCTGGCGGATGGTGCTCGGCGGCGGCCCCGCCGACGGCACGGGGCGGCGCCTCACCGGCCGGGACACGGCGATGGACCAGGCGCTGGAGGCGCTGTACGGCACCACCCCGCGCGGCCCCGGGGCACCGCCGACGCGCGGCGCCGGGCTGGGCGGCTCGGCGCCCCAGGTCGCCCGGTGGCTGGGGGACATCCGCCGCTACTTCCCCAGCAGCGTCGTGCAGGTGATGCAGCGCGACGCCGTCGACCGGCTCGGGCTGTCCGCGCTGCTGCTGGAACCCGAGATGCTGGAGGCGGTCGAGCCCGACGTCCACCTGGTCGGCACGCTGCTCTCGCTGAACAAGGCGATGCCCGAGACGACGAAGGAGACGGCCCGGGCGGTCGTCCGCAAGGTCGTGGAGGACCTGGAGCGGCGCCTGGCCACCCGGACCCGGGCCGCCCTCACCGGCGCGCTGGACCGCTCGGCCCGGGTGCGGCGGCCCCGGCACCGGGACATCGACTGGGACCGCACGATCCGTGCCAACCTCCGGCACTACCTGCCCGAGCACGGCACGGTCGTGCCCGAACGGCTGGTCGGCCACGGCCGCGCCGCGCGGGCGGTGCGCAAGGACGTGGTGCTCTGCGTCGACCAGTCGGGCTCGATGGCGGCGTCCGTGGTCCACGCGTCCGTCTTCGGCGCCGTGCTGGCCTCGATGCGCAGCATCGACACCCGGCTCGTCGTCTTCGACACGGCGGTCGTCGATCTGACGGAGCATCTGGCCGACCCCGTCGACGTGCTGTTCGGCACCCGGCTCGGCGGCGGCACCGACATCAACCGCGCGCTGGCCTACTGCCAGTCCCTCATCGTCCGGCCCGCCGAGACGGTCGTCGTCCTCATCAGCGACCTGTACGAGGGCGGCATCCGCGACGAGATGCTCAAGCGGGTCGCCGCGATGAGGGCGTCCGGTGTGCAGTTCGTCGCGCTGCTGGCACTGTCGGACGAGGGCGCCCCCTCCTACGACCGCGCGCACGCGGCGGCGCTCGCTGCGCTCGGTGCGCCCGCCTTCGCCTGCACCCCGGACCTCTTCCCGGAGGTGATGGCGGCCGCCATCGAGAAGCGCCCGCTGCCCGTGCCCGACGCCGCCCCCGGCGGGTGACGCGGGGGCGGGGTCGGCGGGAGCGGCCTGGTCACCCTCGGTGAACGACGCGTCCCCGGGGCGGCGCCGCGGGCCCCGCCGGAGCGCCGTTCGGCCCGGTCCCGGCCCCGCGCCCGGCGTCACGGGAAGCCGCCCGTTCGGCTGGTCTGTGACCGTTCTCACCGCTCTCGCACCATCTCCGATTTACTCGTGCCGCCCGCGCGGCGATAACCTGCGAGACGGACATGCCGCGTGCTCGGCCGACGTGTGCGCCCCCCGTACGACCGTTCGCATGGTTCGTTACGAAGACGTCAGCGACGACCGCCCCCGGCACGCACGCAGACAACGAACCCGCGATTACCAAGGACGGACGCGCGTGGACCTGTTCGAGTACCAGGCGAGGGACCTCTTCGCCAAGCACGGTGTACCGGTGCTGGCCGGTGAAGTGATCGACACGCCTGAGGCGGCGCGCGAGGTCGCGGAGCGACTCGGTGGCAAGGCTGTCGTCAAGGCGCAGGTGAAGACCGGCGGCCGCGGCAAGGCCGGCGGCGTGAAGGTGGCGTCGGACCCGGAGGACGCGGTCGTCAAGGCCGGCCAGATCCTCGGCATGGACATCAAGGGCCACACGGTCCACAAGGTGATGCTGGCCGAGCTGGCCCCGGAGATCGCCTCCGAGTACTACGTCTCCTTCCTCCTGGACCGCGCCAACCGGACCTTCCTGGCGATCGCGTCCGTCGAGGGCGGCATGGAGATCGAGGAGGTCGCGGCCACCAACCCCGCGGCCGTCGCCCAGATCCCGGTGGACGCCATCGAGGGCGTGACCCCGGAGAAGGCCCGCGAGATCGTCGAGGCGGCGGCCTTCCCGGCCGACGTCGCCGACCAGGTCGTCGAGATCCTGCAGACCCTGTGGAAGACCTTCCTCTCCGAGGACGCGCTCCTCGTCGAGGTCAACCCGCTCGCCAAGGTCGCCGACGGCCGCGTCATCGCGCTCGACGGCAAGGTCTCCCTGGACGAGAACGCCGACTTCCGCCAGCCGGAGCACGAGGCGCTGGTGGACCACGCCGCCGCCAACCCGCTGGAGGCCGCGGCCAAGGCCAAGGGCCTGAACTACGTCAAGCTCGACGGCGAGGTCGGCATCATCGGCAACGGCGCGGGTCTCGTCATGAGCACCCTGGACGTCGTCGCCTACGCCGGCGAGGGCCACGGCAACGTCAAGCCCGCCAACTTCCTCGACATCGGCGGCGGCGCCTCCGCCGAGGTCATGGCCAACGGTCTCGAGATCATCCTGGGCGACCCGGACGTCAAGTCCGTGTTCGTCAACGTCTTCGGCGGCATCACCGCCTGCGACGCGGTCGCCAACGGCATCGTCCAGGCCCTGGAGCTGCTGAAGTCCAAGGGCGAGGAGGTCACCAAGCCGCTCGTCGTCCGCCTGGACGGCAACAACGCGGAGCTGGGTCGGCAGATCCTGACCGACGCCAACCACCCGCTGGTCGAGCAGGTCGACACCATGGACGGCGCCGCCGAGCGCGCCGCCGAGCTGGCTGCGAAGTAAGGGACAGGTCACCACATCATGGCTATCTTCCTGACCAAGGAGAGCAAGGTCATCGTCCAGGGGATGACCGGTTCCGAGGGCACCAAGCACACCCGGCGCATGCTCGCCTCGGGCACCAACATCGTCGGCGGCGTGAACCCGCGCAAGGCCGGCACCAGCGTGGACTTCGACGGCACCGAGGTGCCGGTCTTCGGCTCCGTCGCCGAGGCCATGGAGAAGACCGGTGCCGACGTCACCGTCATCTTCGTCCCGCCGAAGTTCGCCAAGGACGCGGTCATCGAGGCGATCGACGCCGGCATCCCGCTGGCGGTCGTGATCACCGAGGGCATCGCCGTCCACGACACCGCCGCCTTCTGGGCGTACGCGGGCAGCAAGGGCAACAAGACCCGGATCATCGGTCCCAACTGCCCCGGCCTGATCACCCCCGGCCAGTCGAACGCGGGCATCATCCCGGCCGACATCACCACCTCCGGCCGCATCGGCCTGGTGTCGAAGTCCGGCACGCTGACCTACCAGATGATGTACGAGCTCAGCGACATCGGCTTCTCCTCGGCGGTCGGCATCGGCGGTGACCCGATCATCGGCACCACCCACATCGACGCGCTGAAGGCGTTCCAGGACGACCCCGAGACCGACCTGATCGTCATGATCGGCGAGATCGGCGGCGACGCCGAGGAGCGTGCCGCGGCCTTCATCGCCGAGCACGTCACCAAGCCGGTCGTCGGCTACGTCGCGGGCTTCACCGCGCCCGAGGGCAAGACCATGGGCCACGCCGGCGCCATCGTCTCCGGCTCCTCCGGCACCGCCCAGGCGAAGAAGGAGGCCCTCGAGGCCGCCGGCGTCAAGGTCGGCAAGACCCCGTCGGAGACGGCCCGCCTCGCGCGCGCCATCCTGCAGGGCTGATCCCCCCGCCTCCTCGACGGAGGCACGCACACGGGCCCGCTCCCTCCGGGGGGCGGGCCCGTGTGCGTCTGCGGGACGGGACGGGACGTGGCACGCTCAGGGCACGGGCGCCGAGGTGCGCTGCCCGAGGGGTCCGCGGTCGGCGGCGACGCGGTCGCTGAGCGGCCCGAAGACCAGCCCGACCGCGGTCACCAGCGCGATCAGCACCGTCGCCACCACGGCGCCCACCGTGCGGATGCGCAGCCACTGCTCGCTCAGCTCGCGCACCATGGCCGCCGGGTACTCCGGCTGCGGCTGCTCGTCCAGCAGGTCGCCCAGCCGGACCGCCGCCCCCTCGCCCAGGGCCTCGCGTCCCCGGACGATGCGCCGCCTGGTCATGGAGGTGGTGGCCATGCACTCCGCCGCCGTGCGCCGCAGGCTCAGCCCGAGGCCGTCGTGGAGGAGCACGGCGTGCCGGGTGCCGCGCGGCAGCCGCTGGAAGGAACTGCGCTCCCGCGGCGGGGTGCGGTACCAGGGCAGCAGTTGCTGCCAGGGGGCCAGGGCGTGGTGGTGCGCCTCCGCGCGGATCCATCCGGCCGGGTCGGGGTCGACGGCGACCTCGGGCCACCGCTGCCAGGCCAGGTCGAAGGCGCGGTGCACGGCGTGCCGGGCCAGCGCCATGCTGCCGGTGAGCAGTTCGACCTGGCGGAGCAGGGCGGGGGCGTTGCGGGTGTACAGCCCGTCGAAGGCCGCCTGGGCGGCCTCGGCGATCCGTACGGCCTCGGCCGCCTGCGCCTGTGCCAGCGCCCGTTCCTGTGCCCGTACCCGCGCCCGTACCCGCGCCCGCGGTCCCGGGACGGCCTGTTCGCCGGGCGGATCGGACGCGGGCGCGGTCGCGGACGAGGTCGCGGATGCCGGGTCGGTACGGCCGGTGCCGGGGGAGTTCGCCGCCCCCGCGGACACGGGCGGCTGCGCGGGCGCAACGGACTCCCCCCGACCGGCCGCCGGTGCGGCCTGCGGGTCCTGCGCGGCGTTCCCGGCCGACGCCGGCTGGTGACGCCTTCGCTTCTTGACGGCCTTCGCGGCCTTCGTCGTGGGTGTGCGGCTCATGCGATCGACCACTCGGATCGAATGAAGAAACGCATAACGCCATATTCCGCGACACGACGGGCATTCGCATGCTGCCACGTCGAAAGGGGGTCTTGTTGGCAGCATGAGATCCGTGAGTGCCGCAAGCGCCCTGAGTCATGCCGTACACCGGATCCGGGCCGTCCACACGACCCTGCGCACCTCCGAGTCCGCCCCCGCCTTCACCGGCGGAGTCGTCGCGGCGGGCCTGGGCCTGGGCGGCTTCGCCATGCTCGTGCTCTTCCTGTGGGTCGTCTCCCCGTTCCCCGACAGCGGCCTGGACGGGGCTCTGCACGTCGCCGCCGACTGCTGGCTGCTCGCGCACGGGGGCGACCTCGTGCGCACCGAGACCCTCACCGGGGTCGCCGCGCCCGTCGGCGTCACGCCGCTGCTGCCCATGGCGTTCCCGGTGTGGCTGCTGTACCGGGCCGGGGCGGACGCCGTCGCGCCCGCCTCGGACGGCAAGGTCGCGCGGTCCGCCGTCGCATGGCTGATCGGCGGCTACCTGGCGGTGGGCGCCGGGGTGGTCGTCTACACCTCGTACGGGCCGGTGCGCAGCGACGCCCTCGCCGCCGCGCTGCACCTGCCCGTCGTGGCGGCCCTCGCGGCGGGTGCCGGGGCCTGGGCGGAGCGGGGACGGCCGCGGATCCCGCCGCCCGCCTGGCTGTCCCGGGTGCCCGTGCGCGTGACGGTGCCGCTGCGGGAGGCCGTGGCCGTGCTGCGCTCGGCGGTGGGGGGCGTCTGCGTCCTCGTCGCGGGCGGGGCGGCGCTCACGGCGGTGACCCTGGCGCTGCACCCGGGCGCCGCGGGGGCGTCCTTCACGCGGCTGAGCGAGGCGCTGTCCGGGCGGCTGGCGGTGCTCGCGGTGGCGGTGGCGCTGATCCCGAACGCCGCCGTGTGGGGTGCGGCCTACGCGATGGGCCCCGGCTTCGCGCTCGGCACCCAGGCCGTGGTGCGTCCGGCCGGGGTGGTGGGGGAGCCGGTGCTGCCGGACTTCCCGCTGCTGGCGGCGTTGCCCGGGCCCGGGCCGGGGACGTCGCTGACGTGGGCGGCGCTGGCCGTGCCGGTGCTCGCGGGGATCGCGGTGGGGGTGCTCGCCGTGGAGCGCCGGGAGCCGTGCGGCCTCGGGCGCACCGCGGCGCACGCCGCCCTGGGCGGGCTGGTGTGCGGGATCGCCATGGCGCTGCTCGCCGGGTTCGCGGCGGGGCCGCTGGGCACCGGGGCGCTGGAGGACTTCGGGCCGTCCTGGTGGCTCACCGGCGCCGCCGCGGCCGGGTGGACGGCGGCCGCCGGCACGCCGACGGCCCTGCTGGTGCGCTGGGTGCGGGTCCGCCGCACGGCCGCCGCGACGGAGGACGGGCGGGCGGACGGGCAGGACGAGGGCGGGCCGGAGGAAGACCGGCCGTCCGACGCCCCGGCGGCTTCGGTGCTCCCGGGCGCGGCGGGCGACGGCGACGCGGCCCCGGGCGCCGCCCCGCCGGAGGTCTGAGCCTCCGTCCGGGGCGGGCGCGGCGACGCGTCAGGGCGTCTGGAGCACGTCGCGCAGCGGCGTCGGCAGCAGCTTCTCGCACGCGTCGCGCGAGGAGGAGGTCAGCGCGTCGCGGGTGCAGGCGTAGTAGTCCTTGTAGACCACCTGGGTCGTGAAGCTCACCGCCACGACGCACAGGGCCAGCCCGCCCATGATCAGACCGCCGAGCGCGGCGGGGCGCTGCGGCTTGCTGCGGGGGTCGGTGGGCCGCGGCGCCGGCGGGGTCGCCCCGCCCTCGGCCAGCAGCGCGGCCGCCTCGGCGCGGGCCTTGGCCCGCTCCTCGGGCTTCATCCGCAGCGCGTTGACGCTCCAGTACAGCGCGAGGGCGCCGAGCAGCAGCCCCACGTACGTCCAGCCGAGGAAGAGGGCGAAGAAGAGCCCCCACATCCCGCAGATCATCGCGTAGCGGGCACGCCGTTGAGCGGGGTCGGTGGGGTCGAAGCGGGGACCGTCCGGACGCCGGCCGCCGTAACCGCCACCGGGGCGGTCGCCGTAGCCGCCGTCCTCGCGGCCGGGCTGCCGGTCGCTCCACTGGCCGCCCCACGCCCGGGGCGGCGGGGGCGGGGTGGGCGGCGTGGGCTCGTCCCCGGAGTCGGAGGGCTGCTGCGGCCGTCGCGGCTGCCAGGGCTGCTCGGGTGCGTCCTCCGGCGGCGGGGCGAACGGGTTGTCCTGCTCCTGGCCTCGGCCACTGCTCATGTTTGCCTGGGTCATCCCCTTGCCGTCGACTCCTCGAGTTGTCGGACGCGGCACTTCGCCGTTCTCACCCCAGACGCTACCGCCCGCGCGCTCCCCCGTCCCGTGGGGGCGGGCTGGTGTGCCGGTATCGTTGCTGACGGTCGACGGCCTCGTAGAGTTCCCCGGAATTCCGGCGATCTTCGAGTCGTACGATCCTCCAAAGCACCGGATCCCCGAGAGATGACCCGCAGTGGCCACAGTCTTTCCGCCCCTTTCCCGCCCCGCCCGACTCGTCGTGCTCGTCTCCGGTTCGGGCACGAACCTGCAGGCGCTGCTCGACGCGGGACTTCACGTCGTCGCCGTCGGCGCGGACCGGTCCGGTATCGCCGGGCTGGAGCGCGCCGAGCGGGCCGGGGTGCCGACGTTCGTCTGCCGGGTGGCCGACCACGGCGACCGGGAGGCGTGGGACGCCGCGCTGACCGAGGCGGTGGCCGGGTACGAGCCCGACCTGGTGGTCTCGGCGGGGTTCATGAAGATCGTGGGCAAGGAGTTCCTCGCCCGGTTCGGCGGCCGCCTCGTCAACACGCACCCGGCGCTGCTGCCCGGCTTCCCGGGCGCGCACGGGGTGCGCGACGCCCTCGCCTACGGCGTGAAGGTCACCGGCTGCACCGTCCACTTCGTCGACGACGGCGTCGACACCGGCCCGATCATCGCCCAGGGCGTGGTCGAGGTCCGGCAGGACGACACGGAGGAAGCGCTCCACGAGCGCATCAAGGAAGTCGAGCGCACGCTGCTCGTCGACGTCGTGGGGCGGTTGTCCCGCGACGGCTATCGCATTGAGGGACGAAAGGTTCTGTTGCCGTGAGTACCAAGCGGGAGATCCGTCGCGCACTGGTCAGCGTCTACGACAAGACCGGTCTGGAGGAGCTGGCCCGCGGCCTGCACGAGGCGGGCGTCCAGCTGGTCTCCACCGGCTCGACGGCCGGGCGGATCGCCGCCGCCGGCGTGCCGGTCACCAAGGTGGAGGAGCTGACCGGGTTCCCCGAGTGCCTGGACGGCCGGGTCAAGACCCTGCACCCGAAGGTGCACGCCGGCATCCTCGCCGACCTGCGGCTGGAGGACCACCGCCGGCAGCTGGAGGAGCTGGGCGTCGAGCCCTTCGACCTCGTCGTGGTCAACCTCTACCCCTTCCGCGAGACGGTCGCCTCCGGCGCCTCCGAGGACGAGTGCGTGGAGCAGATCGACATCGGCGGCCCCTCGATGGTCCGCGCCGCCGCCAAGAACCACCCGTCCGTGGCGGTCGTGACCAGCCCCGAGCGGTACGCGGACGTGCTCGCCGCCGTCCGCGGGGGCGGCTTCGACCTCACCACCCGCAAGCGCCTGGCGGCCGAGGCGTTCCAGCACACCGCGGCCTACGACGTCGCGGTCGCGAGCTGGTTCGCGAGCTCGTACGCCCCGGCGGACGACACCTCCTTCCCCGACTTCATGGGCGCCACCTACGAGCGCAAGAACGTGCTGCGCTACGGCGAGAACCCGCACCAGGCGGCCGCGCTGTACACCGACGGCGGCACGGGCCTGGCCAACGCCGAGCAGCTGCACGGCAAGGAGATGTCCTACAACAACTACGTCGACACCGAGGCCGCGCGCCGGGCGGCGTACGACCACGACGAGCCCTGCGTCGCGATCATCAAGCACGCCAACCCGTGCGGCATCGCGGTCGGCGACGACGTCGCCGAGGCGCACCGCAAGGCGCACGCCTGCGACCCGCTGTCGGCCTTCGGCGGCGTCATCGCCGTCAACCGGCCGGTGAGCGTGGCCATGGCCGAGCAGGTCGCCGAGATCTTCACCGAGGTCATCGTGGCGCCGGACTTCGAGGAGGGCGCGGTCGAGGTCCTCGCCCGTAAGAAGAACATCCGCGTGCTGCGCTGCCCCGAGGCGCCCGTCGCGCGGACGGAGTTCCGTCCCGTCGAGGGCGGGCTGCTGCTGCAGGAGAAGGACAGCCTCCAGGCCGCCGGGGACGACCCGGCCACCTGGACGCTGGCCACCGGCGAGCCGCTGACCGCCGCCGAGCTGGCCGACCTGGCGTTCGCCTGGCGGGCCTGCCGGGCCGTGAAGTCCAACGCCATCCTGCTGGCCAAGGACGGCGCGACGGTCGGCGTCGGCATGGGCCAGGTCAACCGCGTCGACTCCGCCAAGCTCGCCGTCCAGCGGGCCGGCGAGGACCGCGCGACGGGTTCCTACGCCGCCTCCGACGCCTTCTTCCCCTTCCCCGACGGGCTGGAGGTGCTCACCGGCGCCGGGGTCAAGGCCGTGGTGCAGCCCGGCGGTTCGGTGCGCGACGAGGCCGTCGTCGAGGCCGCGCGCAAGGCCGGCGTGACCATGTACCTCACCGGTACGCGGCACTTCTTCCACTGACCGGCCGCAGCGCCGGAACGCCGAAGGCCCCCGCCTGCGCGGGGGCCTTCGGGCTGCGGGCGGAGTCGCCCCGTACCACGGGCGGACCCGCTCAGTACTGCGGGCGCCGGAACCAGGCCGCCGTCTCGGCCTTGGCCGCGAAGACGATCAGCAGCACGCTGAGCGCGAGCGGTGCGATCAGCACGAACGCGCCGCTGAACATGGTCGCGACGCTGCTCAGCGCGACCAGCACGCCGATCACGATGGACCCGATCCGGGTGCCGTTGCCGCCGGTCCGGTACTTGGCGCCCATGCCGATCGACAGGACGGCGAAGGCGAGGAAGAGCACCCCCATGACGTAGACCAGGCCGATGGGCATGGCCAGTTCGTCGGTGTCGTCCACGCTCTTGAGCGCCGCCGCCCCCAGCAGGAGCAGCAGACCGCCCAGGATCTGCATCCCGCCGAGCACGAACAGCATGGCCCGGGCCGCCCGCGCCGACGACGGCATGACCTCGGGGCCGCCCGGGTACGCCGCGAACGGCGTTCCCTGCTGCGGCTGCTGGGGGTACCCGTACGGCGGCTGGGGCTGCGTCGGGTAGCCGTGGCCGGGCTGGGCCGGCGGCTGCTGCGGGTACCCGTACGGCGCTTGCGGTTGCTGCTGGCCGTAGGGGTTGCCGGGGCCGGGCGGGTAGCTCACTTCTGACTTCCTTCGCGAGGACGGGACCGGGGACGTGGGCGCGTTCTGGCCGGGGCCTACTGGGCCTTGACGACGACCGAGTTGAGGATCTTGTCGGCGAAGGTCTGCTTCTTGTCGTCCCACAGCGGCCACAGGTAGCCGATGTAGCAGGCGGCGCCGTCCAGGCCGTGGCACAGCCGGCGGACGAAGGCCATGCCGAAGCCGAGCGGACGGCCGTCCAACTCCCGCAGCACGCTGATGCCGAGGGCCTTCTTGCCCGGCGTCTGGCCGGTCTTGCCCTCGCGGTAGCACAGGAACAGGCCGCCGGCCAGGGACAGCAGGAGGCCGAGGCCGATCAGGGCGAGGGCGCCGCCCGGCATGGCGGGCGCGGGGCAGGTGCCGTAGGTGCCGCTCGCGTCGCAGTCGCGGGCCGCGTCGACCACGACGGCGATGAACTGCCCGTAGCCGACGCCGACGAGGATCATCGGCACGAGCCCGGCGACCAGGAAGTCGATCAGCGTCGCGCCCACCCGGGCGCCCCAGCTCGCGAACGGCGGCATGCCCGGGACGGGACCTGCGGGACCTCCCGGGTAGCCGTAGCCGTACGGGCCCTGGGCCTGCGGCGGAACGGCGCCGTAGGGCGGCTGGGGCTGCGTCGGGTAGCCGTAGCCGGGCTGGGCCGGGGGCTGCTGCGGGTATCCGTAGGGCTGCTGCGGCTGCTGGTGCGGAGGCTGCTGACCGTACGGATTGCCGGGACCGGGCGGGTAGCTCACGTTGGCTTCTTTCGCGCGGATGGGACTGGGGACGGCCCACATCGTCCTGGTCGGCGTCATCCGCTGTCCAGCGTTGGTGTGCGGACCTGAGAAGATGGAGGTATGACCGCCCAGATTCTCGATGGCAAGGCCACTGCCGCCGCGATCAAGTCCGAACTGTCGACCCGCGTCCAGGCGCTCAAGGAACGGGGTGTCACCCCGGGGCTGGGGACGCTGCTGGTCGGCGACGACCCGGGCAGCCGCTGGTACGTCGCGGGCAAGCACCGCGACTGCGCGGAGGTCGGCATCGCGTCCATCCAGCGCGAGCTGCCGGAGACCGCCTCCCAGGAGGAGATCGAGGCGGTCGTCCGCGAACTGAACGACAACCCCGAGTGCACCGGCTACATCGTCCAGCTGCCGCTCCCCAAGGGGATCGACACCAACCGCGTCCTGGAGCTGATGGACCCGGCCAAGGACGCCGACGGACTGCACCCCACCAACCTCGGGCGGCTGGTGCTCAACGAGCGCGGCCCGCTGCCCTGCACCCCCAACGGCATCGTGGAGCTGCTGCGGCGGCACGGCGTCGAGATCAACGGCGCGCACGTCACCGTGGTCGGCCGCGGCGTCACCGTCGGCCGCTCGATCGGGCTGCTGCTGACCCGCAAGTCCGAGAACGCCACCGTCACCCTCTGCCACACCGGCACCCGCGACCTGTCCGCCCAGCTGCGCCAGGCCGACATCGTCGTGGCCGCGGCGGGCGTGCCGCACCTGGTGAAGCCGGAGGACGTGCGGCCGGGCGCCGCCGTGCTGGACGTCGGCGTGAGCCGCGACGAGAACGGCAAGATCGTCGGCGACGTGCACCCGGGCGTGGCCGAGGTCGCCGGGTGGATCTCGCCGAACCCCGGCGGCGTCGGCCCGATGACCCGGGCCATGCTGCTGGCGAACGTCGTGGAGGCCGCGGAGGGCCGGTACGCATGACCGGCACGGGCCCCCGTACGGGAGGCGGAGCGGCGGAGCCGGAGGAGACCGGCGACGCCGGCCGCAGCCGCCGCTTCCAGGTGCTGACCCGGGGTACCGCACGCCCCGAGGGCGGCGGCCGGGCCATGGGAGCGCACGCCCCGGCCCCGGCCCGCCAGTGGCCGATCCTCGTGGTCTCCGGAGCGGTGCTGCTCGGCCTGGTGCTGGTGGCGGCCGACGTCACCCGGGCCGGCCTGGTGCTGGTCGGCTCGGCGCTGATGCTGGGCGGGCTGATGCGCCGGCTGCTGCCCTCGGTCGGCATGCTGGCCGTCCGCAGCCGCTTCACCGACATGATCACCTACGGGGTGCTGGGCGCCCTGATCGTGCTGCTGGCACTGATGGCGCAGCCCCACCCGGTGCTGGAGATCCCCTTCCTGGAGGACGTCGTCCGTTTCTCCGTGCGTTGATCCGGTTACGCTGTGTGGCGAGTGCCCTGACGTACGACGTGCACTCCGGGCACACGTCACGGCGTGAGAGGGAGAACGACTCCCATGACCAAGATCAAGGCAAGGAACCCGGTCGTCGAGCTCGACGGCGACGAGATGGCGCGGATCATCTGGCGGTTCATCAGGGACGAGCTGGTCCTGCCCTACCTCGACCTCGAACTGGTCCGCTTCGACCTGGGCATCGAGCACCGGGACGCCACCCACGACCGGGTGACGGCCGAGGCGGCGGAGGCGGTCGCACGGCACGGCGTCGGCGTGAAGTGCGCCACCGTCACCCCCGACGAGGCGCGGGTCGCGGAGTTCGGCCTGAGGGGGATGTACCGCTCCCCGAACGCCACCATCCGTGACCGCCTCGGCGGCGGGATCTTCCGCGAACCCGTCGTCCTGCGGAACGTGCCGCGGGCCGTGCCCGGCGGGTCGCGGCCCGTGGTGATCGCCCGGCACGCCTTCGGGGACCAGTACCGGGCCACCGAGCTGCGGATCCCCGGCGCCGGCACCCTCGCCCTGAACTTCACCCCGGCCGACGGCTCCGACCCGGTCGACCTGGAGGTCCACCACTTCCCCGGTCCCGGCGTGGCCCTCGGCATGGTGAACCTGGACGAGTCGATCCGCGAGTTCGCGCGCGCCGCCTTCCGCTACGGCCTGGCGCGCGGGCTGCCCGTCTTCCTGTCCACCAAGAACACGGTGCTCAGGAAGTACGACGGCCGCTTCAAGGACCTCTTCCAGGAGGTCTTCGACACCGAGTTCCGGCGCGAGTTCGAGGCGTCCGGCCTGGGCCACGAGCACCGGCAGGTCGACGACATGGCGGCCTCGGCCCTCAAGGGCGCCGGCGGCTACGTCTGGGCCTGCAAGAACTACGACGGCGACATCCTGTCCGGGGTTCTCACCCGGGGTGTCGGCTCGGCGGGGCTGATGACCTCGGTGCTCATGACCTCCGACGGCCGCACCCTGCTGTCGGAGGCGGCGCACGGCACGGTCACCCGCCACTACCGCAGGCACCAGGCGGGACGGCCGACCTCGACCAACCCCGTCGCCATGGTCTTCGCGTGGAGCCGCGGCCTCGCCCACCGGGCCCGGCTGGACGACACCCCCGAGCTCGCCACGTTCGCCGGGACGCTGGAGAGCGCCGTCCTCGAGGTCGTCGAAGCCGGTCAGCTGACCCAGGACCTGGCGGTGCTCGTCGGCCCGGAGCAGCCGTGGCTGACGACCGAGCAGTTCCTCGCCGCCGTCGACGAGAACCTGCGCAAGCGGATGTCCGTCTGAGGCCCGTCCGCCGCCCGCGCGGTCACGACCCGGTGCCCCGTCCTCCCCCCGTCTGAGGACGGGGCACCGTCGTGTCGGGGTGCCCCCCTCTGGCCCCCGGGCCACGAGGCTACGGCCGGCGGGGCCGGGAGGTCGTCCCGTGCCGGTTTGACCTTTCGCAAGGGGACGTACAACTTCCGCGGTACGGCGGGGGACTGACGCACGCCCGTACGGCCGGGGCCTACGCTGCGGCCGTGGGGAACAAGGGGCTGGTCGACGTCCTGCTGGCGGTGGGCTTCACCGCCGCCGGCATGCTGCTGGGTCACGAACGGCCGCCCGACGACTGGATGCGCCTCGACCTGTTCGGCTACGCGCTGACCGCGCTGGTCAACCTGCCCATCGTGGTGCGCCGCTGGGCGCCGGTCGGCGTCTGCGTCTTCGTCTGCGCCGCCTGGACGCTCTATGTCGCGGCCGGCTACTGGCCGGTCGTCAACTCCATGGCGCCGCTGCTCGCGCTGTACACCGTCGCGTCCCTGCGCCCGGTGCGCACCGCGCTGGCCTGCGCCGCGCTGACCGGCGCGGTCTGGGTCTACGCCGGGCTGACCGCGGCGCAGGGCTCGATGGCCACGGTGGCCGCCCAGGCCGTGGTGTTCCCGCTGGTGATGTGCCGCTTCGGGCGCTCCGCCCGGGTGTCCGGCAAGCGCGAGGAGCGGCTGGCCCGGCTCACCGAGCGGTTGCGGACCGAACAGCAGGACCGGGCCCGGGAGGCGGTGGCGGAGGAGCAGGCGCGGATCGCCCGCGAGCTGCACGACGTCGTCGCCCACCACATGTCGGTGATCTCGGTGCAGGCGGGCATGGCCGCGTACGTCTTCCACACCTCCCCGCAGACCGCCCGCGGGGCGCTCGACACCATCTCCGACACCACCCGCGAGGCGCTCCAGGAGATGCGCCGCATGCTCAAGGTGCTGCGCGCCGGGCCGGGGGAGCCGCAGGAGGGCTGGGCCTCGTACGACCCGATGCCCTCCGTGACCCGGCTGGGCGAGATGATCGAGCGGGTGCGGGCCGCGGGGCTCGCCGTCGAGCTGCGGACCGAGGGGGAGCCCCGGCCGGTCGCCCCCGGCGTCGGCCTGTGCGCGTACCGGGTCGTGCAGGAGGCGCTGACCAACGTGCTCAAGCACGCCCCCCTCGCCCGGGCCCGGGTCCTGGTCGCCTACGAGCCGCACCACCTGACGGTGACCGTCACCGACGACGGCGCGGGCACCACGGGCTCCAGGGGCGCGGGCGGCGGCTCCGGGGCGCCACCGGGCCGATCCGATCCGGCCACAATCGGCCGGGGAACCGGTCACGGCTTGATCGGCATGCGGGAGCGCGCCAGGCTCTACGGCGGGACGGTGGACACCGGCCCGCTCGGCGAGGGCTTCGAGGTACGGCTCGTGCTCCCCACGTCCGCGCGGGGCACAGAGCGGCGAGGGGACTCATCGGACGCATGACCAGGGTGCTCGTCGTCGACGACCAGTTCCTGATCCGGGCCGGGCTCGTCGCGTTGCTGCACGCCGCCCCCGGCATCGAGGTGGTCGGGGAGGCGGGCGACGGCGAGGAGGCCGTCCAGGGGGCGGCGCGGACGGCGCCCGACGTGATCCTCATGGACATCCGGATGCCGGGGATCAGCGGGGTCGTCGCCACCGAGCGCATCCTGGCCGCCGCGGCCGACCCGCCGCCGCGGATCCTCGTCCTGACCACCTTCGACCTGGACGAGTACGTCTACACCGCGCTGCGCGCCGGGGCGTCGGGCTTCCTGCTCAAGGACGCCGGCCCCGAGCGCCTGATCGCCGCCGTCCACGCCGTCGCCGGAGGGGACACCCTCTTCGCCCCGAGCGTCACCCGGCGGCTGATCGAGGCCTACGCGCCGCCGCGCCCCGGCGCCCCGCCCGCCGGCGCCGACCGGGCCCCGCCCGCCGAACTGGCGGCGCTGACCGCGCGGGAGGTGGAGGTGCTGCGGCTGATCGCCCGCGGCCTGTCCAACCCCGAGATCGCCGACCTGCTCTTCATCAGCGAGGCGACCGTCAAGACCCATCTGAACCGCACCATGGCCAAGCTCGGCCTCGGCAGCCGTGCGCAGGCCGTCGTCCTCGCCTACGAGACCGGACTCGTCACCCCGCGGGGAGCATGAGGATTCTCCGGATTCCATGCATCGAGCGTATGTGCGTCGCTACCGTGGGTTGACCGACGGAGCCGGGGGGTGCGTGGTGGCACGGTGGGAGCCATTGCCCGAGACACTGGACGGCGCCGCGCGCCGTCTCGCCGTGCACTTGCGCCGGATGAAGGACCGCAGCGGACTGAGCGTCCCGGCGCTGGCCGCGCGCACCGCGAGCAGCACCGGAGCCTGGGAGCAGTACCTCAACGGCGTGAGGATCCCGCCACGTGACGCGGTCGAGGTGCTGGGGCAGCTCAGCGGCGCCGACTACGACCGGCTGATGGCCCTGTGGGAACTGGCCGACCGCGGCGTCGCCGACACCATGAAGGGCTTCCCGTACGCGGATCCGCTCGACCCGCTCGCCCCCGTCGAGGGGATGCCCCGGCACGCCCTGCGGCGGCGGCGCAAGGCGCTGGTCGTGGTCGCGGGCGGGCTGGTGCTGGGCGGGGTGTTCGCGCTGCTCGTGGCGACCGGGGTGGCCACGGACGGGACCGGGCGGGCCGGGGCACCGCCGGCGGCCCGTCCCACGGCCAGCGTGCCGGCGGCGGGCCCCGCGCCTTCCGCCTCGGGCCGGACCGGGTCCGCCGGCACCTCCTGGCCCGGGTCGGCCCCCTCGGCGGGCACGAAGGACGCGGGGGCCTCCCGTACCGCTGCCGCCGTCTCCCCGGACGGCGGCACGCCCGTGGCGCAGGTGGCGGAGACCGGCGAGGTGTCCTCCGCGCCCGGGCGCGGTCCGCACACGGCGGCGCCCGGCACGGGCGGGACGACGACCCCGGCACCCGGCGGCGGCGCACCCACGACCAAGGCACCGCCGCCCGCGACGAGCGCCCCGGCGGCGCCGGCGCCCTCCGCCTCCCCGAGCCGCAGCCCCGGCAAGGGGCTCTGCCTGGGCCTGATCATCCTGGGCATCTGCATCGGATGACGGGCGTAACCGGACGGGCCGCCCGAAGCATCCCCATCGGTAGCCTTCCGGGGCAGAACGGCAACGGCAGGAGGGGGAACGGGAGATGGCCCGCTGGCGGCCACTGGCCGACGACCTGGACCCGCGGGTACGGGAGTTCACCGAGCAGCTGCGCCGACAGGTCGACCGCGGCGGCCTGAGCGTCGCCGCGCTCGCCGAGGCGACCGGCTACAGCAGGAGTTCGTGGGAGCGGTACCTGAGCGGCCGACTGCTGCCGCCCCGCTACGCGGTGGTCGCGCTCGCCGAGGCGACGGGCGCCGACCCCGCGCACTTCACCACCATGTGGGAGGTCACCGAGCGGGTCTGGAGCCGCGCCGAGGGCCGCCACGACGTCACGATGGAGGCGCTGCGGATCGCCGAGGCCCGTGCAGCGCTGGGGGAGTTCGGCCCGGCCCCGGGCCCGGCGGCGGCACCGGCACCGGCGGAAGCGCCCGCCGCCCCCGGCGTACGGCGGAGTCGGCTCGTGCTCTTCGCGGTGGGTGTGGTGGGCGTGGTGGGCGTCGTACTGGCGGTGTTCGGCGCCACCGCGCTGACCGGCGGCGGGGAGGGCGACGACCGCGCCCGGCCCGACCCGACCCGTACCGCCCGGGCGGCCGCACTGCCCGCGGGCGTGAAGTGCACCGGCCGGGACTGCACCGGCAAGGACCCCGAGGGCATGGGCTGCGGTGGGGGCAACGCCCGTACGGCGGCGGCGGCCTGGGTGGGCGGCGCGTACGTCGAGATGCGCTACAGCCGCGTGTGCGCGGCCGTCTGGGCCCGCATCTCCGCCGGGGCCCCCGGTGACACGGTCAGCGTCACGGAGGCGGGCGGCGCCCGCCGCTCCCAGCGCAGCCGCATCGGCCGGGACCCGGAGGCGTACACCTCGATGCTCGCCGTCCACGCCCCCGGCGCCGCCCGCGCCTGCGCCACCCTGACCACGGGCCCCCACGGCTGCGCCGCACCCCCGCCGGGCTGAGGCGCGCGAAGCCGTCACGCGGGGGGCGGCATGCGCCCGGGCGTTGGGGCCTGCGGGCTCGGGCGGGCGCCCGGGTGCGGCGGTGTGACGGTGTGTCGGCTGTGCCGGTGCCGGTGGCCGCGTGATGGAGCTCGCCGCGCCGGGTGCGGTCCACGCGCTCGCGGGCGGGCCCGCCTCCCGTGACCTTCCGCCCCGCCGACGTCACCGCCGCGGCGGACGCGGTGACCGGAGCTCCAGGGGGGTGCGAGGTGCCGCCTGCGTGCTCCCCGGCGGGCGGGCCCGTCGAGGTCGGCGCCGCGGCGGCGTGGTGGTGGGTCCGATGCGCCGGTGCTCGGTGTGTGCGGAGGTCCCATCCCGTGTGCGTTGCCGTCACGTCGGGGTGGCACGCGCACGGGCGCCACGTACCGCGGCGTGACGGTGTGTCGGCGCCGGAGCCGGCGTGCGGAGGCCCCGGGGGGTGCGGGGGGCCGCGTAGGTGCTCCCCGGCGGGTGGCCCCGTCGAGGTCGGGGCCGCGGCGGTGCGGCGGCGCGGCGGTGACCGGGGCCACACCCGGGGTGGCTTCTGCTGCGACGGCACGGGTATAGCCTGGCGTGGGTCTCTTGACGCCGAGAGATCCCCGTTCCGCGGCAAGGGACGCTGCCGGGGCGGCAAGGGATCCAGCAGGAGAAGGCCAGGAGAAGGCAATGACTCGCACTCCCGTCAACGTCACCGTAACCGGAGCCGCCGGCCAGATCGGCTACGCGCTGCTCTTCCGCATCGCCTCCGGCCACCTGCTCGGCCCCGATGTCCCGGTGAAGCTGCGGCTGCTGGAGATCACCCCGGCCCTGAAGGCCGCCGAGGGCACCGCGATGGAGCTGGACGACTGCGCGTTCCCGCTGCTCAAGGGCATCGACATCTCCGACGACCCGAACGTCGCCTTCGACGGCGCCAACGTGGGCCTGCTCGTCGGCGCCCGTCCCCGCACCGCCGGCATGGAGCGCGGCGACCTGCTGGAGGCCAACGGCGGCATCTTCGGCCCGCAGGGCAAGGCCATCAACGACCACGCCGCGGACGACATCCGCGTCCTCGTCGTCGGCAACCCGGCGAACACCAACGCGCTCATCGCGCAGTCCTCGGCCCCGGACGTCCCGGCCGACCGCTTCACCGCGATGACCCGCCTGGACCACAACCGCGCCGTCTCGCAGCTGTCGAAGAGGACCGGCGTGCCGGTGAGCGAGATCCGCCGCCTCACCATCTGGGGCAACCACTCCGCCACCCAGTACCCCGACATCTTCCACGCCGAGGTCGCCGGCAAGAACGCCGCCGAGACCGTCAACGACGAGAAGTGGCTGGCCGAGGAGTTCATCCCGACCGTCGCCAAGCGCGGTGCCGCGATCATCGCGGCCCGTGGCGCGTCCTCCGCCGCGTCGGCCGCCAACGCCGCGATCGACCACGTCTTCACCTGGACCAACGGGACCGCCGAGGGTGACTGGACCTCCGCCGGTGTCGTCTCCGACGGCTCCTACGGCGTGCCCGAGGGCCTCATCTCCTCCTTCCCGGTGACCGCGAAGGACGGCAGGTTCGAGATCGTCCAGGGCCTGGACGTCAACGAGTTCTCCCGTGCGCGCATCGACGCGTCGGTGAAGGAGCTCGAGGAGGAGCGCGAGGCGGTCCGCGGCCTCGGCCTCATCTGAGACCCGGACACCGAGTCCCACCGGCGGCCCTCCGCCGCGCCCCGCACGGGCGCGGCGGGGGGCCGCTTCGCGTGCTCCTCAGGCCGTGTGCGTGGCGAGCAGGGCGCACAGCTCGTCCAGCGCGCCGGCGAAGGCGTGCTCGGGTGGGGCGCCGTAGCCGACGACGATCGCGTCGTCGTCCGTGCCGCCGAACTCGGCGACGGCCTGCAGCGCGAGCCCGCGCTCCCGCGCCCGGGCGACCAGCGCGGTGCCCGAGGTGCCGGGCGGCAGGCGCAGCACGGCGTGGAGGCCTGCGGCGATGCCCGACACCCGCACGGCGGGCGCACGGGTGGCGAGCGCGGTGACGAGGCGGTCGCGGCGGCGGCGGTAGTGCAGCCGCATCCGGCGCACATGGCGGTCGTAGCCACCGGAGACGATCAGCTCGGCGAGGGTCAGCTGGTCGAGGACGGGGGACTGGTGGTCGGCGAGCACCTTCTCGGTGATCACGGGTTCCACCAGGGCGGGCGGCAGGGCGAGCCAGGCCAGCCGCAGTCCGGGGGCGAGGCTCTTGCTGGCCGTTCCGGCGTACACGACGTGCTCGGGCGCGAGGCTCTGCAGGGCGCCGACGGGTTGCCGGTCGTAGCGGAACTCCCCGTCGTAGTCGTCCTCGATGACCAGGCCGCCGGTGGCGCGGGCCCACGCCACGGTCGCCGTGCGCCGCGCGGGCGAGAGCGGGGCGCCGTACGGGAACTGGTGCGCGGGGGTGAGCAGCGCGGCGTCGACGGCGGCGTCGAGTGCGCAGACCTGCGCGCCGTCGTCGTCGACGGCCAGCGGGACGGTGGTGAGCCCGGCCCTGCGCAGGATGCGCAGGGTGTGCGGGTAGGCGAGCGCCTCGACGGCGACGCGGCGGGCCCCCATGGTCCGCAGGGCACGGCCGACCAGCCCGGCGGCCTGGACGAAGCCTGTGCACACCACGACGAACTCCGGTGCGGTGCGCACCCCGCGCACCCGGCCCAGGTACGCCGCCAGGGCCTCGCGCAGTTCGGGGCGGCCGCGCGGGTCGGTGTAGCCGAGGGCGTCGTTGGGTGCGGCCGCCAGGGCGCGGCGCGCGGCGGCGGACCACGCGGCGCGGGGGAAGGAGCCGAGGTCGGGTGAACCGGGCCGCAGGTCGTACGGGAAGTGCTCCCGCTGCCGCGGCGGTCCGGCCGGGGGCTCCGCGGTGCCGGCGCCGGTCGCGCCGCCGCCCGGGTGCGGTGCGGCGGTGCCGGCGCGGGCACGGCCGCCGCGGGACGGGGCCGCGGCCGGTCCGGCCGGGCGCCAGCCGTCGCCGACCCGCGTGCCGGAGCCCTGGCGGGCGGACAGCCAGCCCTCGGCCACCAGTTGTCCGTAGGCGTCCGCGACGGTGTTGCGGGCGATGCCCAGGTCCCCGGCGAGGGTCCGGGAAGACGGCAGCCGGGTGCCGGGGGCGAGCCGGCCGTCGCGCACGGCCTCGCGCAGCGCCTTCTCCAGCCCGGCCCGCGCACCGGTCCCGCCAGTGAGGTCCAGATGGAGGTCGACTCCTGAAATGGCCCAGTCGTTCACCCCTCAAGTGGACCACGGCCCGAGGCCACCCGGTCACTACGGTGTGTCACATGACGATGATCACGACCCCTGCCGGTGCCGCCGCCGACCTGGGCCCCGACGACCTGGTGCCCGCGCACGCCCCCCGCATGCTGCTGGGCAAGGCCGCCCCCGACTTCTACAAGGCGATGATCGCCCTGGACGCCGCCGCGTCCGCCGGCCTCGACCCGGTGATCAGCGAGCTGGTCAAGGCCCGCGCCTCGCAGCTCAACGGCTGCGCCTACTGCGTGGACATGCACATCGCCGACGCCCGCAAGCTGGGGCTGACCGAGCAGAAGATGCACGGGCTGAGCGTGTGGTGGGAGACCCCGTTCTACACGGTGCGCGAGCGCGCCGCGCTGGCCCTGGTGGAGGCGGTGACCCGGCTGGGTCAGGGCGGTGTCCCGGACGAGGTCTACGACGAGGCCGCCAGGGTCTTCGACGAGGACGAGCTGCCCCGGCTGATCGCCATGTGCGTGACCATCAACGCCTGGAACCGCATGGGCGTGACGACGCGGCTGTCCCCGGCGGCCCGCCCCGACGGCGTCTGACCGCCGGGACGCACCTCCTCCGGACCCCGTACCCCGGGGTTCAGGCCGACAGCACGGCCCGCAGCTGGTCCAGACCCCAGTCCAGGTCCTCCTTGGAGATCACCAGCGGCGGCGCGAGCCGGATCGTGGAGCCGTGGGTGTCCTTGACCAGGACACCCCGCTCCAGGAGCCGTTCGGAGATCTGCCGGCCGGTGCCGTGCTCCGGGGCGATGTCCACGCCCGCCCACAGGCCGCGGCCGCGGACCTGCGTGACGGCCCCGCTGCCGGTCAGCAGCGCCAGCTCGTGGTGCAGGTGGTCGCCGAGTTCGGTGGCCCGCTGCTGGTACTCGCCCGTGCGGAGCATCGCGAGGACCTCGAGCGCCACCGCGCAGGCCAGCGGGTTGCCGCCGAAGGTGGAGCCGTGCTCACCGGGGCGGTAGACCCCGAGCACCTCCGCCGAGGAGACGACCGCCGAGACGGGGACGACGCCCCCGCCGAGCGCCTTGCCCAGCACGTACATGTCCGGGACGACTCCCTCGTGCTCCGACGCGAAGGTCCGGCCCGTCCGGCCCAGGCCCGACTGGATCTCGTCGGCGACGAAGAGGATGCCGCGCTCCTCGGTGAGCCGGCGCACCCCCGCCCAGTAGCCGGCCGGCGGCACGAGGACCCCCGCCTCGCCCTGGATGGGCTCCATCATCACGGCCACCGTGCGGTCGTCCAGCGCCGCCTCCAGCGCGGCGAGGTCGCCGTAGGGGACGACCTCGAAGCCGGGGGTGTACGGACCGAAGTCCGCGCGGGCCTCGGGGTCGGTGGAGAAGCTGATGATCGTGGTCGTCCGCCCGTGGAAGTTGTCCGCCGCGACGACGATCTTCGCCTGGCCGTCCGGTACGCCCTTGACCCGGTAGCCCCACTTGCGGGCCGTCTTCACCGCCGTCTCGACGGCCTCCGCGCCGGTGTTCATCGGCAGCACCATCTCCATGCCGCACAGCTCGGCCAGCTCCGTGCAGAAGCGCGCGAAGCGGTCGTGGTGGAACGCCCGCGAGGTGAGCGTCACGCGGTCGAGCTGGGCCTTGGCGGCCTCGATGAGACGGGCGTTGCGGTGCCCGAAGTTCAGCGCCGAGTAGCCGGCGAGCATGTCGAGGTACCGGCGGCCCTCGACGTCCGTCACCCAGGCGCCTTCGGCGGAGGCGACGACGACCGGGAGGGGGTGGTAGTTGTGGGCGCTGTGCGCCTCGGTGGCGGCGATGTGCTCGGCGGCGGTCGACACGTGAGTGCTCCGTTCGTGGTACGTCGGGAGTTGTGGCGCTGGGCCCGGTGGGGCCCCTTTCTATCGTCGCTCGTCCCGGATGCGAAGAAACCTCGCGCCGGGCGGCGCCCCGACCGGCGTTGCTAGGCTGGCGACGGGTCGTGACTGGCGCGCTGGGATGGGATTGACCATCGGGGAGCGGCCCGTGAACTGTGTGCCGTGCGCCTGGGCCGTCCCGTGTGCCGTGCAGTGCAGCAGGAGGTCTGACATGCCGAGTGGCTCCACCGAATCCACCGCCTTCCGCAGTGCCCTCGAAGTGATCAGGGGCGTCGAGCCGCGCGTGGCCGACGCCATCGGACAGGAGATCGAGGACCAGCGCGCCTCGCTCAAGCTCATCGCCAGCGAGAACTACGCCTCCCCGGCCGTGCTGCTGGCCATGGGCAACTGGTTCAGCGACAAGTACGCCGAGGGCACCGTCGGCCGCCGCTTCTACGCCGGCTGCCGCAACGTCGACACCGTGGAGGCGCTCGCCGCCGAGCACGCGCGCGAGGTGTTCGGCGCACAGCACGCCTACGTGCAGCCGCACTCGGGCATCGACGCCAACCTCGTCGCCTTCTGGGCCGTGCTCGCCGCGCGGGTCGAGGCGCCCGCGCTGGAGCGGGCCGGGGTCCGGCAGGTCAACGACCTGACCGAGGAGGACTGGGCGCGGCTGCGCCACGAGCTCGGCGACCAGCGGATGCTCGGCATGTCGCTGGACGCGGGCGGCCATCTCACCCACGGCTTCCGCCCCAACATCTCCGGCAAGATGTTCGACCAGCGCTCCTACGGCACCGACCCCGCCACGGGGCTGCTGGACTACGAGGCGCTGCGCAAGACCGCCCGCGAGTTCCGTCCGCTGGTCATCGTGGCGGGTTACTCGGCCTATCCGCGGCTGGTGAACTTCCGCATCATGCGGGAGATCGCCGACGAGGTCGGCGCCACGCTGATGGTGGACATGGCGCACTTCGCCGGACTGGTCGCGGGCAAGGTCCTCACCGGCGACTTCGACCCCGTACCGCACGCGCAGATCGTCACCACCACCACGCACAAGTCGCTGCGCGGCCCGCGCGGCGGCATGGTGCTGTGCGACTCCTCGCTGGCCGAGCAGGTCGACCGGGGCTGCCCCATGGTGCTCGGCGGCCCGCTGCCGCACGTCATGGCCGCCAAGGCGGTGGCCCTGGCGGAGGCCCGCCGCCCCGACTTCCAGGCCTACGCGCAGCGCATCGTCGACAACTCCCGGGCCCTGGCCGAGGGGCTGCTGCGGCGCGGCGCGACGCTGGTGACCGGCGGCACGGACAACCACCTTGTCCTGATCGACGTCGAGTCCTCCTACGGGCTCACCGGCCGGCAGGCCGAGGCCGCGCTGCTGGACTCGGGCATCGTCACCAACCGCAACTCCATCCCCCAGGATCCCAACGGCGCCTGGTACACCTCCGGCATCCGCATCGGCACCCCGGCGCTGACCACACGCGGCCTGGGCACCGCCGAGATGGACGAGGTCGCCGGGCTGATCGACCGGGTGCTCACCGCCACGACGGCGGGCGTCACCTCGGCCGGCAAGCCGTCCAAGGCGCAGCACGTGCTGGACGCGAAGGTCTCCGACGAGATCGCGCAGCGCTCGGCGGACCTGGTGGCCGGCTTCCCGCTCTACCCCGGGATCGACCTCGGCTGACCGGCAGTCCGCACGGGGTGCGTGCCGGCGCGGCACGCACCCCCGTCGCGTCAGGCGTCGACGAGTTCCTGGCGGGGCTCCTCGCCCGGCGTGTTCCGGGATATGCGCCGCAGGACGAGGAAGGTCCCGGCGCCGCCCACGAGCAGGCCGGCGCCGAGCCCGGGCAGGGACAGCCACCAGCCGTCCGCTCCACCGCTGTCACCGGCCGCCGCGGCCTGCGGGGCATCCGAGGCCTGCGGTGCGGCCGCCGCGGTCTCCTCGACTGCGGTCGCGTCGTCCGGGCTGAGCGGATAGTCGGGGGCGCTCATGCCGAGGCCCTTGTCGGGCTCCATCAGGTCCAACCGGTCCAGGAGGGCGCGGAGCTCGTCGGAGCGCGCGGCCTTGCGCCACACGCCCTGCTCGGGCAGACCCTTCTCCGTCGCCGTGCGGCTGTGGACCCAGGCACCGCCGGGGCCGTCCGGATACACGTAGTCCACCTTCCAGACGGACACGTCGTGGATCAGCCAGGTGACGGTCACCTGGCGGTGCCGGTCGTTCATCACGTCCGACAGCGACTTCGGCGCCTCCTCCTTCGGCTCGTCCCCGATGGACTGCTCCAGTTCCCGGTAGTCGGGTGAACTGGTGTAGATGCCCGCGGCCTTGCCGCTGCCCGGAGCGACCAGCATCACGCTGGTCGGCCCGCCCGCCGCGGCCGACCCCGACCCGCCGATCACGGCGGCGAGCGCCGTCACGCTGACCCCGGCCCAGGTGACGAACCTTCTGATCCGCATCGCGTCCCCCTCTCCTCTCGCCCGGTCCTGCCCCTGTTACACCGCCCGGGCCCGCGGGGTTCCCGTCCGCGGGAAGGGAAAGGGGCTTGCCGCCGAGTGCCTACCGCCGCCGGGCCGAGTCCGCGACGGCGACCGCGCGGGCCAGGTCGGGCACGCCCTCCAGGCGCAGCGTCGTCCCCCCGCGCTGCCAGACCAGGGTCGGCCCGGCCGTCCGGGGCGGCTCGCGGCGGGTACGTCCGTCGGGATCGACCAGTTGCACGTAGTGGGGCTCCGCGAACCACACCCCGTAGTCGCTCCCGCTGCCTACCTCGACCCATTCGGCCGCGTCGCCGACCCTCTTGAGGAAGACCATGTCGATGGTGGCCCGGAACTGGTCGAGCCGTACCGTGCGCCCGTCCACCCGCCAGCTCATCGACAGCACCCGGCCCCCGTCGACGACCGCCACCCCGTCGGGCTCGCCCAGCTTGGCCGGCACGTACGCCCCGTCCAGCGGAGCGTCCCCCCGCACCGGCGGCGGGGCGCCCGTGCCCGGACGGGCGAAGGGGTCCCGCCGCACGACGACACCGCCGAAGCCGAACCAGTCCGCCACCGCGGCCCGCACCGGCGGCGTCAGCACCAGCACCACCAGCAGCCCGCACAGGACCGCCGTCAGGGCCCGCCACCGCGCCGCGGCCCACGCGCGCACCCGCGCGCCGCGGCCCCGCGCGGGGGCGCCCGGCGCCGGGACCGCCTCGGCCAGCAGCCGGGCCAGCACCTGCTCGGCCACGGAGTCGGGCGACGGCGTCGGGATCTCCAGCCACCGGCCCGCCTCGCGCAGCTCCTCCGGGAGCCGGTCGGTCATGGGCGCCGCCCCCCGTCGTCGCACCGGCCGGCCGGCACCGGCTCGCCCAGCCCCGCCCGCAACCGGGCCAGGGCCCGGTGCAGCCGGGACTTCACCGTGCCACGCGGCCAGCCGAGCACCGTCGCCGTCTCCTCCTCGTCCAGGTCCAGCAGATAGCGGCAGGTGACCACCATCCGGTGCGGTTCGCTGAGCGCCTGCACGGCGGCCAGCAGCTCCGCCCGGCGCTCCCGCGACACCGCCAGCGACTCCGGGTCGTCCGCCGCGGGGGGCAGCGCCTCCAGGGCGGCGTTGCGCTCCACCGCCGACCGCAGACGGCGCGCCGCGCGCCCGGCGTTGCGCGCCTCGTTGGCGACGATCCGCAGCAGCCACGGGCGGAAGGCCGCCCCCTCCTTGAAGGTCGCGAGCGCGCGGTACGCCTTGACGAACGAGACCTGCACCACGTCCTCCGCGTCGGATCCCGCGCCGAGCAGCACGGCGGTACGGTGCGCGACGTCCGCGTGCAGGCGCACCAGCTCCGCGTACGCCTCCCGCTCACCGGCGCGTACGCGCGCGATCACCGCCGCCTCCCCCTCCGTGGCGGACCCCCTTCGCTCCCCCGGCGCCGCCCCCGTGCGGCACCCGTCACCCCTTCTACACCGCCGCCCGCCCCCGGGTTCCCACCGCGGCCGTGGAATCCTCGCGGACCTGAGAGAATGAGTGCCATGGCTCTCGATCGTCCCCGTGTGCTCTCCGGCATCCAGCCCACCGCAGGTTCGTTCCACCTGGGCAACTACCTGGGCGCGGTCCGCCAGTGGGTGGCGCTGCAGGAGTCCCACGACGCCTTCTACATGGTCGTCGACCTCCACGCGATCACCGTGCCGCAGGACCCGGCCGAGCTGCGCGCCAACACCCGGCTCGCCGCCGCCCAGCTCCTGGCCGCCGGGCTCGACCCGGAGCGCTGCACGCTGTTCGTCCAGAGCCACGTCCCCGAACACGCGCAGCTCGGCTGGGTGTTCAACTGCCTCACCGGCTTCGGCGAGGCGTCCCGCATGACGCAGTTCAAGGACAAGTCCGCCAAGCAGGGCGCCGACCGGGCCACCGTCGGCCTGTTCACGTACCCGATCCTGCAGGTCGCGGACATCCTGCTGTACCAGGCGAACGCCGTCCCCGTCGGCGAGGACCAGCGCCAGCACATCGAGCTCACCCGCGACCTCGCGGAGCGCTTCAACGGCCGCTTCGGCGACACCTTCACCGTCCCCGACGCGTACATCGTCAAGGAGACGGCGAAGATCTACGACCTGCAGGAACCGCTGTCGAAGATGAGCAAGTCGGCGGCGTCCCCCAAGGGCCTGATCAACCTGCTGGACGAGCCCAAGTCCTCCGCGAAGAAGATCAAGAGCGCGGTCACCGACACCGACACCGTGATCCGCTACGACGAGCAGGAGAAGCCGGGCGTCAGCAACCTGCTGACCATCTACTCCACCCTCACCGGCACCGGAATCCCGGAACTCGAGCAGAAGTACGAGGGCAAGGGCTACGGTGCGCTCAAGACCGACCTCGCGGAGGTCTTCGTGGAATGGGTCACGCCCTTCCGCGAGCGCACCCAGGAGTACCTGGGCGACCCGGAGACGCTGGACTCGGTCCTCGCCAAGGGCGCCGAGAAGGCCCGGTCCGTCGCCGCGGAGACCCTGGCGAAGGCGTACGAGAGGATCGGCTTCCTGCCCGCCAAGCACTGACGGCGCCCTCCCCTCCCGGACGCCCGGGAAGAGGGGCCTTAGGTCCCGCGCAGGTGTGACGGACGACGCTCGCGCGGGAGGCCGCGCGCGCGTCACACTGGCAATGACGGAGTTGTGCCCGCACGGCGTGCGTACGGTACGACGAACCGACCCGGGGAAGGGGTGAACGCGTGGGAAACCGCATGATCGGCGTGTCGATCGCGGTCCCCGAGCCTTACGGCAGCCTGCTGCAGCAGCGCCGTGCCGGCTACGGAGACCCGCTGGCGTACTGCATCCCCACCCACGTCACGCTGCTCCCGCCGACCGAGGTGGACACCGCGCTGCTCCCGGCCTTCCGGGAGCACCTCGCGCAGGTCGCCGCCACCGGCAGGCCCTTCCCCATGCGGCTGGAGGGCACGGCCAGCTTCCGGCCCGTCACCCCGGTCGTCTACGTCGACCTCGTCCAGGGCGGCCCCGACTGCGCCGAGCTGCAGGAGCGGGTCCGCTCGGGCCCGGTGCGGCGCGAGCTCCAGTTCCCGTACCACCCGCACGTCACCATCGGCCACGGCATCCCCGACGAAGCGCTGGACCGCGCGCAGACGGAGCTCGCCGGCTTCGCCGCCACCTGGACCGCCGGCTGCTTCTCGCTGTACGAGCAGGACGACGAGGGCGTCTGGCGCACCGTGCGGGACTACCCCTTCGGCGGCGGCGCCGCCGGGCACCGGCTCGTGCCGCACCAGCCCGGCGCGTGCGAGCCGGTCAGCACGGCTCCCGCGGGCGGCCCGCCGCACGGGTGAGCGCACCGGGCGCGGCCGAGCACGACGGCCCGCCTACGCTGCCGCCATGCACCCCACACTCGCCGCGGACCGCGCGCACCTCCCCGAACTCCTCCAGGCCGTGCGGGACCTGGCCGCCCGTGAGCTGGCGACCGTCGACGACCGCCCGGCGGCCCGCCCCGGGCCCGCGCCCGAGCCGCAGCCGCTGCCCGTCACCGGAACCGGTGCGCAGGCCGCGCTCGCGCTCTTCGAGCGGCGCTGGGCACCCGGCTTCTCGGGCAGTGCCGGACCGCGCTACCTGGGCTTCGTCACCGGGGGAGCGACCCCCGCCGCCGTCGCCGGGGACTGGCTGACCAGCACCTACGACCAGAACGTCTCGGCGGGCGGCGACTCGTCGGCCGCGGCCCTGGAACGCGAGACCGTCGGCTGGCTCCGCACGATGCTCGGCCTCGGCGAGGAGCACAGCGGCGCCTTCGTCACCGGCGCGACCGTCTCCAACACCGTGGGCCTGGCGGTGGCACGCGAATGGCTCGGCGAGCGGCGGGGGCTGTCCGTCTCCCGCGACGGGCTGGCCGCGCTCGGCCCGGTGACGGTGCTCTCCGGCACCCCGCACTCCAGCGTCGACAAGGCCCTGTCCGTGCTCGGCCTCGGCCGGTCGTCCCTGACCTCCGTGCCGGTGCTGCCCGGTGGCCGCGAGGCGGTGGACGTCGACCGCCTCGATGCGGCGCTGACGGCGCTGGAGGGCCGCCCGGCCGTCGTGGTCGCGAACGCCGGCACCGTCAACACCGTCGACTTCGACGACCTGCGCGCCGTCGCCGCCCTGAAGGAGCGCCACGACTTCTGGCTGCACGTCGACGCCGCGTTCGGCGGCTTCGCCGCGCTGGCGCCCGCGTACGCGCACCTCACCGAGGGCATCGACGCCGCCGACTCCGTCTGCGTCGACCTCCACAAGTGGCTGAACGTGCCCTACGACGCGGCCGTCCAGTTCACCCGCCGTCAGGACCTCCAGGTCAGGGTCTTCCACAACGCCTCGCCCTACCTCGGCCTGCCCGCCCTCCCCGACCCCGACTTCCTCCACCTCACCCCCGAGAACTCCCGCCGGCTGCGCGCCCTCGCCGCGTGGTTCTCGCTCACCGCCTACGGCAGCGAGGGCCACCGCGAGGTCGTCGAACGCAACGCCGCCTGCGCGCGGCGCCTCGGCGAGCGCGTCGAGGCCGACCCCCGCCTGAGGCTGCTGGCGCCCGTCCGGCTCAACGTCGTCTGCTTCACCCTGGCCGGCGACCCCACGGCCGAGCGCGTCGCCGGGTTCGTCCGCGCCGTCGCCGCCTCCGGGGAGGCGTTCCTCACCCCGACGGTTCTCCACGGCGTGCCCGCGGTGCGCGCCGCCTTCAGTAACTGGCGTACATCCGGGGCCGACACGGACCGCGTCATGGACGCGATCACCGCCGCCACGGCGGCCGCCACCTAGAGTGCACGTCGTGACGGAGGGTAGGCGCGCGGTATGGAATGGCTGACTCGGCTCCCAGTGATCGGACCGTGGATCGCGCGGCTCATGCGCACCCACGCCTGGCGCACGTACGAGCACCTGGAGGCCGTGCACTGGACGCGGCTGGCCGCCGCGATCACCTTCGTCAGCTTCGTCGCGCTCTTCCCGCTGCTGACCGTCGGCGCCGCCGTCGGCGCGGCCCTGCTGTCCCCCGGTCAGCTCAAGGAACTCGAGGGCAAGCTGACCGAGCAGGTCCCGGGCATCGCCGACCAGCTCAACATCGGCGGGCTCGTGGACAACGCGGGCACGGTCGGTGTCATCGCCGCCGTCCTGCTGGTCCTCACCGGCGTCAGCTGGGTCGGCGCCCTGCGGGACTGCCTCAGGGCGGTCTGGCACAAGGACGACGAGCCGGAGAACCCGTTCCTCCAGAAGCTCAAGGACTTCGGCGTGCTGGTCGGCCTGGGCGCCGTGGCACTGCTCTCCGTCGCCTGCTCGGTCCTCGCCGGGACGGCCGTCGGCCGCCTCGGCGACGCCGTCGGCCTCGACGAACACGGCCCCGGGCGGGCCCTGTTGTCGGTGGCGGGGTTCTGCATCGCCGTCCTCGTGGACCTGCTGATCCTCGCCTACCTGCTCACTCTGCTGCCCGGGGTCACGCCGAACCGCCGCGACGTCGTCGTCGCGAGCCTCATCGGCGCGATCGGCTTCGAGCTGCTGAAGCTGCTCATCAGCGGCTACCTGCAGAGCGTGGCCACCAAGAGCATGTACGGCGCCTTCGGGGTGCCCATCGCGCTGCTGCTCTGGATCAACTTCACAGCGAAGCTCCTGCTGTACTGCGCGGCCTGGACGGCCACCCCGCACAGCGCGGAACTGGCCGCCGCCCGCGCCGGGCGGCCCGAGGAGCCGGGTGAGCCCGAACGCGGGCGGGCCGTACGACCGGAGCGGCCCGAGCGGCCCGAGCGGCCCGAGCGGCCGGAGCGGCCGGAAAGGCCCGAGCGCCCCGAGACCGCCTGACGCCGTGCGGGCCCCCGCCGGTCAGTAGGCGGGGGTCGCCGGCCAGGCGCCCCGGCCCGCCAGGTCGACGACGAGGGCGGCGATGTTCCACGAGTCGTCCTCGCCGCGGTGGTGGCGGCCTTCCAGGGGCAGCCCGACGAGCCGCAGCGCCTCCGCCATGCCGGGGCGCTTGGTGAGGCGGTGGGCCTGGGTGAAGAGCGTCTTGACGTTGATGTGCCGGCCGCCGAAGGGGTACGTCGTGCCGGTGGCCCGGCACTGGCGGTTGAACTGGTGGCGGTCGTAGTCGCCCCAGCTCGCCCACGGGCGCGATCCCGCCCGGTGCTCGACGGCGAGCAGCTTGCACGCGTCCGCGAAGTCCAGCCCCGCGTCCACCTCGTCCTGCGTCAGACCGGTCAGCTCGGTGCAGAAGGGACTCACGGTGGAGCGCGCGGGCCGTACGAGGACGCGGTGGCGGGCGAAGCGCTCGCCCGCGACGACGTCCACGACGGTCAGCCCGATCTCGATGATCTCGCTCACCGAGCCCTGCGGCGGCTCACCGTCCCAGCACGTCGCCTCGACGTCTATGACGTTCAGGAGTCCCAGGTCACTGTCCATGGCGCGAACCCTACGTCGAGATCCGGCCACTGGTCACTACTGTTTACGGATGGTTTTGTCACTCTGAGTTCGAACCAGACCGTCTTACCGATGCCGTACGGCCGAGGTTGAACGTTCCAGGCGTCGGCGAGCATCTCCACGAGCGCCAGCCCGCGTCCCGACTCGTCCGTCGCGGAGGCCCGCCGCGGTACGGGCGGGTCGTCGCAGGCGTCGCAGACCTCCACCCGCAGGACCCCCGCGACCAGGCCCGCCCGGGCGGCGATCCGCCGGTCCGGCGGAACCCGCGCGTGCCGGACGGCGTTGCCCATCAGCTCGCTGAGCAGCAGCACCGCGGTGTCCGTCGCCTCGGCGTCGAGGCCCCACACGAGGGCCTGTTCGCGCAGCAGGGCCCGCGCCCGGCCGACGCTGCGCGGGTGGCGCGAAAACCACCACCCGACAGGGGGAGTTGTCTCGTTCATGGCTCAAAAGTGCAGGTCGCGGCGTACGGTCGGGAGGAGCGGCGCGAGTACGGAGGGTGGTTGTACCCGAGTGGCGAGTGACGTGTCCCCGCCCCCGATGGCGTGGCGGTACTGCGGCAACCAGGTCAAACTCTGGCGCGAGCACGCCGGCGTCACGCGCGAGCAACTGGCCGACGAGGCAGGGTACGGCTACGAGACGGTCAAGTCGATGGAGCAGGGGCGTCGCCGCCCGACGCAACGGCTGCTTCAGGTCGCGGACGGGCTGTGCGGGGCGCAGGGCAAGTTGACGGCGGCGGAGGCGTTCCTCACCCCGGAGAAGTACCCGACGTATGCCCGGGAGTACATGCGCTACGAGGCCGAGGCGATCGCCGTCAACTGGTACGAGAGCCAGTACATCCCCGGGCTCCTCCAAAGCGAGGCGTACGTGCGCACGTTGCTCTCGTCCCACTGGCCGCCGCTCGACGAGGAGACGCTCGAGGAGCGCGTGGCGGCACGGCTGGAACGGCAGTTGATGCTGGACAGCGGGAGCCGCTCGTTCAGCTTCGTGGTGGAGGAGTCGGCGCTGTGCTCCTTCCCGGACCGCGAGGCGCACCGGGAACAGTTGCGGACGCTGCTCGTGCGCGGGCGGGCCCGGAACATCACCATCCAGGTCATGCCCGCGGACCGGGGCCTCCACCCCGGGCGGCACGGCCCGTTCGTCCTGCTGGAGACCGCCGAACACCAGCACCTTGTCTACGAGGAGGGGCAGACCACCGGACTCCTCTATGCGGACCCGGCGCGGGTCAGTATCGTCATGCGACGCCACGACATGATCACCCGGCAGGCCCTCGGTCCCGAGGAGTCCGCGCGGTTCATCGAGCACTTGGCGGAGGGACCATGACCGAAGGACTCGTGTGGTTCACGTCCAGCCACAGCAACTCCGAGGGCGGCGCCTGCGTCGAGGTCGCGTTCGGGCCCGGCGCGGTCCTGGTGCGGGACTCCAAGGACCGGGCCGGGGCACGGCTGGCGTTCTCGCCTGCCGCGTGGGCGGAGTTCGTGGCGTACGCCGCCACGCGAGGCGCGGACGACGCCGGGCGACGACGCCCATCAGCGCCGCGATGACGAACGGCGTGGCCGCGTACCGCCCGTCGAGGCGGACGGACCCATGGGGTCAGCGCAGGAAGTGCGCGACGGTGAACCATGCGGCGGCCAGCACCAGCACGGTGATCAGGATGTAGCCCACCAGGTAGACCCCGGCGAGCACGGCCGCCGGGGCGGCGATGACCCAGCCGGCGCGTCCGGCGGGGGTCTTGGCCCTGAAGGCCGAGCGGACGCAGTAGGCGACCGCGACGAGGCCCAGGACGAGCCCGATGACCGACAACATGCCCATGGCGTGCTCCCATCCCGTACCGATTCCCTGGTTCCTGGGTACTGGCAGGGCCGTCCGCGTGGCAGGGGGCGGTCGCAGCGGGGTGGGCGCACGAGCCGCACGTGCGCCGTCGAGCGCCCCCCTGTCCGGGGCATGTGCGCGTGGCACGGGACGGCTGCGGCCGGTGGCGTGCGCCACCGGCCGGGTACGGCGGGATCAGGCCACGTCCTGCCGGGGTCAGGCCGTGCGGTCGGCGGCGGTCCCGGCCTTCCGCCCGGTGCCGTCGTCCGCCGCGGACTCCTCCGCCGCGGCCTCCTTCTCCGTCACTTCCTTCGCGCCGGTTCCGCTCTCCGCGTCGGACTTCGCGTCCGTCTCCGCGCCGGCCTCCGTAGTGCCGGCCTTCTGCCCGTCCGCCTGCTCCTCGGCCGCTTCCGCGGGCTTCGCGGCAGCGTCGTCGCCGGGCTTGGTCGGGGCGGGGATGACGGCCTTCGCCGTCCGCTGCGGCAGCGGCCAGCGGCGGCGTACGAGGTAGGCCAGGGCGGCGACGACCAGCACCGAGCCACCGGTGAGCGCGAGGGCCGTCCAGGCCCCGCCCCCACCACCGGAGGGAGTGGGCGCCGCGGCCTGCTGCGGGGCCTTCCTGCTGGGGGAGGCGGAGGGGGAGGGGGACGCGGAGGCCGATGCGATGGCGGACTTCGGCGGCACCAGGATGCCGACGGGGGTGACCATGCCCTCCGCCTCGAAGCCCCAGTCGAGCAGCTTCGCCGCCTCCTTGTAGGCCATGTTGTGGCCGTCGCCGGGGTGCATGACGGTCACCAGCAGCGTGCGGTCGCCGCGCTGAGCGACACCGGTGAAGGTGTTGCCCGCGTTGGTGGTGTAACCGTTCTTCACACCCGCGATGCCCTGGTAGGTGGGGAGGTCGTAGTCACCGGAGAGCAGCCGGTTGGTGTTCTGGATCTCGAAGCTGCTGCGCTTCTTGGTGCCCTTCTTGCCCTTCTTGCCCTTGGTCTTCTTCCACTCGCCGGGGAACTGGGCGCGCACGGTCGAGCAGTACTCGCGGAAGTCCGCGTTCTGCAGACCGGAGCGGGCGAAGAGCGTCAGGTCGTACGCCGAGGAGACCTGGCCGGGCATGTCGTAGCCGTCCGGGGAGATCACGGTGGTGTCGTCCGCCTGGAGGTCCTCCGCCTTGCGCTGCATCTCCAGGACGGTCGCGTCCACGCCGCCGTTCATGGAGGACAGGACGTGGACGGCGTCGTTGCCGGAGCGGAGGAAGACCCCGAGCCACAGGTCGTGGACGGTGTAGCTGAGGTTCTCCTTGACGCCCACGAGGCTGCTGCCCGCGCCGACGCCGTCGAGGTCGGAGGGGAGCACCTTGTGCGTCTGCGTCTTGTCGAGCTTGGGCAGCAGCGTGTCCGCGAACAGCATCTTGAGGGTGCTGGCGGGCGGCAGCTTCCAGTGCGCGTTGTGCGAGGCCAGCACCTGCCCCGTCTCGGCGTCGGAGACGATCCACGACCGCGACGTGAGCTTGTCCGGCAGGCCGGGAGCGCCGGCGAGCGGGCTGACCTGCGTGCCCGGCTGCCCCAGCCGGTCCCCGCCGACCTCCGACATCCGCGCGGGCGGCGTCGGGGTGGCGGACGGGGAGGGCTTCTTCGCGTGCGCGACGGGCGCGGTGGCCAGGGCCGTACCGCCGACCAGTGCGAGGACGGACAGCACCATGGCGGAGCGGCGCGCGGCGCGGGGGGAGGAGTTCGGCACGATGAGAAGTTACAGGCCGTCCGGTGACCGCGGCAGGCGTGGGGGGCCGATCGGGTCCGTGACCGATCCCACGTGCCCGATGTGCAACCGGGCGGTGCCCATCGGCGTCTTGGGCGGCGGCCCACGGTGGACGGACCGGGCGGACCCCGTGGGAGAGGGCCGCGCGGCGGCCCCCATACTGGTCGCATGAAGCTCAGCCGCCCCGTGTCCTGGTTCCTGACCGCCTTCGGGGTGTGGAGCTGGATCGTCTGGACGACGTTCGTCAAGAACCTGTGGAAGGACGCCAGTGGGCTCGCCTTCGAGGGCGGTGACCACGCCTCGCCCACCACGTACTTCTGGGTGCACCTGACGCTGGCGATCACCTCGCTCGTCCTCGGCACCGCGATCGGCGTCATCGGCGTCCGGGGTCTGAGAGCTCTGCGGGCGGGCCGGTGATCGTCGTCGTGGTCGCCGTCGTCGCGGCCGTCCTGGCGCTCCTCGGCGGGGTGCACTACTACCTGTGGCGCCGGCTGGTGCGCGACGTGTCCGCGCCGGGCGGCTGGTGGCGGCGGACGGGAACGGTCCTGGCGGTCGTCCTGCCGCTGCTGAGCCTGGGCGCGCTGGTCGGCGGGCGGTCACTGCCGCTCGCGGCCGAGCGGTGGCTGGCCTGGCCGGGCTACCTGTGGCTGGCGGTGCTGCTCTACCTCACGCTGGCGGTGCTGGTCGGCGAGGGCGTACGACCGCTGCTGCGGCTCGCGCTGGAGCGCCGGGAGCGGTCCCGGGGCGTGCGGGCCACCGAGACCGCCGAGGCCACCGAGGTTACCGGGCCGGCCGGGGAGGCCGGCGAGGCGTCCTCGCCGCCCCAGCCGAAGCCGCAGCCCCAGCCGGAGCCCGTGACCGCCGGACTGCCCAGGCGGCTGTTCGTGGCCCGTACGGTCGGCGCCGCGGCGGCCGTCGCCGCGGGGGTGACGGTCGGTCAGGGCACGTACGGCGTGCTGCGCGGCCCGCGCCTGAAGTACGTCACCGTGCCGCTCGCCAAGCTCCCCGCGAGCGCGGACGGCTACCGGATCGCCGTGGTCAGCGACATCCACCTCGGCCCGATACTCGGCACGGCGCACACCCGCCGGATCGTGGACACGATCAACGGGGCCCGCCCCGACCTCGTCGCCATCGTCGGCGACCTGGTCGACGGCTCGGTCGGGGAACTGGGTCCCGCGGCGGAGCCGCTGGCCGGGCTCCGGGCGCGGGACGGCAGCTACTTCGTCACCGGCAACCACGAGTACTTCTCCGGGGCCGCGCCGTGGATCGACTTCGTGCGCGACCTGGGCGTCCACCCGCTGGAGAACGCCCGCACCGAGCTCGCCGGCTTCGACCTGGCCGGGGTCAACGACATCAGCGGCGCCGAGCACGACCACGCCCCCGACTACACGAAGGCGCTCGGCGACCGGGACCCCGCGCGTGCGGTCGTGCTCCTCGCCCACCAGCCGGTGATGATCGACGAATCCGTCCGGCACCACGTCGACCTGCAGCTGTCCGGGCACACCCACGGCGGGCAGCTGTGGCCGGGCAACCACATCGCGGCACTCGCCAACCCCACGGTGGCCGGACTGGAAACGTACGGCGACACCCAGTTGTACGTCACCCGTGGCGCGGGGGCCTGGGGCCCGCCGGTCAGGGTGGGTGCGCCCTCGGACATCACGATCGTGACCCTGGCCGCACCGCGCGCCTGAATGTGGCCGGAAACCGCTCACCGAACGCGAACAATCTGACACGGAGCGCATTCCCCGCGTCGAAACTGGTAAGGGATGGCGCAACGGAAGGGGGGCGTTCGCTCATGGGGAGAGTGACCTGATGAGGCGCAGTGCGTTCCGGCTGCCCCGGCACCCGACGTCGGTCGGGCTGGCCCGGCACCGGGTACGTGACCACCTCGAGGGCTGGGAGCAGGAGGGCGAGACCGTCGAGTCCGTCGTCCTGGTCGTGTCGGAGCTGGCGACCAACGCCGTTCGGCACAGTCCGCTCCTGGAGCGGGAGTTCGAGGTGGCGGTGACCGTCCACTCGGACGGGTCGTGCGTCGTCGAGGTCTCCGACGGCGGCGCGCAGTCCCGCCCGGTGCCGCGCGACGCGGGGGACGGCGACGAGTCGGGGCGCGGTCTGCGGCTGGTGCAGGCGCTGTCGGACACCTGGGGCGTCCGGGAGCGCGGCCGGTACGGCAAGACGGTCTGGGCGGTGCTGGCCGAGCCCGCCGTGGGCTGACGGGGTGCGCCGCGCGGGCGGCGGGCGCGGCGGGCCGGCTCAGCGCCGGAAGAGGAACTCCGAGAGCAGCTCGCGGATCTCGCGCACGATGGGCCGCAGCAGCCGGTAGCGGGAGAGCCTGAGGATCCGCGCGCCGAGCGGCGCGGTGCGGGCGACCAGCCGCCGGGTGCGCTCGGTGTCGGGGGAGTGGTCGAAGACCCAGTAGACGACGATGCCCATCTGGTACATCCACATCAGTTCGGGCAGCACCGTGGCGAGTTCGGCGTCGACCTTGATGTCGGAGCCGGCGAGCACCCGTTCGTGGATGGAGATGGCGGCGTCGCGGGCCGGGTGCGACTCGGGGGAGAAGGGGCTGAGCGGACTCGCCGGGTCGGCGGCGTTCTTGAAGAACTGCGCGGCGAACTGGTGGTAGGGGCGGGCCACGTCGATCCAGGCGGTCATCACGGTGAGCAGCCGCGCCGCCAGGTCCCGGTCCCCGCCGCCGTCCAGGAGGCCCCGGACCGCGGCCTCGTGCTCGGCGGCGAGGCGGTCGTAGAAGCCCTGGACGAGGTGTTCCTTCCCCGCGAAGTAGTAGTAGGCGTTGCCGACCGAGACCCCGGCCTCCTTGGCGATGGCGCGCATCGTGGTCTTGTCGTAGCCCCGTTCCTCGAAGAGCCGCATGGCCGTCTCGAGGATCAGGGCGCGCGTCTGCTCGCTCTTGGGGGGCCGGGGTGTCCCGGGGGTCGTGCCGGGGGGTGCTTCTTCCACGTCCGTGAGCCTAACCGGGCGGGGCGCAGCCGTCCGCGCAGGCGTCCGGGGCGGTGTCCCCGGCGGTGCCCGGGCCGGTGTGCGTCCAGCCGTCCTCGGGGTGGTAGGACCAGCCCTCCCCGCTGGTGTACACCCGGCCGCCCCAGCCCGTCGCGGCGGCGCCGCGGCCCCACTGCGCCTCGCGGTAGCGCGCGGCGGCGAGCACGGCGGCCCGGGCGACGGGGGCTCCGGCCCGGGTGCCGAGGCGGTGCGCCAGCGGGCGGTACTCGGCGAGGGCCCACAGGCAGACCAGCCAGGCGGCGTCGTCCCGGTACACCTGCCCGGAGTCCCCGATGACGGTGATCTCGCGCAGGGTCGCGGTGTGGTCGAGCTCCGGGAAGCGGCGCCGGGCCTCCTCGGAGGCGACCGGAACGAGGTCCAGCGGCACGATCTGCCGCTGTCGTTCCAGCCAGCGGCGCACGAAGGAGCAGAGCGAGCAGTCCGGGTCGTACAGCACGGTCAGCAGGCGGACCGGCACCGGGGCCGCCGGAGCGGCCCCGGTCGCTGGGGTGCGGTCCACGGCCGTCACGCCCCGGGCCGCGCGGGGGCGGTCCAGCCCTGCGGGCGGACGGGCGGCACTTGCTCGCGGTCCATCACGCCCCGGCGGCGGATCTTGTTGAGGACGTAGACGTTGGCCAGGTGCAGTACCCCGAGGACGAGCAGGACGACACCGAGCTTGACCGACAGCGCCTCGAAGAGCTCGCGGGCGTCGCCGACCGGGTCGGCGTTCTTCAGGTACAGCGCGACGAAGCCCAGGTTCACGAGGTAGAAGCCGACCACCAGGAGGTGGTTGACGGCGTCGGCCAGCTTCTCGTTGCCGTGGAGCACGTCTTCGAGGAAGACCTTGCCGGCCCGGCTGAGGGTCCGGGCCACCCACACCGTCAGCGCGACGCTGATGAGCAGGTAGATGACGTATGCGACGACCGTGAGGTCCATGGGTCCCACCCTTTTCGAACGTGTTCAAAACCCGTTGCCGATGACTGTAGACCTGTTTTTGAACATGTTCAAGGGAGGAAGTGCGGTGCCCCGCGGGGCCCTTGGAGCCGCCGCGCCGCGCTGCCGCGCGCGGCCGGTCGGCGCCCGCGTCGCCGTCAGCCCTCCGCCCGGTCGGTGACCGCGACGGGCGCGGCGGTCCCCGCGCGGGCCGCGCCGATCGCCCGCACCCCCGGCACCGCCGCCGTCGCCAGGCAGGCGGTCGCCACGAGCGCCGCCGAGACCCACAGCGGGACCGCGGGACCCCACAGGCCCTCGGCGAGCGGGGCCAGCGCGTAGCCGGCCGGCATCGCGGCGAGCGACAGCAGCCAGTCGTACGAGGTGACCCGGGCCAGCGCCTGCGGGGGCACCTGCTGCTGGACGACCGTCTCCCAGACCGGGTTGAGGTAGCCGAGGGCGGTCAGCGCCAGCCCGTACGCCGCGACGAGCAGCGGGGCCGGTGCGGCGAGGGCCAGCAGGGCGGACGGCAGCGCGTACGTCGCCAGGCCCAGGTTGGCGACCAGCACGGGACGGCGCGGGCGGGCCCGCGCGGCCAGCAGGGAACCGAGCACGAGCCCGACGGCCCCGGCCTCCAGCACCCAGAACCACACGCCCTCGCCGCCCAGCCGGTGGATCGCCACCCCCGGGCCGAGGGTGGTCAGGACCGCGGCCGCGCCGTTCCACGCGGCGTGCGCGACCAGGCTCGTCCAGTACCAGTCACGCGAACGGACCTCGCTCCAGCCCTCCTTGAGGTCGGTGAGCATCGACGCGCGGGGCAGCGGGGTCCGTTCGACCCGCAGCACCGCCAGCAGCGCGGCACTCACCGCGAAGGAGGCGGCGTCCAGCACGAAGGCGAGGCCGGGGCCGGCGGCCCAGATCAGCGCAGCCGCGACTGCCGGGCCGCACAGCCGGGTCACGCTGCTGGCCACCCCCAGCAGGGAGTTGGCCCGCTGCCGGGCCGCGCCGTCGGTCACGGTGCCGGCGACCAGCGGCGACTGGGTCGGCATCGAGAAGGCGGAGGCGGCGCCGCCCACCGCCTCCGCGAGCGCGATGGGGACCAGTGACGGGTCGCCGCCCAGCAGTTCGAGCCCGACGAACAGCTGCGCGGCGCAGCGCACGAGGTCGGTGGCGAGCGCCACGCGGCGGGCGTCGAAGCGGTCCGCGACCACCCCGCCGAGCGGGAGGAGCAGCAGCTTCGGCACCAGCGCGCAGCCCAGGACGAGGGCGAGGGCCGAGACGTCGCCGGTCGCCCGGGTCACGGCGATGACCAGTGCGGCGGGCACGAGCCCGTCGCCGAGCAGGGACAGCGCGCGTCCGGCGAACAGCAGCCGGAAGTCGCGCAGCCGGAGGGGGTGTGTGGGCGTCATGGCACGCCAATGTATTTCGGTGCCGAATCATTCGCCACCGAAATATATTGCGCCGTACGATTCGGCCATGGAAGCCGATGCCGAAACCGTCGCCGAAACGGCCGCCGAGGGCGCCGCGGTGGAACGGGACTGGACCGACGGGCACGTGGAGCGCTGGCTGCCCGTGCTGCCCGACCTCGACCCGGACATCGAGGGCGCGGTCACCCGCATGAAGCTCGTGACCAGCCACCTGCGCAAGGTCCGCGAGCAGTCGCTGGTCGACTTCGGCCTGCAGCGGCACGAGTTCGACACCCTGCACGCCCTCGCCGGGCGCGGCGGCCGCGCCGCCCCCTCCGAACTCGCCGCCGACCTCGACCTGGCCCCCGCCTCCGTCACCGGCCGGCTCGACGCGCTGGAGGCCCGCGGCCACGTCCGGCGCACCCACTCCACCGCCGACCGCCGGCGCATCGACGTCGAGCTGACCGGGTCCGGCCGGGCGACCTGGCTCGGTGCCATGGACGTCCTCGGCCACGAGGAGTACCGGTTGCTGGGGACCCTCGACGCGGACGAACGCCGTCACCTCTCCGACCTGCTGCGACGCGTCATGGTGAGGGCCGAGGGCGGCTGAGCACAGGATCCGGGAAGATCCGACATCCTGTGCGAAATTTGTGAGCGTTCACCGCTGACAGGCTGCCGAACCGCCGAGTAGCTTTACCTTCTCTTCGGCACGCAACCGCTCCGTCACTGCCGAAGGCCCGACCTGGGGGCAGCATGTTCAACGAGGACCGCTACCTGACCCTCCCCTCACCGCGGGGACCCTTCCCGGGCTTCCCCGTCGCCGGGGGCGTGGGACTCGCCACGCCGTCCGGCGACATGCGCCGCCCCGGGGCCGTCTGGCTGATGGGGCCCCTCACCTTCGGCGTGTACTGGCTCGTCTGGTACTACCGGGCCAACAAGGAGCTGCGGGAGTTCGACCCCGGCATCAAGGTCCGTCCCGCCCTGGCCGTGCTCGCCGTGAGCCTCGGCGCGCTGCTGCTCGTGCCCGCCGTCGTGTCGCTCTACAACACCGGCTGCCGCATCGCCCGCGCCCAGCGCCGCGCGGGCCTCCACAACACGGTCTCCGGCCTCAAGGGGCTCCTGCTGGCGCCGGCGTTCGGGCTGACCTCCTTCTACTACCAGGAGCAGCTCAACCAGGTCTGGGTCGCCCGGAACTGACGCTCAGCCCGTCGCGCGGTCGTCCGCCGGCAGGTCCGCGGCGTGGCCGGGACGGGTGAACTGCTCCGTCACCTGGATGAACGCCGCCTTCAGGTGCTCCGGGATGCCCAGTGCGTCCGCCGCCTGCGCGGCGGTCATGCGCGGTCCCGCCGAGGTGCCGCCCGCGGGGTGGGCGCCGGGCCGGGGGAGGTCGTCCTCGCTCAGCTTGCCGGACCGGACGAGCACGTCCCGTACGGGGATGCCGAGCGCGCGGGCGAGCCCGCGCATCGTCTCCAGGTCCGGCATGCTCTGCCGCTGCAGCAGCCGCGTGATGGCCGCGCGGTGCACCCCCGCGTCGTCCGCGAGCTTCGACTTGCCGCCGCCGCGCGGGCTGTCGATGTCGTACCCCCGGCCGCGCATGAGGCCTTCGATCCAGTCGGCGAACTCTTCGATGTGGTCGGCATCGCTCGGCACCTGTGGGGCTCCTCCCTCTCGCATCTTCACGATAACCAGCGTGCGCGTGCGAAATGTACCGTTGCGCGCTCGCATCGGTGAAGATCCCGTGTCCGGGTCGCCCCTGGTCCCCGCGGCGCTGCCCGGGGCTCCTCGAGGGGGTTCTTCGAGGGGGTTCTTCGAGGGGGTTCTTCGAGGGGGCTCCCGGAGGACTCTCCGCAGGGCCCCAAGAGGTCTGGCATATGCCGCAGGCACCGGCCTCCGGCCTGCGCCGGCAACAAATTTGTTGCGAGCGCGATCGCAACATGCGAAAGTATGTTCGAATTCGAGTCGTCAACGTCGGAGGGTCCGACCGCCGTGTCCTTACGTTCCCCGCACGATCCCCAGCCCCCGCGAGCCCCCGCCTGCGCCGGCCTGCCACCCTCCGTGGTCTTCGCCCGGCGCACCGGGGAGGCGATGCCGGCGCTGCTCGCCTGCGCCCGGTGCCCGATCCGTGCGACGTGCGAGGAGGTCGTCGACCCCGAGCACAACTGGTTCGACGGCGTCTGCGCGGGCCGTCTGTGGCGCAACGGCCGGGTGATCGCTGCGGCGCCGGCCCCCGGCCTGTCCGCGTGAGCCCCACCGCCGTCCACGACGAAAGGAATCGGCACGTGACCTGCAACCTCGCCATCGAGCACACCGCCCGGGCCGCCCGGTGGCTGGACATCCTCCGGCGTCAGTTCCCCGAGCTCGTCCGCGAGCTCGTCCCCGGCAGCCCCGGCTCCTCGGCGATGTCCCGGGACCCCCTGGCGCCGGAGGCGCTGCGCTCGCTCGCCGAGCGCGACCGGGAGGACCGGGCCGACCGCGCGTGGGTGCTCGGCGGGGGCTCCGCCCCGCTGCGGCTCCATGTGTCCGACGCCCTCCGGGACATCACCGACGGCGTCGTCGAACTGGAGGAGGCCGTACGGGACAGGCTCGGCCTCGGCCGGGCGCGCCGCGCCCCCGTCCCCGAACGCCTGGGCCGGATCGCGGGTCTGCTCGACCGGGTGGCCGGGCATCCCGTCCTGGCCGCGCACGTCCTCGACGAATGCCGTCGCATGGCCCGCCGCTGCCAGTCGGTGCTGGGCGGGACCGAGGCCCTGGTCCGGGTCGACGGACGCTGCCCGTGGTGCGACTCGGTCTCGCTGCGGGCGCTTCCCGCCCGCCGGGCGGTGCTCTGCGTGAACCCCGGGTGCCGCTGCACGGACGAGGTCTGCGGCTGCGCGGACGACCCCGCGCGCCGCCACACCTGGGCCGAGACCGCGTGGGGGCAACTCCCCCTGGATCCGGCGGCGATCGCCGGACTCGTGGACCGGGAGGCCGAGTGAGGGGCGCGGCGCTCCCGGGACCGACGCTGATCAACGGTGAGGCCGCCGCACGCGAGACGGGCGTCGTCCCGGCCACGATCCGCAAGTGGGTGCAGCTCGGGCACCTGGCGGCGGCCGGCCGCAACGGCCGGGCGAGCCTGTACCGGCTGGAGGACGTGTTCGCCGCCGAGCGGAGGGCGCGTGGCCGAAAAGCGACCATCCGGCGCCCCTGACGCCACCACACCCCCATGCATCGCCCCGCGTACCCGAGGAGGTACGCGGGGCGCCGTCGTGTCCGGGGGACCGGCCGGCGTCAGGTCATGCCCGCCCCCGGCAGGCCCCGGGGCGGACGCCGCGGTCGCTTCGGCCGGGGAGCGGGCACCGGTCCCCGCGGGGCGGGCGCCGCGTCGGGCGCCGGGTCGACGAGCCGCGGAAAGCCCCCCGGGCGGGGGCGGGCGGCGCCGTCCTCCCGCTCCGTTCCCGCTTCCTCCCCGTACTGGTCCATCGCGTCCTGCCAGCCGTGGGCGTAGGCCCGCAGGGTGATCTCCTCCAGGTGGGAGCGGGTGACGGCCACGAGCCCCCCGGGCAGGCAGGCCTGGACGATCTCCTCGATGAGCCCGTGGGCCTCCTCCTCCGTCAGGAACCGGGCGGCGGGCGGAGCGGCGGGCCGGGCCTGTTCCTGAGCGTGTTCCTGCGTGCGCTGCCGTACCCGGTGCTCCACCGGTTCGTGCATGTCCTCCGTGCCTGGCACGGCACTCCCTCCCCGTTGCCCCCTGGTGCCGGGCGGCGGCCGGGCGTCGCCCGGCACCAGACGTCCTTCAAACACGTGTTCACCACTTTGGGGCGTCGTCAATCCTCGTGCGGCGTGGACGGGCGACGGAATCCGGCCAACGCGCGGACATTCAAGTTGCGTGCGCGAGCGCAATCAATCACCATGGATGCAGCGGCGGAGCTGTGCCCGGGACCGGGCCGGCCCGCCGCTTCGTGCTGGACGGCGGCCTTCCGCCCGTACCGCGGAACGCGCCGCCACCGACCGGAAGGAGCAGAACCCTTGGCCAATCCGCCCGTCTTCCCCGATGTGGAGAAGCTGGTCGTCGACTTCCTGAAGGCCCGACCCGAACTGACCGGGGCGAGTGTCGACAACATCGCGCCCGCCGGCTTCGACGGCACCCAGCCGGTCGTCCTGGTCTCCCGCGCGGGAGGGGCCTGGATCGACGACGCGCACCTGGACCAGCCGCTGGTCGACCTGGAGGTCTACGGCCCGACCAAGACGGCCGCCCACACCCTCGCCCTGTCCGCCAGGACCGCGCTGCAGGCGTTGCGGGCGACGGCCTACGGGACGGCCGTCGTCACCGACGTCGTCGAGGCCGACGGCCCGCGCTGGCTGCCCGACTGGAACCGGGCCGCCGCGAACCGCTACTACTCCACGACGCGGCTGTACATCCGGCCCGCCTGAGCGCGCGCCGGCGCTCACCCCTGATCAGGCCCCGCCGTCCGGCGGGGCCTTCGTCATATCCGCTTCCCTGACAAGGAGTCCCACATGGCAGGCAACAACTCCTCCGAGATCCGCGTCGCCGGCACCGGCCGCATCCTCGTCGCCCCGGTCGGCACCGCCGCCCCGGTCGACACCGTCGTCGCCTGGGCCGCCGCCTGGAAGGACCTGGGCTACACCTCGCCCGACGGCATCAAGTTCAACAAGAAGGACAAGCTCGACCCGGTCGAGACCTGGCAGTCCGTCAGCCCGGCGCGGTTCATCTACTCCGACCGCGACCTGAGCGTGAAGTTCCAGCTCCTGCAGCTCAACGAGGACACCCTGCCCTTCTTCATGGGCGGCGACACCGTGGCCGCGTCCGGCACGGAGTGGAAGTACGACCTCGCCGGCGCCCCGAAGTTCAACGAGAAGGCGATGGGCATCGAGTTCACCGACGGCTCGAGCACCACCTACCGCTTCGTGATCCCGCGCGGCCAGGTGACCGAGACCGAGGAGATCACGCTCAACCGCACCTCCTCGGTCAAGCTTGGCGTGACCTTCACCGCGCTCGCCGTGGACGACGTCAAGCCGCTGGCCACGATCCTCATGAAGGACGCCTCCTACGCGTAGGCATCCCCCTCCCGCGGCCGGGGCCGGGGCCGGTGGCGCCACGCCACCGGCCCCGCCCCCGTCCCGCACGTCCCGCACGCACCGTTCCACCCACCACCCATCACAGAGGGGACCCGCCATGGCCGGTTTCGACGTCAGCGCAGCCAGGGCCCAGCGCCTGGAGGCGCTCGGCCGCTCCTGGACCTTCACCGTCGACGGTGACACCTTCGAGCTCCCCACCGAGCTCACCCGCTCCACCGCCCGCGAACTGCGCGCCCTGGACGACAACGACGTGGACGGACTGCTCCAGCTGCTGCTGGGCGAGCGGCAGTTCGACCGCTTCGACGGCCACGAGGTCACGATGCAGGACATCGCGGCCATTCTGGAGGCCTACGGCAAGGAGACCGGGCTCGGCCTGGGGGAAGGCTGAGCCTCGGCGGGTTCGTCGACGAACACGCCGAGGCGCTCGAGGCGGACCTGCTCCGCCACTACGGCGTGGACCTGCTGGACTGGCACCGCGGCCGGCTGTCCTCCCGCCGGCTCGCGGTGCTGGTCCGGCACCTGCCACGCGACAGCGCGACCCTGCGCCGCATCCACGGTGAGGCCGCCGACTGGTCGGTGGGCGACCACCTGCTCGCCGGCGTGGTCGACCACCTCGCGGAGGCCAACTGGATGTTCGCCACCGTCAACCGTGACGAGGACGCCGAGGCGCTGGAGTACCCCCAGCCCGTCCCGCGTCCCGGAGCCGGGACCGGAGCGGCCGGGGACGAGGCCCCGCCGCCCCCCGGGAACCCCACGCCCGCCCAACTGATCCGCTTCTTCGCCTGAGGGGTCCATCCATCCGTGACCAGTTACACGGCGCTCAGCGCGCTTCCCTTCCCGCAGCCCACCGACAGTGCCGACCTGCCGGCCCACATGAAGGCCCTCGCCGACGCGGCGGACGGCCGCACCGTCCTGCGCTTCGCCGACGCCGCGACGCGCGACGCCAAGATCACCGCGCCGGCGGCGGGCATGGTCGCCTGGCTGGCCGCCCCCGGCTGCTTCACGTACCACAACGGCACCGCCTGGGTGGGGCTCGGCGTCTGGAACGGCTACACCCCGACCTGGACGGCCACGACCACCAACCCCACGATCGGCGACGGCACGATCGCCGGGCGGTACGCCCTCGTCGGCAAGACCTGCCACTTCCAGATGACCCTCGTCCACGGCTCCACCACGACCAACGGCAGCGGCGCCTACACCTTCGGGCTCCCCGTCGCCGCCGGTGCCGCCGGCACGCTCGTCCAGTTCGTCGGCAACACCTCCAACTCCGCCGGCCGTGCCCTCGTCAGCGGCCAGCTCGCCGCCACGTCCGGGGCCACCGGCTTCACCGTCTGGGCGCCGGGCTCGACCACGGGGAACACCCTCGGCCAGCTCGGCAGCGGGGGCGTGTTCGGCACGGCGTTCTCGAGCGGGAGTTTCCTGCGTCTGAGCGGGACGTACGAGACCAGCTAGAGCCGGCATGTCCGGGTCAGATAATTTCGAACGCCATCCATGCGGCGATACAGCACAGAGCCGCTCCGCCCAAGGCGGCGTATATCTCGCCCGGATTTTTCCAGAGTTGTTTGTGCAGGGAAAAGGCAGTCCTTGCTGTTCCGGGATCCGCCGGGTCGTACAGCACTGTAGCGGTTGACTCGCTGGTGAAATCGGGAGGAAGTGCCGCACTCGAGAAGGTCACGCGGAAGGTCCTGCCGTCGACGGTCGTGTAGGTCAACACGTAATGAGCCTTCCCCGGCTGACTCCATGTTCGGTCAACACATTCGCCTTCAGTCGGGATCCCGTTCCGGGAGATGCTCCTCCTCTTGAGTGCTTCCATTGCGGTCGACCGGATGAGAATTAATCCGAGAACGAGTATGCAGGACGCCATGAGCAGGGTAAATACTGGCATTTCTCCTCCAGGGTGAGGGAGTTTGCGGCGATATCCTAGGTGGCGCTTCCGGTCTTGGTCAATGAATTTCGGTTGCGCCCAAGGCGGTGAGTCTTTGAGATGTGTGAGGCGGTGTGAGTATGTCAGAAAAGTCTCTTGAGAAGGTGGCGAGCGATGTTGCGAAGTTGCAGGACCTGGTGGAGGGAAAGGCTGATGCGGGAGCTCTGAGTGGTCTCCTGAGGGCTTCCGACGTCAAGGAGGGGGCTCTCGAGTCAAGCGCCGACAAGAGCCGGGTGGCGACCGAGCGTTTCGTCTCCGAGGCGACCGCGGACCAGATCGTTCAGGCGGTCAAATCCCCGGAGGTCATCGGCATCGCCGTGGCTCTCACGCTTGCGAAGATCGAATTGCCGCCGATCCTGAGCACCGAACCGGTGGTCGAGCGACTCCTCAAGGATCGGGGTGTCGAGCGGAATGACTGGGGTTTCCTCCCCCTCTGGAAAATGCTGCGAAGAGGAGGAGGCTCTGCGGAGGAGGTGACGGGCACGGAAGGATCCGGTCCCGGGGGTACTCGGCAATCAGGTGAGGGTGGCGAGTCGCAGGAGGGGCAGGCACGTCGTACGGAGGAGCAGTTGCGGCGAACGGAGCAGCAGGCGCGTCGTACGGGCCAGGAAGTGCGTGCGGTGACATCGGATCTGCAGGGCTTGGCCCGCCAGGGAGATCGGGCGGCGGATTCGCTCGGCTGAGCTTTATTGAATAGGAGAGAGTATGAGTCTGAAGCAGTCCGTAAATTTCGCCACAGCGGGCCTCAGGGCATTCCGTGGAATGGTTACCCAGACGTCCGCGGGACTCGGGCGTCTTGTTCAGGTTTTCGGGAGCGCGAGCTCGGCTGTGAGCAAGATCAAGTCGTCCACTGGCCAGGTCGATCCCGCGCTCACGAGGATGAGGGGCGGCTCCGACCGGCTGAACACCTCGCTGGGCAGGATGAGGTCGGCGGCAGCCGGCGGCGGTTCCGGCCTCGACAAGGTGAAGTCGTCGGCGGTGGGAGCCGACGGGGGGATGGGGAAGGCCAAGGGAGGGGCGGACAAGTTCAAGGCGTCGCTCGACAGGCTCAAGGGTTCGTCCGGGAAGGCCGAGGGGGCGCTGCGGGAGGTCAAGCAGCAGGCGGACGCGGTCGAGAAGTCCGTCGGGAAGGCCGGCAAGAACGCCGACCGGGGCGGGAAGTCCATGGGGGGTCTCGGCAAGGGGCTCAAGGGGGCCTCGCTCGCGCAGCGGGGGCTCAACCTCGCGATGGCGGCGAACCCGTTCGGGCTGGTCATGGCCCTGCTCGCGCCGATCATCTCCCAGTTCATCAACATGGACAAGGTGTCCGCCGCCCTGGCGAAGGGCGTGAAGTGGGCCTGGAACACCATCCTCGGCGCCATCAAGTCCCACGCGGGCCCCATCAAGTCGGTGCTGCGGGGCATCATCAACGCCTTCACCGCGCTGCCCCGCGCCTACATCAGCGGCATCAACTACATGATCTCCGCGCTGAACCGGGTGCACGTGTCCATCCCGGGCTGGGTGCCGGTCATCGGCGGCAAGTCGTTCTCGATCCACATCCCGCAGATCCCCAACATCCCCGCCCTCGCGCAAGGCGGTGTCGTCCCCGCCCGGGACGGCGGCACGCTCGCGCTGGTGGGTGAGGGCGGTGAGGCCGAGGCGGTCATCCCGCTCAGCAGGCTGGAGCGGATGCTCGGCGCGGGCGGCGGATCGGCGGCGCACATGGCGCGGCTGGCCGCGGCCGTGGAGAGGCTCGCGGAGCGGCCCGTGCTCGTCCAGGTGGACGCGCAGACCATCGCGCGGGCCGTGGCCCTGGGCAACAGGCAGCTCGCGCGGCGCTGAGCCGCGCTCCGCCCTTCGTACGGATTCGACGCCGGCGACCGTGTCGCCGGCTTTTTTCATGCCCTCACGGCAAGAGACGAGGTGACACATGGGCAGGAACCTGTGGATAGGACCGCCCGGTTCGCTGTACGAGATCGACCGCGCGGCGCGGACCTTCGACCGCAGCGCCGACCTCGGCGCGTCGGAGTTCACGTCGCTCGGCGGCCGGGTGACCGTCGTGCGCAACGTGCGCGCCAACCGCCGGACCAAACTCAGCTGGGACACGCTGGAGCCCGCGCAGGCCCGGGTGCTGGACCGGCTGGCCCGCCGTACCGACGGCGCCGGCCCGGTCGCGCTGCTCGACCCCGCGGCGGCCAACATGCTCGACGGCCTGCAGGCGGCTGGCCGGGGGGAGCCCGGAAGCCCGGGGCTCGCCCAGTGGTTCCTGGTGACGGGCGGCGGCACGGGCACCGTCGTGGAATCGGCCTCTCCCGGGGTCTTCGCCTTCACGGCCTCGGACACCGCGGGCAAGGTCGCCTGGCGCCACCGCTACTGGGGCAATTTCCCCGTCGCGCCGGGCACCCGGATCTCCTTCCGGGCTCCCACGGCGATCGCCGCCCTGCCGACGTGCGCGGTGATCCTCGACTTCAAGAACGCGGCCGGCTCCTACCTGTCGTCCTTGTCGGCCAACGGCGCCTACACGGCGGGGACCGTGCCCGGGGGCGCCGCCTTCGTGACGCCCTGCGCCAGGCCCGGCACCACCGGGACGTACGCACTCGCCGGGGCCTGCCTGTCCTACGACGACGGCGCCGCCGACGGGATCCCCGGCGACGGCTGCCCCGCCATGGCGGTGACCGGGTACAGCGACGCCCCCGCCCAGCCCCTGCCGTACCGCGGCGTGAGCATCGACCTGGTGGAGGTGGCCGGTGCAGCGGGCTGACGACGACCTCGCCACCGCCCTCGCGCGGGGCGAGCGGACCACGTCCCACTCCACCCGCTTCGGCGGACAGGAACTCGGCGCCCAGGTGCAGTCCTGGAGCGTGGACCGGTCCTACGCGACCGACCTGCCGGAGGCGATGCGGGCGTTCTCCGGCAGTGCCTCCGCCCAGGCCGAGTTCGAGATCTCGGGCGCGGCGCTCACCACGGCCGAGCACGTGCAGGGCCGGCCCGACCGGTCCGGCCCGCAGCTGTACTCGCCGTGGGCGCCCAGGACCACGGGAGACCTCGTGCGTCCCGGGCAGTCCGTGGTGCACGCCGCGGGGCTCGACGGGAACGACCTGGCCGCCTTCCGCGGCACGGTCCGGTCCCGCAGCGCCGCCTCGGGCAGCGACACCGTGAAGGTCACCGCGCTGGACGGGGCCGAGCGGCTGCGTGGCCCCGCCGTCCTGCCGAAGCCGTACATCGGGTTCTTCCGCAAGCGCCCGGTGTCCTCGGTGACCTGGTGCGTGGACGAACTGCTCCGACAGGCGGGACTGCACAGCTCCCCGCCCGCGCGCTACCCCGAGTTCGTGGAGGGGCAGCCGCTCACCCTCGTGCACGCGACGCTGCACGGCGGGTTCACCACGCCCTACGGCCAGCCGGAGGTGCTGCCCGATCCGCGGAACTACACGTGGACCCGGCAGGACGCGCCGTACGAGATGGCGCTGGTGCCCACGGGCCTGGAACCGGGTACGACGGGCCTGACGGCCTCGTGGTTCCCGCGCAGCCGGGTCACCGTGCCGGGCAGCCGGCTGTTCGCCGAGGCGTGGGTCAACAACGCCGTCGGCATCGGCGACACGGTGGAGATCCAGCTGCAGTTCAACCGCACGGGAACGGCGACGGGGACGCTGCGACTGGTCGTCGACTTCGCCGCCGGCACCGTCCGCATCCACTCCGAGGGCTCGGACCCCCAGGGCTACTGGTACTTCGAGTGGTCGTGGGCGGCGCTCAGGGCCCAGCGGGGCGTCTGGCACATCGGCGCGTTCTTCGACACGACGGGCGCCGGCGGCACGGTCTACCCCACCGTGCAGCCGCGGCTGACCGCACCCGACGGAACGCACCTGCTGGGGCCCGCGGCCACGTACGTCCAGCCGCCCGGCGTCCAGAAGTCCTCCGAACTGGACCAGGTGCGGCTCGTGACCACCATGGCCGTGGAGTCGCTGCAGGTGACCTCCGGGCTGGCGGCCATGCCGGTCGCGGCCGACTTCGGCCAGTCCGGCACATGGACCAAGGGCGCCGTCCTCGACGACGCGGTCCTCCCGCTGGTCTCCGTCCCCCGGGTCTCGGGTTCGCAGTGGGACGTGCTGACGCAGATCGCCAAGGCGACCATGGCGACGGCCGAGTTCGACGAGCACGGCGTCTTCCGCTGGCGCAACCACACCCGGTTCGCCCAGCCCCCCACGGCGGCCGACCTCACGCTCACGACGGTGCGGGACATCGGCGCGCTGACCGTCACCGAGGAGATCGACGCCTGCCGGAACTACTGCGTCCAGCCCGCCAAGGACTGGTCCAGGACCGGCGCGGCGACCGGCACCGTCTACGACGACAGCACCGTCCGGGAGATCCCCGCGAACCGGTCCGTCACGGTCAGCTACGTGATGGCCGAGGAGGAGTTCGACATCGGACCGCCGCTGACCGACGACGACTCCGTCACCACCTCCGGGTCCTCCGTGCGTTTCGCGACCTCGCCCGCGGCCGGGGCGACGGCGGTCAAGGGGGCGGTCGACGTCCTGACCCGCCGTGAGGACGGCTACCTGGTGGTGCGCTTCAGCAACCGCAGCGCGCAGACGCTCTACACCGTCACGAAGACCGGCGAGCCGTCCGTCCACCTGGAGACCCTCAAGCCGGCCGACGACCCGGCCGAGCGCTACGCCACCTCCTGGGTGGCGGGCACCGCCGGCGAGCGGTTCTACGGCCGGCAGGAGTACTCCGCCGAGCCGACGGACTGGGTGCAGGACCTGCGGGGCGCCCAGTCGCTCGCCGACGCCATGCGCAGGGCGGGCGAGTACCCCGTCCCCGTCATCGGCGACGTCGAGGTGCTCCACGACCCGCGGATCCAGCTCGGCGACGTCGTGCGGCTGGTCGACACCCATGGCGCCCAGCTGGACACCCTGGCCTGGGTCACCGGGATCAAGACCGCGGCGACGGCGGCCGGCGGGGTGCGGCAGACCCTGACCCTGCGCGGGACGACGCCCAACGGGGTCCCCGCGGACTCCGGGCTGACCCCCGACGTCCCGGCGGCGCCGGTGACGGCGGTGTGGCAGACGTACGCGCAGGTGGCGGCCGCGTGGCCGACCCTCGCCGAGGTGAAGGCCGACGGCCGGACCTGGCGGGACGTCAAGGAGGGCACCCATGTCTGAGAACACGCCCGGCACCGCGCCCGTCACCCTGACGGAGGACCAGTTCCAGCAGCTGGCCGACACGGTGACGACGGAACTCGCCGGATACCTCGGGGTCGGCGCCGGCGCGGGGTACGGGCCCGACCACCCGGTCGCCGTCACGGTCAGCGACGGCCCGCCGCCGGAGGGGCGACCGGGGCCGCCGTCCCCGGAGGGCCCGGCCGAGGAGGAACCCACCCCGTACACGAAGACCGCCGAAGGCGGCGGCTCACCCGACCCCGCGACGGAGGCGACGGCGTGACCACGCAGTACACCCCGATCAGCAACCTGCCCTACCCCCAGGCCACCGACGCCGCCGACCTGCCCGCGCACCTGAGGGCGCTGGCGGAGGGCGTGGACGGCCGTACCGTGATGCGCTTCGGGGACGCGGCCTCGCGCGACGCCAAGGTGACGGCCCCCGTGGCCGGCATGGTCGCCTGGCTGACGACCCCGGGCCGGCTGGTGCAGTACACCGGGACCGCCTGGGTGCCGGTGGGAGCCGTACCGGTGTTCCGGGTGAACCTGGACGGCGGCACCACGACCTCGACGACCTACGCGGAGACGCTGGCCGACGCGGTCGGCGACCCCATGGCGGCCGCCTTCACGGCGCCCGCCTCCGGCCAGGTCATCGTGACGGTGGGCGCCTACATGTGGAGTTCCGCGACGTACAGCTCCTTCATGTCCGCCACGGTGCGCAGGGCGTCGGACAACGCGGTGTTCCTGACGACCAGCGACGACCGGGCGGCGCTGGTCACCAACACCGGCCGGGCGTCCTCGTCCAGCCAGTTCCTCGTGACGGGCCTCACGGCGGGTGCCGGCTACACCGCCACACCCGCCTACCGCTCCGGCAACGCGGTCAACACGGCCACCTTCGACACCCGCTTCATCCGGATCGACCCGCTGCTGTAGCGCGCCCGGCGCCCCCGCCCCGAGCCCCGGACCGCCGTGCACACGGCGGTCCGGGGCTTTCCCGTTCCACCCGTTCCACCCCATCAGATCCGTCCCCCACCAGAGGAGGAACCATGGCCGCACCCGTCTCCGCGACGGCATTCCTGGCCGCTCTCGACGCCGAAGGCGTCACCGTCGCCGGGCACGGCGACTGGCGCACCCACCACCGCAACGCCGTCGGCGCCTGGGGCCCGGTGCACGGTGTGATGCTGCACCACACCGCCGGCCGGGACAGCGTCGGGCTGTGCCGGACCGGCCGCCCCGACCTGCCCGGACCGCTGTGCATCGGCGTCGTCGCCAAGGACGGCACCGTGCACCTCGTCGGGTACGGGCGCACCAACCACGCGGGAAGTGGTTCGAGCGCCGTCTACGAAGCCGTCCGCGCGGGCCGCCCGGTACCCGCGAGGCCGGGTGCCGACACCGTCGACGGCAACGCCCACTTCTACGGGTTCGAGATCGAGAACCTCGGCGACGGCCGCGACCCCTACCCGGCCGCCCAACTGACCGCCGTGGAGCGGACCGCGGCCGCCCTGTGCCGGGCGCACGGCTGGAGCGCCGCCCACGTCGTCGGGCACAAGGAGTGGACCCGGCGGAAGATCGATCCGAGCTTCTCGATGCCCGCCATGCGGCAACGCGTCGCCGAGCGCCTGGGAGCCCGCCCCGCGCGGACGTACGAGCCCTTCCCGGGGGCGGCCTTCTTCCGGGCCGGGCGCCGCAGCGACGTCGTCACCGCGATGGGGAAGCGCCTGGTCGCCGTCGGCTGCGGCCGCTACCGGCAGGGTCCCGGCCCGGAGTGGACCGAGGCCGACCGCAGCTCCTACGCCGCCTGGCAGCGCAAGCTCGGCTACGGCGGCGCGGACGCCGACGGCATCCCCGGCCGCACCAGTTGGGACGCCCTGCACGTCCCGAGGAAGGAGACCGCATGACCGACGCCGACCGCCGTACCGTCCGCACCCTCGTCCAGACCGGCGTCGCCCTCGCCGCCGCCGCGCCACTGCTGGTGGACGCGACCTGGCCGGGCGCCTGCACCGTGCTCGCCGTCGCGGCGGGCGTCACCCGCGTGATGTCCCTCGACGCCGTCGAGCGGCTGCTGCCCTCCTGGCTGAGGAGGTGCGGCGGATGACCACGCATCAGGAGGGCACCCTCGGGGTCGCCCTCGAACTGGAACGCCTGCGCCGCTCCGTCGACGTCGGCTTCGCCACCACCCGGGGCGACCTCGCCCTGCTCCTGCAGCGCGCCGACCAGACCGACAAGGTGCTGGGCGAGCACGAGGAGCGTCTGGAGGCGCTGGAGCGTTCCCGCTGGCCGCTGCCCGCCGTGGCGGCGCTCACCGGGCTGCTGGCGCTGGTCGTCGCGGCCTACGGGATCTTCGCCCGGTGACCCGCGGGCCCCGGCCGCGCGACGGCGGCCTCAGCGGGCGCGGCTCGAGCCGCGCCCGCGCCGCCGCGCGTCCCCCCGGGCGGCGGCCGTACGCTGCGGCAGCGGGCGGCGCCTGATCGCCAGGACGAACGCCGCCACGGCCGCCACCAGCACGGTCTCCACGGCCGGTCCGACCCACGAGGACCCCTTCGACCCGTCGGCCGCCGCCGCGGGCCGCGGGCCGGGGCCGTCGGCCGGCGGCCCGCCGGCCATCGCGCGCGCCTGGCTCAGCGTCGGCACCAGCTCCCCGACCGGCTCCACGCGGCCCACCGCGTCGAAGCCCCAGTCGAGCAGGTCGGCCGCCTCCTGGTACACCTCGTCGTAGCCGGACTCCGGGTGCATCACGGTCACCAGCAGCGTCCGCCCGTCGCGTTCCGCGGCGCCCGTGAAGGTGTTCCCGGCGTTGGTGGTGTAGCCGTTCTTCACCCCGATCATGCCGTCGTAGTCGCCGAGCAGCCGGTTGGTGTTCTGGATCTCGAAGCTCGCGCCCTTCTCCCCGGGGAAGCGGGCGACGCGCGTGGCGCAGTAGTGCCGGAAGTCGGGGTTCCGCAGCCCCGCGCGGGCGAAGAGCGTCAGGTCGTACGCCGAGGAGAGCTGGCCGGGCGTGTCGTAGCCGTCCGGGCTCACCACGTGCGTGTCGTTCGCCTGCAGCTCCCGCGCCCGCGCCCGCATGTCCCGGACGGTCTTCTCGACGCCGCCGTTCATCGAGCACAGCACGTGCACCGCGTCGTTCCCCGAGCGCAGGAACACCCCGAGCCACAGCTGCTCGACCGTGTAGCTGATCCCCGCCTCGATCCCGACCAGACTGCTCCCGGCCCCTATGTCCGCCAGGTCCGCGTGCGTCACCTGGTGCCGGGACCGCCGGTCGAAGAGCGGCAGCAGCGTGTCCGCGAAGAGCATCTTCAGCGTGCTGGCCGGCGGCAGCCGCCGGTGCGCGTTGTACGACGCCAGGACCTCACCGGAGTCGGCGTCCGCCACGATCCACGACAGGGAGTTCGTCTCCGGCAGCTTCGGCGCCCCCACGGCCACCTGCACCCCGTGCAGCCCCAGCCGCTCGCCCCCGACCACGGATCTGCCGGCGGCCACCGCCTTTCCGGCGGGGAGCAGCGCGGCAGCCACGCCGAGCCCGAGGACGGCACGTCGCGGCGGTGTGGGGGGTGTCGCGGCCATGGGGGGACGGTACAAGCTGCGACCCCCCACGGCCGAACCGGGCCCACCCCCGTGCACACCGGTCGGCCCAGTGCACGGGGGGTGCTTGCGCCGGACGGGGGAAGCGCGGCGCGCTGTCAGAGGGCGGTCCTACGCTCGGTCGGGACGGGGAACGTGGGGTCGCCGCATGGGGGTGGACGGTGAGCGTGATCGTGTGGGGGGACGCCGGGGGGCCGGCCGTGCCCGGGTACGGGCTCGGAGTGGCGCAGCCGCTGGGCGGGGTCACCGCGCAGCTGGGCATCCGGGACGGGCGGGCCGTGCTGGGGTGGCGGAACGCGGCGGGCAAGGCCCTGAAGGGCGCCCCGGCGGCCGTACGGCGTGAGCACGCCGGGGAGTTGACCCGGCTCAGGACCGCCGTCAGGGACATCGACCGGACGCTGGCCGCCGAGGCCGGCCGGCTGGACCGGCTGTTCCCGGAGCGGCCCGCGTGGCCGTACGCCGTCTGGCGGGACGGGTTCGCCGGCCACCCGCTACTCGGCACCCTTGCCCGGCGGTTGCTGTGGACGGTCGACGGGGTCGCCTGCGGCTGGGCCGGGGGCGGCCTGCGCACGCTCGACGGCGCGCCGGTCCCGGCCGGCGCAGAGGGCGTCGTCGCGCTGTGGCACCCCCTGGGGCGCGAGCGCGCGGAGGTCACGGCCTGGCGGGAGTGGCTGGAGCGGCACGGCGTCACGCAGCCCTTCCGGCAGGCCCACCGCGAGGTGTACGGCCCCGCCGACGCCGGACGCCTCTTCGCCACCCCGCACGTCCTGAGGCGGCGGCGGTTCGCCGCGCTGGCCACCGCCCGCGGCTGGCGCCACCTCCCGCTCCCGCCGCCCGGGGACGCCCTCCCGCCCGGGGACGCCCTCCCGCCCGCCACGCGCGAACTCCCGCAGTGGGGGCTGCGTGTGGAACTGCCCCTCCAGGGCCTCGACGGCTCCGGCGACGACCCGGCCCTCTGCGGCGGCCCCGCGCTCGTCGCGGCGGACCGGGTGCGCTTCCTCCCGCTGGACGCCCCCGCCGGGCGGGCCGACCCGCTGCCGCTCACCGGCGTCCCGCCGCTGGTCCTCAGCGAAGTCCTGCGCGACGTCGACCTGTTCGTCGGAGCCGCCGGCATCGGCAACGACCCCACCTGGCAGGACGGCGGCCCCGACGGCCGGTTCCGCGCCTACTGGACGTCCTATGGCTCCGGCGAGCTGACGCCCTGCGCCGAGACCCGCCGCGACGTGCTGGCCCGCCTCGTGCCGCGCCTGGCCGTCGCCGGCCGCTGCGCCGTGGACGGCCGCTTCCTGCACGTCCGGGGCGACCGGCACACGTACCGGATCCACCTCGGCTCGGGCAACGTCCTGATGTCCCCGGGCGACCGCCACCTGTGCGTCGTCCCGCCCGTGACCGCCGGCGCGGTCCCGGGCCCCCTGCCCTTCGAGGGCGACCCCATGCTGCCGGTGATCCTCGCGAAGGCGCTGCTCCTGGCCCGTGACACGGAGATCACCGACCCGACGATCGTGAGCCGGCTGTGAGACGCGTACGGACCCTCGAGTACTCGCCCTGGGAGGACCCGGGCCGCATCGACCTCATCGCCCGGCTCACCGCGCGCGGGGACGCGGCCGAGCTGGCCGGGCAGTTGCTGTCGGCGCCGGAGTGCGAGGGGTACGGAGCGGTGTCCCTGCTGAGGGCGATGCCCCAGGAACTGCGGTTCACCCTCGCGGGGCTGCTCGTCGAGCGTGCCAACGCGCCGGGTTCGACTCCCGACCGGTACGAGCGGGTCACGGTGCTGCTGGCCGCGGTGTCCCGGGGCTTCGTGCACGACGCGTGGTGCGCCCTCTGGAACGACATGCTGGAGGGCATCGCCAGGCGGTCCTACTGCTTCGACTACGGCGACGAGATGCCCGTCGTCGCGGAGGCCCTGCTCGACGCGGGACGTCCGTTGTCGGCGGAGGTCGTCGGGATGATCCGCCGGTGCGCGCACCACGGCCTCGACTGGGCGGAACTCCTCCTGGACCGCCTTCCCGAGCCGCCCCTCAACCCCGGCGAGCCCTGGTCCGACCGCGTCCTGGCCGAGCTGCCGGCACTCGGCGCACGGTGGCGGCGGCTGATCCCGCACCTGCGCGCCGCCAAGCCGGGCCCCGGCGCGCGCTGGGACCGGGCGGCCGCCGGGATCCTCGACGGCGTCGGCCCCGAGGCGGTACGCCGCACCGCCACACCCTGGCTCGCCCTCGCGACCCACGGCGGCAGCGCCGAGGCGGGCGCCCACGACCCCTGGAACGTCTCCGCCGTACGGGGCCTGGCCTGGCTGCTGTCGTCCCCGGCCGTGCCTCCCCACCAGGAGACCGTCCGCGTCCTGGGCGCACTCGTGGAGCGGTCCCCGGTCAAGACCGTCGTCGCCGGTGCCGGCGTACGCGCCCTGGCCCGGCTGGAGCGCGGCGCCGGACGGGAGGAACTGCGCAGGCTCGCGGAGCGCGTCGACCACACGACCACCCGCAAGCAGATACACCGGGCGCTGGCCCCGTGAACGCCCGAGGGCCCCGCGGCCCGGCGGGAACCGGGTGCGGGGCCCTCGGGGGAGCCTCGGCGGAGGGGATCAGAAGCGACGCGTGATGAGCGCGCGCTTCACCTCCTGGATGGCCTTGGTGACCTCGATGCCACGCGGGCAGGCGTCGGTGCAGTTGAACGTGGTGCGGCAACGCCACACGCCGTCCTTGTCGTTCAGCACCTCGAGCCGCTGCTCGCCCGCCTCGTCACGCGAGTCGAAGATGAAGCGGTGGGCGTTGACGATGGCCGCCGGGCCGAAGTACTGGCCGTCGTTCCAGAAGACCGGGCAGGACGACGTGCACGCGGCGCACAGGATGCACTTGGTGGTGTCGTCGAAGCGCGCGCGGTCCTCGGGGGACTGCAGGCGCTCGCGGGTCGGCTCGTTGCCCTTGGTGATCAGGAAGGGCATCACGTCCCGGTAGGCCTGGAAGAACGGGTCCATGTCGACGACCAGGTCCTTCAGCACCGTCAGGCCCTTGATGGGCTCGACGGTGATGGGCTTGTCCGGGTTGATGTCCTTGATCAGGGTCTTGCAGGCCAGCCGGTTGCGGCCGTTGATGCGCATGGCGTCGGAGCCGCAGATGCCGTGGGCGCAGGAACGACGGAACGTCAGCGTGCCGTCCATGTCCCACTTGATCTTGTGGAGGCCGTCGAGGACCCGCTCCTTGGGGTCGATCTCCAGCTCGAAGTCCTGCCAGGTGGCCTCGTCCGAGATCTCCGGGTTGAACCGGCGGATCCGGAAGGTGACCGTGATGTAGGGCGAGGCCTGGGCCTCGGCCTCGACCTTGTCGAGGGTCGCGGTGCTCATCAGTACTTACGCTCCATCGGCTGGTAGCGGGTCTGCACGACCGGCTTGTAGTCGAGCCTGATCGACTCGGTGCCGTCGGCTCCCACCTCGCGGTACGCCATCGTGTGCCGCATGAAGTTGACGTCGTCGCGGTTCGGGTAGTCCTCGCGGTAGTGGCCGCCGCGGGACTCCTTGCGGGCCAGGGCCGAGACCGCCATGACCTCGGCGAGGTCGAGCAGGTTGCCGAGCTCGATCGCCTCGAGCAGGTCGGTGTTGAACCGCTTGCCCTTGTCCTGGATCGACACGTTCTTGTACCGCGCGCGCAGCTCGCCGATCTTCTCGACGGCCGTCTTGATGGTCTGCTCGGTGCGGAACACCATCACGTTGGCGTCCATGGTCTCCTGCAGCTCCTTGCGCAGCTGCGCGACCCGCTCGTTGCCGGTGGAGGCGCGGAGCCGCTCGACCTGGTCCACGACCAGCTGCGCCGGGGCCTCGGGGAGCTCGACGTAGCCGTGGTCCGCGGAGTACTCGGCGGCCGCGATGCCGGCCCGGCGGCCGAAGACGTTGATGTCCAGCAGCGAGTTGGTGCCCAGGCGGTTGGCGCCGTGCACGGAGACGCAGGCGACCTCGCCGGCGGCGTACAGGCCCGGGACGACGGTGGTGTTGTCCGACAGGACCTCACCCTCGACGTTGGTGGGGATGCCGCCCATGGCGTAGTGCGCGGTGGGCTGGATCGGGATCGGGTCCGTGTAGGGCTCGATGCCGAGGTAGGTCCGCGCGAACTCCGTGATGTCCGGGAGCTTGGCGTCCAGCTGCTCCGGCGGCAGGTGCGTCAGGTCGAGGTAGACGTGGTCGCCCTCGGGACCGCAGCCGCGGCCCTCGCGGATCTCGGTGTAGATCGCGCGGGAGACGACGTCGCGCGAGGCGAGGTCCTTCATGACCGGCGCGTACTTCTCCATGAAGCGCTCGCCGTCCTTGTTGCGGAGGATGCCGCCCTCACCGCGGGCGCCCTCCGTCAGCAGGATGCCCATGCGCCAGATGCCGGTCGGGTGGAACTGGAAGAACTCCATGTCCTCCAGCGGCAGACCGCGGCGGTAGACGGCGGCCTGGCCGTCACCGGTGAGGGTGTGCGCGTTGGAGGTGACCTTGAAGAACTTGCCGGTGCCGCCGGAGGCGTACACGACGGCCTTCGCCTGGAAGACGTGGATCTCGCCGGTGGCCAGCTCGTAGGCGACCACACCGGCGGACTTCTGGACGCCGTCCTCCTCGACGAGGAGCTGGTCGAGGACGTAGAACTCGTTGAAGAACTCCACACCCTCCTTGACGCAGTTCTGGTACAGCGTCTGGAGGATCATGTGGCCGGTGCGGTCGGCCGCGTAGCAGGCCCGGCGGACCGGGGCCTCGCCGTGGTTGCGGGAGTGACCGCCGAAGCGGCGCTGGTCGATCCGGCCCTCGGGGGTGCGGTTGAAGGGCAGGCCCATCTTCTCGAGGTCGAGGACCGCGTCGATGGCCTCCTTCGCCAGGATCTCGGCGGCGTCCTGGTCGACCAGGTAGTCACCGCCCTTGATCGTGTCGAAGGTGTGCCACTCCCAGTTGTCCTCCTCGACGTTCGCGAGGGCCGCGGCCATGCCGCCCTGGGCGGCGCCGGTGTGGGAGCGGGTGGGGTAGAGCTTCGTCAGCACGGCGGTGCGGCTGCGCTTCGTCGCCTCGATGGCGGCGCGCATGCCGGCGCCACCGGCGCCGACGATGACGGTGTCGTACTTGTGGATCTGCATGAGGGGTCGCTTCCCTGTCCAGCCCTGGCTAGCGGATGTTCGGGTCGAAGGTGAAGATCACCAGCGTGCCGAGGATGATGGTGAACGCGGTCGCGGTGTAGAGCACCATCTTCAGCCAGAACCGGGTGTTGTCCCGCTCCGCGTAGTCGTTGATCACGGTGCGCAGGCCGTTGCCGCCGTGCAGCATCGCCAGCCACAGCATGACCAGGTCCCAGGTCTGCCAGAAGGGCGAGGCCCAGCGGCCGGCGACGAAGGCGAACCCGACCTTGGTCACGCCGCCGTCGAGGACCAGCTGGATCAGCAGGTGACCGATGACCAGGACGACCAGGACGATGCCGGACAGGCGCATGAACAGCCAGCCGTACATCTCGAAGTTGGTCCGGGTGCTGCGCGGGGTGCGCTTGGTGCGGGCGCGCGGCGCCTCGATGACCGGGGCCGGGTTGTCGGGGCCGTAGGCGGCGCTGGAGGAGCTGAGCTCCACGTGTTCGGTTGCGGACATGACTTCGCTCAGCTCCCGAACAGCACTCGTGCGGCGTGGCCGAGGACGGGGTAGATGGCCCCGATCATCAGCACGACCCAGATTCCGACGACGGTCCACAGCATCTGCTTCTGGTACTTGGGGCCCTTGGACCAGAAGTCGACGGCGATGACGCGCAGGCCGTTCAGAGCGTGGAAGAGGACAGCCGCGACCAGCCCGTACTCGAGCAGGCTGACGATGGGCTGCTTGTAGGTGTTGACGACCTTGTCGTAGTCCTCGGGGGAGACACGCACCAGTGCGGTGTCGAGGACGTGGACGAACAGGAAGAAGAAGATGAGGACACCGGTGACTCGATGAGCCACCCATGACCACATGCCTTCCCGGCCGCGGTACAACGTTCCAGCCGGCACGGAAAAAACCCTCCGGGAGCGGATGTGGGGCCTGCCGGCTTCGTTGGTCGGTCGGCCCGGCCGGGTACGGTCCACCGGCCCTGGCCATCGTAGCGACGGCTTGTCGGCTACGTCCTGCCGGGTCCTTCAGGTGTGATCGATCCCGCACGTGTGGGTGTATCGGCCGGGAACCCCGGGCCCGCCCCGCGCGTCCCCGAGGGCCAGTCGCACCAGGCGGGAGCGGGTGACGCGGCGCAGTTCCTCGGCGGCCGTGACCCGTTCCTCGTCCGGGTCGTTGCCCAGACGCTGACGGAGTGACGCCAGCATCCGGTCGAGGGACTCTCCGGGGTGCACGCCGTCGAGGGACAGCACGAAGACATGGCCGAAGCGCGCCTCGTACGCGGCCTGCGCGGCCCGCAGCGCCGTGTGCGCGGCGAGGTGGCCGCGGGTGGGGGCGGAGTCCGGCGGGGCGCCGGAGGCCTCGGCGGCCAGCGCCTCGGCGAGGTCGGCGGGCGTGAGGTCGTAGGCGGCCTCGTCGGCGGCGGCCAGCAGCGCGTCCAGGTCGGGGTAGGGGCGGTGCGCGGCGACCCGGCGGGCCCAGCGCAGGCTGCCGCAACAGCTCAGCAGGACGGCTTCGGCCGCGCCGGGCGAGGCGTCGTTGAGCCGCCGCAGGCCGTGGGGGAGGCCGGGGCGGATCGCCGGGGCGGGCCGGGGCACGCGGCCGCGCGACTGCGCGGGGAGGTGCGCCGGGGCCCGTGGCGGGACGGCGGGGGTGTCGCTGGACAGCGGTGGGCTCCTGGGAGGGAACGGTGACGGCCGTGGGGGGAACCGCGAGGCGGCTGCGCGGCGTGAACCACAGTGGGACGGCGAGTGACGACCACCGTATCGGCCTATGTTCGGCCCTGTACGACGGATGCGCGAATTTCACTCGTACGGGAACGAAAGTGCACGACTTCTCCAGGTCCGCGCGGCGAGATCCACACAGCGGGCATAAATTCGGATCATGTGGCAGATGCGGGCGAAACGTGCGTCGGCGTACGCGGCGACGGCCGTACTGACCGCCGTGCTCGGGGCGGGCCCGGCGCTCGCCGCGCCCGTGGGGACCACCACCCCCGGCGCCCCGCGGACGGGGCAGGCGGGCACGTCCGCCGGGTTCCCGTCGATCCCCGCCGTCCGTTCCTTCACGCCCGCCGCCGGGGACGCCGCCTTCGTCCCGGGACCGGGCTCGCGGGTGGTGGCGCCCGCCGGGAGCGCGGTGGAGGACGAGGCGCGGCTGCTCGCGGGGGAGCTCCGCCGGCCGTACGCCAGCGGGCCCGCCGGACCGGGGGACATCTCGCTTTCACTCGAACGGAGTAATTCGGGGCCGGAGTCGTACGAGATGACAAGTTCGGCCGACGGGGTGACAGTGCGCGCCGGCACCGACGCCGGGGTCTTCTACGGCACCCGCACCCTCCTCCAGGCGGTCCGTTCCACCGGAAGGGTGCCGGCCGGCACCGTCGAGGACGGTCCGGACCGCCCGGAGCGCGGGCTGATGATCGACATCGGCCGCAAGTACTTCAGCCGCGAGTGGCTGGAGGCCCGGGTCCGCGAGCTGGGCGACCTGAAGTACAACCAGCTCCACCTGCACCTCAGCGACGACCAGGGCTTCCGCGTGCAGAGCGACAGCCACCCCGAGGTCGTCTCGGCCCGGCACCTGTCCAAGGAGGACGTCCGCGCCGTCGTCGAACTCGCCGCGCAGCGGCACATCACCGTCGTCCCCGAGATCGACAGCCCCGGCCACATGGGCGCCGTGCTCGACGCCCACCCGGACCTCCAGCTGCGCTCCGCGAACGGCACGCCCGTGCGCGGGGCGCTCGACGTCTCCCGGCCCGGCGCGGCGGCCGTCGTCGACGACCTGATCAAGGAGTACGCGCCGCTCTTCCCCGGCACCTACTGGCACGTCGGCGGCGACGAGTACGGACCGCTCGTGACGGACGACCCGGAGGCGTCCTTCCCGCAGGTCGCCGCGTACGCGCGCGAGCGCTACGGCCCGGACGCGGGTGTGGCCGACGCGGCGGCCGGCTGGCTCAACGACCGCGCCGCCACGCTGCGCTCGCTCGGCAAACGGGTCGAGGCGTGGAACGACGGCTTCTCCGACGGCGCCCGGGTCACCGCGGACCCGGACCGGGTGGTGGCCTACTGGTCCAGCAACAAACTGCGCGGACGGCTGCCCGAGGAGTACCTGCGCGAGGGCCGGCAGCTGCTCAACCTCAACTCCTGGTACCTCTACTACGTCCTCGGCGCGCCGGAGAACTTCCCCTACCCCAGCGGGCGGCGCATCTACGAGGAGTGGACCCCGGCCGTCGTCTACCGGGACGACGCCGTGCCCGCGGCGCTGTCGGGGCCGGACCGCATCCTCGGCGCGCGGCTGGCGGTCTGGTGCGACCGGGCCGACGCCCAGACCGAGGAGGAGGTCGCGGCCGGCATCCGGATGCCGCTGCGCGCGCTCACCCAGAAGCTCTGGGACCCCGGTCCGCCCGCCCTGAGCTGGCAGGACTTCAGCGCCCTCGCCGAGCGCGCCGGCTGAACCGGCGCGCTCGGGCGCACACAGGTGAAGCGGCCGAAGTCCGCCTCCCCCCACAGGAGCGTCTCCGGCCGCTTCTGATTGTTAAAGCGCCGGCGCGGCCGAAAACGTCACACCCATCGCCACGCGGCCCGGCAGGTGTGACGATTCAGTGCGAATCCACGCTGTACAGGATGCCGGCGATTCGAGGGGACGGTGTGGCCAGCAACGGGGGGCGCCACGATCCGCGGGCCGACCGCGACATGGAGCTCGGGGCCGCGGTCCGGCGCGCCCAGGGCGGGGACGAGCACGCCTTCGCGGTCGTCTACCGGCTCGTCCAGCCGCTGCTGCTCGGCTACGTGCGCGGCCTCGTCGGTGACGAGGCCGAGGACGTCACCTCCGAGGCCTGGCTCGAAATCGCCCGCGACCTCGGCCGGTTCCGCGGCGACGGGGCGGGCTTCCGCGGCTGGGCGGCGACCATAGCCCGGCACCGCGCCCTGGACCACCTGCGGCGCCAGGACACCAGGCCCCGCGCCCGGCCCTTCGACGCCGAACTGCTGGACCTCCCCGCGGCCGAGGACACCGCCGACCGCGCGCTGGAGGCGCTCGCCACACGACGCGCGCTCTCCCTGATCGCCTCGCTGCCGCCCGACCAGGCGGAGGCGGTCCTGCTGCGCGTCGTCGTCGGGCTCGACGGGGGCTCCGCGGCCCGGGTGCTGGGCAAACGGGCGGGAGCGGTCCGCACGGCGGCGCACCGCGGCCTCAAGCGGCTCGCCAGGCTGCTGTCCTGACCCTTGGTGACCGGCCGGTAACCGCCCCGGGGGCCCTGCGGCCGCCCACCATGCGGCAGTATGGTGCGCGATTCCGAGGGGGAGGCTCGAACGTGGATTTGGCGACCGCGGTACGCGCGGCGCAGGAGGGGGACGAGGACGGCTTCCGGTTCGTGTACCGAGCGGTGCAGCCGCAACTGCTGCAGTACATACGCTCACTGGTCGGCGCTGGGGACGCCGAGGACGTGGCGTCGGAGGCGTGGTTGCAGATAGCGCGCGACCTGCCGGGCTTCAGCGGCGACGGGGACGCGGTACGCGGCTGGGCCGCCCGGGTCGCCCGCAACCGCGCGCTGGACCACCTGCGGGCGGTGGGCCGCCGGCCGCTGGCCGCCGCCGGCGTGGAGGAACTGGTCGACCGGCCGTCCGTCTCGGACACCGCCGAGGAGGCGGTCGCCGCGGTGGGCACCGGTGCCGCGCTGGCGGCCATCGCCGCCCTTCCCCAGGACCAGGCCGAGGCCGTACTGCTGCGCGTGGTGATGGGCCTGGACTCCCGGTCGGCGGCCGAGGTCGTCGGCAAGAGGCCCGGTGCGATGCGCATGGCCACCAGTCGCGGCCTGCGCCGTCTCGCCGAGCTGCTGGATTCCGACGGCGGCTCGTCGAGTGTGACGTTTTCGGCGCCCCGAACGCTTGAGGACATGAGATGAGCGATAACCGAGGACACGACTGGCTGGACGACGCCACCGCGGAGCGGTTGCTGCGGGGTGCCCACGGTGACGACCCCGCCGGGCGGGCCTGGCGCGACGAGCGTGCCGCCGCCCTCGCGGGGCTGCTGTCCGCCGCCGCGGAGCCCGCGGCCCTCGACCCGGAGCGCGAGGAGGCGGCCGTCGCCGCCTTCCGCGCCGCGCGTGACGACCGGGCGCTCACGGCGGACCCCGCGGACGTCCGCCTGGGCGCGTCCGACGACTGGTCGCCCGGCGCGGGCGCGGGCGGGGTGTCCCGCAGCGTCCGCAACCGTACGGCCCGTCAGACCCGTTCGCTGACCGGGTCGCTGATCGCGACCGCGGCGGTGGCGGGGGTGAGCGTGGCGGCCGCCGCGGGCGCGCTGCCCGCCCTGCTCGGCTACGGCGTCCCGGACCCGACCCCGGTCCACACCCAGGGCGCGGCCACGGCCGCCTCGGACAGCGGTTCGCCGTCCCCGGGCCGTACCGCCCCGCCGGTCTCCTCCCGCCCCGGCTCCGGCAGCGACCGCCCGGCGGGCGGCGCCGGCGGCACCCACGGCACGGTCGTCCCCGGCCGGCCCGCCGGTACGCCGTCCTCCACGGCGCCGGTCACGGCGGCCCTGGACCACAAGGCGCTGTGCCGCGCCTACGCCGCGGCCGGTCGGCACCGCAAGGGCGTGGACGAGCAGGCCTACAAGCAGCTGCGCACGGCTGCGGGCGGCGGCGGTCAGCAGCAGGTCCGCCGCTACTGTGCCGGACTGCTCGGCTGGAACGCCGGGGACGGCGGGAACGCCGGGAACGGTGCGAACGGCGGCAAGGCCCGGAGAGGTGACGAGTCGGGCGGCAATGACTCGCAGGACGGCCGCGGCCGTTGGAAGAATCGTTCCGGCGGACCCCACCGCCACGGGGGCCGCGCCCCGCGCGGCACCGCCGATGGCCCTCCGGCCCTCCGGGCGGGCCCGTCCGTACCGACGTCCCGCCCGGCGGCGACCTCCCGTCCCGCACCGGCCGACGGGAGGCCGGAACCGCGTTCCGGACACGGCTCTCACGGCACCCACGGCACCCACGGCTCGCACGGCACCCACGGGGAGTGACACTTCCCGGCCGCCGTGCGCTTCTGAGGAGGGGCCGACTGGTCATCGGCCCCCGCGGATCCGGGCCTTTCCGTGCCCAGGGGTCCGCACCCGAGCGCGGCCGGGCGGCTCCCCTCTCCCGGCCGCGCTCCCGGGCGCGGCGGGTCCGGGGTGTGACACTTTCGGCCCCCAGGGCGCTTTAACCAGTAGACCGACTGGTCATCGGTCGAGGGGTCGCCCGGTCCCCCCGTATCGGGCCCCCAACGAGGGACGCGGGCGGAGCGCTTTCCCCCCGCTCCGCCCGCGTCCTCACGTACCGCCCCGGGGACGGCGGCGTAGGGTCGATTCCGTGATCTTCCGGATCGAGCGGCACTGCCCGCTCCCCGCCGCCGAGGCCTGGCGCCGGGTCACCGACTGGGAACGCCACGCCGAGCTGGTGCCGTTCACCACCGCCGTCGTGACGGGGGAGCGGTCGTTCACGGCGCGCACCGGGATCGGGCGGGCGGTCGTCGACGACCCCATGGACGTCGTGCGATGGGAGCCGCCGGAGGCGGGCCGTCCCGGGCGCTGCCGGCTGGAGAAGCGCGGCCGGACCGTGCTCGGCTGGGCCGAGATCGAGGTGTGGCCGCGCGAGGGCGGGGGCTCGCGGGTGGTGTGGCGCGAGGACCTGCGGGTGCGCCCGCTGCCGGGGGTGTTCGACCGGCCCACCGCGTGGGCCGGCCGGTTGCTGTTCGGGCGGGCGCTGGACGGGCTCCTGGCCCGGGCTCACCAGTAGACGACGACCTTGTCGCCGATCCGCACCTGGTCGAAGAGCGCCGAGATCCTGGCCCGGTCGCGCACGTTGACGCAGCCGTGCGAGGCCCCCGCGTAGCCGCGGGCCGCGAAGTCGGCGGAGTAGTGCACCGCCTGGCCGCCGCTGAAGAACATCGCGTACGGCATGGGCGTGTGGTAGATCGTCGACACGTGGTTGCGGCTCTTGGCGAAGACGCTGAAGGTGCCCTCGCGGGTCGGCGTGTACTGGGAGCCGAAGCGGACGTCCATCGCCGAGACGACCCTGCCGTTCACGACCCAGGCCAGGGTGCGGCTGGTCTTGCTGACGCACAGCACGCGGCCCGTCATGCAGCGCGGGTCCAGCTTGGCCACCGTGTTGGCGGTCGGCGGGTACATGGCGTCGTGGGTGGGCTGCCGGGTGACCGAACGCAGCTTCGCCCAGGTCTTGTCGGTGACGGTGCCCGTGACCGGCAGCTTGTTGCGGGACTGGAAGGCGCGGACGGCGGAGACGGTGACGTCCCCGTAGTAGCCGGTGGGGTTGCGGCCGAAGAAGCCGAGCTGCTTCAGCCGGGCCTGCAGCTCGCGGACCCGGGCGCTGGTGCTGCCCCGCGCGATGACGACGACCGGCCGGGGGGTGCGGTCGGCCTTCGGCTTCTTCGTGGCCGTGGCGGAGGCGGAGGCGGAAGCGGAGGCCGTCGGGGAGGCGGAGCCGGTGGACGGCGCCGTGCTCGGGCTCGTGCTCGGGCTCGCGGAGGGGCTCGCCGTGCCGGCCGAGGCGTCCGGTGCCACGGAGCCCCTGGCGCTGGGCTCGCTCGCCTGGGCCGTGCAGCCGGCGAGGAGGGCCGCGGTGAGAAGCGCGGCGGCCGCTGCCGCCGCGCGCGGTCTTGCGACGGATATGAGTGCCACGTGGTCCCCCTGGTGATGAGTCGGTACACCCTTTGACTGATTTCCCCGGCATGTAGTTGCACCGGCGCGGGCACCGATCGCCGCACACTGAGGAAAGGGGCCCCGAGTCGCTGGAGGCACGAGACATGGCACGCGAGTCCGAATCCGGTCTGCCGATCGAGCCCGTCTACGGCCCCGGGTCCCTGGACGGCTGGGACCCGGCCGAACGGCTCGGTGAGCCGGGCGGCTACCCGTACACCCGCGGCGTCCACCCGGCCATGTACACCACGCGGCCCTGGACGATGCGCCAGTACGCGGGCTTCGGCACCGCCGCCGAGTCCAACGCGCGCTACCGGCAGCTGATCGCCCACGGCACCACCGGTCTGTCCGTCGCCTTCGACCTGCCGACCCAGATGGGCCACGACAGCGATGCGCCCCTCGCCCACGGCGAGGTCGGCAAGGTCGGCGTGGCCGTCGACTCGGTCGAGGACATGCGGGTGCTGTTCGACGGCATCCCGCTCGACCGGGTCTCCACCTCGATGACGATCAACGCGCCCGCGGCCCTGCTGCTCCTGATGTACCAGCTGGTCGGCGAGGAGCAGGGGGTCCCCGCGGACCGGCTCACCGGCACGATCCAGAACGACGTGCTCAAGGAGTACATCGCCCGCGGGACCTACATCTTCCCGCCCAAGCCCTCGCTCCGGCTGGTCGCGGACCTCTTCCGCTACTGCCGCGCCGAGATCCCGCGCTGGAACACCATCTCCATCTCCGGCTACCACATGGCCGAGGCCGGTGCCTCGCCCGCGCAGGAGATCGCCTTCACGCTCGCCGACGGCGTCGAGTACGTCCGTACCGCCCTCGCCGCCGGCATGGACGTCGACGACTTCGCGCCGCGGCTGTCCTTCTTCTTCGTCTCGCGCACGACCCTCCTGGAGGAGGTGGCCAAGTTCCGTGCCGCCCGCCGCATCTGGGCCCGGGTCATGCGCGAGGAGTTCGGGGCGAGGAACCCCAGGTCGCAGATGCTGCGCTTCCACACCCAGACCGCGGGCGTGCAACTCACCGCCCAGCAGCCGGAGGTGAACCTGGTGCGGGTCGCCGTCCAGGGGCTGGCCGCCGTGCTCGGCGGCACCCAGTCGCTGCACACCAACTCCTTCGACGAGGCGATCGCGCTCCCCACCGAGAAGTCCGCCCGGCTCGCGCTGCGCACCCAGCAGGTCCTGGCGTACGAGACCGACGTGACGGCGACCGTGGACCCCTTCGCCGGGTCCTACGTCGTGGAGTCGATGACCGACGCCGTCGAGGCGGCCGCACTTGACCTGATGGCCAGGGTGGAGGAGCTCGGCGGGGCGGTGAGCGCGATCGAACGCGGCTTCCAGAAGGCCGAGATCGAGCGCAACGCGTACCGGATCGCCCGGGAGACCGACTCCGGGGAGCGGGTGGTCGTCGGCGTCAACCGCTTCCGGCTGGCGGAGGAGGAACCGTACGAGCCGCTGCGCGTCGACCCGGCGATCGAGGCGGCGCAGGTGGCGCGGCTGGCCGCGCTGCGGGCCGGGCGCGACCGGCGGGCCGTGGACTCGGCGCTGGCCGCGCTGCGGAAGGCCGCCGAGGGCACGGAGGAGGTCCTGTACCCGATGAGGGACGCGCTGCGCGCCCGTGCCACGGTGGGCGAGGTCTGCGACGCGCTCCGCGAGGTCTGGGGGACGTACGTCCCCTCGGAGGTGTTCTGAGGCATCCGGCGAAGCGGGCGAGCAAGGCGGTGACGCGCTCCGGGTCGTGCGTGGCGATGCCGAGGTAGCCGTCCGGGCGGACGACGAACAGGCCCTCGCCGTACTCCCGGTGGACCGGGTCGCCGGGCCGGGCGCGGTGCGTGCGGACGAAGCCCGGCAGGTCCGCGGGCGGCTCGGCGCCGACCGCCAGCACGGTGAAGTGGGGGCCGCGCAGGACGTCGAAGAGCCGCCTCCCGCCGTCGAGCGGCGCGTCCGGTGCGCGGTGGAGGGGCCGGACGGGAGATGTTCGACCACTACGAGGCACGCTTCGAGACCGGCCTGCGGATCCTCGTCGCGGGCATCGCCGCGACCCTCGCCCCGGACCCCGCGCGGTAGCCCGCGTCGTCACGCGCCCGACGCGGCGTGCGGCCCGGTCCCTCCGGCGGCCCGCGTGCTCAGGGGCCGGCGCGGTGGTCCGCGCCGGCCCCCGGTGGCGTCGGCGTCCGCGGTCAGCGGCGTGACGTGACCCGCTTGATCCGCCGCGCGACCCGGCGCACGGCCGGGTTGGCCGGCAGGAACGCCAGCTGGGACGGCACCGCCCCCGGCAGCCCCAGCGACGCCAGCCGGCGCCGCCTGAAGTAGCGCCAGGTGCCGGCGTCCAGGCCGTCGGTCAGGTGGCGTACCGCGTCGTCCCGCAGGTGCGCGTACGTCTGGGGCTGCATGCAGTAGCCCACGGCGCGCACCAGGGAGGCCAGCTCGCGTTCGACCCGCTCCGCCGTCGGCGGCCGCCAGGCCTGCAGCGCCTGCGGGTCCTCCAGGTCCGGCAGGAGGCGGTCGGCGATCGTGACGGGCACGCGATTGCTGTTCGGGTACGGCGACAGCCGCTCCAGCACCAGCTCCGTGCCCACCCGGGCGACCGGCAGCCCGTACACCGCGGACGCGGTGAACAGCGCGGTGGAGAAGCAGCCGGCGACCAGCCGCGGCCGGGTCCGCAGGAAGAGGACCTCGGCGAGCTCGGACGCCCCGGCCACGGTCAGCTCCGCGCCCAGGGTCTCCGCCTCCCGCTCCAGCCGCCGCGACCAGTGGGCGGGCGCCGTCGGGTGCGGCTTGAAGACCACCGTCCGGTGACCCGCCGCGACGGCTCCGCGCACCATGCGGACGTGCAGCTCCTCCTCCTCGTCGGCGGTGAGGACGTCCAGCGCCGACAGGTACTGGCCGAGCAGCAGCGCGCCGCCCTCGGGGAGCGGGGCCGGGGCCGCGTCGTGCTCCGCGATCCCCGCGAGGACCGCGGTGAAGGCGTCCGCCGGGACGAGCCCGGCGGGGACGTCGTGCTCCGACAGCAGCAGCGGCCGCAGTCCGGGGACCAGGTCCAGGTGCAGCACCCGGTCGACCCGGGTCGTGACCAGCGGGTCCAGCTTGTCCCGGGTCGGGCCGTAGACCATGAGGCCGTCGGCGTACACCCCGACGGGCGCGCCCGGGAAGACGTTCACCAGCGCCAGGGCCGGCTCGACGTGCAGGGACTCGACGACCAGCTCGACCTCGTCCTGGCCCAGACCCCACAGGCGCCGCAGGTGGCGCTCCCACAGCGGTACGTCCTCGGGGCGGGGCGACCAGCCCGACGGGTGCAGCGGGGCGATCGTGTCGTTCCACGAGAGCACCCGGTCGAAGCGGGAGCGCAGCGCCCCGAAGCCGGGGGCCGTGTCCAGCGCCGGCGAGATCTCGGGGACGGCGGCGTTGTTGCTGACCAGCAGCAGCCTGCGGTCGGCCGGGGCGAACAGCCCGGCGTCCAGCGCGGCCGCCACCGTGGCGGCGCCGAACAGCGTCGACGCCAGGAACAGCTGGGTGCGGGGCATCAGGCGGCCACCGCCCCGGCGACGGCGAGCCGCCTGCGCGTCCTGCGCAGCAGCACGCTGCGCTTCATGTCCATCGAGTCCAGCGCCTCGTTCAGGATGTCCTGCGGCATCTGCTTCAGGGCCGCCGCGCTCAGCGCCTTCAGCCTGCGCGCGACCCGGGGCTCGTAGCGGCCCATGGCGCCCAGGTGGTGCGCGATCACCGCGCAGTAGGTGCGCACCGCCTTGGGCAGGAAGCGGTCCGCGTCGGGGTCCGCCGCGGTCTCGGCGAGGACCTGGTCGAAGGAGCGGATGAAGTCCAGCTGCCGGACGTCGCCGATCTGCGTGAGCGAGGTGGCCACCCCGCGCCGGTAGAAGACGCCCAGCAGGCCGACGACCGCGAAGGACTTCGCCTCGCGGTGCAGCCGCCAGATCCACGGCCGGTCCTCGGCGGTGCGCAGCCCGTCGGGGAAGTGCAGCAGCCCCGCGTCGACCAGCCGCCGGTGGTAGATGCCGGCCCAGGCGTACGGGTAGTCCACCGAGGTCGTGCGGTCGGCCGGGAGGATCGCCTGGCGCGGGTCGAGGGCGACCCCGCGACGGCCGTGCGGCACCCGGGCGACGGTGCGCCGGCGCCCGTGCGAGACGACGTGGTCGGTGCGCACGAAGTCGGTGCCGAGGGTCTCGATGGCCTCCAGCAGGCGCGGGAGGTAGCCCTCGGCCAGCCAGTCGTCGCCGTCCAGGAAGGTCAGGTACTCGCCCCGGGCGGCGTCGATGCCCGTGTTGCGGGCGGTGGCGAGCCCGCCGTTGCGCTCGTGGGAGACGAGTATCGCCCCGGGCAGGTCGGGCAGCGCGCGTTCGAGGATCCCGGGGGTGTCGTCCGTTGCGCAGTCGTTCACGAGAATGAACTCGAAATCCGCGCGGGCATTCGCGCGGAGGCTCCTCAACATGTCAGGAGCAAAAGCCTGCACGTTGTAGAACGGGACGATGACGGAGAGCTTAACCACGTCGCGCACCCTATGGGGTGGCTCGTCCCCCGCCCTGACGCCTCCCCCACCCCGAGGTGAACGGGAGATGTCGGAATCATGAATCCGGTGCCGGGGGCGGCCGATTCTTCATTCGGCGGCGTGTTGTTAACCGTCCGTTGGCGTTGCGTTGGAGACCCGCTCGGAATGCATTCCTACCGTCTGCGGCGTGCCAGCAAGTACCGCCGACCCGATGAGGGTCACCGTCCTCGCCGACTCGGACACCCGATGGAAATGGGGTGCGCTGACGGCGCGCCGCATCGCCCCGGAGGCGCGGCTCGACGCCCGCCTGCTCCGTGGCCGGGCGACCCCGACCGAGCGCCAGCTCGCGGAGGTCGGCATCCCCGCGGACTCGATGCGCGAGGTCACCGCGGCACAGTTCCTGGCCGGGACCTCCCGTGACACGGCGGACGTGGTCGTGCTCTCCTGCGTCGGCGGCTCCGTCCAGGCCATGCTGCACGGACTCGCCCGCGCGTGGCAGGGCACCCCCCGCCGTCCGGTCGTCGTGACCGGCTACGTCGGGGTCGTCTACGAGAAGCTCGCCGACGGGCTCCTGCTGCGGGCCGGCGCCGACGCGGTGCTCGCCAACAGCGCCCACGACGCGCGGCGCTTCCGCGAGGTCTACGAGGGCGTCGGCACGGACGCCGGGACGATCGTCGAGACCGCCCTGCCCTTCCTGGAGGGCAAGCCCTACGAGTCCTCCGCGGACCGCCCCTTCACCGTGGTCTTCGCCGTCCAGCCCTCCGTGCCGGACAGCCGCAAGGACCGTACGTACCTGCTGCGCCGCGCGGTGGACCACGCGCGCTTCCACCCGGAGCGCGAGGTCCTGGTCAAGCTGCGCAGCAAGCCCGGTGAGCACACCACGCACATCGAGGAACAGCCGTACCAGAAGCTGGTGTCCAAGCTGGACCCGCCGAAGAACCTCAAGCTCGTCTACGGGCACATGGGCGAGGTCCTGGACCGCACCGACCTGCTGGTCACGGTGAGCTCCACGGCGGCGCTGGAGTCCATGCACCGCGGCATCCCCACGGCCGTCCTCACCGATCTCGGCATCCGCGAGGCGCTGGGCAACCACCACTTCCTCGGTTCCGGCGCCTACGCCTCCTGGGACCAGATCGACTCCGGCGACGTGCCGAGGGTGCACCCCGAGTGGGCCCGCGCCCAGGGCATCGCCTCCGGCGGCGACCCCTTCCGTACCGTGCGCGAGCGCGTCACGGCACTGGCCGCCGCCCCCGTGCTCCCGCCGCTGGCGCCGTACTACACGACCACCACCGCGCCCGGTTACCTGCCCGGCGTCCTCGCCCGCCACGGCCTCGACCCCAAGGGCGAGCCCCTGCCGGGCGCCGCGACCGAGCCCACCGAGCCCAGTCCGCTGCGCCGGGCCGTGCGCGACATCGCGCGCAACTCCGCGCGTGCCGCGTACCGCCAGGGCGTGCAGCGCGTCGCGCCCGTGATCCGCAGGTGGGGGCAGCTGTGAACCCGCACCCCAAATCGCAAGGAGCCACCATGCCAACGGTGTTGGCCGTCATTCCCGCCCGCGGCGGCTCGAAGGGCGTACCCGGCAAGAACCTGGCCACGGTCGGCGGCGTGCCGCTGGTCGCCCGCGCCGTGCGGGCCTGCACCGAGGCCGGGCTGGTCACCGACGTCGTCGTCTCCACCGACGACCCCGCCATCGCCGACGCGGCCCGCACCGCCGGCGCCGAGGTCGTCCTGCGACCGGCAGCCATCGCCGGGGACACCGCGACCAGCGAGGCCGCGGTCCTGCACGCGATGGACGCGCACGAGGCGATGACCGGCCGCGGCGCCGACGTGGTGCTGCTCGTCCAGTGCACCAGCCCGTTCATCACCACCGAGGACGTCAACGGCGTGGCCGCCGCGGTCGTCGAGGACGGCGCGGACACCGCCGTGACCGTGGCCCCCTTCCACGGCTTCATCTGGCGCGACGCCGCCGACCAGATCGGCGCCGCCGCCGCGGCCGCCGACGAGGCCGCCGAGGGCGGCCGGGCCCGTACGACGGTGGCCGCCGCGACCGGCGGCTACGGCGTCAACCACGACAAGGCCCACCGCCCGCGCCGCCAGGACCGGCCGCAGGACCTGCTGGAGACCGGCGCCGCCTACGCGATGCGCGTCCCGGGCTTCCGCGAGGCCAAGCACCGCTTCTTCGGCCACACCGCGCTGGTGCGCACCGACCCGGCCAAGGTCCTGGAGGTCGACGAGCCGGACGACCTGGCTCGCGCCCGCGCCCTGGCCCCGCTGCTCGACCCCGCCGCGGACGCCGCCCCCGAGGCGCCGGCGCGCCCGACCCGCGACGACGTCGACGCGGTCGTACTCGACTTCGACGGCACCCAGACCGACGACACGGTGCTGGTCGACTCCGAAGGACGCGAGGCCGTCACCGTGCACCGCGGTGACGGACTCGGGATCGCCGCCCTGCGCGACAACGGCCTGCCCGTCCTGATCCTGTCCACGGAGACCAACCCGGTCGTCGCCGCGCGGGCCCGCAAGCTCAAGGTCCCCGTGCTCCACGGCATCGACCGCAAGGACCTCGCACTCAAGCAGTGGTGCGAGGAGCAGGGAATCGCCCCCGAGCGGGTCCTGTACGTCGGCAACGACGTCAACGACCTCGGCTGTTTCGCGCTCGTCGGCTGGCCCACGGCCGTCGCCAACGCGCACGACATCGTCAAGGACGCCGCCCGCTCCATCACCGCAACGCCCGGAGGAAGCGGAGCTATCCGCGAGATCGCCTCGTGGATCCTCGGCCCCTCACTTTCCCGAAGGGAACTCTCGCAGTGACCACCACCAACGCCCGCCTTCGTCCGATCGGCGACCGCCTGGTCGGCCCCGGCCAGCCCGTCTACGTCACCGGCGAGATCGGCATCAACCACAACGGCTCCCTCGAGGACGCCTTCGCCCTGATCGACGCGGCCGTGGAGGCCGGCGCCGACGGTGTGAAGTTCCAGAAGCGCACTCCGGAGATCTGCACCCCGCGCGACCAGTGGGACATCGAGCGCGACACCCCCTGGGGCCGCATGACCTACATCGACTACCGCCACAAGGTGGAGTTCGGTGAGGACGAGTACCGCGCGATCGACGAGTACTGCACCAAGAAGGGCATCGACTGGTTCGCCTCCCCGTGGGACGTCCCCTCGGTCGCGTTCCTGGAGAAGTTCGAGAACGTCCGGGTCCACAAGGTCGCCTCGGCCTCGCTGACCGACGACGAGCTGCTGCGCGCCCTGCGCGCCACCGGCAAGACGGTCATCCTCTCGACCGGCATGTCGACCCCGAAGCAGATCCGCCACGCGGTGGAGGTGCTCGGCAGCGAGAACATCATCCTGTGCCACGCCACGTCGACCTACCCGGCGAAGCACGAGGAGCTCAACCTGCGGATGATCAACACCCTGCAGAACGAGTTCCCGAACGTGCCGGTCGGCTACTCCGGCCACGAGATCGGCCTGCAGACCACCCTCGCGGCCGTCGCCCTGGGCGCCGTCTTCGTCGAGCGCCACATCACCCTCGACCGTGCCAACTGGGGCTCGGACCAGGCCGCGTCCGTCGAGCCGCAGGGCCTGGACCGCCTGGTCCGCGACATCCGCATCATCGAGCAGGCGCTCGGCGACGGTGTCAAGAAGGTCTACGAGGGCGAGCTCGGCCCGATGAAGAAGCTGCGCCGCGTGCCCGGCGTCATCGCCGAGCAGGAGGCGGCCCAGGCGGCCGCCGCCGCCGAGGCCGAGACGGTGTCGGCCTGACCCATGGGCGACAGCGGCACTCTGGCACTCGTAGAGAGCCCCGTTCAGCTGCTCAACGTGCTGGAGTGGGCGCATGTTCACCCGCCCGCGGTGCCCACACCGCGGCCCGGGACGGTCACGGCCGTCCCGGGCCCGGTGGCGTCCGGGCGGCCGCTCACCATCGTCGCCCTCGCCCCGCGTGACCCCATGACGCGTGGCCAGCTCCGTCGCATGACGGAACTGGCGATGGACGAGGGCATCACCGTGCGCTGGTGCGAGGCCCGTTCCTCCCGGGGCTCGTTGCTGCGCACCGCCGCCGAGCTGATGCCGGCCCTGCGGGCCGCGCGTCGGATCGTCCTGGGTGACCCCTTCTCCCGGCTGGTGCAGGTGCTCCTGCCGCTCAGCCGGGCGAAGGAGATCACCGTCGTGGACGACGGCACGGCGACCATGGAGTTCACCGAACTCCTCACCCGGGGTGCCCGGCTCGTCCGCTGGCACCGCAGCGGCCGCCGGCTCTCGCCGGCGGACGCGGCCTTCGGCGTCTTCGCCTCGGCCGCCCGGCGCCGTCTCACCCCCGGCGCCGGAAGGCGTGTCGAGCTGTTCAGCTCGATGCCCGCCTCGCCTCCTCCCGGGATGGCGTTGCGGACCAACCGCTTCGCCTGGACCCGGGCGCGGTTCGGGCCGCCCAGGGTCAGCGCCGGCACCGACATCGTCGGCACCTCCCTGGTGGAGACCGGGGTCGTCGATCCCGAGCGCTACCTGACCGCCGTCGCGGCCCTGACCCGGGCGCACGGCGCCACCCGCTACTTCGCGCACCGCCGGGAGAGCGCCGACAAGCTGCACCGGCTGTCGGTGGAGACCGGGCTGCAGATCGTGCGGCCCGACCTGCCGCTGGAACTGATCGCGCGTCGTGGCCCGATCGGCCACACGATCCTGAGCTTCCCCTCCACGGTCGTGCACACCCTGCCGCTCGCCCTGGAGGGCACCGGCGTCAGGATCACGGTCTGCGACGTCGACCCGGAGTGGCTGACCGACAAGGCCTCGCCCCGGGCCCAGAGCTTCCTGTCCGGGATCACGGGCAGCGCCCGCGACCTGCACGGCCTGGCCTCGGTGGCCTCGGGCACGGTCCCGGTCAACTGAACCCGGCTCGCCGGCTTCAGTCGACCGGAACCGCCGGGGGGTCAGCGCGTGACGGAGACGACCTCCATCTCCGTCGGCAGGCTGCCGCTGCTCAGCTGGGCGGCCAGCCGGCCGGCGGAGCTGCGGGTGTAGTTGCCGGCGATGACGGCTGTGCCGCCGGTGATGGCCGAGCTGACCAGCGGCGCCGACAGCACGGCGCCGTCGAGCCGCCATCGCGCACTGGTTGGCCGGGCTCAGCCGGGACGCCAGGCTCCTGGTGAGGTCGGCGAACTTCCGCGCGCCGCCGCTGCCGAAGGTCAGCCGGACCTGCCAGCCGGCGGCGTTCTGCGTGTCCAGCACGGCCTCCGCGTCACTGATGTCGGTGCCGCCCAGGGCCACCGGCCCGAGCAGGTACTTCGTCCAGGCACCGCTCTCGGCCCGCTCGGCGCAGGCGACGGCCCGGTCCGTGGTGCCCCGCCGGTGCTCGGCCCGCTGGGCCGGCACCGAGCAGTCCAGGGCGGCGTACTCCGCGCCGCCGGGCACCGAGGTGCCGCCGGAGCCGCCCGTGGACCCCGGCGGTGGCGCGGGCGAGCCGCGGCCGGAGGCCTCCAGCATCACCACCGGCCGGAAGACCAGGACCGCGGGCTTCCCCAGCGAGGCGATCTCCCGCTCGCTCCCCCCGCGCAGGGAGACCGTGACCCGGCCGGCGTCGGCCTCCGCGGTGACGTCCTCGTAGCCGAAGCCCTCCGCGCGCTGTGCCATGAGGCCGGCGATCTGCCGCAGCCGTGCCGCGTCCACGGCCTCGCGCGGGGCGAACACGGCCGTCGTGCGCGGTCCTTCGGCGGACCCGCCCGACCCCTCTCCCGCGCCCGGCAGCGAGCACGCCGACGCCATCGCGGCGCAGCACAGCGCCATCGCCGCCGCCGACCGTCCACGGCGTGGCCGCTCACCCACCGGTGACCGCGCGTACGCTCTCGTGGACCGCGGTGACCAGCCCGGTGAGCGCGGTGGCGTCGCCGACGAGGGCCCGCAGCCGGGTCAGCCGCTCGCCCACCCGGCGCCCGTCCACACCCCCGGGCTCCGCCGCCCTGAGGTCCTCCGCCAGGGCGTCGGCCTCCTCCCGGGCGGCGTCGGCGCCCTCCAACCCGTCCAGGCGGCGGCGCAGTTCGCCGATCGCGGCCAGCGCCGCGCGCAGCGTCCCGTCGTCCGCGCCGCCCCTGTGTGCGAACGCCCCGTGCCCGGCGGCCAGGGCGGAGCCGGTGACCCGGGCGTCGCCCCCGATCACGATGCCGTGGTTGATCCGCGGAGCCGGATCCCGGGGGGTCATGCCGCGCTCCCCGTGCCGCCCGCACCGGTCAGGGGCGGGCCGCCGGTGGAGACGGCCGCGGCGCCGGAGCCCGCCGCGATGCTGCCGCTCATGGAGCCGCCGGTCATCATGATCCCCTGGTTGAGGATGACGTTCCGGTGCCGCGTCAGGTCCCCCCGGTCCAGGCCGTGTTCGGCGAGGAACTCGGCGAGCGTCCCGAGGATCTGCAGCTCGATCTGCTTGCCGATGCGCGTGACGTCCACCTTCTGGAAGAAGTCGCGGTAGGCGTGCGAGGAGGCCAGCTCGCGCAGGCTGATCCGGGCCCCGAAGTCGTGGCGACGGTCGCCGGCGACGGCCGTCCGCTGCGCCTGCAGGGCCCGTTCGCGGCGGGCCGGGGCGCGCAGCTCGGCACAGGCGTTCGGCAGCGCGGACATCAGCACCGAGCGGCTGAGCAGCAGCGCCTCGGCGAGCCCGGGCGCCGTCTCCTCGGCCTCCCCGGGGCGGGAGACGGAGTCGGCGACCCGGTAGGCCTCCCGGACCGGGGTCAGCACCAGGGTGTCGGCCTGCACATACAGCGTCGCCCCGCTCACCGCGGTCTGGACGAAGACCGACAGCACCAGGTCCGTCCCCCAGCTGCGGACCTGCGCGGCCAGGCAGTGCCGCACGGGGCCGTCGACGACGCCCCGGGCCGCGGCGATGCGCTCCGAGGAGAGCTGGTCGGCCGGCCTGTCCTCGGGCGGCCACCGGCCCGCGGCGCCGGGCCAGAACACCGCCTCCCCGAAGAGGGCGTTCTGCCGCAGCTCCGTGCCGTGGACGAAGACCTTCTCCGTGACCTCCAGGCCGGGGATCCGGTCCACCGGGGAGGCCGCGGCCGCGGGCAGGGCGTCCAGGTCGTCGGCCGTCCGCCGGATCAGGGCGGCCGTGTCGAAGGGCACCGGGGGCGGCTCCTGCCCGGAGCCCCTCGTGGCCCTCGGGGATGAGGCGCATCGCGAAGGACCACGAGGTGACCTCGTCGCCCGCCCCCACGAAGGGCCGGTAGCCGCTGTAGACGACCAGGTTCGCGTCGCCGCCCACGGAGGACTGCGGCAGCCCCGCCGCCTCCGGGTCCCGGGGCGGCTCCTGCGCGGGGGAGCCGAAGGCCTCCCGGGTGAGCTGCTCGCGAACGGCCTTCCAGGCCGCGTTGCGCTGCTCCCAGGTGAACAGCCAGGGGCAGCCGACCAGCAGCACCAGCGTCAGCAGGAAGGTCACCACCGGTCCGGCGCCCGGCCAGAACGGCACCAGGGCGCCCAGCCCACGCGGCCGCCGCCAGGACGGCGAGCGGCACCGCAAGGGCCCGCAGCACCGTGATGACGGCCGGGTCGCGCCGGCCCTCCCGGACGCGGACCCGTCCCGGCACCACGGGGCCCGTCTGCGCGCCACCGGGCAGGAAGGCGGTCGCCAGCCAGTAGGCGAGCGTGGTCACGGGGGCGACCAGCAGCGCCAGGACGAAGGCGGCGCCGACGGCCAGGTCCCGCTTGCGCAGGTCGCGCAGGGTCTGCTCGGCGTGGGCGCCGACCCGGTCGAGGTCGACCCCGTACGAAGGGGCGCAGGCCCGGTAGCGCTCGTGACGCAGTTCGTGCACCACCCGGCGCGCGAACCCCTCGTCCAGGCGCGCCCCCGCACACATGTAGCGGGTCGACGCGCTCCAGTCCTCCTCGGCCCCGTACGGCGTCGCGGACACCCCCCGCGGGTCCCGCGGCGCGTGCGCGGGGCGGGGCGGCGGCACCGCGTCAGCGCCCCGGCCGTCCGCGCCTCCGTCGTCCACACCCCCGTCGTCCGCCCCGTACGCCGCCGTTTCCGCGGCGGCGCCCGCGCTCCCGGCGCCCGGGTATCGCGATGTCACACGCCCCACCCCATTCCCCTCGTCACACCAGTCTGGAGGCCGGTGACAAGCTCCCGAAAGGCGTGGCAAGGGTGAAAACCGGCCGCGCCGGGGCGCGTTGAAGTGCGGGGGCGCGCAAGAGCGCGCGAGCCGGCGGCTGGTGTCGTTCCGCTCACCGCAAGATCCACTTCACCGAGCGGTCACCCGAACCCGGTTGTCTTGATCCATGGCAACGGCACCGAGGTCCGCGCCGCGCATCGCGGTCCTCGCGGACAGCGCGCTCGACGGTGACTCCCGGGCGCACCGCGTCGCCGCCGCCGCGGCCGCGGCGGGGTACGACGTCACCCTCATCGGCCGCGCCGCCGACGCACCGGTCACCGGTGCCGGCACCGCGCCCGCCGGGGTGCGGCTGATCCGTGTGACCGTCGCCGAGACGCTCCACCGCAGGCGGCTGCAGCGCCCCCGTCCGGGCCTGCGGCACGTCCTGGCCTACCGCAGCGCCGACGCCCACGCCTACCGCACCGCGCTGCTCACCGCCCACGCCTCCCTACTGGCCTCGCGCGGGGCCGAACTGGACGTGATCCACCGCCCTTTACCGCTGAAAGCCGCCGCCCGCCTGGTCCACGCGGGCGGGCGGTTCCGGCACGTGCTGCGCCGGGCCTGGACGGCGGTGCGCTCGGCGCAGTACCGCGCCGCGGTCCGCCGCCGGGCCACTCCCGGCGGTCCCCTCGAAGGCGCCGCCGCCACCGCGACCCGGCTGCTGCTCGGCAAGCGCTGCTGGCGCCGGCTCGACCCGCTCCTGCTCGACCTGGAGATCGCCTACGGCCCGGTCCTCGACGAACTGCGCCCGCACCTCGTGCACGCCCTGGGCCACCGCACCCTGGGCACCGCCGTGCGGGCCGCGATGCGCGCCGAGGGCACCGGGCACCGGGTGGAGGTGGTCTGGGACACCACCGCCAAGGCCGAGGCCACCCGGCGCGCCGCCGTCGCCCGGGACGCCCACGAGCGCAGCTACGTACCGCTCACCGACGGGGTGGTCACCGTCGCCGACACCTACGCGGACCGCCTCCGCGAGCGCCACCGGCTGCCCGCGCGCCCGGCCGTCGCCCGCAACACCCCGGCGCACGAGCCGCCGCCCTCCCCGCCTCCGCCCGGCGTCCGCGACCGCTGCCACCTCGCCCCCGAGGTCCCGCTGCTGGTCCACAGCGGCTCCGCCGGCCCCGCCGGCGGCCTGCTCACGGTCGTCGACGCGCTGCCCAAGCTCTACGACCTGCACGCCGCGCTGATCGTCCCCGACCCGGACGACCCCTGGATCCGCACCCTCACCGGCCGCGCCGCCGAGCTGGGCGTGGCCCGCCGGCTGCACGTGCTGCCCTACGTGCCGCCCGCGGAGATACCGCGCTTCCTGTCCTCGGCCGACATCGGTGTGCTCCCCATGCACCGCCTCCCCGACCGGCAGGTCGCGCTCCCGGCCCGCTACTTCGAGTACGCGCACGCGCGGCTGCCCGTGGTGGTCAGCGACGTCCGCGTGCTGGCCCGCCCGACCCTGGAGATCGGCAACGGAGAGGTCTTTCGCTCCGGGGACACCGCCGACTTCGTCCGTGCCGTGGGCGCCGTGCTCACCAATCCGCGCCGCTACCGCAAGGCGTACGAGCGCGGGGACGTCCTTCGCGAGTGGTCCTGGCAGAAGCAGTCCGAGCCGCTCCTCGACCTCTACGCCCGCCTCCTGGGCCCCCGCCGGCCCTCCCCGGAGCTGTCCGCCTCCGAGGCACCCGTCGCCCTGGCCTGAACCCGTCACGGAGTGTCGCCGCGCACCCCTTGCTCCGGGCCGTCCGTAGGCCGCCCGCGGGCCACGGCGAGTCCGGCTGGGCCGTTCCGGGCCGCTCACAGGGCGTTGCCTCGCGGCCGGGCGATCGTTGCGCCACTATGGAGTGGCGAGGGATAAACCAGGTTGATACCCCTGTACGGGGCGGGGTACGCGCCGAACGGGGGAGTTTTTCTTCCTCGCGCGGCATGAATTTACGGCGATGTAGTGATCGGGAGCACAGATGCGGTCTAGCCTGTCGGAGGTGAACGACTCAGCCTCCGAACCCTCCGAAAATCCCGTGCCAGTGGCGCCCACAGTTCCCGCCGCACCCGAAGGTGCGCTGCTGGGCGTACTGCCCGAGCGTCTCCGGGCCGAGCTCGTGGCGTTCCGGCGGGACGTGCACATGAACCCCGAGCTGGGCCGGCAGGAGTTCCGTACCACCGCCGCGATCAAGGCCCGCCTGGAGCAGGCCGGTCTGCGGCCGCGCGTGATGCCCGGCGGCACCGGTCTGCTGTGCGACATCGGCGCCACCGACCCGGAGCGTCCGCGACTGGCGCTGCGCGCGGACCTCGACGCGCTGCCGATCCCGGACACCAAGCGGGTGGAGTACCGCTCGACCGTGCCCGGCCGGGCGCACGCCTGCGGCCACGACGTGCACACCGCGGTGGTGCTCGGCGCCGGCCTGGTGCTGGCGGAGCTGGAGCGCGAGGGCAAGCTGAGGCGTCCGGTACGGCTGGTGTTCCAGCCGGCCGAGGAGGTCATGCCGGGCGGCGCGCTGGACGCCATCAAGGCGAACGCGCTGGACGGCGTGGGCCGGATCCTGGCCCTGCACTGCGACCCGAAGGTGGAGGTCGGCCGGATCGGGCTGCGCCAGGGGCCGATCACCTCGGCCGTGGACCGGCTGGAGCTCTCGCTGGACGGCGCGGGCGGCCACACGGCCCGCCCCCACCTCACCACCGACCTGGTGACGGCCGCCGCCAAGATGGCCACCGAGCTGCCGGCCGTGCTGGCCCGGCGGATCGACCCCCGCTCCGGGATGAGCATCGTGTGGGGCCGCATCGAGGCCGGCCACGCGGCCAACGTCATCCCGCAGCACGCCGAGCTGGAGGGCACGGTCCGCTGCCTGGACCTGAACGCCTGGCACGAGGCCCCCGACCTGGTCCACGAGGTGATCGACCAGGTGGCCGCCATGTACCGGGCCAAGTGGGAGCTGACCTACCACCGCGGCGTGCCGCCGGTGGTGAACGAGGCGGACTCGACCGAGCTGCTGCGCGACGCCATGACGGCCCGCTACGGTGCGCACACCGTCGAGGACACGGAGCAGAGCCTCGGCGGCGAGGACTTCTCCTGGTACCTGGAGCAGGTTCCGGGGGCGCTCGCGAGGCTGGGCGTACGGCCCGTCGGGGACACGGCGAAGCGTGATCTGCACCAAGGTGATTTCGACGTCGACGAGGGCGCGATCACGGTCGGCGTGGAGCTCTTCACCTCCGCTGCGCTGCTCGCATGACGGTGGGTGACCCGGCCGACACGGCCGGGTCACCTGGCCGAAATGCGACGATCCGATAACGGGCGGCCAACCCCCCTTTACCTGACATCTACGCGCGTTAAGCTCCGGTTAAGCCAGCGCCGGACGGGGCGCTCAGAGTTGAAGGGGTACCCTCTTGCGCCGGGTAACCAAGATCGCCGCCGCGGGTATAGCCTCCGCGGCTCTCGCGCTCACTGCGACCGCTTGCGGCAGCAGCTCCAAGGACAGTGACACCACCAGCGGCAGCAGCGACAGCAGCAAGCTGAAGGTCGGCGTCGCCTACGACGTGGGTGGCCGTGGTGACCACTCGTTCAACGACTCCGCCGCCGCGGGCCTGGACAAGGCGAAGGCCGACTTCGGCGTCGAGGTGAAGGAGCTGACCGCGAAGACCTCGGACACCGAGGCCGACCGCGAGCAGCGCCTGGAGGACCTGGCCGACGCGGGTTACAACCCGGTCATCGGTGTCGGCTTCGCGTACGCCGAGTCCATCACGGCCGCGGCCAAGAAGTACCCCAAGACGACCTTCGCGATCGTCGACTCGGTCGTCGACGCCAAGAACGTCGACAGCATCGTCTTCACCGAGGAGCAGAGCTCCTACCTCGCCGGTGTCGCCGCCGCCCTGAAGACCAAGGACAACAAGGTCGGCTTCATCGGTGGCGTGGACATCCCGCTGATCAACAAGTTCGAGGCCGGCTTCCGCCAGGGCGTCGAGGCGACCAACCCGAAGGTCAAGGTCACCACCCAGTACCTGACCCCCGGCTCGGACATCTCCGGCTTCTCCGACCCCGCCAAGGGCAAGGCCGCCGCGCAGGGCATGCTGGACAACGGCATCGACGTGATCTACTCGGCCGCCGGCTCCTCCGGCAACGGCGCCATCGAGGCCGTCGCCGGCAAGTCCGGCACGTGGGCGATCGGTGTCGACTCCGACCAGCACGAGCAGCCCGGTCTGGCCAAGTACAAGGACTCGATCCTGACCTCCGCGCTGAAGAACGTGAACGTCGCGGTCTACGAGGCGGTCAAGTCGGTCAAGGACGGTGCCCCGCTGACCGGCACCAACGCCTACGACCTGGCCAAGGACGGTGTCGGCCTGTCCACCAGCGGTGGCTTCATCGACGACATCAAGTCGCAGCTGGACGAGGCCAAGACCAAGATCGTGAGTGGCGAGATCAAGGTCAAGACGACCGTCAAGTGACGTCCGGTCTCTCATGAGCGCCGGGCGCGAGGCTCGGGAGGGGACAGCCCAGGCTCCCCCCTTCCCGGGCCTCGCGCCTGCGTTCAGCCGGGTGTCGCGCACGCGGTATCCGTTGTGACTCATCCCCTTATGGATCTGGCAACGCTACGCGTGTAGAAGCCCTTCCTCGCGATACGTTCGCCACACCCCGCCCACCCCGCTCTTTTCCGCGAGGAGAGTGCGCCATCGACGCGTCCAGCCCCCCCAGCCAGAACGCCGTGGAGCTCCGCGGCATCACCAAGCGATTCCCAGGTGTCGTGGCCAACCACGACATCGACATCACGGTTCGCCGTGGCACGGTGCACGCCCTCGTGGGCGAGAACGGCGCCGGCAAGTCGACGCTGATGAAGATCCTCTACGGCATGCAGAAGCCGGACGAGGGCACCATCACCGTCGACGGCGAGCGGGTCACCTTCCACGACCCGGGCGACGCCATCGTCCGCGGCATCGGCATGGTGCACCAGCACTTCATGCTCGCTGACAACCTCACCGTCCTCGAGAACGTCGTCCTCGGCAGCGAGAAGCTGTACGGCATCGGCGGCAGGGCCCGGGCGAAGATCAAGGAGATCTCGGACGCCTACGGCCTCGGGGTGCGCCCGGACGTCCTGGTGGAGGACCTCGGTGTCGCCGACCGTCAGCGCGTCGAGATCCTGAAGGTCCTCTTCCGCGGCGCCCGTACGCTGATCCTCGACGAGCCGACCGCGGTCCTCGTCCCGCAGGAGGTCGACGCGCTCTTCGACAACCTGCGCGAGCTCAAGGCCGAGGGCCTGACGGTCATCTTCATCTCCCACAAGCTGGGCGAGGTGCTCTCCGTCGCCGACGAGATCACCGTCATCCGCCGGGGCACCACGGTCGGTTCCGCCGACCCGGCGACCACGACCCCCAAGCAGCTCGCGGAGCTGATGGTCGGCAGCGAGCTGCCTTCGCCGGAGACCCGTGAGTCCACGGTCACCGACGTCCCGATGCTGACCGTCGACGGTCTGCACCTGTCGGACACCGACCTGGAGGGCATCGAGCGCGTCGTCCTGGACCGGATCTCCTTCACCATCCACAAGGGCGAGGTCCTCGGCATCGCGGGTGTCGAGGGCAACGGCCAGGCGGAACTCGTCGAGGCGATCATGGGCATCCTGCCGCCCGACGCGGGCCGGATCGGCCTGGACGGCGACGAGATCACCCAGCTCTCGACGCGCAGGCGCCGCGAGGGCGGCATCGGCTACATCCCCGAGGACCGGCACCGGCACGCGCTGCTGCTGGAGGCCCCGCTCTGGGAGAACCGCATCCTGGGCCACGTCACCGAGCACCCCAACAGCAAGGGCGGCTTCCTCGACCCGGCCGCGGCCCGCCGCGACACCGAGCGGATCGTGCGCGAGTACGACGTCCGCACCCCCGGCATCGAGGTGACCGCCGCGTCCCTGTCCGGCGGCAACCAGCAGAAGCTGATCGTCGGCCGTGAGATGAGCCACCGGCCCAAGCTGCTGATAGCCGCGCACCCCACCCGGGGCGTGGACGTCGGCGCCCAGGCCCAGATCTGGGACCAGATCCGCGAGGCCCGGCGCGAGGGCCTGGCCGTGCTGCTGATCTCCGCCGACCTGGACGAGCTGATCGGCCTGTCCGACACCCTGCGCGTCATGTACCGCGGCCGCCTGGTCGCCGACGCCGACCCCGCCACCATCACCCCGGAGGAGCTGGGCTCCGCGATGACCGGCGCGGCCGCCGGCCATCTCGAGCACGAGGACGGCGACGCCGGCCACGGGGGAGAGGACCGATGAAGAAGTTCGACAAGGAGCGGGTGCTCCTCGCCATCGCCGCCCCCGTGCTGGCGCTCGTGGCCGCGTTCGTGATCACGGCGCTGGTGCTGCTCGCCACGGGCAAGGAGCCGTTCGGCGCCTTCGGGACGATGTTCGACTACGGCTTCAAGAGCGACAGCCAGGTCGAGATCATCAACAAGGCGACCACGTACTACATCGCGGGCATCGCGGTCGCCGTCGGCTTCCGCATGAACCTGTTCAACATCGGTGTCGAGGGCCAGTACCGCCTGGGCGCGTTCTTCGCCGCGGCCGTCGGCGGGGCGGTGTCGCTGCCGGGCTTCCTGCAGATCCCGCTGATCATCGTGGTCGCCATGACCGTCGGCGCGATGTGGGCCGGTATCGCGGGTGTGCTGAAGACCTCGCGCGGGGTCAGCGAGGTCATCGCGACGATCATGCTGAACGCGATCGCGCTGTCCATCGTCGGCTACCTGCTCAAGGACGGCCGGCTCGGCCACCTCGACGAGGCGGGCACCTCGGTGTCGACCACGCCGCTGCCCTCCTCCGGCCACCTGTTCAACTTCGACATGGGCGAGGACGTCGGCCAGATCTACGGCTTCGTCGTGCTCGCCGTGATCATCGGCGTCGGCTACTGGTTCGTGCTGGGCCGCACCCGCTTCGGCTTCGACCTGCGCAGCGTCGGCCTGTCCGAGAGCGCCGCCACCGCCAGCGGCGTCAGCGTCAAGCGCATGGTCGTCACCAGCATGCTGATCTCCGGCGGCCTGGCCGGTCTCACCGGCCTGCCGCTGCTGCTGAACGACACCCACGCCTACGGGGCCGACCTCTTCCCGGCCGGCATCGGCTTCACCGGCATCTCGGTGGCCCTGCTGGGCCGCAACAACCCGGTCGGCGTCGCGCTGGCCGCGCTGCTGTGGGGCTTCCTGGAGCGCGGCTCGGGCCGCCTGGAGTTCGAGGGCTACGACAAGGAGATCGTCGGCGTGATGCAGGGCGTCATCGTCCTGAGCGTCGTCATCGCCTACGAGGTCGTCCGCCGCTACGGCCTCAAGCGCCAGCAGCAGAAGGTCGGCGAGGAGCTCGCCGCCCAGGCCCGCACCAAGAAGGAGGTGACGGCGTGACCGCCACGACGACCCAGACCCCGCCGCCCGCGGCTCCCAAGGCCGCAGGGTCCAAGGGCCGCAAGGGCCGCCTCTCCTTCCCGGTGGTCCTGCTGATCATCGCCGCCGCGATCGCGCTGGTGTCGGTGGTACGGATCATCACCGGCCAGGACCAGCTCACCGCCCAGGGCCAGATCACCGCCGCGCTCGGCCTCGCCGTGCCGATCGGCCTGGCCGGCCTCGCCGGCCTGTGGTCCGAGCGCTCCGGCGTCGTCAACATCGGCCTCGAGGGCATGATGATCCTCGGCACCTTCTTCGGTGCCTGGGCCGGCTGGCAGACCAACCCCTGGGTGGGCGTCCTCGCCGGTGTCGTCGGCGGTGCGCTCGGCGGCCTGATCCACGCGGTCGCCACCGTCACCTTCGGCGTCGACCACATCATCTCCGGCGTGGCCATCAACATCCTGGCGCTGGGTGCCACCCAGTACCTCGCCAAGCTGTGGTTCTCCACCGGCGACGCGGCCACCAAGGGCGGCAACCCCAAGCAGTCCCCGCCGGTCGACTCCCTGCCGTCGTTCGACGTCCCCGGGCTGTCCGACGGGCTGGCGAGCATCGAGAAGCACGGCTGGTTCTTCGTCTCCGACCTCGCCGGCATCCTCGGCGGCCTGGTCACCGACGTGTCCGCGCTGACGCTGGTCGCGGTGGTGCTCTTCGTCGGCAGCTTCTTCCTGCTGTGGCGCAGCCCGTTCGGCCTGCGGCTGCGCTCCTGCGGCGAGAACCCGGTCGCGGCCGAGTCGCTCGGCGTCAACGTGTACCTGTACAAGTACATCGCCGTGATCGCCTCCGGCGGTCTGGCCGGCCTCGGCGGCGCCTTCCTCGCGATGGTGCCCGCGCACATCTACCTCGAGGGCCAGACCGGCGGCCGCGGCTACATCGGCCTCGCCGCGATGATCTTCGGCAACTGGCGGGTCGGCGGCCTCGCCACCGGCGCCGGCCTCTTCGGCTACTCCGACGCGCTCCAGCTGCGCAACGGCGGTCCCACGGTGCATGCGCTGCTGCTGCTCCTGGTGGTCCTGCTGGTGCTGCTGGCGGCCTGGAAGCTGTGGAAGCGGAGCTTCTGGCAGGGCGGCGTCAGCCTCGTCGTCGGCGCGCTGGTGCTGGGCTGGTACCTGCTGACCGACGAGGTGCCCGGCGAGTTCGTGGGCGCGACCCCGTACGTCGTCACCCTGCTGGTGCTCTCCCTGTCGGCACAACGCCTGCGGATGCCCAAGGCTGACGGCATGAGGTACCGGAAGGGCCAGGGCAAGTGAGTGACACCGCGGGCCGGGCCGGCGTCGACGACGTCGACTGGGAAGGCCTGCGGGCGCAGGCCCGGGACGCCATGTCCCGGGCCTACGTCCCGTACTCCCGGTTCCCCGTCGGCGCTGCCGCGCTGGTGGACGACGGGCGGGTCATCTCGGCCTGCAACGTGGAGAACGCCAGCTACGGCCTCGGCCTGTGCGCCGAGTGCGGCCTGGTGTCGATCCTGCACGCCACCGGCGGCGGCCGGCTCGTCGCCTTCACCTGCGTCGACCGCAAGGGCGACCAGCTGATGCCGTGCGGCCGCTGCCGTCAGCTCCTGTGGGAGCACGGCGGCCCCGAACTGCTGGTGGAGATGTCCGACGGCATCCGCACGATGCGCGACGTCCTCCCCGACGCGTTCGGCCCGGACGACCTGATCAACCGCTAAGAAGGTACGTGAACCATGGACGCCATTTCCGTCATCCGCACCAAGCGCGACGGCGGCCGCCTCGGCGACGACCAGATCGACTGGGTCATCGACGCCTACACCAAGGGTGAGGTCGCCGACGAGCAGATGTCCGCGCTCGCCATGGCGATCCTGCTCAACGGCATGGACCGGGCCGAGATCGCGCGCTGGACGGCCGCGATGATCGCCAGCGGCGAGCGCATGGAGTTCTCCTCGCTGCCCCGCCCCACGGCCGACAAGCACTCCACCGGTGGCGTCGGCGACAAGATCACACTGCCGCTCGCGCCGCTGGTCGCGGCGTGCGGCGCGGCCGTCCCCCAGCTCTCCGGCCGGGGCCTGGGCCACACCGGCGGCACGCTGGACAAGCTGGAGTCCATCCCCGGCTGGCGGGCGCTGCTGTCGAACGAGGAGATGCTGCGGGTCCTGGGCGACACCGGCGCCGTCATCTGCGCCGCGGGCGACGGCCTCGCCCCGGCCGACAAGAAGCTGTACGCGCTGCGCGACGTCACCGGCACGGTCGAGGCGATCCCGCTGATCGCCTCCTCGATCATGTCCAAGAAGATCGCCGAGGGCACGGGCTCGCTCGTCCTGGACGTCAAGGTCGGCTCCGGCGCCTTCATGAAGAACCTGGAGCAGGCCCGGGAACTGGCCTCCACGATGGTGGGGCTGGGCACCGACCACGGGGTGCGGACGGTGGCGCTGCTCACCGGCATGTCCACCCCGCTGGGCCTGACCGCCGGCAACGCGCTGGAGGTCCGTGAGTCCGTCGAGGTGCTGGCGGGCGGCGGCCCGGCCGACGTGGTCGAGCTGACCCTCGCCCTGGCGCGCGAGATGCTCGACGCGGCCGGCCTGAAGGACGCCGACCCGGCCAAGGCGCTCGCCGACGGCTCCGCCATGGACGTGTGGCGCCGCATGATCGCCGCCCAGGGCGGCGACCCGGACGCGGCGCTGCCCGTCGCGCGCGAGCAGCACGTCGTGACGGCCGAGCGCTCCGGTGTCCTCACCGGCCTGGACGCCTACGCCGTCGGTGTCGCCGCCTGGCGCCTGGGCGCCGGCCGGGCGCGCAAGGAGGACCCGGTGCAGGCCGGCGCGGGCATCGAGCTGCACGCCAAGCCGGGTGCCACGGTCACCGAGGGCCGGCCGCTGCTCACCCTGCACACCGACACCCCGGAGAAGTTCGGCTACGCGCTGGAGGCCCTCGCCGGCGGCGTCGAGATCTCCCCGGCGGGCACGGCGTTCACGCCGGACCCGATCGTGCTGGACCGCATCGCCTGAGCGGGGCCGCCCCGCGGCAGGGAACGGGACCGGTGGACTTCCACCGGTCCCGTTCCGCTTCCCGGCCGGTCAGACCGCTCGTCCCGCCGGGAGGGCGAGCCGCCGGTCCGCCGCCGCGCGCCGGGTCGCGTGCAGCGTGATGCCCGCGACGCCCAGGACGGCGGCCAGGCACAGGGCGACGGTGCCGTTCCAGCCGGCGGAGTGGAAGGCGGAGGCGCCGAGGGTGCCGCCGAGGCTGTTGCCGATGTAGTACGCGGTCAGGTAGAGCGCGGAGGCCTGGGCGCGGCCGGTGGTGGCGGTACGGCTGACCGCGCCGGAGGCGATGGAGTGCCCGGTGAAGAAGCCGGCCGTGATGAGCACCAGACCCGTCAGCACGGCCGCGAGGGAGCCCGCGAGGGTGAGCAGCAGCCCGCCCGTGGCCAGCGCCACGGCGACGTAGAGGGCGCCGCGCCGGCCGAGACGGCCGTGCAGGACGCCGGAGGCCGCGGAGGCGCCGGTGCCGACCAGGTAGACCAGGAAGATGAGGCCGATCGCGGTCTGCGTCAGGCCGAAGGGCGCGGCGGCCAGCCGGTAGCCCAGCACGTTGTAGACGGCGCCGAAGACCGCCATGAACAGCAGCCCGATCAGGTAGAGCCGGCGCAGCAGCGGGGTGCGCAGGTGGCCGGTGACCGTGTGCCAGAGCGCGACGGGACTGACCGGGCCGGGACGGAAGTTGCGGGCGGTGGGGATCAGCAGGCGGAAGGCGACGGCGCACAGCACCGCCATCGCGCCCGCGGCCAACAGCGCGGCGCGCCAGCCGAAGGCCTGTGCCACGGCGCCGGTCAGGACCCGGGAACTCATGCCGCCGATGCTGTTGCCCGCGACGTAGAGGCCGATCGCCGAGGCGACGGCCTTGGGGTGGATCTCCTCGCCGAGGTACGCCATCGCGGTCGCCGGCAGCCCGGCCAGGGCCACGCCCTGCGCGGCGCGCAGCACGACCAGGGTGGTCAGGTCCGGCGCGAAGGGGACGGCCAGGGCCAGCGCCGAGGCGCTGAAGACCGACGCCGTCATCACCGGCGTGCGCCCGTACTTCTCGCTGAGCGCGCTCACCGGCAGCAGGGCCAGCGCCAGCGCGGCGGTGGTGGCCGACACGGTGAGGCTGGCCTGGGCCGGACCCAGGGACAGCCCCGTGGAGAGCGCCGGGAGCAGGGCCTGCGTCGAGTAGAGCAGTGCGAAGGTGGCGAGCCCCGCGGCGAACAGGGCCAGGTTGGCGCGGCGGTAGCCGGGCTCACCCGGCCGGAGCGTGGCGGCTGAGGAGGCGGAGGAGGCGGCGCCCGGCCGTGTCATGGTGGACGCCCCCGTATCGGCGGGAGGCATGTCTTCACGCTAGGCCTGGCCCGTTTCATGCGTCCAATGCACACGGCGCCCATAATCGTTCCCATGGTGCATGAAGCGAGGTCAGCCCGATCGCCGTCGCAGTCCCGTGACGCAACAGACATGCGGGCGGAGCTGGACAGCGCGTCCTGGGCGGCGGTGCTGGCGCCCCGGCTGGCCCAGTTCGCCGCCGTGGCGCGGCACGAGCACGTCACCCGCGCGGCGCGTGAGCTGGGCGTGCCGCAGTCCACGCTGAGCCGGGCGATGGCCCGGCTCGAACTCGACCTGGGTGTGACGCTCTTCGCCCGGCAGGGCCGTACGGTCTCGCTCACCCCCGCCGGCCGCGGCTTCCTCGCCTCCGTGGAGCGGGCGCTGGGCGAGGTGGAGCGCTCGGCGGAGTCCGTGCGCGCCGCGGCCGACCCTCAGTCGGGTCGGGTCGCCTTCGGCTTCCTCCACACCCTCGGCCCGGAGACCGTACCGGCGCTGCTGCGCGCCTTCCGCGCCGACCACCCGCGGATCCGCTTCCAGTTGGTGCAGAACTACGGCGAGGCGATGCTCGCCGGGCTGCGCGCGGGCGAGCTGGACCTCTGCCTGACCTCACCGGTGCCGGACGCCCCGGACCTGGTCGTCCGCCGCCTGGACGAGCAGCGGCTGCGGCTGGTCGTCCCCGCCGACCACCGGCTCGCGACCCGCCGCAGGGTGCGCCTGGCGGAGGCCTCCGGGGAGCTGTTCGTGAGCCTGGAGGCCGGGTACGGGCTGCGGCGCATCACCGACGCCCTGTGCGCGGAGGCGGGCTTCAGCCCGCGGGTGGGCTTCGAGGGGGAGGAGGCCGAGACCCTGCGCGGGCTGGTCGCCGCCGGCCTGGGCGTGGCCCTGCTGCCTCCCCCGCTCGTGCCGCGTCCGGGCGTCGTGGAGCTGACCGTCACGGCCCCGCGCGCGGTCCGCGAGATCGGGGTGGCCTGGCTCGGCGGCCACGCCGACACGGCCCCCGTCGCCGCGTTCAAGAAGTTCCTCCTGAGCCGGCGCGGCCAACTCCTGCCCGCCTGACGGCGCCGCCCGCGCCGGACGGCCCGGAACCCGGATGCGCCCCGCGCCGCCGGTCCCGGAGGATACGGGGCATGCCCCGTGCGACCGGCGCGATCCCGCCGCCCCCGCGTGTCCTGGAGGCCTTCGGGCTGTCCGGCCGGCCCGAGCCGCTCGAAGGAGGCCAGGGGCAGAGCTTCCGGGTGGCCGGCGCGGTGCTGAAGCCGGGCGCCGACGCGGCGGAGACCGCATGGGCCGCGGGGCTGATGGAACGTCTGCGGGGGCGCCGGGGCTTCCGGGTGCCGCGGTTCCTGCGCTCCGCGGACGACGGCCACGTCGTCGAAGGCTGGACGGCGACCGAGTTCCTGCCCGGGGAGCCCGGCCCCGCCGGCAGATGGGCCGCCCTGCTGGCCGCGGGAAGGGCCTTCCACGAGGCCCTGCGCGATGTGCCGCGTCCCACTCACCTGGACGCGCGGCGGCATCCGTGGGCGGTGGCCGATCGCCTCGCCTGGGGGGAGGCCACGGCGTGGATGCCGGCGGACGTCCGGAGGCCGCTCGCCCGGCTGGAGCGGCTCCGCGCACCGGTCGACGCTCCTGCCCGGCTCATCCACGGCGACCTGACGGGGAACGTCCTCTTCGCGGCCGGCCGGGACCCCGCGGTCATCGACTTCTCCCCGTACTGGCGACCCGTCGCGTACGCCGACGCGATCGTGGCGGTCGACGGCCTCCTCCACCACGGCGCTCCGCACGACCTGGTGGACTCGGCCGTCCCCGGTGCCGAGAGCGCGCAGCTGCTTCTGCGCGCCCTGATGTTCCGCCTGGCCGCGTCGGTCCTCCTGGCCGGTCCCGGCGCCGCCCTGCCCGAGGACGAGGTGGCCGGGTTCACCCGGGTCGCCGACCTCGTCGAACGGAGGGTGGGCGGGCGGCCGTGAGCCCGGGGGTCGCCGGACGGCTCAGCGCAGTTGGGGGGACCGGCCGAAGCCGGAGGCCAGGGGCATGCGCAGGCCGAGCGGGGGAGGGGCGGCCAGCGCGTCGGCGACCGGGCGGGCGAAGGAACGTCCCAGCAGGGTGCCGAGGACGAAGTCGGACGTCAGGGAGGCCACTTCGGAGCGGTGGTCGTGGAGCAGGTGGCCGTCGGTGTGCACCTCGAAGCGGCACACGTCCCGGTTGACCTTCTTCACCCGCTCGGCCAGCCGGTAGGAGAGGTCCGGGTGGGTGGAGCCGTCGTTCGTGCCGTGCACGATCAGGACATGGCGGCCTATCAGCTGTTTCACCGGATCGGGTTCGGGCCCGTCCGGCAGCCACGGGGCTATGGCGACCGCGGAGTTGACGGCCGGGTGGCCCGCGGCTCGCAGCGCGGCACGGGCGCCCATGTCCATGCCGACCAGCGACACCGGTACGTCACCGTAACGGCGGACGACCTCGTCGACCGCCCACTGCGCGTCCTCGGCCGGGTGGGCGTGACCGCCGTTCCAGCCGCGGAAGCGGTAGTGCACGACGTGCACCGCCAGGCCCTCACCGCGTCCCGCCGCCCGCACCAGCCGGCGCGCCAGCGGCACCATCGCCGCGGCGGCCACGGGCGAGCGCCGGCGGGTGCTCAGCGCACTGCCGCCGGGCAGCAGCAGCACGGCAGCACGGACCGCCTCCTCGTCCGTCTCCCGCCGGGCCGCCGGGTTCAGACCCGGAGTCACTCTCTTCCCCAACCGCGCACCACGCACCGGTAAAGCTTGCGAAGCCATGGCGTAACCATGGCAGACGGGAAGGTGTGCACGACCTGGCCAGGAGGTCAATATTCAGCATCATCCAAGAGTTCTACGCGCGTAGGGGGTATGTTTCGGAAATGACGAGCTCAAGCACGCTCCCCCTCCCCGCGGGCGCTGCGGGGGCCACCCCCACGCCCGAGCAGATCCGGCGCGCGCCCAAGGTACTGCTCCATGACCACCTCGACGGCGGCGTGCGCCCCGGCACCGTCGTCGATCTGGCCCGCACCTCGGGCTACGACGGCCTGCCCGAGACCGACCCGGACAAGCTCGGCACCTGGTTCCGCGAGGCCGCCGACTCCGGATCGCTGGAGCGCTACCTGGAGACCTTCTCGCACACGGTCGGCGTCATGCAGACCCGCGAGGCGCTCACCCGGGTCGCCGCCGAGTGTGCGGAGGACCTCGCCGCGGACGGCGTCGTCTACGCCGAGGTGCGCTACGCCCCCGAACTCCACGTCGAACGCGGGCTCTCCCTCGACGAGGTCGTGGAGGCCGTCAACGAGGGCTTCCGGGAGGGCGAACGGCGGGCCCGCGAGGCGGGCGGCCGGATCCGGGTGGGCGCCCTGCTCACCGCGATGCGGCACGCCGCCCGCTCCCAGGAGATCGCCGAACTGGCCATCCGCTACCGCGACCGGGGCGTCGTCGGCTTCGACATCGCGGGCGCCGAGGCCGGCTTCCCGCCCACCCGCCACCTCGACGCCTTCGAGTACCTCCAGCGGGAGAACTTCCACTTCACCATCCACGCCGGCGAGGCCTTCGGCCTGCCCTCCATCTGGCAGGCCCTGCAGTGGTGCGGCGCCGACCGGCTCGGCCACGGCGTGCGCATCATCGACGACATCGAGGTCGCGGACGACGGCTCGGTCTCCCTCGGGCGGCTCGCCAACTACGTGCGCGACAAGCGCATCCCCCTGGAGATGTGCCCCACCTCCAACCTGCAGACCGGCGCGGCGGCCTCGTACGCGCAGCACCCCATCGGGCTGCTGCGCCGGCTGCACTTCCGGGTCACGGTCAACACCGACAACCGCCTGATGAGCGGTACGAGCATGAGCCGCGAGTTCGCCGAACTGGTGGCCGCGTTCGGCTACACCCTCGACGACATGCAGTGGTTCACGGTCAACGCGATGAAGTCGGCCTTCATCCCTTTCGATGAACGTCTCGCGATGATCAATGACGTGATCAAGCCCGGTTACTCGGAGCTGAAGGCAGAGTGGCTGTTCCGCCAGACGACCGCCGGCACCGCCGTGGCCAGCGATTCCTCGCCGGAAGAGGGATGAGGACCGGACCGGCCCGCCGTTCCGGTGCGGGCCGGTCCGGGCCCCGGGCGGCCGCGCGCGGCTGCTTGCACCGCCCCGCGTTCCGTCGCTACGTTCCGAAATCCCGCGAACACCATCCGTGTGTTCCGCGGCGGACGCACCATCCCCCATCACGAGGATCGCAACCATGAAGACCGGAACCGTCAAGACTCTCGGTGCCGCCGCGCTGGGCGTGGCCTTCGTCGGGGCCGCCGCGGGCGTCGCCTCCGCCGCTCCGACGGAAGCCAACCTCGGCCTGCCGGACGCCTCGGCCCTGCCGGCCTCCGTGCCGGTCGCCAACGTCGCGAAGGCGGTCCCGGTCGACGCCGTCACCAGCGGCCTGCCGAAGTCGACCAACCTCGTCCCCGGTGTGCAGAACGCCCCCCAGGGCCTGGGCACCCTGCTCGGCGGCCTCCCGGTCGGCGGGCAGCTGCCGCTGGGTCAGCTCCCGCTGCAGGGCCTGCCGATCGGCGGCTGAGCACCGGCCGTACGCACGGCGGACGGGCCGCACCCGTGAGGGGTGCGGCCCGCCGGTGCTCCGGGGCCGTGGCGTCACACGGCGGCCTTCGTGCCCCCCTCGTTCGGCAGCAGCAGCCACAGCGCGAGGTAGAGCAGGAACTGCGGCCCGGGCAGCAGGCACGACAGCAGGAAGATCACGCGCATCGTGGTGGCGGAGGTGCCGAACCGGTCTGCGAGCCCGGCGCAGACCCCGGCGATCATCCGGCCGTGACGGGGGCGGACCAGTGCGGACATGGTGGGTGCTCCTTCGGGAGTCCAGGCCGGTCTCTCCGGCCGATGACATCACCGTACGAGCGCATACCGTCGTGAATCGTCGCTCTACGGTGCGATCCCGACCCTGGGAATCCTCGGGGTCCGCCCCTGAGTGCCGGTCAGCCGGGCCTGCCGGCGGACGCTGCGCCGGTGCACCCAGGCGCGCACCGCGGGCACCACGGCGAGGTGGGCCAGCGCGACCCCGGCCGTGTTGAGCAGCAGGGCGTCCACGTCGAATATCTGGCCCGGCACCCCGGTCTGCACGAACTCCAGGGCGAGCGAGATCATCAGCCCCGCGAAGACCGTGCGCGCGAACGAGCCCGGCGCCGACACCCGCACCCGGCCGCCCGCCATCGGCAGCAGCACACCCAGCGGGGCCAGCAGCGCCAGCCCCGCGCCGATCCGGCGGGCCGCCTCCGCGGGCCCGAGGGCGAGGTCGGAGCGGATGCTGGCGAACGGACGGAGGTTGGGGGCGTCCACCCAGGGCACGTACTGCGGACGCAACATCAGCCACCCGACCAGAGCCAGATGGACCGCGGCGAGTACCAGGCCCACCGCGCGCACTTTCGGGAGAGAGCCGTCGCGCCGCACGCCTGGAAGGACGTCCGTCACTTCACGGCGGTTCCAGCGGTCTCGGCCGCCTCCGGGTCGGTGCGCAGGTCCCCGGTGCAGGTGAAGCGGCGCACCGGGGTGTCGTCGGGGCCGCCCAGGAGCACCCCGCCGGTGACGGAGCTCGCGGCCGTCCCCGCGTAGGTGCACACCAGCTGGGCGAGCGCGAACGGCGGCAGGTCGCCCAGCGGGGCGCTGAGCCGCAGCGAGCCGCGCGGGTCGTCGCGGCGCGGTCCCTCCACCGCGAGGTCGCCCTGCACGGCCGTGGTGAAGCCGGCCGACGACTCCCCGCCGCGCGGTTTGTGCTGCAGTTCGCGCAGGAGCAGCACGGCCGTGCCCAGCTGGTCCAGGCCCTCGGTCCGCACCGAGCGGTTCACCGCGGCCACCTGGGCACTGCACACCAGGTACACCCGGGCGGTCAGCCCGCGGGGCGACGCCGAGGTCGTCGCCGTGGCGGTCGCCTCCTCGTCCGGCACCGCGCAGGAGACACGGGAGGGTGCGGGCCCGGCGTCCACCGGCACCGAGGTGGTGCGGATGCCGCAGCCGGCCAGCAGGACCACGCCGAGCAGGGTGAGGAGCGGGGCGCGCCGACGGCGGGCGGCACCCGCGGACGTCGGAGCCGGGGCGTCCGGGGCGGCGCCCCGGGACGGCTGCGTCACTTGCTCTCGTTCCCTTCCTCGGTCTCCGCCGCCTGGCCCGCCCCGGTGCGCATCGGCAGCCGCAGCGTGAACACCGCACCGCCGGCAGGGTCGTTGGCCGCGGCGATCTCTCCGCCGTGGATGTGCGCGTTCTCCAGGGCGATGGACAGGCCCAGGCCGCTCCCCTCGGAACGGGCCCGGGAGGCGTCCGCCTTGAAGAACCGGTCGAAGACGTGCGGGAGCACGTCCTCCGGGATGCCGGGGCCGTTGTCGGCGACCTCGACGACGAGCTCGTCCCCGTCCTGCCGGACCTTGACCCGGACCGGCGAACCGCCGTGCTTGAGGGCGTTGCCGATCAGGTTGGCCAGGATCACGTCGATGCGGCGCGGGTCGAGCAGCGCGATGATGCCGCGCGGCGCGTCCAGTTCCACCGCGTCGAGCCAGGCACGGGCGTCGATGCAGGCGGTGACCAGGTCGGAGACGTCGACGTCGTCCATGACCAGGCGGGCCGTCCCCGCGTCGAAGCGGGTGACCTCCATCAGGTTCTCCACCAGCTCGCCCAGCCGCTTGGTCTCGCTGACCACCAGCCGCACCGCCGGGGCGATCATCGGGTCGAGCGAGTCCGCCTCGTCCTCCAGGACCTCGGTCACGGCGGTGATGGCGGTCAGCGGGGTGCGCAGCTCGTGCGACATGTCGGCGACGAAGCGGCGGCTGGCCGCCTCGCGCTGGCTGAGCTCGTCCACCCGCCGCTCCAGCCGCTCCGCGGTGCGGTTGAACGTCCGTGACAGCTCGGCGAGTTCGTCGGTCCCGGTGACCCGCAGCCGGGTGTCGAGCTTGCCCTCGCCGAGCCGCCTGGCGGCGTCGCCGAGGCGCGCCACGGGCCGCAGCACGGTGGAGGCCGCGGCCTGGGCCAGCAGCGCCGCGCCGATCAGGGCGAGGGCGGTGGCGATGCCGAGCGACCAGGCCAGCGAGTTGAGGTCCTTCCGCTCGGCCTCCAGCGACTTGAACATGTAGCCGGTCGGCCCGCCGCCGATCACCTTGGCCCCGCCCACCAGGTACGGCTGGCCGTTGCGGGTGACCCGCTGCCAGTACAGGTGGTACTCGGCGGGGTCGCCCGCCTTGGGGTTGCGCTTGCTGACGGCCTTGCGGAGCGTGGAGGGGACGGCGTCCAGCGAGAAGCCGTCGCTCTGCGACTTGGTCGCGCAGCGCTCGCCGTCCGGGCCGGTGCCGATCAGCAGCACCTGGTAGTTCTGCGTGCTGCTGCCGATGTTGCGCGCGGCGTCGGCCAGCTTGTCGCAGGACGGGTGCCGGGGCAGCGAGCCCGCGTTGCGGGTCATCGAGGCGCGGAAGTCGTTGAGGGCGGCGTTCTGGGCGCGGGTCAGCACGGCGTCGCGGTTGAGCCAGTACGCGATGCCGGAGGCCGAGACGGCGGCCGCCAGGGCCACCGCGGCGAAGACGGCGACCAGCCGCAGCCGCAGGCTCGTCAGCCGCAGCAGCCGCGACCTCCAGCCGCTCAGCCGCCGGTCCGCGCCGTCGTCACCCGTCGTGTCCTCGCGGTCCTCGTTGAGCGGTTGACTCACGCCGGCGCGTCCAGGCGGTACCCGACACCCCGGACGGTACGGATCAGGGTCGGCGACGAGGGCACGTCCTCGATCTTGGCGCGCAGCCGCTGCACGCAGGCGTCCACCAGCCGCGAGTCGCCGAGGTAGTCGTGCTCCCACACCAGGCGCAGCAACTGCTGCCGGGACAGGGCCTGTCCGGGCCGGCGGCTCAGCTCCAGCAGCAGCCGCAGCTCGGTCGGCGTGAGCTGCAGGTCCTCGCCGTTCTTCGTGACGGTCATCGCCGAGCGGTCGATGACGATGCTGCCGAAGGCGGCCGAGTCGGTGCTGTCCCGCTCGCCCCGCCGCAGCACGGCACGGATGCGGGCGTCCAGCACGCGGGGCTGGATGGGCTTGAGGACGTAGTCGTCGGCGCCGGACTCCAGACCCACCACGACGTCGATGTCGTCGGAGCGCGCGGTCAGCAGGATGATCGGCAGTTGGTCGGTGCGCCGGATGCGCCGGCACACCTCGAATCCGTCGATGCCCGGGAGCATCACGTCCAGCACGATCAGGTCCGGCCGCTGCTCACGCAGCAGTTTCAGCCCGTCCTCGCCCGTGGCCGCGGCCACCACACGGTGGCCCTGGCGCGACAGGGCGAGTTCGAGGCTCGCTCGGATGGCGTCGTCGTCCTCGATCAGCAACAGGAAAGGCACGCTCGCATTCTCTCCCAAGAGGGCCCGTGGAAGGTACCGCCGTGGTCTGTGACGGGGCTGTGACACTCGGCGGACAGCGCCATGAAACTGGCACGGCAGGCTAATGCCCATCGACGGGGACGCCACCGGGCGGCCCTCGCCGGACAGGTACGAAGACCAGACCGGCTCCACCCACGGGGGGCGCGAAATGAACGCACTGCACAGCACGACGACCACCGCAGTCCTTCAGCCGCGCCTGCACACCGCGGGCAGGGGCGCAGAGAAGTCCGGTGCCACGGGCGGGCGGGGGTGCGCTCGTGGCACCGGGCGTCAGGTGGTCCGCAACCGGCCGCCGTACATCACGGCGGTCGAGGGCGGTCACGGGGGAGACGGGGGACACGGGGGTGTCGCCGGCGGGGAGGCCACGGGGGCCCGGGAGATCCCGGGGGAGCGGTGCTTCACGGCGGACGCGGACTTCACCGCGTACGTCCAGGAGCGCCGGGCCTCCCTGTACGCGACCGCCTACCACCTGACGGGCGACCGCTACGAGGCGGAGGACCTGCTGCAGAGCGCGCTGTTCTCCACCTACCGGGCCTGGGACCGGATCAGCGACAAGGCCGCGGTCGGCGGCTACCTGCGCCGGACCATGACCAACCTGCACATCAGCGCCTGGCGGCGCCGCAAGCTCAACGAGTACCCGACCGAGGAGCTGCCGGAGACGGCGGGCGAGACGGACGCGATGCGCGGCACCGAACTGCGGGCCGTGCTGTGGCAGGCACTGGCCAAGCTCCCGGAGCCGCAGCGCACGATGCTGGTGCTCCGTTACTACGAGGGCCGCACCGACCCGGAGATCGCCGAGATCCTCGGCATCAGCGTCGGCACGGTGAAGAGCAGCATCTGGCGCTCCCTGCGCCGGCTGCGCGAGGACCAGACGCTCAGCGCGGGCGTCGACGAAGAGGCGGCGTTCGGCGAGCTGGTGGCCTGACGCCGGGGGGAACGGGGGCCCACGGGGGGATCGGGGGAGCCCACGGGGGGATCGGGGGAGCCCACGGGGGGATCGGGGGAAGCAAGAGGGAGCGGTCGCGCCCAGCGGGGGGTCTGTGCGCACCGCTCCCTCACGCATGTCCTTACGGACCCGCGCGCCGTTTCGTTCAAACCTGGACGGCGACCGGTGGGAAATTTGCACGACCGATCCGTTCCAGCGCCTCGTCGCGGTCGCACACATGCGCCCCGAGCGCCGCGTGCCGGGCGACGATGTCCCGTTCGGCGCGCATCAGGTTCCAGCCGCGGCGCAGCAGGAAGGACAGCGACTTCCGCCCCTCGCGCAGGTCGCGGACGAAGCGGCGGCGCGCGGTGGTGACCGCGCCCCGGCTCAGGCACAGCGCGTCCGCGAGCAGGCCGAGTTCGGCGCAGCGCGCGACGATGTCGGCGGCGAAGATGCCCTCGGCGATGAACAGCGGCGCCCCGTCGAGGCCGACCTCCGCCCGCCCGGTGATGGAGCTGGTGGAGATCTCGTACACCGGGACGGCCGTCCGGCCCGTGGCGCACAACTCCGCGACGGCGTCCACCGCCGCGTCGGCGTTCCAGGACGACGGGGAGTCCCAGTCGGCGCCGATGCCGCTCGGCAGCATGGGGAGCGACGGGTCGTCGTGCTCCTTGTAGAAGTCGTCCAGCCGCAGGACCGGCAGGCCGGTGCGGGCGGCGAGGGAGGACTTGCCGGATCCGGAGGGACCGGTCAGCAGGATCACGCGGGCGGCGGGAGGGCGAGAGCTCACGGGACACCAGTGTGACGCATTACGCCTTTGGAGTGACCCGCCGGGACACGCTTTGGATGCGTGACGTTCAACCTAATACCGTGAGTGACGTCATTGTCGCGTACGGGGACGGTCGCCGCGCCGTCCCGGGACCGGTCCGTGGGCGGGCCGGCGACCAGGCAGGTGGATCCTCATGCCGCAGTTCTCCCGCACCCTTCTCCGCGCCACCGTCCTCGCGGTGTCGTCCGTCGCGGCCGTCGCCTCGGCGGGGGCGGCGCACGCGGACGCCGAGAGCGAAGGAGCGGCCACGGCCGCCAAGGCCGGCCGGGCGGCGACGTCGGCCCTGATCGGCACGGTGAACCACCTGCCGGTCAACCCGTTCGCGCAGACCAGCGTCAACCCGCTGGACAACTCCGTGGGTTCGCAGGTCGCCGACTTCAAGCCGGTCTCCACCGCGGACGTCACCAAGCCGGTCGCCGACAGCCGTACGGTCTCCGACCTGCCGCTGGTCGGCGACACCGTCAGGACCCTGCAGGGCGGCTGACGCCGCTCCGGGACGCGTACGGCGGCGGGCCCCCGCGGACGTGACGTCCGCGGGGGCCCGCCGCCGGTCGTGCGGGCGCCGTCGTCCCCCCGGCGACGGGACGGGCCGCCGGGGGAACGGGTCAGTACGCGGAGCCGGAAGCCGCGCCGGTACCCGCGGGGTGCCAGACGGTCTTGGTCTCCAGGAAGGCCGTCATGCGGTCCGTGCCGGGCTCGGCGGCCCAGTCCACAGCCTGTGGACGGAGCACGCGCTTGAGGTTGTCCGCGGCGGCGACCTCCAGCTCCTTCGCGAGCGCGGCGTCGTCCACCGTCCCCGCCAGGTCCAGCGCGTTGACGTCCATGTGCGCCGCGAGCGTCGGCGCGACCTCGGAGGTGCGGCCGGACAGGATGTTGACCACCCCGCCCGGCAGGTCGGAGGTGGCCAGCACCTCGCCCAGCGACAGCGCGGGCAGCGGGGCCCGCTCGCCGGCCACCACCACGGCGGTGTTGCCGGTGGCGATCACCGGGGCGATCACCGAGACCAGGCCGAGGAAGGACGACTCCTGCGGCGCCACGACCGCCACCACACCGGTCGGTTCGGGGCTCGACAGGTTGAAGTACGGGCCCGCCACCGGGTTGGCGCCGCCCACGACCTGGGCGATCTTGTCCGTCCAGCCCGCGTACCAGACCCAGCGGTCGATCGCGGCGTCCACCACGGCCGCCGCCTTGGACTTCGACAGCCCCTCGGCCTCGGCGACCTCGCGCACGAACTGCTCCCGGCGGCCCTCCAGCATCTCCGCGACGCGGTAGAGGATCTGCCCCCGGTTGTACGCGGTCGCGCCCGACCAGCCGGCGAAGGCCTTGCGGGCGGCGGACACCGCGTCACGGGCGTCCTTGCGGGAGGACTGCGGGGCGTTGGCGAGCCACTTGCCCTTGGCGTCGGTCACCTCGTACACCCGCCCGCTCTCGCTGCGGGGGAACTTGCCCCCGACGAACAGCTTGTAGGTCTTGAAGACGGACAGCCGAGCCGCCTCGGTCTTTTCGTGCTTGTCAGACATCGAGGTAGGCCTCCAGACCGTGGCGGCCGCCCTCACGGCCGAAGCCCGACTCCTTGTAGCCGCCGAAGGGCGAGGTCGGGTCGAACTTGTTGAACGTGTTGGCCCACACCACACCGGCCCGCAGCTGGTTCGCGACCGAGAGGATGCGCGAGCCCTTCTCCGTCCAGATTCCCGCGGACAGGCCGTACGGGGTGTTGTTCGCCTTCTCCACGGCCTCGGCCGGGGTGCGGAAGGTCAGCACCGACAGCACCGGGCCGAAGATCTCCTCGCGGGCGACGCGGTGCGCCTGGGTGACCCCGGTGAAGAGCGTCGGCGCGAACCAGTAGCCCGCGGAGGGCAGTTCGCACGCCGGCGACCAGCGCTCGGCGCCCTCGGCCTCGCCGGCCTCGGCGAGCGCGGTGATCCGGGCCAGCTGCTCGGCGGAGTTGATCGCGCCGATGTCGGTGTTCTTGTCCAGCGGGTCGCCGACGCGCAGTGTCGACAGCCGGCGCTTGAGCGCGTCCAGCACCTCGTCCGCGACGGACTCCTGGACCAGCAGCCGCGAGCCCGCGCAGCAGACCTGACCCTGGTTGAAGAAGATGCCGTTGACGATGCCCTCGACGGCCTGGTCGACGGGCGCGTCGTCGAAGACGATGTTGGCGCCCTTGCCGCCGAGCTCCAGGGTGAGCTTCTTCCGGCTGCCGGCGACGGTGCGGGCGATCTGCTTGCCGACGGCGGTGGAGCCGGTGAAGGCGACCTTGTCCACGTCCTCGTGCGCGACCAGCGCGGCGCCGGCGTCACCGTAGCCGGGGAGGACGTTGACGACGCCCTTGGGCAGGCCCGCCTGGCGGCAGATGTCGGCGAAGAACAGCGCCGACAGCGGGGTGGTCTCGGCCGGCTTGAGCACGACCGTGTTGCCGGTGGCCAGCGCGGGGGCGATCTTCCACGCCAGCATCAGCAGCGGGAAGTTCCACGGGATGACCTGGCCGGCCACGCCCAGCGGGCGGGGGGCCGGGCCGAAGCCGGCGTGCCCGAGCTTGTCGGCCCAGCCGGCGTAGTAGAAGAAGTGCGCGGCGACCAGCGGGAGGTCGGCGTCGCGGGTCTCCTTGATCGGCTTGCCGTTGTCCAGCGTCTCCAGGACGGCCAGCTCGCGCGAGCGCTCCTGGACGATCCGGGCGATGCGGAACAGGTACTTGGCCCGCTCGGAGCCGGGCAGCGCCGACCACGACGCGAAGGCCTTGCGGGCGGCCCTGACGGCCCGGTCCACGTCCGCCTCGCCGGCCCGGGCGACCTCGGAGAGGACCTCCTCGGTGGAGGGGCTCACGGTCTTGAAGACCCGGCCGTCGGCGGCGTCGGTGAACTCGCCGTCGATGAACAGGCCGTAGGACGGGGCGATGTCGACGACGGAGCGGGACTCCGGGGCCGGCGCGTACGCGAAGGCGGAGCCCGGCTTCGGCTGCGCGGCCGGCTGGGGCTGCTGGTTCTTCTTGGTCTGTGTCATCGGAGTTCTCAGTCCACCGTCACGTAGTCGGGGCCGGAGTAGCGGCCGGTGCTCAGCTTCTGACGCTGCATGAGCAGGTCGTTCAGCAGGCTGGAGGCACCGAAGCGGAACCACTCGTTGCTCAGCCACTCTTCGCCCACGGTCTCGTTGACGAGGACCAGGAACTTGATGGCGTCCTTGGAGGTGCGGATGCCGCCGGCCGGCTTCACGCCGACCTGCACGCCCGTGGCGGCGCGGAAGTCGCGCACCGCCTCGAGCATCAGCAGGGTGTTGGCGGGGGTGGCGTTGACGGCCACCTTGCCGGTGGAGGTCTTGATGAAGTCGGCGCCGGCGAGCATGCCGAGCCAGGAGGCGCGGCGGATGTTGTCGTACGTCGCCAGCTCGCCGGTCTCGAAGATGACCTTGAGGTGGGCGGAGCTGCCGTCGGGCCGGCGGCAGGCCTCCTTCACCGCCTTGATCTCCTCGAAGACCTTCAGGTAGTGGCCGGCGAGGAAGGCGCCGCGGTCGATGACCATGTCCACTTCGTCGGCGCCGGCGGCCACCGCGTCGGCGGTGTCGGCGAGCTTGACCGGCAGCGCGGCACGGCCGGCCGGGAAGGCGGTGGCGACGGAGGCGACGCGCACGCCGGAGTCGCCGAGGGCCTCCTTGACGGTCGCGGCCATGTCCGGGTAGACGCAGATCGCGGCGACCCTGGGGGTCGTGCGGTCGGTCGGGTCCGGGTTGACGCCCTTGGCGCACAGCGCCCGGACGTTGCCCGGGGTGTCCGCGCCTTCGAGCGTGGTGAGGTCGATCATCGAGATCGCCAGGTCGATGGCGTACGCCTTCGCCGTGGTCTTGATCGAACGGGTGCCGAGGCTTGCGGCGCGGGCCTCGAGGCCGACCGCGTCGACGCCGGGCAGCCCGTGCAGGTAGCGGCGCAGCGCGGCGTCGGAGGCCGTGACGTCGGCCATCGACGCCAGCCGGGCCGCGGCGTCGGGGCCGTGAGCGGGAACAGTGGTGGGCATGGTCACCAGACCAGCATATCTACGCGCGTAGCGAATGTCACCGTCACGGACGGATCCGTCCGGCCCCTTACGGGGGGCCCGGCAACCGAATCGGCGGAACCGGTGGTCTGGTGGGTGAAGGGGGTCATCGATGAATCCAGACGACGAGGCGGAGTTCCAAGGCTACGTCCGCGCCAGATGGGCCCATCTGGTCAGGACCGCCTACCTGCTCACAGGTGACGGGCATCACGCGGAGGACCTGGCGCAGACCGCGCTGGCCAAGGCGTACCGGTCCTGGCGGCGGGTGCAGCGCAGCGACAACCCGGACGCGTACGTGCGGCGGATCCTGATCAGCTGCAACAAGGACCGGTTCCGCAAGAAACGCGTGGCCGAACGGCTCACGGACGTACCGCCCGAGGGCGCGGGGGCCGATCCCACGGCGCGGGTGGCGCAGCGCGAGGAGCTGCTCGCCGCCCTCGGTGAACTGCCCGCCCGGCAGCGGGCCGTGGTCGTGCTGCGGTACTGGGACGACCTGTCCGAGACGGAGGTGGCCCACGCCCTGGGCTGCTCGGCCGGGACGGTCAAGAGCCAGGCGGCCAGGGGCCTGGCCAAGCTGCGGGCCCGGCTGGGCACGGCCGTGACGGCCGGGGAGCCCGTCGGCGCGGGGGCCGGCGCGGCGAGGCGGCCGGGGCGCTGGGGCACGGCGAAGGACACGAAGCTCGAAGGAGGGGCCCGATGAGGGACACGGGAGACACGACGGGGCACGGCCCCGCGGACGGCGACACGGAGTTCGAGGCGCGGCTGCGCGAGCTCCTGGAGGAACAGACGGACGGACTGCACACGCACGAGGCGCCCTACGCCACGATCGTGCGGCAGGGCAGGACGGGCCGCAGACGCCGGGTGTTCGCCGCCGGGGCCGGGCTGGCGGCACTCGTCGTGGTGCCCGGCACGGCCGTCGCGATGCACTACCAGCCGGGCGGCGGTTCGGCCGCCCTGCCGGGTCAGGACGCCCGGCCGTCGGTGCGGGCGAGCGCCGGCTCTCCGCACCCGTCCGCACCGGTGCGCACGAGCGCGGCACCGAGCGGGCCGGCGGCTCCGGTCACACCGGGGCAACTCGCCGACGGGATCACGCTGGAGCGGGCGGCCGAGGCCCTGGAGGGGTGCCTCGCCTTCGACGCGCAGCACCAGCAGGCGGACTCGCCCGCCGCACAGGAGCTCGGGAAGCCCGAGGACTACCGGGTGCTCCTCGCGCTGAACGCCACCGGCGACATGAACTCACCCGGCGACGGCATCCGGGTGGTGGCGGTCGGCACCCCCGGCGGCACGCCGGTCCGGCTGATCTGCACGGACAAGGGCGGGGAGACGCAGGGCGTGAACGTCAGCTCGGGCGACACCTCCGACCCCGGCCGCGGGCCCGTCGTGCCGGACGACAACGCCTACCGGCTCTACAAGCAGGACACCGCCACCGGCCCGGGGCTGCCGTACCGGTTCCCCTTCCGCTGGGGCAGCGTCGGCACGGTCGAGCCCGGCGTCGCCAAGGTCACCGTCTCCTGGGGCGGCGTCACGCAGCAGGCAGCGCTCGACCACGGGTACTTCGCCGCGACGGGGGTCCTGGCCCAGGCGGAGGACGCGCTGCCGCACATCAAGGGCTACGACGCGGGGGGCAAGGTCGTCTACGACTCCGCGCGGGACAAGGCGTACGAGTGAGCGGTCGCTGACGCCGATGCACTAACGCAACCTCCGCCCCGCGGGGCGCAGGCGCGGGGTCAGGCACAATCTGATCTCATGACGAGCTCCGAGAATCCCGCCCCCGAACCGCAGCCCGACCCCGGGCAGCCGAAGTACGCCGAGCGTTCCTACCGCTCGGCGGCCGGCGTCGCAGGCGGCGTGCTCATGCTCGCCATCACGCTGTGGCTCGGCATCGACGCCGTCGTCCGCGGCACGGGGAACACGCCGTGGGTGGCCCTCGCGCTGATGCTGCTGATCGTGCCGCTGGTCGTCGCGTTCACCCTGCGTCCGGTCGTCCGGGCGGGCGACGACCGGCTCGTGGTCCGCAACCCCTTCCGTACCGTCACCGCGTCCTGGGGCGCCGTGGAGGGGCTGCGCTCGGGGTACTCGACCGAGCTGTTCGCGGAGGGCAGGAAGTACCAGCTGTGGGCGGTCCCGGTGTCGATGCGGGCCCGCAAGCGGGCTGCGCGGGCCAAGTCGCGCGCCGCCGCCGCGGGGGACCCGGGCGCGACGCTGGGGTCCCGTCCCGGGGGCCCGGACACGAGCCGGGCCTGGTCCGACCGCGTCGTCGACGAGCTGCGCGAGCTCGCGGAGCGGCACGGCGGCCGGGAGGGCGCGCCCAGCGAGGTCACGGTCCGCTGGGCCTACGAGGTGATCGCCCCCGCGGTCGCGGGAGTGGTCGTGCTGATCGTGCTGCTCGCCATCGGCTGAGCCGGCGGACGGGGCGAGGACGGCGCCCCGGCCGTGCCCCGGGTGGGCACGACCGGGGCGCCGTCGCTCCGCGGGGGCGTCAGGGCCGTGCCGCGGCCTCGTCGCCGGGAAGCCCGGCGGCCGTCGCGAGGTCGGCCTTGACGGCCGCCAGGACCTCGGCGGCCTGGGCGCGCACGGCGGCCAGGCGGTCGGCGCCCGGCACGGGCAGCACGACCTCCAGGTAGCACTTCAGCTTGGGCTCGGTGCCGCTCGGCCGCACGATCACCCGGGCCGACTCCACACCGGCGCCCGGTGAGCCGGCCAGCCGGTAGCGCAGGCCGTCGGTGGGCGGTAGCTCCGCGCTGCCCTTGGCGAGGTCCTCGGCGGAGTCGACGGCGAGACCGGCCAGTGAGCTGGGCGGCCGCTCGCGCAGCCGGCTCATCGCGTCGTCGATCACCGACAGGTCGGCGACCCGCACCGAGAGCTGGTCGGTGGCGTGCAGCCCGTACTCCAGGGCGATGTCGTCCAGCAGGTCGGGGAGGGTGCGGCCCTTCGCCTTGAGCTCGGCGGTCAGTTCCGCCACGGCCAGGGCGGCGGTGACGCCGTCCTTGTCGCGCACGCCCTCGGGGTCGACGCAGTAGCCCAGCGCCTCCTCGTACCCGTAGCGCAGGCCCTCCACCCGGGAGATCCACTTGAAGCCGGTCAGGGTGTCGGCGTAGGGCAGCCCCGCGCGGGCGGCGATGCGCGACAGCAGGGAGGAGGAGACGATGCTCGCCGCGAAGGTGCCGTCGGCCCGGCGGTGCACCAGGTGGGTGGCGAGCAGCGCGCCGACCTCGTCGCCGCGCAGCATCCGCCAGCCGCCGTCGGCGGCGCGGTCCGGCACGGCCACGGCGCAGCGGTCGGCGTCGGGGTCGTTGGCGATGACGATGTCGACACCGGGGCCGAGCGCACGGGCCGCGGCGAAGGCCAGGTCCATCGCCCCCGGCTCCTCCGGGTTCGGGAAGGCGACGGTCGGGAAGTCCGGGTCCGGCTCGCCCTGTTCGCCGACGACGTGTGGAGCGGGGAACCCGGCCCGCACGAAGGCGGCGGTCAGCACGTCGCGGCCGACCCCGTGCAGGGGGGTGTAGACGACCGAGAGGTCGCGCGGGGTGTGGCGGTCCACGACCGAGGCGGCGCGGTCCAGGTAGGCCTCGACGACCTCGTCGCCGAGGACCTCCCAGCCCTCGTCCGCGAGCGGTACGCCGGCCAGCGGGCCGACCGCGGCGATCTCGTCGGCGATCCCGGAGTCGGCGGGCGGGACGATCTGCGAGCCGTCGCCCAGGTAGACCTTGTAGCCGTTGTCGCGCGGGGGGTTGTGGCTCGCGGTCACCGCGACCCCCGCGACCGCGCCCAGGTGGCGGACGGCGAAGGCCAGCACCGGCGTCGGCAACGGACCTGGCAGCACGGCCGCCCGCAGGCCCGCGCCGACCATGACGGCGGCGGTGTCGCGGGCGAAGTCCACCGACTTGTGGCGGGCGTCGTGACCCACGACGACCAGACCGTCGCCCCGGCCCTGCGCCTTGAGGTAGGCGGCGAGACCGGCGGCGGCCCGGATGACCACGGAGCGGTTCATGCACATCGGGCCCGCGCCGACCTCCCCGCGCAGCCCCGCGGTGCCGAACTGCAGGGTGCCGGCGAACCGGGCCGCGAGGTCGTCGGCGGCCGCCGTGTCGCCCGACTCGACGGCCGCGAGCAGGGCCTCCAGCTCGGAGCGGGTGTCGGGGTCCGGGTCCTCGGCCAGCCAGGTGCGTGCCTGAGGGACCAGCTCCGCGTTCTCGCTTGCGCTTGCCACGTGATGCTCCTGCGATGTCTCGGTCTTCGGTGCCGCCCGCGCCCCGCGCGGGTCGGCCTGGGCCCATGGCCCGTCATGCCCGCGACAGGTACCACAGCGGGAGGCCGCGCGGCGGGATCCCGTACGGCACGGCGGCGGGGCGGTGCGCCGTGACGGGTGCCGTCCGGTCACCTCCCCGTAGGGCGCCTTCCCCAACCAGGGTGCGGGCACCCCCCTGATCGCGCGCGGTCTGCCGGCGCGGGTGCGCCGGCCCGCCCGACGGGGGTGCGGGGCGGGTCAGATCCGCTCGAGCACCTGGGCGAGCAGGCTGCCCATCCGCGCGGCGGAGTCGCGGCCGGCCTCCAGGACCTCCTCGTGGTTCAGCGGCTCGCCGGTCATGCCCGCGGCGAGGTTGGTCACCAGGGAGATGCCGAGCACCTCGGCGCCCGCCTCACGCGCCGCGATGGCCTCCAGCGCGGTGGACATGCCGACGAGGTCGCCGCCGATGACCCGGACCATGTTGATCTCGGCCGGGGTCTCGTAGTGCGGGCCCGGGAGCTGGACGTAGACGCCCTCCTCCAGGGAGGGGTCGACCTCCTTGCACAGGGCGCGCAGCCGCGGCGAGTACAGGTCGGTGAGGTCGACGAAGTTGGCGCCGACGATCGGGGAGGCGCCCGTCATGTTGATGTGGTCGCCGATCAGCACGGCCTGCCCGGGGCGGTAGGTGGTGCGCAGCCCGCCGCAGCCGTTGGTCAGGACGACGGTCTTGCAGCCGGCGGCGACGGCGGTGCGCACGCCGTGAGCGACGGTGGCGACGCCGTGGCCCTCGTAGTAGTGGTTGCGGCCGAGGTAGACCAGCGCCCGCTTGTCGCCGATCCGCACGGAACGCACCTTGCCGGAGTGCCCGGCCACGGCCGGCGGCGGGAAGCCCGGCAGCTCGGTCACCGCGAACTCGTACTCGGCCTCGCCGAGGGCGTCGGCGGCAGGCACCCAGCCGGAGCCCATGACCAGGGCGACGTCGTGGGTCTCGCCGCCGGTCAGCTCGCGCAGGCGGGCGGCGGCTGCCGTGGCGGCGGCGTACGGGTCGCCCAGCGGGCTGCGGGCGGCGTGGGGAGTTGCGGAAGAGTTCACGCGGATGAGAGTAGCCGGTTATCTCCTACGCGCGTAGACGTCCCAGGTCACGGTCTGCGAAATTTCGGAGGATCAGCCGATTGACGGGGCCCGCGGGGCCACGGGGGCCGCTGTGCCGCGCCCTTCGCCGTACCGGCCGCGGTACCGCCGGCGGTGTCGCCGCCGGGTCGTGTGCCGGAGCGTCAGCAGGGCCGCTTGCGCAGTTCCATCACGTAGTCGTGCGGGGCGCCCGCGGACTCCGCCGCGTCCGCGATCTCGCCGAGGTAGCGCGCGGAGGGCAGGCCGCCCTCGTAGTCGTTGAGGACGTAGATCCACGCGGGCAGGTCGCCGTCGAGGGTGTGCACCCGCACCAGGTGCCGCCGGTAGATGCCCAGCGGGACGCCCTCCCAGCGGTCCACCGCCTCCTCGTCGACCGGGGCGATGTCGTAGAGCCCGACGAAGACCTGGTGCAGCGGATCCTCCACCAGGGTGGCGAGCGCGCCCTCCCAGCCCATCTGCTCGCCGCCGAAGGTCAGCCGCCAGCCGCTCAGCCACCCGGTGCCGCGCAGGGGCGAGTGGGGGGCGCGGCGCGTCATCAGCCGGGCGTCGAGGTTGCCGGCGTAGGCGGCGTAGAGCGACATGGTCATGAGAGTACGACAGTGGGGCACCGCCCCCGTAAGTGATCACTTGGCGCGTGCGGGACAATGGGGTACGTGACTCGGATCGTGATCATTGGTGGCGGACCCGGCGGATACGAAGCGGCCCTGGTGGCCAGCCAGCTGGGCGCGGAGGTGACCGTCGTCGACTGCGACGGTCTGGGCGGGGCTTCGGTACTCACGGACTGCGTGCCGTCGAAGACCCTGATCGCGACGGCCGAGGTGATGACCACCTTCGACTCTTCGTACGAGGAACTGGGCATCATCGTGGCGGACGACACACCGCACATCGAGCAGGCCGCCCGGGTCGTCGGCGTCGACCTCGGCAAGGTGAACCGACGGGTCAAGCGCCTCGCGCTCGCCCAGTCCCACGACATCACCGCCTCCGTCACCCGTGCGGGCGCCCGCGTGATGCGCGGCCGCGGCCGGCTGGAGGGCATGCAGGCGATGGACGGTTCCCGCACCGTCGTCGTCGAGGCGGCCGACGGCACCTCCGAGACCCTCACCGCCGACGCCGTGCTGATCGCCACCGGCGGCCGCCCCCGCGAGCTGCCCGACGCGAAGCCGGACGGCGAGCGGATCCTCAACTGGACTCAGGTGTACGACCTGGAGGAGCTCCCCGAGGAGCTCATCGTGGTCGGCTCCGGCGTGACCGGCGCCGAGTTCGCCGGCGCGTACCAGGCGCTCGGCTCCAAGGTGACGCTGGTCTCCTCCCGCGACCGCGTCCTGCCCGGCGAGGACCCGGACGCCGCCGCAGTCCTGGAGGACGTCTTCCGCCGCCGCGGCATGAACGTCATGGCCCGCTCGCGCGCCGAGGCCGTCAAGCGGGTCGGCGACCGCGTCGAGGTCACCCTCTCCGACGGCCGGGTCATCACCGGCAGCCACTGCCTGATGGCGGTCGGCGCCATACCGAACACCGGCGCCATGGGCCTGGAGGGCGCGGGCGTCAAGCTCAAGGAGTCCGGCCACATCTGGACCGACAAGGTCTCCCGCACCTCGGCCCCGGGCGTCTACGCGGCCGGTGACGTCACGGGCGTCTTCGCGCTCGCCTCGGTCGCGGCCATGCAGGGCCGGATCGCGATGTACCACTTCCTGGGCGAGACGGTCGGCCCGCTCGACCTCAAGACGGTCTCCTCCAACGTCTTCACCGACCCCGAGATCGCGACCGTCGGCTACACCCAGGCCGACGTCGACGGGGGCGTCATGGACGCACGCGTCGTCAAGCTGCCGCTGCTGCGCAACCCGCGCGCCAAGATGCAGGGCATCAGGGACGGTTTCGTGAAGCTGTTCTGCCGTCCGGGCACCGGCATCGTGGTCGGCGGCGTGGTCGTCTCGCCGCGCGCCAGCGAACTCATCCACCCCATCTCGATCGCGGTCGACAACAACCTGACCATCGAACAGATGGCGAACACCTACACGGTCTACCCCTCGCTGTCGGGTTCGATCGCCGAGGCGGCACGGCAGTTGGCGACCCGCAAGGCGGCAGGAGAGCTCTAGGACGACACGGCCCGGGCACGGCCCGGGGTGTGCGGCACCGGCGCGCCCCTTCGTCACCGAAAGGGATGCCGTCGCCTATATAGCACGGGGCGTCCGGCCATGCGAACAACTTCTGTTAATCGGTGCAAACTGCTGATAGCAGACGGTCATTGGCGTTACTGTCAGTTTCGTGTTCGCAGCAGAACGTCGCCAACTGATCCTCGAAATGGTGCGTGCCAACGGAGCGGTCTCGCTCCGTGAGCTCGCCCGTGTCGTCCAGACCTCGGAAGTGACCGTACGGCGTGACGTGCGGGCGCTGGAGGCAGAAGGACTGCTCGACCGCCGGCACGGCGGTGCGGTGCTGCCGGGGGGCTTCACCAGGGAGTCCGGCTTCCCGCAGAAATCCCATCTATCGACCGCGGAGAAGACGGCGATCGCCGATCTCGCGGCCGGTCTCGTCGAGGAGGGCGAGGCCATCGTCGTCGGTGCCGGCACGACCACCCAGGAGCTGGCACGCCGGCTCGCCCGGGTGCCGGGGCTGACCGTCGTCACCAACTCCCTGCTGGTGGCGCAGGCCCTGGCGCACGCGAACCGGGTCGAGGTGGTCATGACCGGTGGCACGCTCCGCGGCTCCAACTACGCGCTGGTCGGCAGTGGCGCCGAACAGTCCCTGCAGGGACTGCGGGTGTCGCGGGCCTTCCTGTCCGGGGCGGGACTGACCGCGGAACGCGGGCTGTCCACGTCCAACATGCTCTCCGCCAGCGTCGACCGGGCCCTGGTCCAGGCGGCGGCGGAGGTCGTGGTCCTGGCGGACCACACCAAGCTGGGCACGGACACCATGTTCCAGACCGTGCCGACGGACCTGATCACGCATCTGGTCACGGACGAGCCCCCGGCGGGCGACGACCGCGCCGCCACGGAGCTCCAGGCGCTGGCCGACCGCGGTGTGCAGGTCGCCGTGGCGTCGACGGACGGGGCGGACAACGGGATGTCCCACGGGCGGCAGCGACGGGAGATGCCGCCCGTGCCCGGACCCCGGCGCCACCAGCACCCCTCCGGCAACTACCCGGGCGGTGCGGCCCCCGGCGAGCCGCGCGCCAGGGCCGCCGGCCAGTCGGTCGGCGGCGTGTCGGGGATGGGCCCGCTGCGCACCGCCCAACTGGCCGGGGATCAGCAGGCCGCCCGGATCGCCGACCTGGCGCCGCGCAGACGCTAGCCCTGCCGGCGGAACGCCGCGGGCCCCGGCCGGTTGTCCGGCCGGGGCCCGCGGCGTTGGTGCTGCCGTCCGCGGAGGGCGGGTCAGTCCTTGATCTCGCAGAGGAGGGCGCCCGAGGAGACGGAGGAGCCGACGTCCGCGGTGAGGCCCTTGATGGTGCCGGCGCGGTGCGCGTTGATGGGCTGCTCCATCTTCATCGCCTCCAGCACCACCACGAGGTCGCCCTCGTTGACGTGCTGGCCCTCCTCGACGGCGATCTTGACGATCGTGCCCTGCATCGGGGACGTCAGGGAGTCGCCGGAGGCCGCGGAGCCGGCCTTCTTGGTGGCGCGGCGCTTGGGGCGGGCACCGCCGGCGGCGGCGGTGCGGGCCAGGGTCATGCCCAGCGAGGCGGGCAGGGAGACCTCCAGGCGCTTGCCGCCGACCTCGACGACCACGGTCTCGCGACCGGGCTCGGTGTCGTCCTCGGCGTCGGCCGGGGCGGCGAAGGGCTTGATGTCGTTGACGAACTCGGTCTCGATCCACCGGGTGTGGACGGTGAACGGTCCGGTCTTGCCGTTGACCTCGGGAGCGAACGCCGGGTCGACGACCGCCGCGCGGTGGAACGGGATGGCGGTGGCCATGCCCTCGACCTGGAACTCGGCAAGGGCGCGCGCGGCGCGCTGCAGGGCCTGCTGCCGGGTGGCACCGGTGACGACGAGCTTGGCGAGGAGCGAGTCCCAGGCCGGGCCGATGACGCTGCCGGTCTCGACGCCCGCGTCCAGGCGGACGCCCGGGCCGGTCGGCGGGTCGAAGCGGGTGACGGTGCCCGGGGCGGGCAGGAAGCCCCGGCCCGGGTCCTCGCCGTTGATGCGGAACTCGAAGGAGTGGCCGCGCAGCGGCGGGTCGTCGTAGCCGAGTTCCTCGCCGTCGGCGATGCGGAACATCTCGCGTACGAGGTCGATGCCGGTGACCTCCTCGGTGACCGGGTGCTCGACCTGCAGACGGGTGTTCACCTCCAGGAAGGAGATGGTGCCGTCGGTGCCGACCAGGAACTCGCAGGTGCCGGCGCCGACGTAGCCGGCCTCCTTGAGGATGGCCTTGGACGCCGCGTAGAGCTGGGCGTTCTGCTCCGGGGTGAGGAAGGGCGCGGGGGCCTCCTCCACGAGCTTCTGGTGGCGGCGCTGCAGCGAGCAGTCACGGGTGGAGACGACCACGACGTTGCCGTGGGAGTCCGCCAGACACTGGGTCTCCACGTGCCGCGGCTTGTCGAGGTAGCGCTCGACGAAGCACTCGCCGCGGCCGAAGGCGGCGACGGCCTCGCGGACCGCCGACTCGTACAGCTCGGGGACCTCGTCCAGGGTGCGGGCGACCTTCAGGCCGCGGCCGCCGCCGCCGAAGGCGGCCTTGATCGCGATCGGCAGGCCGTTCTCGCGCGCGAAGGCGACGACCTCGTCGGCGCCCGAGACCGGGTCCGGGGTGCCGGCGACGAGCGGGGCCCCGGCGCGCTGGGCGATGTGCCGCGCCGCGACCTTGTCGCCGAGGTCGCGGATGGCCTGCGGCGGGGGGCCGATCCAGGTGAGCCCGGCGTCCAGGACGGCCTGGGCGAAGTCGGCGTTCTCCGACAGGAAGCCGTAGCCGGGGTGGACGGCGTCGGCCCCGGACTCGGCCGCGGCCGCCAGCACCTTGGAGATGTCCAGGTAACTGGTGGCCGGGGTGTCACCGCCCAGCGCGTACGCCTCATCGGCCACGCGCACATGCAGCGCGTCCCGGTCCGGCTCCGCGTAGACGGCCACGCTGGCGATCCCGGCATCCCGGCAGGCACGGGCGACGCGGACTGCGATTTCACCGCGGTTGGCGATGAGCACCTTGCGCACGATGGCTCCCTCCTTGAAACAAGCAGAGTTTAGGTACTGGCGACACTTCGTGCCGAGGCACCCCTGGGGGTGAGCTTGCCCACACGGAGGGTGATACGGGCCCCCAATCGAGACCCGGATGCCTAGGCTTCCTACGGTAAAGCCCTATTTATCCCGGTGCTTGTGGCCCTGGGGTGTGGGCCGGGTCACCGCCCTCCACCGTGACCGACGTGGCGCTTTTTTTGTGGGAACTCCACGAAGGCCCGGGTAAATCTTTGCCGGACCGGCGCCCCATACGGGTGGTGCCGCGCGGACTCTTGCCGCAACTCCTACCCGTTAGTAGCGTTCGGCCCACGAAATACCGCCGGTAATAGGGGTACTGGGACAGGGGGCGCGCAGTGCGCAGAAGTGTCGCCGTGGTGGCGGCCGTGTTGCTGATCCTGGAGGCGTTCGGCTTCGCCTTCGTCAACTGGATCATGGGCATCGTCGTACGCCACCAGAAGATGTCCCTGGCCGGGCTCGACCCCGGCGCGATGGCGATGGGCGCGTGGGCGGCCGGGGCGGTGATGGCGCTCTTCCTCATCGGCTGCGCGGTCGTCCTCGTCCGCATGGCGCAGCGCGACCGGGCCCCGGGCCGCTTCGGCCGGCTCCTGCTCGTCGTGTGCGCGGTGACCCACGGGGTCCTGGGCGCGGGGCTGGCGGCCCCGGTGGGCTGGGCCGCGTTCGCGGGGCTGATGGTGATCCTGGGGTTCGTGGTGCTCGCCCTGGTGCTCTACGCGGGGGAGACCCCGGCCTCCGGACCGGGCGACGAGCCCGGCGGGAGCACGCCCCCGCCGCCCGTCACCCCCGCGGTGGCCTGACCGTACGTCCGTACGGGCCGCCCGGCCGGCTCAGACCCAGAAGTCGGTGATGCGCAGGTCCAGCTCGGCGAGGAGACGGCGCAGCAGCGGCAGCGAGATGCCGATGACGTTGCCGTGGTCGCCCTCGATGCCGTCGACGAACGGCGCCGAGCGGCCGTCCAGGGTGAAGGCGCCCGCCACGTGCAGCGGCTCGCCCGAGGCGACGTAGGCCGCGACCTCGTCGTCGTCCGGGGTGCCGAACCGCACGGTGGTGGAGGCGGTCTCCGAGACCCGGCGCCCGGTGGCGAGGTCGATGACGCAGTGCCCGGTCCGCAGCACGCCGGAGCGGCCGCGCATGGACTTCCAGCGGGCCGTGGCGTCCTCGGCGTCGACCGGCTTGCCCAGCGCGACCCCGTCCAGGTCCAGGACGGAGTCGCAGCCGACGACGACCTCGCCGCCGGAGAGCCCCGCGGCGACCGCGGAGGCCTTGGCCTCGGCCAGTACCCGGGCCAGCTCGGCGGGGCTGCCGGCGCTGATCGCGTCCTCGTCGACACCGCTGACGACGACCCGCGGGTCGAGCCCGGCCTGCCTCAGCAGGCCCAGGCGCGCGGGGGAGGCGGAGGCGAGGACGAGCGGGCGGGGGCTGCGGCTGCTGTCGGTCATGCCCGTCATCGTAGTCAGCAGCGCCAGGCCACCAGGGCCGTGATCAGGGGGACGGCGACGGCGATCACGAGCATCGCGCGGCGCAGCATCGCCTGCGCCTGCCGCATCTCCTCGGGGGGTTCGTCGGACGGGTCTGACCACAGCATGCCGTCCAGGTTGCGCCGTGCGGAACGCCCGCGCCTGAGTACGGATACTCAGGCGCGGGCGGGCAAACGGACCATTTCCGTCCGGCCGGGTCAGTGCGGCCAGTACGTGGCGCGCCAGGACACCGGCGCCGGGCGCGGCATCCGGCCGGGGACGTTGCGCGCGGGGGAGGCCCACTCGTCGGCGTTCCGCGGGCCGTCGGCGGGCCCCGCGGCCGCCGCGGCCCGGGCCTGGACGAGGGCCACGACGGCCGCCAGCTCCTCGGGGGTCGGGTTGCCCCGTTCGACCTTGATCACCATGACAGGGCGGGCTCCTTACAGGGGGATGTTGCCGTGCTTCTTGGGGGGCAGGCTCTCGCGCTTGTTGCGCAGCGTCCGCAGCGCCTTCACCAGGTGCATGCGGGTCTCCGACGGCAGGACGACCCCGTCGACGTAGCCGCGCTCCGCGGCGACGTACGGGTTGAGCAGGGTGTCCTCGTACTCCTGCATCAGCTGGGCGCGCAGCGCCTCGGCCTCCTCCGGGGAGCCCGCCTCGGCCAGGGTGCGGCGGTGCAGGATGTTGACGGCGCCCTGGGCGCCCATGACGGCGATCTGGGCGGTCGGCCAGGCCAGGTTGAGGTCGGCGCCGAGGTGCTTGGAGCCCATGACGTCGTAGGCGCCGCCGAAGGCCTTGCGGGTGATGACGGTGATCAGCGGCACCGTGGCCTCGGCGTAGGCGTAGATCAGCTTGGCGCCGCGCCGGATGATGCCGTTCCACTCCTGGTCGGTGCCGGGCAGGAAGCCGGGGACGTCGACGAAGGTGACGACCGGGACGTTGAAGCTGTCGCAGGTGCGGACGAAGCGCGCCGCCTTCTCGCTGGCGTCGATGTCCAGGCAGCCGGCGAACTGCATCGGCTGGTTGGCGACGACGCCGACCGGGTGGCCCTCGACCCGGCCGAAGCCGGTGAGGATGTTGGGCGCGAACAGCGCCTGGGTCTCGAGGAACTCGCCGTCGTCCAGGACGTGCTCGATGACCTGGTGCATGTCGTACGGCTGGTTCGCCGAGTCCGGGATCAGGGTGTCGAGCTCGAGGTCCTCCGCCGACACCTCCGTCTCGGCCTCCTGCGGGAAGGCCGGGGCCTCCTGCAGGTTGTTGGACGGCAGGTAGGACAGCAGCGCCTTGACGTACTCGATGGCGTCCTTCTCGTCGCCGGCCATGTGGTGCGCGTTGCCGGAGACGGTGTTGTGCGACCGGGCGCCGCCCAGCTCCTCGAAGCCGACGTCCTCACCGGTGACGGTCTTGATGACGTCCGGGCCGGTGATGAACATGTGCGAGGTCTGGTCGACCATCACCACGAAGTCGGTGATGGCGGGGGAGTAGACCGCGCCGCCCGCGCAGGGGCCCAGGATGAGCGAGATCTGCGGGATGACGCCGGAGGCGTGGGTGTTGCGGCGGAAGATCTCGCCGTACAGGCCCAGCGAGGTCACGCCCTCCTGGATGCGCGCGCCGCCGGAGTCGTTGATGCCGATGACCGGGCAGCCGGTCTTCAGCGCCCAGTCCATGACCTTGACGATCTTCTCGCCGAAGACCTCGCCGAGCGCGCCGCCGAACACGGTGAAGTCCTGGGAGAACACCGCCACCGGGCGGCCGTCCACGGTGCCGTAGCCGGTGACGACGCCGTCGCCGTAGGGGCGGTTCCGCTCCAGCCCGAAGTTGGTCGAGCGGTGCCGGGCCAGCTCGTCCAGCTCGACGAAGGAGCCCTCGTCCAGCAGCAGTTCGATGCGCTCACGCGCGGTCAGCTTGCCCTTCGCGTGCTGCTTCTCCACCGCGCGCGCCGAGCCGGCGTGGGTCGCCTCGTCGGTACGGCGGCGCAGGTCCGCCAGCTTGCCCGCGGTGGTGTGGATGTCGATCTCCGGCTCGGCCATGGGAGGCGGCTCTCCTGCTCTCGTCGGGTCGTGCTGAGGGTGTGACGTGACTGGCGAGTAATGCTGTTTTCGTAGCGTAACCGCGCGGATGCTGCCCGGTCAGTGCGGCGTTGGCCACACTCCACTTCCAGGGTCCGCCCTGCGGGCCGCCGCGTCGTCCCGGACCCTTCAGGGCCGCGTCCACGGCGATCCGGAGGGCAGACCCTAGGCTGGACACATGACCTCGAACCGCTGGTCCGACCTCGAGCGGCCGCCGCTCAACGCGGCCTCCCTGCGCCGCGCGATCGTCACCCCCGACAGCCTGTGGACCGACCTGGACGTGGTCGACTCCACCGGCTCCACCAACAGCGACCTGGGCGCCCGGGCCCGGGAGGGCGCCGTCGAGGGCGCGGTCCTGGTCGCCGAGGAGCAGTCCGCGGGGCGCGGCCGGCTGGACCGCCAGTGGCAGGCCCCCGCCCGCTCCGGGCTGTTCTTCTCCGTGCTGCTGCGGCCGACCGCCGTGCCGCCCCGGCACTGGGGCTGGCTGCCGCTGCTGGCCGGCGTCGCGACCGCCACCGCCGTGGCGCGGACGGCGGGCGTGGACACCGGGCTGAAGTGGCCCAACGACGTGCTCGTCACCGTCGACGGCGAGGAGCGGAAGGCCGGCGGCATCCTCGCCGAGCGCGTCGGCGACGACGCCGTGGTGATCGGCATCGGCCTCAACGTCACGCTCCGCGAGGAGGAACTGCCGGTGCCCGCCGCGGGCTCCCTCGCCCTCGCCGGGGCCAAGGCCACCGACCGCGACCCGCTGCTGCGCGCGGTGCTGCGCGCGCTCGCCGAGTGGTACGGCGAGTGGCTGCGCGCCGGCGGCGACCCGGCGGCCTCCCGGCTCCAGCAGGCGTACGCCGCCGGCTGCGTGACGCTCGGCCGCACCGTACGCGCCGAACTCCCGGGCGGGGCCGAGCTCAGCGGGCGCGCGGTGGCCGTCGACGAGGACGGACGGCTGGTCGTCGCGACCGACGAGGGCGAGCGGGCGGTCGGCGCGGGCGACGTCGTCCACGTGCGCCCGGCGGGAGAGTGAGCCAGACCACACCTGCCGTATGGTTGAGGCGGCAGCCTCCGGCGCGGTGATCGGAAGGGCCGGTGCGCAGGGACCCAGGAGGGGGCGGGCGGTGACCGTGGACGACGCGAGCGGCCTCCCGCCGCACGAAGGGCCGGGCGGGCCACAGGGCGGGCAGCCGGAACGCGAGGAGCGTGAAGAGCCCGAGGAACGGGGCGGATCGGCCCGCGCGCACGCCATCGAAGAGGACCCGATCGCGCTCCGCCTGGAGCACCTGATCCTCGGCTCCGGACGGCACTACACGCCCTTCCAGGCGGCCCGCAGCGCCGGCGTCTCCATGGACCTCGCGGCCCGGTTCTGGCGGGCGATGGGCTTCGCCGACATCGGCCAGGCCCGCGCGCTGACCGAGGCCGACGTCCTGGCGCTGCGCCGGCTGGCAGGTCTGGTCGAGGCCGGGCTGATCAGCGAGAGCACGGCGATCCAGGTCGCCCGGTCCACCGGCCAGACCACGGCCCGGCTGGCCGAGTGGCAGACCGACTCCTTCCTGGAGGAGCTGACCGAGCCGCCCGAACCCGGCATGACCCGGGGCGAGGTGGCCTATCCGCTGGTCGAGCTGCTGCTGCCGGAGCTGGAGGAGTTCCTCACGTACGTGTGGCGACGTCAGCTCGCCGCCGCCACCAGCCGGGTCGTCCGCTCGGACGACGAGGAGGCCGTGGACCGCCGGCTCGCGGTCGGCTTCGCGGACCTCGTGGGCTTCACCCGGCTCACCCGCCGGCTGGAGGAGGAGGAACTCGGCGAACTGGTCGAGGCGTTCGAGACCACCGCCGCCGACCAGGTGGCCGCGCACGGCGGACGCCTCATCAAGACCCTCGGTGACGAAGTGCTGTTCGTCGCGGACGACGCCGGCACCGCCGCCGAGATCGGCATGCGGCTCATCGAGACCATGAACGGCGACGAGACGATGCCGGCGCTGCGCGTCGGCATGGCCTTCGGCACCGTCACGACCCGCATGGGCGACGTCTTCGGCACCACGGTGAACCTGGCGAGCCGGCTGACCTCGATAGCGCCCCGGGACGCGGTGCTCGTCGACGGCGAGCTGGCGCAGGCGCTCGTCGCGGCAGGCGAGGCACCCGAGTCGGAGGCGGAGATCGTGCCCGGCTCGGAGGAGAAGTACCGCTTCGGGCTGCAGCCCATGTGGCGGCGGCCGGTGCGCGGTCTCGGCGTCGTCGAGCCCTGGCTGCTGAGCCGCCGGGGCGGCTGAGTCCGGCGAGCGGCCGCTCCCGGGAGAGCACCGCGCGCGGCTGCCGGGTCCGGGCGGACCATGTGGTCGTCCGCGCCCACGCCGAGCCCGGCAGGCATGTCGGTCTCGGCGCCGCGGGCGGTCGGCCCGGCACCCGTGGTACCCGGGGAGCATGACGTCGGGGACGGGCGCGCCCACTACGCTGGCGGTCGACGTTCACGATCGTTAACAGCGACCCGGAGGTGGCGGCGCGATGGCCGAGCAGCGGTTTGGCGAGTGGGTGGCGGTGCGCAGGCACGGTGACGCCGGGCGGGTGGCGGAACTCGTGCTGGACCGGCCCAAGGCGATGAACGCCATCTCGACGGACATGGCCCGGTCGCTCACCGAGGCGTGCGCGGCGCTGTCCGCTGACCGCTCGGTCAGCTGCGTGGTGCTCACCTCGACCCACGAGCGGGCGTTCTGCGTGGGCGCCGACCTGAAGGAGCGCAACTCCTTCACCGACGCCGACCTCGCGCGGCAGCGCCCGTACACCCGGGCCGCCTACACGGCCGTGCTGGAGCTGCCGGTGCCGTCCATCGCCTCGATGCACGGCTTCGCCCTCGGCGGCGGCTACGAGCTGGCGCTGGCGTGCGACGTGATCGTCGCGGACCCGACGGCCGTCGTGGGGCTGCCCGAGGTGACGGTCGGCGTGATCCCCGGCGGCGGCGGCACGCAGTTGCTGCCGCGCCGGGTGGGCGCGGCGCGGGCGGCCCAGCTGATCTTCACCGGGCGCCGGGTGCCCGCGGCGGAGGCGCTGGCGCTGGGCCTGGTGGACGTGCTCGCCGAGGAGGGTCAGAGCCGCGCCGAGGCGCTCGCGCTGGCCGCCCGGATCGCCGCCAACTCGCCGGTGGGCCTGCGGGCGGCCAAGCGGGCGCTGCGGCTGGGCCAGGGCACGGACCTGCGCACCGGTCTGGACGTCGAGGACTCCGCCTGGCGCACGGTCGCCTTCTCCGGCGACCGCGCCGAGGGTGTCGCGGCGTTCAACGAGAAGCGCGACCCGGTGTGGCCGGGTGAGTGATTGACGGGGAAAACGACCGTGCCGCCGGTACGTGACGTGCGGGGCCGTGCGAACGTCGCAAACTGGTAAAAAGTTCTGCTGCGACAGGAGACGGGCGCATGAACGGCACCGGCGGGGACGCTCGACTGCGCGCCGTCGCCGAACTCGCACGGGCGGTGGCGGCGGCGAAGTCGCCCATGGAGGCGGTCGTCGCCGCCGCCTCCTCGGCGCGGGTCGCGCTCGGCGGCTCCATGTCGGCGATCTCCCGCTGGGAGCGCGACCGGGGGCGGCTGCGCGTCCTGGTCAACGACGGGGACCTGGCGCCCGGCGAGGAGCCGCAGCCCGACGAGGAGGTGTACTCGGTCGCGGACTTCCCCGAGATCGTGGAGTTCCTGCACGCCAAGTGGACCGAGGGCGGCGAGCCGCACGCCTGGATCGAGACCGCCGAGGGCCCCGCGGAGGGCCGCGGCGGCGCCTACTGCCACCAGCGGGTGGCCACGCTGCGGCGACGCGGCCGCACCTCCTGCGTCGTCGCGCCGATCATGCTGCACGGGCTCGCCTGGGGCGAGCTGTACGTGGCCCGGGGCGCCGGGCGGCCGGTCTTCGACCGGGACGACGCCGAGTTCGCGACCGTGCTCGCGACGCTCACCGCGGCCGGGATCGCCCAGACCGAGCGGCTGGCCGAGGTGCGCCGGCTGGCCTTCAGCGACCCGCTGACCGGGCTGGCCAACCGGCGGGCCGTCGACCAGCGGCTGGAGGAGGCGGTGGAACGGCACCGCGCCGACGGGACCCCGGTGAGCCTGGTGGTCTGCGACCTCAACGGGCTCAAGCGGGTCAACGACCAGCTCGGGCACGCCGTCGGCGACCGGCTGCTGGTCGGCTTCGGGTCGGTGCTGTCGCTGTGCGGGGCCGCCCTGGAGGGCAGCCTGGTGGCCCGGCTGGGCGGCGACGAGTTCTGCCTGCTCTCGGTCGGGCACCGCGCGGAGGAGGTCGTGGCGGTCGCCGAGGAGCTGTGCGTGCGCACCAAGTGGCTGGGGCTGGGCGACGGGGTCGCGGTCGGGGTGGCGTCCACGGACGCGGAGATCGGCGTGGTGACCTCGGGGCGCCGGCTGTTCCGGCTGGCGGACGCGGCCCAGTACCGGGCGAAGGCCCTCCACTCGGTGGAGCCCGTCGTCGCCGGGCGCGGGGCGCCCGAGGACCCGGTGGTCCGCCTCGCCGACCAGCCCTCGGGCCACGACGTGGAACGACGCCGCTTCCGGGGCCGGGACTGAGCGGCTCGCACGTGGGCGGGGCCGTGGTGTGTGGTGCCGCTTGGCAGGGTCGCGGTCGGGGCGGCGTCGGCGTGGGTGGCGGATCAGCCGTTGAGCCGCGCTCCATGGACGTGCGGTGCTTCCGGGGGCGGGACGGGGCCGGGTGGCTGGACGCTGCCCTGGGTGGGGTCTGCGGGCGTCGGCCCCGGAGCGATGTCTGTTCGGTGCCGATCAGCCGGCGTGCCGCGACCCCCCTTCCGGGGCCGGGACTGAGCGGGCCGGGCGTGGGCGGGGCGTCCGCGTGGGTGCCGGATCAGCCGTCGCGCCGGGCGATGGAGGTGCGCTGCTGACGGGGGCGGGACGGGGCCGGGTGGCTGGGTGCTGCCCTGGGTGGGGTCCGCGGGCGTCGGGGCCCGGAGTGATGCCTGCGGGGCGCCGACCAGCCGGCGGCCGCGACCTGGGGTGTTGCCGCTTCCGCGGGCGGGACTGAGCGGGTCGGGCGTGTGCGGTGGCGCCGGCGGCGCCCGCGCCACGCCATGGAGGTGAAGGCGCGGCGGGACCGGGGCGGAGGGGCGCCCGCGGGGTGCTGGGCCGGCCCGCGGCCGCGGCGAGGAGGCGTGGGTTTCTGAGGTGCCGAGGGCACGGCGGGTTGCCGGCGCGCTGGTGCCCGCGAGGCGCCCGGCCAGTCGGCGGTGGTGCGGGACTGGGCCTCCGGGCGGCTCGGCGGTGCGGCCGCGGAGCGGAGCGGTGCCGCTTCCGGGGGTGGGGGAGGGGGCGGGCGGAAGAGGTGCGTCCGACGCGTGACAGGTAGCGATTCAGTCCGTAGGGTTCGTGAATATGAGTATGCATAACGTGGTGATCGAGGCCCACGGGGTCGCGGCGGAGGATGTGCTGGCGGTGGCCCGCGGCGGGGCGCGGGTCGAGCTGTCTGCGGAGGCGCTGGCCGGGATCGCCGCGGCGCGCGAGGTCGTGGAGGCCCTGGCGGCGAAGCCGGAGCCGGTGTACGGAGTGTCGACGGGCTTCGGCGCGCTCGCGGTGCGGCACATCAGCCCCGAGCTGCGCGCGCAGCTGCAGCGCAGCCTGGTGCGCTCGCACGCCGCCGGCATGGGCCCGCGCGTGGAGCGCGAGGTGGTGCGCGCGCTGATGTTCCTGCGGCTGAAGACGCTGGCCTCCGGCCGGACGGGCGTCCGTCCCGTCGTCGCCGAGACGATGGCCGCGCTGCTCAACGCGGGCATCACCCCCGTCGTCCACGAGTTCGGCTCCCTGGGCTGTTCCGGCGACCTGGCGCCGCTGTCGCACTGCGCGCTGGTCCTGATGGGCGAGGGCGAGGCGGAGGGCCCGGACGGCGTCGTGCGCCCCGTCCCGGAGCTGCTGGCCGCGCACGGCATCGAGCCCGTCGAGCTGCGCGAGAAGGAGGGCCTGGCCCTCATCAACGGCACGGACGGCATGCTCGGCATGCTCGTCATGGCCATCGACGACCTGCGCCGGCTGTTCACCGCCGCCGACGTCACCGCCGCGCTCTCGATGGAGGCGCTGCTGGGCACCGACAAGGTGCTCGCCCCCGAGCTGCACGCGATCCGCCCGCACCCCGGCCAGGCGGCCAGCGCCGAGAACATGCGCCGCGTGCTCGCCGGCTCCGGGCTCACCGGGCACCACCAGGACGACGCGCCGCGGGTGCAGGACGCGTACTCGATCCGCTGCGCCCCGCAGGTGGCCGGTGCCGGCCGGGACACCGTGACGCACGCCATGACGGTGGCCGACCGCGAGCTGGTCTCCGCCGTCGACAACCCGGTCGTTTTTGCCGATGGGCGGGTGGAGTCCAACGGCAACTTCCACGGCGCCCCCGTCGCCTACGTGCTGGACTTCCTGGCCATCGCCGCGGCCGACCTCGGGTCGATAGCGGAACGGCGCACCGACCGGCTGCTGGACAAGAGCCGCTCGCACGGCCTGCCGGCGTTCCTGGCCGACGACCCCGGCGTGGACTCCGGCCTGATGATCGCCCAGTACACGCAGGCCGCGCTGGTCAGCGAGAACAAGCGGCTCGCGGTGCCCGCGTCGGTGGACTCGATCCCGTCCTCGGCGATGCAGGAGGACCACGTCTCGATGGGCTGGTCGGCCGCGCGCAAGCTGCGGCAGGCGGTGGACAACCTGGCCCGCATCGTCGCGGTCGAGCTGATGGCCGCGTCACGCGCCGTGGAGCTGCGCGTGCAGGGCAGCGAGGTGCTGGTGGCCGCCCCGGCGACGCAGGCGGTGGTGAAGGCGGCACGCGAGGCGGGAGTGGGCGGCCCCGGTCCGGACCGCTTCCTGTCCCCGGACCTGGAGGCCGCTTACGACTTCGTGCGCGGCGGCGGTCTGGTGGCGGCGGCCGAGTCGGTCACCGGTCCGCTCGCCTGAGCCGGTCCCGGCACCGCACCACCCCCTCGGGCCCGGAGGCCTCAGGGGGCGGTGCGGACGGGCTCTAGTAGGCGTCGCGTGCCCGGCGGCTCGCGTTGAACACGAGTGCCGCGCCCAGGCCGAGGAAGGCGGTACCGCCGACCAGGTAGGGCGTGGTGTCGACGCTTCCGGTGTCCGCCAGGTGCTGCCCCGGGCCGGTGCCCGAGCCGGTGGTGGCGGTGGAAGCGGACGACTGCGCGCTCGTGTTCGCCGTGTGCTCGGCACTGGCGGACGCGTTGGGCACGAAGTACAGGGCGCCGAGGACGGCGGCCGCCGTGATGGCGACGAAGGCGGGCGGACGGTGCGAGGTCAACGGATCCCCCAGCGGTTGCGGCGACTTGACCGTGAAGGCCGATGGTAGTGAGACAACCGCCGTGGAGGGAAGTTCGGCCCCGGAACCGGTGCTTCCGCGGGTTGCCGGAGGGCCGCCGCGGGTATCCTTCGGCGCCGGAAGCGGACTGCCTGCGCACTGCGGGCCGTTCCCCCGCATACGCTCCGTCACATGAGCACTACTGACATCCCCACCGGGGAGAGCGGGCCGCGCTACGTGCGGCTCCAGGTGGAGCTGGTCCTGGAGATCACCGGGTCCGGCGAGCTGACCGACGCCGCGCTGGACCAGATCGGCGGCGACGACTACATGCCGGACGACGAGCGGCAGCACGCCGAGGCGTCGGTGCGGCAGGACGAGTCGGAGGCGCTGGCCTACCTCGTCGACCCGTTCGACCTGGTCACCAGCGTGCCGGGGATCGAACTGGTGCAGGCGTCCTGGTCCTGCGCCCACACCGAGTACGACCCCGACTCCGACGAGTGGGACCTCTACGGCGACGAGGCCGACGACGAGGCGGAGGACGAGGACGAGGAAGCCGACATCGACGAGGAGGAACCGCGCGGGCGCTGACCGCGTCCTCGCCAGTGCGTGACTCACCTGCCCCGGGCCCCTCAATGGGTCCGGGGTTTCGCACGGGCCGCGGCAGAGCGCCCATGTCACGTGCGTCACGCACGTGTTCTTCCCCACACTTCGAGGCGTGGGGGAACGGACCAAAGACCCTGGCAGTTCCTGGACGTACGAGTGAGGCTCGATCGAGGGCCGTGGCCCGCGACGCGAGCGGGCCGGGGGAAACGCGTACCGGAAGACATTGGAGACCTGTGTGAAGCGCGCCGAGACCGGCACAGTCACCGACACGATTCCCTCCCGCAGGCGGCGAGCCGGGCTGGCAGCTCTGGCGCTGCTCGCCGCCGGGGCGATCACTCTGACCGCGTGCGGGGGCGACAAGTCGGGAACCGCCGGTTCCGACAACAACGTCAAGTCGCAGGACTCGGTCGACGAGCAGGCGGCCAAGGACGCGTCGGACGCCCGAATATCGATCATCCCGAAGACCGGCGCCGACAACGTCAGCATCAACACCGGTGCCAAGGTGCAGGTGACCGAGGGTGAGCTCACCAGTGTTGTGATGACCTCGGTCGCCGACGGCTCCGAGGTCGAGGGCACGATCTCCGCGGACGGCACGAGCTGGTCCCCCAACGACCAGCTGGAGCGGGCCACCAAGTACAAGATCGCCGCCGCGGCGGAGGACGGCAAGGGCCGCAAGGCCGCCGAGAACTCCACCTTCACCACGGTCAGCCCCGAGCACAGCTTCATCGGCTACTACACGCCCGAGAACGGCCAGACCGTCGGCGTGGGCATGCCGGTCTCGCTCAACTTCACCAAGGCGATCGAGGACAAGAAGGCCGTCCAGTCGGCGATCTCGGTGACCTCCAGCAGCGGCCAGGAGGTCGTCGGCCACTGGTTCAACTCCACCCGGCTCGACTTCCGTCCCGAGGCCTACTGGCAGGCCGGCTCCACCGTGACCCTCAAGCTGAACCTCGACGGGGTCGAGGGCGCCAGCGGCGTCTACGGCGTGCAGGAGAAGACCGTCACCTTCAAGATCGGGCGCAGCCAGGTCTCCACGGTCGACGCCTCCACGCACCGGATGAAGGTCGTCCGCGACGGCAAGGTCATCCGCAACGTCCCGATCTCCGCGGGTTCCGACGAGAACACCACCTACAACGGCCAGATGGTGATCTCCGAGAAGTTCACCGAGACCCGGATGAACGGCGCCACCGTCGGCTTCACCGACGACGACGGCAAGGGCGAGTACGACATCAAGGACGTGCCGCACGCCATGCGCCTGACCACGTCCGGCACCTTCATCCACGGCAACTACTGGGGTCCCGACTCGGTGTTCGGCAGCGTCAACACCAGCCACGGCTGCGTGGGCCTGAACGACACCAAGGGCGCCAAGGACACCTCGACCGACGCCTACTGGTTCTACACGAACTCGATCATCGGCGACGTCGTGACCGTGAAGAACTCCAAGGACAAGACCGTCGACCCGTCCAACGGCCTCAACGGCTGGAACATGAGCTGGAGCGCCTGGAAGGCGGGCAGCGCGGTCTGAGACCGCCCCCGCCCCGGACGGCCGCAGGGGCCCGGAACCGTGAGGTTCCGGGCCCCTGCGGCGTTCCCGGCCGCGCCCCGCACGGGCGCGCCCGCCGGGCTCAGTCCTTGGTGCCGTCCACGATGACCGGGGAGCCGCCGGAGTTCGTACCGCAGGGCACCGCGTACACGGGGTTGGACTTCGCGGCCTCGCGGTAGGCGTCCAGGCACTGGTTGTAGAGCACCTTGTCGCTCAGCGACCGGGCGATGATCCGGTTGGCGCTCGCGATGCCCTCCGCCTCGATCCGCTTGCGCTCCGCCTCGGCCTTGGCGGTCCTGGCCGCCTCGACGGCCCGCTCGGTGGCCTGCTGCTGCTGGATCTTCTTGTCGATCTGCTCCTGCAGCTGGTCGGAGGGCCGCACGTTGCGCAGGTTGACGGCGGTGACGTCGATGCCGCGCGGGGCGAGGCGCTGCTTGATCAGGGAGTCGATCTCCGAGCCGATCTGCTCGCGGGCGGAGGCGTACCCCTCCTCGCTGGAGTGCTTGGCGAAGACGTTGCGGATGATCTCGCGGCTGTCCGGCATCACCAGCCGCGACTGGATGGCCTCCTCGTTGCCTGCCAGCCGGTAGAGCTCGACGGCCTTGGCGGGCACCACGGCCCACTTGATGGTGACGTCGGCGTAGAGCACCCCGCCCTGCGAGGAGCGGACCTCGACCACCTCCTTGTCGTGCAGGTCGAGGTCGACCGGACGCGTCGAGAACGAGGTGACGTCGGTGAACGGCGACCTGAAGTGGATGCCGGAGGTCAGCGGCGAGCCGACCTTGCCGAAGGTGACCGGCACGCCGACCTCGTAGGCGCTCACCACGTGGATGCAGGCGAAGACGCCGGCCAGCACGCCCGCCACGGCGCTGAGCGCCGCCCCCAGCTTCCAGCCGCCGGAGCTCTGGCCCCGGGCGACGAAGAACAGCACGACCGCCGCTATGAGCAGCAGGATGGACAGCACGAACACAGGGATCCCCCTCCGGACCACAGACCGGCGCCGCCCCCCCGGCCGCGCCGCGCAGCGCATCGTAACGGTCCGAGGTGACGGGCGGCTGCGTCGTGTGACGGGCCGTGAGGAGCTGTGGCAAGGCTGTTGCCGGGTCCGTACGGGACCGCGGCACGGCTCCCCGCCGGCCTACCGCGGACGCAGCGCCTGGGGGTCGTCCAGGACGGCCCGCACCACGCTGTACGCGGCACCGAGCAGCACGCCCTCGCGGCCCAGCCGGGACACCCGTACGGCGTCCGCGCGCCATTGACGGTCCGTCACGCGGCGGCCCAGTTCGCGCTCGACGGCCGAGCGCAGCCACGGCGCCAGCGAGGCAAGCGTGCCGCCCAGCACCACGGCCTGCGGGTCCAGCAGGTTCACCGCGCCGCTCAGCGCGATGCCGAACGCCTGCCCGGCGGCCGCGAGCGCCTTCAGCGCGGCCGGGTCCCGCTCCGTGGCGGCCGCCTGGAGGGCCTTCAGGGCGTCCGGCCGCTCCGGGGCGATCCCCGCGGCGCGCAGCACGGCCTCCTCGCCCGCGTACTGCTCCAGGCAGCCGCGCGCCCCGCAGGAGCAGCGCGGGCCCGTCGGGTGCACGGGCACGTGGCCCAGCTCCCCGGCGAAGCCGCGCGCACCGCGGAAGAGCCGGCCGTCGACGACCAGGGCGGCGCCGATGCCGATCTCCGCCGAGACGTGCACGAAGTCGGTGACGCCCTCGTGGCCGCCCAGCCAGAGCTCGGCGAGGGCACCGAGGTTGGCCTCGTTCTCGACGGTGACCGGGACGGGGGAGGCGGCCAGGCCGTTCCCGGACCGCGCGAACCAGCCGGCGGCGTCGACGTCCTCCCAGCCGAGGTTGGGCGCCCGCATCACGACCTGCCGGTCGCGGCCGACCAGGCCCGGCACGGCGAGCGTCAGCCCGGCCGGTTCCAGCCCGGCGGCCCGCGCCTGCCGCCGTACCTCGGCCACGAGTGCCGCGAGTTCGCGCAGCACCTCCGCCGCCGGACGACCGCGGTTGTCCGCCTCGACGCGGGCCCGGGCGCGCACGGTGCCCCGCAGGTCGACGGCGACGGCGGCGAGGTGGTCCACCCCGACCTCCGCGCCGAGGCCCGCCGGGCCCGTGTCGTTCAGGGCCAGGGCGGTGCCGGGGCGGCCGACCGTGCCGGGGCGCTGGGCGCCCAGCTCCACCAGCAGGCCGGTCGCCAGCAGCTCGTCGACGAGGGTCGACACGGTGGCCCGGGTCAGGCCCACCTCGGCGGCGACGGCCGCGCGGGACACCTCGCCGTGCTCCGCCACGGCCCGCATCACCAGCGCCAGATTCCGCCGTCGCAACCCCGCCTGCGACCCCGGCCGTTCCGCCACGCTCCGGTCCCCTTCGCTCTCGTCCGTCATCCGTCCTGGTAGACGTCGTCCCTCCCCACCCTCGCACGCCCCGCCCGGGGGACGGGCCCCGGGCGGGGGGAGCGGCTCACCGCACGTCGAAGGAGTCGGCCAGCGCCGTCGCCAGGCGGTCGAGCGCGGCGTCGTCGCGCGGGACGGGGTCGTAGGACGGGCCGGCCGTGGTGTCCCAGCGGCGGGCGACGGCCTGCGGGGTCTCCTTGGTGAGCAGCCCGGCGGCCTGCGCGGCCGCGCCGAGGGCGACCAGCTCGTCCGCCACGGGGATCCGGACGGCCCGGCCCGACAGGCGCCGCACGGTCTCCCGCCACGCCGTGCCGCGGGCGCCGCCGCCGATCAGCAGCAGCGGCTCGTCCGAGCCGGCGCCGTCGACCGCGAGGACCTGGTCCAGGGCGGTGAGCAGGGCGTACGCCGCGCCGTCGTAGGCGGCCTGGAGGATCTGCCCCGGGGTGGTGTCGTGGCGCAGCCCGGTGAGCAGCCCGGAGGCGTACGGCAGGTTCGGGGTGCGCTCGCCGTCGAGAAACGGGAGCAGGACCGTGCCGCCGCCCGCCTCGACCGCCTCGCGGTCCAGCGACAGCAGCCCCGCGATCTTGTCGACGGCGAGGGTGCAGTTGAGGGTGCAGGCCAGCGGCAGCCAGTCGCCGTGCCCGCCCGCGAAGCCCGCGACGATGCCGGTGGGGTCGGTGGGCCGGGTGGTGGCCGGGGTGTAGACGGTGCCGGAGGTGCCGAGGCTGAGCGCGGGCTGCCCGGGGGCGAGCCCGAGGCCCAGGGCAGCGGCGGCGTTGTCGCCGGTGCCGGCGCCGACCAGGACGCCCTCGCGCAGCGGCAGCCCGGGCAGGGTGACGCCGGCGGCCTCGCCGGGGCCCAGGACCCGGGGCAGCAGGGCCGGGTCGAGGCCGATCTCCGCGAGCAGCGCCTCGTCGTACGTCTCGGTGTCCGTCGCCCACCAGCCGGTGCCGGAGGCGTCGCCCCGGTCGGTGACGCCCGCGCCGGCGAGCCGCTCGGTGAGGAAGTCGTGCGGGAGGCGGACGGCCGCCGCGGCCTTCGCCGTCTCGGGCTCGTGCTCGGCGAGCCAGGCCCACTTGGTCACGGTGAAGCTCGTGCCCGGCACGCTGCCGAAGCGCCGCGCCCAGTGCGCGGCGCCGTGCCGCTCCACCAGGGCGGCGGCCTGCGGGGCGGACCGCACGTCGTTCCAGAGCATTGCGGGCCGCAGGGGCCGGCCGACCGGGTCGAGGACGACCAGGCCGTGCTGCTGGCCGCCGACCGAGACGGCGTCGGCGCGCTCGGCGTAGGGCCCGATCTGGGCGAGGGCGGCGCCGAGCGCGCGCCACCACACCTCGGGGTCGGTCTCGCGGCCCGCTCCCTCACTCACCGTGTGCCGGGCCTGTCCCCTGGCCAGCACCTCGCCCGTCTCCACGTCGACGGCGAGCACCTTGGTCGACTGGGTGGAGCTGTCCACACCCAGCGCGATCGGTCCGTTACCCATCCTGCGGCTCCCTTCACAAAGCGGCGATGGCATATTAATTTGTTCAGTGGTCTTACGAATAGGAGCCGCCGCGATGAGTTTCACCCCCACCCCCGAGGACAAGTTCACCTTCGGTCTCTGGACCGTCGGCTGGCAGGGCCGCGACCCCTTCGGTGACGCGACCCGACCCGCCCTCGACCCCGTCGAGAGCGTCAACCGGCTGGCCGAGCTCGGTGCGTACGGCGTCACCTTCCACGACGACGACCTGATCCCCTTCGGCTCGGACGACACCGCCCGCGAGGGCCACATCAAGAGGTTCCGCCAGGCCCTGGACGCCACCGGCCTGAAGGTGCCGATGGCCACCACCAACCTCTTCACGCACCCGGTCTTCAAGGACGGCGGCTTCACCGCCAACGACCGCGAGGTGCGGCGCTTCGCGCTCCGCAAGACCATCCGCAACATCGACCTCGCCGCCGAGCTGGGCGCCAAGGTCTACGTCGCCTGGGGCGGTCGCGAGGGCGCCGAGTCCGGTGCCGCCAAGGACGTGCGGGTCGCGCTCGACCGCTTCAAGGAGGCCTTCGACCTCCTCGGCGAGTACGTCCTGGAGCAGGGCTACGACCTCCGCTTCGCCATCGAGCCCAAGCCGAACGAGCCGCGCGGCGACATCCTGCTGCCGACCATCGGCCACGCGCTGGCGTTCATCAACGAGCTGGCCCACCCCGAGCTCGTCGGCCTCAACCCCGAGGTCGGCCACGAGCAGATGGCCGGGCTGAACTTCCCGCACGGCATCGCCCAGGCGCTGTGGCACGGCAAGCTCTTCCACATCGACCTCAACGGCCAGACCGGCATCAAGTACGACCAGGACCTGCGCTTCGGCGCCGGCGACCTGCGCTCCGCGTTCTGGCTGGTCGACCTGCTGGAGTCGGCCGGTTACGAGGGCCCGCGCCACTTCGACTTCAAGCCCCCGCGGACCGAGGACATGGACGGCGTGTGGGCGTCCGCCGCCGGCGGCATGCGCAACTACCTCATCCTCAAGGAGCGCGCCGCCGCGTTCCGTGCCGACCCGGCCGTGCAGGAGGCGCTGAAGGCCTCCCGCCTGGACCAGCTGGCCCAGCCGACCCTCGGCGAGGGCGAGTCCCTGGCCGACCTGCTCGCCGACCGCGGCGCCTACGAGGAGTTCGACGCCGACGCCGTCGCGACCCGCGGCTCCGCCTTCGAGCAGCTCGACCAGCTCGCCATGGACCACCTGCTCGGCACCCGCTGAGACGCCGGGAAACAGGGTTGCCGCCGGGCGCGCCCCGGCGGCACCCTGCGGGGGTGATCGAACTGCGTGTGCTCACCCCCGACGACTGGCCGCTCTGGCGGCGACTGCGCCTCGCCGCGCTCGCCGACGCGCCGCAGGCCTTCGGCGCCCGCCTCGCCGACTGGCAGGGCGACGGCGACCGCGAGGAACGCTGGCGCGCCCGGCTCGCCCTGCCCGGCTCGTACCACCTGGTCGCCCTCGTCGACGGCGAACCCCGCGGCATGGCCGGCGGCGTCCCCGGCGAACTCCCCGACAGCGCCGAGCTGATCTCGATGTGGGTGGCCGGCGAGGCCCGCGGCCGCGGCGTCGCCGACCGGCTCATCCGGGCCGTCGAGGAGTGGGCCGCGGGCACGGCGGGCGCCTCCCTGCTCCACCTCGCCGTCGCCGAGGGCAACGCTGTGGCGACGGCGCTCTACGTGCGCAACGGCTTCACGGACGACGGGGGGCCCGGCGGGGTCATGCCGGACGGGCGGTCCGAGCGTGTGCTGACGAAGCGGCTCGCGGGGACGCCGGCCTGAGGGAACGGGCCCCGGTGGGGCCGGGTCGGTTCGGGTGGGGCCGGGTCGGTCCGGCCCGGAGCGGCCCGGGCCGGCGTCCCTGCGGATCACCAGGCGAAGGCCTCCGGGGCCGGACCCGGTCCCGGGAAGATCTCGTCGAGGCCCGCCAGCAGCTCCTCGTCCAGCTCCAGTTCCACCGCGCGCAGCGCCGAGGCGAACTGCTCCGCCGTACGCGGCCCCACGATCGGCGCGGTGACCCCGGGCCGGGTGAGCAGCCAGGCCAGCGCCACCTCGCCGGGCTCCAGGCCGTGCTTGCCGAGCAGGTCCTCGTACGCCTGCACGCGGGCCCGGACGACCGGGTCGGCCAGCCCGGCCGCGGACCGCCCCACCTTGGTGCGGGCCCCACTGGCCTCCCGCTCCTTGCGCAGCGCGCCGCCCAGCAGGCCCTGGTGCAGCGGCGACCACGGGATGACACCGAGCCCGTACTCGCGCGCCGCCGGGACGACGTCCATCTCGGCGCGGCGCTCCGCCAGGTTGTACAGGCACTGCTCGCTGACCAGGCCCATCGAACCGCGGTTCGCGGCCGCCTCGTTGGCCTGCGCGATCTTGTACCCGGGGAAGTTCGACGACGCCGCGTGCAGGATCTTGCCCTGGCGCACCAGCACGTCGACCGCCTGCCAGATCTCCTCGAACGGGGTGCGCCGGTCCACGTGGTGGAACTGGTAGACGTCGATGTGGTCCGTGCCGAGCCGGCGCAGGCTGGCCTCGACCGCCCTGCGGATGTTGACGGCGCTGAGGCGGTCGTGGTTAGGCCACGCCTGCTCGTTCCAGGCCTTCCCGTCGGCCGACATGTTCCCGTACACCTTCGTGGCCAGGACCACCTTGTCGCGGCGGCCCCCGCCCCGCGCGAACCACCGCCCGAGGACCTTCTCCGTCAGGCCCTTCTCCTCGGCGACGCCGTAGATGTCCGCGGTGTCGAAGAAGTTGACGCCCGCGTCGAGTGCGGCGTCCATGATCGTGTGGCTGGTGGGCTCGTCCGTCTGACCGCCGAAGTTCATGGTGCCCAGCACGATGCGGCTGACCTTGAGGCCGGTGCGGCCGAGTTGTGTGTACCTCATGGGGTACCAGCGAACGCGTTCGAGTGAACTCCCGGCAAGGGGGTTTGTGGCCGGGGGTTTTGGTTGCGGCCGGTTGTTGGGTGCGGCGCCGCTGTGGTTTCTGTTGGGGGCTTTTGCCCGCCCTCCCTCCCGATTGCCCGGCGCGATTGGTGCGGGTCTCGCACGTCGTTGTGGGGTCGGGGCCGCGCCGGCGCACTCCCCCAGCCTTCGGCCGGGGGGACCCCCAGAACGCTCGCGGTTTGGCCCTACGTCCTTGGGCACCGCACTTAACCGCTCGTCTCCCCCAGCCTTCGGCCAGGGGGAGCACCCCGACACACCCCCTCCCGTCGTATGGGCGCACAACGGCCGGCGGGGGTCAGATAGGCGTGCGGGGGTACCCGGAACCGCCCTCTGCCCCCCACAGCCCCGCGGCTCAAGCCCACATCATTCGGTACCGGGTCCGCCGCCCGTTTCCCCCGGCCCTCGGCCAGGGGGAGCACCCCGCCCACGCCCCAGCCCCTTTGCGCGGGCGCAGGGTGTCCCGTTGGGGGTGCGTAGAACAGGTGCGGTGCCCCCGGGCCGCCTTGCGCCCCCCACCGGCCGTTGGTCGCCGTCGATACGGAGGGGGTGGGGTCGGAGGGGTGGGCGTTCTGGACGCTGACGTGTATTTGATGTGCGGCACAGACGGCACCGACAAGTGCTGCCCGCCATGCACATAAATATGCGGTACAGAATGCCCACCCCGGAGGCCCCGCCCCCGGCCCACCAACCCACAGCGCGCAGCCCCGCACCAACCATGCCGGGCAATCGGGCGGGAGGGCGGGGGAGAAACCCAACAGCAACCACAACGGACCCGCACACGACGACCGGCCACAACCATGGACCCCGGGCACACAAAGCCGCCGGGTGGCTCAGGCCGCCTGACCGTCCACGACGCCCTTGGCGAAGTCCGCGCGCAGCCGCGCGAGTTCGCCGTCCGGCACCGCCCGCGCCCAGGCGTCGGGGAGCCCCCGCACGGTGTGGTCCTTGGTGGTCGCGGCGCTGTAGGTGGCCGTGCAGGTGAGCGACACGGTGCCGGAGGGCTGCATCTTCTTCTGGAAGGTGCAGGTCTTCACCTTGCGGCCGTCGAGGGTGATGTCGATGCTGATCTCCGCGTAGACGGGGTCGTCGGAGGCATCCTCGGCGCCCAGGTCGTCGTACACGGAGTTCTGCAGGGTGAAGCGGGCCGTGCAACTGCTGTTGCCGCAGGGGGTGAAGCGGGCCTTCCCCGTGGTGCTGAAGCTGACCGCGGGGTCGACGGCGGACTTCAGGGCGGCGAGGTCACGGTCGTAGGCGGTCGTGAAGGTCTGGCGGTCGGCGCCGCCGAGCGCGCTCACCGTGGTGTCCAGCCCGTCGGGCAGGGGCAGCGGTCCCGAGGCGGCGGGGGAGTCGCCGGCGGCGAGCCGCAGCAGCGTGCGGGGGACGGATTCGCTGATCCAGAAGCGGCCGCCGGTCGTGGTCAGCACCTTGACGGGCCGTCCGGCGACCGTGGAGGAGGAGATGGCGTCGGGGCGCCCGCGATCGGCGGCGTCACGGAGCAGGGCGGCGACGTTGGAGGGGTCCAGAGGGGTCGTCAGGTCGTCTATCTCGGGCAGGTCGGCGGAGGAGTCCATCCAGCGGCCGTCGATCCGGTCGAGGAGGTCGCCCGCGTAACCGCGGTCCTTCCAGTACGCCTTGCCGGCCTTGGTCAGGCGGTGGTCGTCGGTGGTGAGCAACCGCACGGTCGAGCCCTGGTCCTGCAGCGAGCCGCGGCCCCAGCCGCCCGGGGTGGTCTGCAGGTCGAACGGGGTGCTCGCCCCGCTGTCGAGGGCGAAGTCGCCCCGGTAGGAGACGACTTCGGCCTCCCCGATGGTGTCCGCGGCCTCGCGCAGCATGCGGCCGGCCTCCGCGGCCGGATCCCTGGGCGCGGTCGCCGAGGGGGACCTCCCGTCGCCGGAGCCGTCACCGCTCCAGGGCGCCCAGATGAGGAGGCCGGCCACCAGGGCCGCGGTGGCGAGCCCGGCCACGGCCAGCAGCGGGCCGCGCCGGCGGGGCGGCGGCGGGTAGCCGGGGTGCGGCGGGTACCAGGGCGCCTGCTGATGGGCCTGCGGCTGCGGCGGGTACGGCGGCGCCGGCGGGGGCGGCGGTCCGAAGCCGCCGCCTCCCGTGCCGCCTCCGGTTCCGTGGGCGGGACCCCAACCGCCGCCGCCCCACGGTGTTCCGTCCGTCATATCCGCTTCTCCCCACTTCGTGCGGCCACTCGTGCCCCCACCGGCGTCCCCGTCAGGACGTCCCGCCGGGCGCCGACCCTCTCATCCGGCCCGCGTCCCCGCCCCGTCCTTCCGCGAATCCGCCGCGGGCCGGGCCCCGCGGGTGCACGGCGGGTCCAGGGCAAGGTACTGCAGCGGTCGCGCGGCCCCGGCGGAGGGGTTTCTCATGCCGCTCTCATCGGCCGCTCAGGCTCTCATCACGGCTGGTTCCTACGGTCGCGGCAGCGGAGCGTGAGGCACTGCCCTCCCCCCGCTTCCCGTTCTCCCGACCCGGCGAGGAATCGCATGTTCTTCACGTACCTCCGGCGCGAACTCCGACGCCGCAGAAAGGCGGCGCTCGTCATCGCGATGGGCCTCGCACTGGGCATCGCCCTGGTGATCACCGTCAACTCGGTGTCGGCCGGCATGCAGCAGGCCCAGGGCAAGGTGCTGGAGTCGCTGTACGGCCTGGGCACCGACATGACCGTCACCAAGGCCGCCGACCCCGACTCCTCCTCCTCGGAACGCCCGCGCTTCCGGTTCGACGCGCGCGGCGACGACAAGGAGCAGAGCAGCGACCGCGTCATGGTCCAGGGCTTCCAGTCGCTGAAGTCCTCGGTCGTCGACCAGGTCGCCGGGCAGAGCGGGGTCGAGCAGGCGGTCGGCGGGCTGAGCCTGGTCGTCATCAAGGTCGACGGCCAGTTCCAGCGCGGCGAGTTCCAGCAGGCGCCGGGCGGCGGCAACCGGCAGCGGGGCCAGGGTGGCGACGGGCAGCCGCAGGGCGAGGTGCGCGGCGGCGGCGCCGACTTCGCCATCAACAACTTCACCGTCTACGGCACGGACGTCGCCCACCTCGGCCTCGGCCCGCTGACCTCGTCGAAGATCACCTCGGGGAAGACCTTCACCGCCGCGCAGGCCGACGCCAAGGTGGCCGTGCTCGACAGCGCCTATGCGAAGCAGAAGAAGCTGACGGTGGGCAAGACGCTCACCATCTCCGGCACCGCGTTCGAGGTCATCGGCATCGCGACCGCCGACAGCGGCTCCTCCTCCGCCAACGTCTACATCCCGCTGAAGCAGGCGCAGACGCTCGCGGACGCCAAGGACAAGGTCACCACGGTCTACGTCCAGGCCAGTGACTCCAAGAAGATCGACTCCGTCAAGTCCGCGATCCAGAAGAACGTCTCCGGCACGACGGTGACCACCTCCTCCGACCTGGCCTCCACGGTCTCCGGTTCGCTGTCCACCGCCTCGGACCTGGCGACCAACGTGGGCAAGTGGCTGTCGATCGCGGTGCTCGTCGCGGCCTTCCTCGTCGCGGGACTGCTGACCTCCTCCGCGGTCAGCCGCCGGGTGCGCGAGTTCGGCACCCTCAAGGCGCTGGGCTGGAAGAGCGGCCGGGTGACCCGGCAGGTCATGGGCGAGGCGATCGTCAACGGCCTCATCGGCGGCGCCCTCGGCATCGCCCTGGGCCTCGGCTGCGCCTACCTCATCACCGCGATCAGCCCCACCCTGGAGGCCACCGTGGGCGGGAGCGGGAGCGGCGGCGGTGGCGGGGGCGGCGGCTTCGGGCCGGGCGGCCCGGCCCGGCGCGCCGCGGCCGACGCCCTGCACATCACCCTCCAGGCGCCGGTGGAGGTCGACACCATCGTGCTCGCGGTGGTCCTGGCGGTCGCCGGCGGTCTGGTCGCCGGGACCTTCGGCGGCTGGCGGGCCTCGCGGCTGCGCCCGGCGGACGCCCTGCGCCGCGTCGAGTAGCCCGCGCCCGTCCCCGAGACCGGGGGCCGCGTTCCGCACCCCTCCCCCCGGCGCCGCGCGGCCCCCGCCCTTCCCCTTCAGGACCTCAGGAGTCACCTCATGTACAAGCTGAGCGGCGTGACCAAGCGCTACTCGCGCGGCAAGGACGTCGTGGACGCGCTGCGCGGCGTCGACCTCGTGATCGAGGACGGCGACCAGCTCGTCGTCCAGGGCCCCACCGGCGGCGGCAAGTCGACGCTGCTGCAGATGCTCGGGGGCCTCGACCGCCCGAGCGAGGGCTCGGTGGAACTGGACGGCGTCGACCTGGCCCGGCTGGGCGAGTCCCGGCTGACCAAGGTCAGGTCGCAGAGCATCGGCATCATCTTCCAGAGCTTCAACCTGATCCCCACCCTGACCGCGCAGGAGAACGTCGAGACCGCCCTCGTCCCGCTGGGCGTCAAGGCCGCCGAACGCCGTGCCCGTGCCGCCGAGGCCCTCGCCTCCGTCGGCCTCGGCGACCGGCTGCACCACCTGCCCGGGGAACTGTCGGGCGGTCAGCAGCAGCGCGTGGCGATCGCCCGGGCGCTGGTGAAGCGCCCCAAGGTGCTGCTCGCGGACGAGCCCACGGGTGCCCTCGACGAGGGCACCCGCGACGAGATCCTCGCGCTGCTGGAGGGGCTGTGGAAGGAGTACGGACTGACCTTCGTCATGGTCACCCACGACTCCGCCATCGCCCGGCGCGCCACGAGGGTCGCCACCATCAAGAAGGGCCGGATCACCGTCACCGAGCGGACCCCCGCGGCCTGAACCGCCCTACCCCGTCCCCGGCTCACGGCCCCCGGCGCGCGTCGCCGGGGGCCGTGCGGCGTTCAGTCCGTGACGCCCAGGTCCTCGCGCATCAGGCGCTGCATCGTCCGCAGCAGGGGTTCGGCGTCCTTCAGGGCCTCCAGCGCGGTCCGCGCGCTCTCGCCGTCCGCGCCGAGGCCCCGGTCGAGGCGCTTGGCCGCGGCGTCCGCCGCCGCCAGGACGCGGTTGACCTCCCGTGAGGCCGCCAGGACGCGTTCCGGGACGATCATCTGCGCCTCGGCGTACCGGTCCCGGTGGTCGCGCCGGGACTCCTCGACCGCGTCCCGCTCCTCGGCGGAGTAGACCCCGTCCCTGATCCGGTGCAGGGCGTCCTTGAGCAGCGTGTGGAATTGCCGTGAGGCCCGGTTCATCGCGGTGTACGCCGCCCGCCGCTCCTCGAAGCGGCGCAGGCGCTCCGTCTCGGCGGCCTCCGCCCGGCGCCGCCGGTCGTCGGCGCGCTGGGCGAGCACGGGCGCGAACAGGGTGCCCAGCACCCCGACGACCCCGGTGACCATCGCGCCGAGCGTGGCGTTCACGGTGTGCCTCCCGTCCCGCCCGGCGGGACGGCGCCGGCGGTCGGTGTCGCCGCGCGCGTGTTCTTCCGACGTCGGTGCAACGTGTCCCCCTCGTGTCCGGTCGGCCCGCGCGGGAGCGCCGGTCCCCGGGCGTGTACGCGCGTCGCACGGCCCCCCGCCTCGCAGGCGCAGTATGGACCGCCCGCCGCGGGCGGCTCAAGCGTCACTCCGTGCGCAGGGTTCCTGGTCGGCGTGAGGTTGTCGAAGCGCTTCGACACATGTCTGGACAGGGGTATCGGGTCCCCGGTAGCCTCATTGTCGAAGCGCTTCGACAGTCGTGGGGGATGGGGATCCGGATGGTCACACTCGCCGAGGTAGCCCGCCATGCCGGGGTCTCCGCCAGCACCGTCTCGTACGTCCTCAGCGGCAAGCGGTCGATCTCCGAGAGCACGCGCCGGCGGGTCGAACGGAGCATCCAGGAACTCGGCTACCACCCGCACGCCGGTGCGCGGGCGTTGGCCAGCAGCCGCTCCAACATCATCGCCCTCATGGTGCCGCTCCGTACAGACATGTACGTCCCCGTCATGATGGAGATCGCGATGGCGGTCGCCACGACGGCCCGCCGGCACGGCCACGACGTCCTCCTGCTCACCGGCGAGGAGGGCCCCACCGCGGTCCGCCGGGTCGCGGCCAGCGGACTCGCCGACGCGATGATCCTCATGGACGTCGAGCTGGAGGACGAGCGCATCCCGCTGCTGCGCGCCGGCGACCGGCCCGCCGTGCTCGTCGGACTGCCCGCCGACACCGCCGGACTCACCTGCGTCGACCTCGACTTCGCCGCCACCGGCGCCCTCTGCGCGGACCACCTCGCCGACCTCGGCCACCGCTCCGTCGCCGTCGTCGGGGAGGCCGCCGCGGTCTACCGGCGCCACACCGGCTTCGCCGAGCGCACCCTCCAGGGCCTGCGCTCCCGCGCCGCCGCCCGCGGACTGAGGGTCATCCACCGCCCCTGCGAGGGCAGTTACGAGTCCACCGCCGGGACCCTCTCCCGCATCTTCGAGGAACGGCCGGACACCACCGCGCTCGTCGTCCAGAACGAGTCCGCCATCGGCCCCCTGCTCGGGCTCCTGCGGCAGCAGGGCCGCGCCGTGCCCGAGGACGTCTCCGTCGTCGCCGTCTGCCCCGAGCAGGTGGCCACCGACGCCGCCCCCCAGCTCACCTCGGTGGCCATACCCGCGCAGCAGATGGGCCGGCACGCCGTCGAACTCGTCATCGCCAAGCTGGGCGGCAGCCCCACGGAGGAGGTCCGCCTCCTCGGCCCCGAACTCACCGTCCGCGCGAGCAGCGGCCCGGCGCCGACCGCCTGACGGCGGCGGCGGCGGGCCGCCCAAGCGGCGCTCCGGACAAGGGACTTCGTCCCCCGGCGGACGGCCGCCGTGCCACGCGCGAAGCGTCAGCCCTTGCCGGCCCGCAGGCCCGTGAGGCCGTCGTAGGCGGCCATCACGAGTTCCAGGCCCCGGTTGTCCTGCGCGGGCTCGCGCATCTGGTTGGTCACGTACGCCACCGTCATGCGGGCACCGGGGTCGACCATGACGATCGAGCCGCCCCAGCCGCCCCAGCCGAAGGAGTCGCCGAACAGCCCGTAGCCCAGACCCCAGCGCAGTGGCATGCCCAGGACGCGGTCGTCACCGCTGAACTGCTCCTCCCGCGCACGGTCGCAGCCCGCCCGCGACAGCAGCCGCACCCCGCGCACCGCACCGCCGCAGGCCGGCACGGACTGCACGAGGGCGACCGAGCGGGCGTTGCCGAAACCGCTCGCCGCGGGGATCTGCGCGCGGCGCCAGGCCACGCTGTTGCCGTCGCGGAGCCGGATGGCGGTGCCGGAGGCGGGGGAGGCGGCGTCGCGCGCGCTCGCCGTGTAGTCCTCGTCGCGGGAGGGCGGCGGGACGGCGAGCGCCACCCGGTGGTCGTGCTCGGCGGGCAGCCCGATATGGAAGTCGGCGCCCAGCGGCCCGGCCACCTCCCGCGCGAAGAACTCACCCACGCTGAGGCCGGTGACGCGCCGCACGACCTCGCCCACGAGATGGCCCTGGGTGAGCGAGTGGTACCCGGCCGCGGTCCCCGGCTCCCACTGCGGGGCCAGCGCGGCCAGCCGCGCGGTGGCGGCCGGCCAGTCGTAGAGCTCCTCGACCGGCCCGTCCCAGTCGGGCAGTCCCGCGGTGTGCGCGAGCACGTGCCGCACCAGCACCTTCTCCTTGCCCGCCGCGGCGAACTCCGGCCAGTAGCGGGCGACCGGCGCGTCCGGGTCGAGGTCGCCACGGTCCGCCAGGACCAGGGCGCACAGCGCGGTCATCGTCTTGGTGACGGACCAGACGCCGGTGACCGTGTCCCGCTGCCACGGGACCGTCCGGGCCGCGTCGGCGAACCCGCCCCACACGTCCACCACGGGCTCGCCGTCCACGAAGACCGCGACCGAGCCCCCCGCGTCCCCCTCGTCCAGCAGTCCGGCCAGCGCGCCCGGCACCGCGGTGAACAGGTCGTCGTACGTGCCCTGGATATCGGCCATGCGCCGTATTAGCGCGCATCGGCCGGCCGGGGGCAATCGAATTTCCCGCTCCGGGCCGGGACCCGCCCGGAGGGCTCAGCCGCCGGCCGACGCGATGCCGACCGGGCAGGCCACGCCCGTGCCCTCGATGCCGCAGTAGCCGCCGGGGTTCTTGTCCAGGTACTGCTGGTGGTAGGCCTCGGCCGGATGGAAGGGGCCCGCGGGGACGACCGCCGTGGTGATGGTGCCGTGCCCCCTGGCGCGCAGGGCGGCCTGGTAGGCGTCGCGGGAGGCGAGGGCGGTGGCGAGCTGGCCCGGGGAGTGGGTGTACACCGCGGAGCGGTACTGGGTGCCGACGTCGTTGCCCTGGCGGTGGCCCTGGGTGGGGTCGTGGGCCTCCCAGAACACCTTCAGCAGTTCCGCGTACGTGATCAGCGCCGGGTCGAAGACGACGCGCACCACCTCGGCGTGGCCGGTGAGGCCGCTGCAGACCTCCTCGTACGTCGGGTTCTCCGTGTACCCGCCCGCGTAGCCGACGAGCGTCGTCCACACGCCGGGCGTCCGCCAGAAGACGCGCTCGGCGCCCCAGAAGCAGCCCAGCGCGAAGTCGGCGACCTCCAGGTCGGCGGGGTAGGGGCCGGTGAGGGGACGGCCGAGCACGGTGTGCCCGACGGGCACCGTGTACAGGGGCGCGGGCCGGCCCGGTATCGCCTCCTCCGGGGTGGGCAGGCGCGGCGTCAACGGGCGCGCCCGCGCACGGAGTTCCACTCCAGCCCCGCGAGCGCCTGCGCCCGGTGGGCGGCGTACGACGCGGCCGGGTCGGCGTCGTGGGCCCAGGGGACCGCGCCCGCGTAGCCGTCCACGGCGCGGAACTGCTCGACCGCCTCCGGGTAGCGCTCCGCGCGCAGCAGGAAGGCCGCCAGCAGGTGCCGCACCACGGGCAGCACCGGGTCGGAGGGGGAGGCGTGCTCGGTGGCGTAGAGGGCGCCGCCGATGGCCCGCGAGACGACCTCGCTCTCGTAGAAGCCGCGCACGAGGATGACCTCCGGCAGGTGCGCGAAGACCTCGAAGAGCGGCAGCGCCGGCAGCAGGCTGCCCTCGGGCGCGGAGGAGGCGGCCCGCTCGGCGAAGTCGCGCGCGGCGTCCTCCGGGAGGCGGGCGAGGGCGGCCAGGTGGGCGCCCATGTGGTGCGGGGCGCGGGAGACGACCTTCTCCCAGGCGGCGGCGAAGTCCGCGCCGGCCGCGAGCGCCACGACGTACGGCACGGGGTCGCCCGGCGCGAGCAGCGCGGCCTGCTCGGCGACCGTACGGGCCTCCTCCAGGATCATCGGCACGTCCGGGGAGCCGGCCGGCTCCCGCCGGGCCCGCTGCACCAGGAACGCCGCGTGGACGGCCGCGCCGCCCGCGTCCTTGGCGTCCTCGACCCGCCAGGTGCGCAGCCATGCCGCGCCCGTGCCGGGGGACTGCGCCAGCTCGACCGCCGCGGCCCCCGCCAGCGTCTGCACCCGCTGCCAGCGCAGCTCGCCCTCGGCCGGGGTGCCCTTGAGGAGCGCGGCGACCGCGCGCCAGTCCTGGGTGCGCTGGGTCGCGGTCAGCGCCTGCGTCAGCTCGTCGTCCGGACCCGGCAGCCGGATGTCGATGTCCTCCCGGGGCACGAAGCCGTACCGGACGGGATCGACCGCGGCGACGGCCCGCACACCGCGGTTGCGCAGCATGCGGGGCACCAGCACGATCGCGGAGAACAGCAGTACGCCGTACAGCACCCACAGGAATTCCATGATGACCAAGCCTACGCGGGCCCGGGCGGCACGTCCCTGGCCGCGGCTCGCACTACGCTCGGCGGTATGAGCGAGCAGCAGCACCAGAACTTCGAGACCCTCGCGATCCACGCGGGTCAGCCGGCCGACGCCGCGACCGGGGCCGTGGTCACGCCGATCTACCAGGTCTCCACGTACAAGCAGGACGGGGTGGGCGGCCTGCGCGGCGGCTACGAGTACAGCCGCTCCGCCAACCCCACCCGCACCGCGCTGGAGGAGAACCTCGCGGCGCTCGAGGGCGGCCGCCGCGGCCTGGCGTTCGCGTCCGGCCTGGCCGCCGAGGACTGCCTGCTGCGTACGGTCCTCAAGCCCGGCGACCACGTCGTCATCCCCAACGACGCGTACGGCGGCACCTTCCGGCTCTTCGCGAAGGTCGTCGAGCGGTGGGGCGTGCAGTGGTCGGTCGCCGACACCTCCGACCCGTCGGCGGTCCGTGCCGCGCTGCGGCCCGAGACGAAGCTGATCTGGGTCGAGACCCCCAGCAACCCCCTGCTCGGGATCACCGACATCGCCGCCCTCGCGGACGTCGCGCGCGGCGCGGACGCCCGGCTCGTCGTCGACAACACCTTCGCCAGCCCCTACCTGCAGCAGCCGCTGGCGCTCGGCGCCGACGTCGTGGTGCACTCCACCACCAAGTACATGGGCGGCCACTCCGACGTGGTCGGCGGCGCACTGGTCGCGGCCGACGCGGGACTCGGCGAGGAACTGGCCTACCACCAGAACGCGATGGGCGCGGTCGCCGGCCCCTTCGACGCGTGGCTGGTGATGCGGGGCATCAAGACGCTCGCGGTCCGCATGGACCGGCACAGCGAGAACGCCGCCCGCGTCGCGGAGTTGCTCTCGCTGCACCCCAAGGTGACCCAGGTTTACTACCCGGGGCTGCCCGAGCACGCCGGGCACGACGTCGCGGCCAAGCAGATGAAGCGGTTCGGCGGCATGGTCTCCTTCCGCGTCGCGGGCGGCGAGGAGGCGGCGGTCGAGGTCTGCAACCGGGCGCGGCTGTTCACGCTGGGGGAGTCCCTCGGCGGCGTCGAGTCCCTCATCGAGCACCCGGGCCGCATGACGCACGCCTCCGTCGTGGGGTCCGCACTCGAGGTGCCGGCGGATCTGGTGCGGCTGTCCGTGGGCATCGAGTCCGTCGACGACCTCCTCGAGGACCTTCGGCAGGCCCTCAGCGCGTAGCGCTGCGCTGTGCCGCACCGGTGTCGCGGGGGGTGCCCCCCGCAGCCCCGTTGTTGTGTGCGGGTTGTTTGCGCCTGCGGCGGGCTGCCTCCCGCCCTCCCGCCCGATTGCCCGGCACGGTTGGTGCGGGTCTCGCACGTCGTTGTGGGGTCGGCGCCGCGCCGGCGCACGTCCTCAACGCTCGCGGTTTACCCCCACATCATTCGGCACCGCGTCCGCCGCTCGTCGTTTCCGGGCGCACCCCGACACACCCCCTCCCGTCGTATGGGCGCACAACGGCCGGTGGGGGGTCAGAAGGCAGTCCGGGGTGCCCCGAACCGCGCGCTTGCCCCACGGCCCCACGGGTTCAGCCCGCATCATTCGGCACCGGGTTCGCCGCTCAACTCTCCCTAGCCTTCGACTAGGGGGAGTACTCCCGCCACACTCCCACCGGCCGCTGTGTGCTCACGACGGCCGGTGGGGGGTGTTGAGGCGGTCTGGGGCGCTGCCCATGTCTGCTACCGAGCCCCGTCCCGCCCCTGGGCGGCGCCCTCATCGTCTGTGCGCAGGGTGTCCAGTTCGGGGTGTGTTGGACAGGTGCGGTGTCCCCGGGCTGCCTTGTGACCCCCGACCGGCCGTTGGTCGCGGAACCGGCGGAGGGGGTGGGGTCGTAGGGGTGGGCGTTCTGGACGCTGACGTGTATTTGATGTGCGGCAGCGACGGCACCGACGAGTGGTGCCCGTCATGCACATAAATATGCGGTACAGAATGCCCACCCCGGAGGCCCCGCCCCCGGCCCACCCATGCACAGTGCGCAGGCCCGCACCAATCGCGCCGGGCAATCGGGAGGGCGGGTGGGGGAGAAACCCAACAGAAACCACAACGGCGCCGCATACAACCAAACGGGCCGCAAGGGGCACCGCCGACGACCAGGTGGCCCGGCGCAGCCGTCACCACTGGCCCGGCGTCGTCTCCAGCGGATCCCCCGCCGGCCACCACAACACCGCGAGGACGACCGCGACGACGACCCCCACGACGAGCAGCGTCCACAGCACGGCGTGCACCACGCGGCGCCGGGCCAGGACGCGGCGGCCGCGCTCGGCGGCGCGCGGGGCGAGGTCCAGGGGGACCGCGGGGTGCGGCCCGTCGAGCAGCCGGCGGACCTCGTCCTCCTTGCGGTCGTACGGGCTCACGATGCGGCCCCCCTGGCCCCCGCCTGCGCCCCCGCCTGCGCCTGCGCCTGCTGCTCCCGGCGGCCCCTGCCGCCCCCCACGGGCCGGCTGCGCAGCGCCGCCGTGGCGCGCAGGGTGACCGCCCGTACGCGTTCCGAGGGCATGCCGAGCTGCGCGGCCGCCTGTTCCTCGGCGATGCCCTCGTACAGCCGCAGCACGATCACCAGTCGCTCCCGCACGCCGAGCGTGCCGAGCACACCGCCGCGGGGGCGCCGCCAGCGGGGCCGGTGGGCGAAGCGGCGGACGAGTTCGGCGCGGGTGAAGGCGTACGGGTCCTCCCCCCGCATCCGGAACCAGTCCGCGTAGGTGCGCGACAGGGCGGCGCACAGCAGCTCGGTCCCCTCCGCCCGGTCCCCCGTGAGCAGGACGGCGACGTGCAGCAGCCGCCCTGCCGCGCCCGCCGCGAAGGCCTCGAACTCGGCCTCGCGCAGGCGCTCCGCTGCCTCCCGGCGCTCTCCCACAGCGACATGGGACGGCAGACGGCGACCTCAGGTCAAGAGTTCTGCTCGTCTCCCTGTGTGACGGACGAGTGGTACTGCGCCAGCGCGGAGTTGAACCGGCCCAGGAGGTCGGTGAAGGACTCGCGCTCCTCGGGCGTCCAGTCCTCGGTCACGACCTCCATGAGCCGCTGCCGCGAGCTGCGGACCTCCTCCAGGCGTGAACGCCCGCGCGGGGAGAGCGCGAGCACGACCGCCCGCCCGTCCTCGGGGTGGGAGGTGCGCTTGACCAGTCCGCTGTCGACGAGCGGGGCGACCTGCCGCGTGACGGTGGAGGAGTCGATGCCCATGCCCTCCGCGAGCGCCTTGACGCCCATCGGGCCCTCGTTGTCCAGGCGGTGGAGCAGCAGGTACGCGGCCCGGTCCATGGAGTTGCGGGCCTTGCCGACGCCACCGAGGCGCGTCTGTTCCGCGCGGCGGGCGAAGAGCGCCACCTCGTGCTGCAGGCGCTCCAGGAGGTCGGTCGTGATCTCCGAGGGGGGAATGGGCATGGCCGGAAGCTCGCGTTCTGTCGGTCCTGCGAAGGTTGGGAGAAGAGTACGCGGAGAGCGTCACCCCGGGACCCCGCCGCGGAAAACTGCTCGGTCCGTCCGGGCGGCCGCCCCTGCTGCAAGACTGGGGACCATGGAAAGCCCCGCACGTCAGGCCCGTCGTACGATCCGCGCGACGGTGGCCGCGCGGCCGTGTCCGGTCACCATCGACGATGTGCGCGGCGCGCACAAGATGCTGTCCGGTGTGGCCCGCGTGACACCGATGGAAGGAAGCCGTCACCTGTCCCGTCTGGTGGCCGCCCCGGTGCACCTGAAGTGCGAGAACCTGCAGCGCACGGGCTCGTTCAAGGTGCGTGGCGCCTATGTGCGGATCGCGGGGCTGCGGCAGGAGGAGCGCGCGGCGGGCGTGGTGGCGGCGAGCGCCGGCAACCACGCGCAGGGCGTGGCGCTGGCCGCGTCGCTGCTCGGGGTGCGCTCCACCGTCTTCATGCCGTCCGGCGCCCCGCTGCCGAAGGTCGCGGCGACCCGTGAGTACGGGGCGGAGGTGCGCTTGCACGGGCAGGTCTTCGACGAGACGCTGCGCGCCGCCCAGGAGTACGCGGAGGCGACGGGCGCGGTCTTCATCCACCCCTTCGACCACCCGGACATCGTGGCCGGTCAGGGCTCGGTGGGGCTGGAGATCCTGGACCAGTGCCCGGAGGTGCGCACGATCGTCGTGGGGATGGGCGGGGGCGGGCTCGCGGCCGGCGTCGCGGTGGCGGTGAAGTCGATGCGTCCGGAGGTGCGGATCGTCGGGGTGCAGGCGGCGGGCGCGGCCGCGTACCCGCCGTCGCTGGCGGCGGGGCGGCCGGTGGCGCTGGACTCGGTGGCCACCATGGCCGACGGGATCAAGGTGGGCTGCCCGGGGGAGGTGCCGTTCGCCATCGTCCGCGACCTGGTGGACGAGGTGCGCACGGTCACCGAGGACGAGCTGTCCAGCGCGCTGCTGCTGTGCCTGGAGCGGGCGAAGCTGGTGGTGGAGCCGGCCGGGGCGAGCCCGGTGGCGGCCCTGCTGTCGCGGCCGGACTCCTTCGACGGGCCGGTGGTCGCGGTGCTGTCCGGCGGCAACGTCGACCCGCTCCTGATGGAGCGCACCCTGCGGCACGGCATGGCGGCCGCCGGGCGCTACATGTCCTTCCGGCTGCGGCTGACGGACCGGCCGGGGGCGCTGGCGGCGCTGCTGGAGATCCTTTCCGGGAGTGACGCAAACGTGCTGGACATCGCGCACGTCCGCACGGATCCTCGGTTGGGGCTGAGCGAGGCCGAGGTCGAGCTGCACCTGGAGACCCGCGGCCCCGAGCACCGGGCCGCCGTGGCGGAGGCGCTGCGGACGGCGGGGTACGTGCTGCTCTGAGGCCGTTCGGTCCGGATTGTCAGTGGCGTGCGGCATGGTGGAGCCGGGTGTCGTGGACGCGGGACGGCGTGTGCGGGCGGAGCGAGAGTAATCCGCTTGACGCGATATATCGCGTCTGGGATGCTCGCGACACATCGTGGTGCGCTGCCGCACGGCCGCGCGCCCACAACAGTCCCCATGCACCCCAGCCCCGAATCGGAGACATCGCATGCCAGGCGCCATCCATGCCGAAGGTCTGGTGAAGACCTTCGGTGACGTACGGGCACTGGACGGAGTGGACCTCGACGTCCCTGAGGGGACCGTCCTGGGCCTCCTCGGCCCCAACGGGGCCGGGAAGACGACCGCCGTGCGCGTCCTGACCACCCTGCTGCAGCCGGACAGCGGCAAGGCGGTCGTGGCCGGCATAGACGTGCTGAAGCACCCCAACGAGGTGCGCCGGCAGATCGGTCTGTCCGGCCAGTTCGCCGCGGTCGACGAGTACCTCACCGGCCGCGAGAACCTGCAGATGGTCGGCCAGCTCTACCAGATGAGCGCCCGGGACGCGAAGGCCCGCGCGACGGAACTGCTCGAGCGCTTCAACCTCGCCGAGGCAGCCGACCGCACGGCCAAGACCTACTCCGGCGGCATGCGGCGCCGGCTGGACCTGGCGGCCGCGCTGGTCGTCAGGCCGCCGGTGATGTTCATGGACGAGCCGACCACCGGCCTCGACCCCCGCAACCGCCTCGCGCTGTGGGAGGTCATCCAGGACCTGGTCGCCGGCGGCACCACGCTGCTGCTCACCACGCAGTACCTGGAGGAGGCCGACCACCTCGCCCACGACATCTGCGTGATCGACCACGGCAAGGTCATCGCCCGCGGCACCTCCGACGAGCTCAAGGCCCGGACGGGCGGCGAGCGCGTCGAGGTCGTCGTCCACGACCGCGAGCACCTGGCGACCGCCACCGAGCTGCTGAACGGCTTCGGCAAGGGCGAGACGACCGTGGACGGCCACACCCGGCGGATCACCGTCCCGGTCTCGGGCGGCGCCAAGCTGCTCGCCGAGGTCATCCGCGAGCTCGACACCCGTGGCATCGAGATCGACGACATCGGTCTGCGCCGGCCCACGCTCGACGACGTGTTCATGTCCCTCACCGGCCACGCCGCCGAGGAGAAGGAAGAGGAGTCCCAGTGACCACGGTGACCGACGCGGTCCCCACCAGCGCGCCGCGCACCTCCAACCCGATCGTGCAGTCCGTCCGCGACTCGCTGGTCGTCGCCCGGCGGAACCTGATCCGCATGCTGCGCATCCCCGAGGTCGTGATCTTCGGCCTCGTGCAGCCGATCATGTTCGTGGTGCTGTTCAGCTACGTCTTCGGCGGCTCCATGAACGTCGGCGGCTCCACCAGCCCCGCGCTCTACCGCGAGTTCCTGATGGCGGGCATCTTCGCCCAGACCGTGACCTTCGCCACCGCCGGCGCCGGCGCCGGCATCGCGGACGACATGCACAAGGGCCTCATCGACCGCTTCCGCTCGCTGCCCATGGCCCGCGGCGCGGTGCTCACCGGCCGCACCCTGGCGGACCTGGTGCAGACGGCTCTCACCGTCGTGGTCCTCGCGATCGTCGCCGTGCTCGTCGGCTGGCGCGTCCACGAGGGCCTGCCCAAGGCACTGGCCGCGTTCGGCCTGCTGCTCCTGCTGGGCTACGCGTTCTCCTGGATCGGCGCCCTGATCGGCCTTTCCGTCCGTACCCCGGAGGCGGCCACCTCCGGCGGCCTGATCTGGCTGTTCCCGCTGACGTTCATCTCGAACGCCTTCGTGGACTCCAACCAGATGACCCCCTGGCTGCGGCACATCGCCGAGTGGAACCCGTTCAGCTCCACCGTGCTGGCCTGCCGGGAGCTGTTCGGCAACCTCCCGCCCGGCTACCAGACGCCGGACGTCTGGCCGATGCAGCACCCGGCGCTGGCCTCGGTGCTGTGGTCGATCGTCATCATCCTGGTCTTCCGCACCCTCGCGGTGCGCAAGTACCGTTCGGCGACCGCCTGAGCCCGGCCCGCGGGCGCACGCCCGCGGCACGCGACGAGCCCCCGGCCTTCCCGGCCGGGGGCTCGTCCGCGTTCCGGTGCGGCCTCAGCCGCTGTGCGGCTTGGCGTCGAGGATCTTCACCGAGGCCTTCTTGCCGTTCGGGAGCTCGTACGTCGCGTCCTCGCCGATCTTCTTGCCGTTCACGCCCGAGCCCAGGGGCGACTGCGGGGAGTAGGTCTCCAGCTCGGAGGAGACGTACTCACGCGAGCCGAGCAGGAACGTCAGGGTGTCGTCCGGGTCGCCGTCGAAGGCGATCGTGACGACCATGCCGGGCGCGACCACGCCGTTGTCCGCCGGGGCCTCGCCCACCTTGGCGTGCTGCAGGAGCTGCGTCAGCTGGCGGATCCGGAGCTCCAGCTTGCCCTGGTCCTCGCGTGCCGCGTGGTAGCCGGCGTTCTCCTTGAGATCGCCCTCCTGGCGGGCTTCCTCGATCTTGGCGACGATCTCGGCGCGTGCGGGACCCGACAGGTGCTCCAGCTCGGCCTTGAGCTGGTCGTACGCCTCCTGGGTCAGCCAGGTGACGTTCTCGCTGGTCTGGGTCACAGGTGCTCCTCGTCGTACTCGAACTCGCTTGCTTACAAATGAACGCCCTACCCAAAAAGATGCGTCTTCGCGGGAGGGCGAAACCACGAGCGTAACAATTCCCCCCCACAATCGGCGAGAGGAATGCCATCAAGAAGCCATCGGCCCAGCTCACGGGGCGAATGGCCGGGCAGGTCGGATCAGGCGGCGCCTTGGCAGCCGACCAGTTCCGCGGAAGTCCCGCGACTCGTGGTGCGAATGGTGACGACGGTGTCGATGCGACTGGTGTGCTGATTGAGGCGAACGTCCTTGCGGCCCACCTCGCCGTGGTCCTCGGCGAGCGAGCGCAGGGTGCACACCGCGGTGACGCCGGTGTCCTTGCGCACCTCGATGTGGACCTGGACCGCCTGGTCGGAGACGACCTGGAACTTGATCACCTCGGCGCTGACCTCGGTGCCGGTGAGCTTGTCCCAGCCGATCCAGCCGACGAACAGCAGCAGGACGACGCCGAGCACCGAGCCGACCAGCCGCAGCCTGCGGTCCGCGCGCGCGTCGGCGCCGGCACCCCGCCCGTACCGTCCCTCGGGCAGCCCGTCGCGCTCCGCGCTCATCATCCAGTCCTCCCGGGGCCCGGGGAATCCCGCCTTGGAATCAAACAGCCCCTCGCTTCGGTCACTATAGAAGCCGCTACTTACGACCCATGACTGAGGATCCGACCTTGACCGAGCAGCTGCGACTGATGGCCGTGCACGCACACCCCGACGACGAGTCCAGCAAGGGCGCGGCCACCATGGCCCGGTACGTCTCCGAGGGCGTCGACGTCCTGGTCGCCACCTGCACCGGTGGCGAGCGCGGTTCCGTGCTCAACCCCAAACTGCAGGGCGACACCTACATCGAGGAGCACATCCACGAGGTCCGCGCCAAGGAGATGGACGAGGCGCGCGAGATCCTCGGCGTCCGGCAGTCCTGGCTCGGCTACGTCGACTCCGGACTTCCCGAGGGCGACCCGCTGCCCCCGCTGCCCGAGGGCTGCTTCGCCCTCCAGGACGTCGACGAGGCCGCGGGCACCCTGGTGAAGCTCATCCGCGAGTTCCGTCCGCACGTGATCACCACGTACGACGAGAACGGCGGCTACCCGCACCCCGACCACATCATGACCCACAAGATCTCGATGGTCGCCTTCGACGCCGCCGGCGACCCGGAGCGCTACCCCGAGGCCGGCGAGCCGTGGACGCCGCTGAAGCTCTACTACAACCAGGGCTTCAACCGGCAGCGCACGGTCGCCCTGCACGAGGCGCTGCTCGCCCGCGGGCTGGAGTCCCCGTACGGCGAGTGGCTGGAGCGCTGGCAGACCGCCGACCGGCCGGAGCGCAACATCACCACGAACGTGCCGTGCGCGGACTTCTTCGAGATCCGGGACAAGGCGCTGCTCGCGCACGCCACCCAGATCGACCCCGACGGCGCCTGGTTCCACGTCCCGATGGAGCTCCAGAAGGAGGTCTGGCCCACCGAGGACTACGAGCTCGCGCAGTCCCGGGTGGACACCTCCCTCCCCGAGGACGACCTCTTCGCGGGCATCCGGGAGAATTGAGCGCGTGAACGCGACTCTCGGCACGGCCGCAGCCCAGCTCGTCCCCCTCGCCGTCAAGGACCTGGACCAGAACAAGGTGACGCCGGGCCTGCTCGGCTTCGTCATCTTCGCCCTCATCGGCCTGTCCCTGTGGTGGCTGATGAAGAACATGAACAAGCAGTTCAAGAAGATCGACTTCGAGGAGCAGCCGACGGAGCCGGCCAAGGCCGCCTCCGTCGCCGGCCCCGAGGGACCGGGCCGCACGGGCTGAGGCACGCCGGACCCCCTCCCGCGCGGGAGGGGGGACCGCGGCCGTGCTCACTGCGGCGCGGCGACCGTGACCCGCGTGAAGAGCAGCGGGACACCCTCGTCGTCGGAGCGCGTGTACGAGGTCCGCACCGCGACCACCCGCACGTCGTGGTCGTGCACGGCGACGTGCCCGCCGACGGGCGGTACGGGGAGCGTGCCGCTGGAGACGATCACGGCGAGGGCGTCGTCGACGCCGGCCGGCGCCTCCCACGCGAAGGTGATCGTGTGCCGTACCGGGCTCTCGTGGTAGATGCTGGCCTCGCGCGGCAGCGCCTGCTCCCGGTCGCGGATGGGCTGGAGCGCAGCGGGCAGCCGGTCCATGGTTCGTCCTCTCGCGGTCGGTCCCCGTCGCGATTGTCGCCCGCGGGACGCCGTGGCGCGGGTGACACGCTGGGCCGGGGCCTCAGCCCTCCACCGCCCGGTCCACCGGCACGGCCATCACCATGCGGGCACCCCGCGAGGGCACCATGCCCAGCCGCCACGCCTCCCACGGTGTGCCCGGCTCCACTCCGCGCTCCAGCAGCAGGGCGTAGGCCTCCGCGTACTCCTGCAGATCCAGGTCACGGCCCTCGTGCGTGTCGTCGCCCAGCCGGGCGAGCCGTTCACGGGCCTCGGCGGCGCCCTCGCGGGAGAGCAGCGGCAGCAGCGTGCACTGCAGGAAGCGCGCCCACGCCAGGCCGCGCCGGTCGTCCATGCCGGCGAAGAGCCGCTCCGCCTCCCGCACCAGTTCCAGCGCCGCCGGGACCCGGCCGTTGCCGGCGTCGATGACGGCGAGCTCCACACAGGACCAGCCCTCGCCGTGCGGCACCCCGACGCGGTGGAAGTCGGCGCGGGCGTCCTGCAGGAGCTGGCGGGCGAAGCCGCTGTTGCGCAGGTTGCCGGTGAGCGCCGCCCGCTGGTCGCGGGTGACCCGGGCCGAGTGGTGGCGGGCGCAGGCCAGTCCGTAGACGTCGCGCATCCGGCTGAACATCGTGCGGGAGCGCTCCAGGGCCCGCAGGGCCGCGTCCAGCTCGCCACCCTCCTCCAGCGCCTGGCCGAGGTAGTACAGCGACCAGGCCTCGCCCCGGGCGTCCTCGTTGGCGCGGTGGCGGGTCAGGGCGTCGCGCAGCAGGTGCTGGGCGGCGCCGGCGTCCCCGCGCAGCAGCCGGGCGCGGCCGAGCTGGGTGCCGGTCCAGGCCTCGCCGCGGGGGTCGCGGGTCGCCGCGTAGCACTCGCCCGCGGTGCGCAGCTCCGTCTCGCCGCGCTCGGCGTCGCCGAGCCGCAGCAGCAGCTGGCCCAGCTGCAGGTGCGCCCAGGCCTCGCCGTGCACGCTCTCGCTCTCCCGGTGCAGGGCCAGCGACTCGGTCAGCAGCCCGTGCGCCTCCGCCAGCCGGCCGGCGTCGCGCAGCACCGCGGCCAGCGCGTGCTGCGTCCAGGCCCGGTCGGCCCGCAGCTCGTCGCCGGACTGCAGCTCCAGGGCCTCCCGCAGCTTGGCCTCCGCCTCCCGCAGGCCGCCCTGCTGGTGCAGCGTGATGCCGAGGCTGCACAGGGCCCGGGCGGCGCCCGCCGGGTGCTGCGCCTCGAAGTACAGGTCGACCACCGAGGACAGGGTGGAGCGGGCCTTGTCCAGCTCGCCCAGCTGCCGTGCGGCGATGCCGGTGCGCCACTGCACCGAGCGGACCAGCACCGACTGGTCGGCCTCCCGCTGGTGCGCCTGGGCCAGCTCACTGATCTCGCCCAGCCGGTACAGGTCGCCGCGGAGCAGGCAGTAGTCGCACAGCGCGCCGAGCAGGTGCTGCACGACCCGCTGGTCGACGCCCTCGGAGTGCCGCAGCGCCGCGGTGATGAAGCTCGACTCCTCGTCCAGCCAGCGCAGCGCCTGGTCCAGCGAGGGGAAGCCCTGCGGCCCGAAGCGGTCGGCACGGGTCGAGGTCCGGCCGTCGACGAGCCGGATGACCGCGTCCGCCAGTTCGGCGTAGCTGCGGATCAGCCGCTCCTGGGCGGCCGTCCGCTCGCCCGGGTCCTCCTCGTCCAGCAGGCGGGCGTGCGCGAAGCGCCGTACGAGGTCGTGCAGCCGGTAGCGGCTGCCGCGCACGTGCTCGATGAGCCCGGCCGAGGCCAGCTCGCCCAGCCGCCGGGCGGCCTCCTGCTCCTCCGCACCCAGCAGGGCCGCGGCGGCCGCCGCGCCGAGGCTGGTCCGCCCGGCGAGCGCCAGCCGGCGCAGCAGCCGGCGGGCCGGTTCCGGCTGGTCGTGGTAGCGCAGTGCCAGCGCCCGGTCGACGGGGCCCACCGGCCCGTACGCCGCCAGATCGGCCGCCAGCCGCTCCGCGCCCCGGTCCGGCAGCGAACTGCCCGCGATGCGCAGCGCGAGCGGCAGCCCGCCGCACAGCCGCCGTACGGCGTCGGCGGCGGCGCCGTCCGCCGCCGTGCGGACCGTGGTCACGAGCCCGGCCAGCAGCTCCCGCGACGCCTCCGCGCCGAGCGGGTCGACCGGCAGCGCGTACACCCGGGCCGCCGGCACGTCGAGGGCGAGCGGTTCCGCCGAGGTCACCAGTACGAGGCTGTCGGAGCGTTCCGGGACCAGGGCGCGGACCTGCTCGGGCCCGGCGGCGTCGTCCAGGACGATGACGACGGGCACGTCGGTGAGGTGCTTCTGGTACTGGTCGGCCAGGCGCCGCAGATGCTGCTCCTGCGAGGTGCGCTCGCGGAACAGGAGCTGTTCGCGGGGTGCGCCGAGCCGGTTGAGCAGGTGCAGCAGCGCGTCCCGTACGGGCAGCGGGCGCTCCCCGGGCGCGGCGCCGCGCAGGTCGACGACGCAGGCGCCGCGGAACTGGTCCTTGAGCTGCTGCGCGGCGCGCACCGCGAGCGTGGTGCGGCCCGAACCCGCCTGCCCGTGCAGGACGACCACGACGGGCTCCGAGGCGGGGGAGACCCGCGCCTGGTGCACCCACTGGGCGATCTGCCGCAGCGGGTCCCGGCGCCCGGCGAACGGCCCGTCGGTGGCCGGCAGCTGGGCGAAGGACTGCTCCAGGACGCTGCGTCCGCGCGCCGCGGCGCTGCGGTCGGTGCGGCGCTGCGCCGGCACCTTGGCGGGGGCCGTCGCCGCGCGCCGGCGTTCCAGGAACGGCCGTACACCGCGCTGCTCCACGGCCTCCAGCCAGGCGCGGCGCAGGTCCTGCGGCCGGGTGCCGCCGCCACCGGTCGTCAGCGCGGCCGTCACCGCCGCCCCGGCGAGCGCCACCACGCCGCCCACGCCCAGCGCGGTGGACGTCGGCGTGCCCCAGCCGAGGTCCGCCACGCACGCCGCGACGGCGGCGACCGCGGTCACCAGCGCCGGGGTGACCAGCGAGGACCGGCGTCCGGCGCGTTCCGCGGCCAGCGCGGCGGTGTACGCGGCGTACTCGGCGGACGCCTCGGCCGCGATCTCGTCGACCGCGGCCCGTGCCTGCCGGAGCGCCTCCGCGTCCTCGCCGGAGCGGTCCCGCCCGCGCCCGGCGACGGCCTGTTCCAGCAGCCGTACCACCTCGGCCCGGTCGGACGTGCTCAGTTGCGTGCCCCGTCGCGGCGTCTGCTTCGTCACCAATGGCCCCCTCGGTAGCCGCCCGCCCCCAAGTGTCCTGCCGAACGCGCCACATCGCGACACCGCGTACGCGGGCGGGGGCGCCCGTCCGTGCCGGGGAGGTGCCGGGGAGGTGCCGGGGGCGTGCCCGGCACGGGGCTTCCTCCCCGGTCGTGGTTCGGGCCTCTTTGCGGCTCATGTCCCCTGGCGCAAAGGTGACTTGTCCTCTGACCGACAGGTGGAAGTGCTGACCGCCGCCGGTGGCGGGGCCACGCTGTCGCGTCATGACACAGATGAACTACGGACGACGGCCGGGGGCCGGAAGCCCTCGGACGCGGTATGCGGCGGCGGCCGCCCTGGCGGCCGTGCTGGCGGGACTGACCGCCGCACCGGGTGCCGCCCAGGGCACCGAGCGGTCCGGCTCGGCCGTGCGGGGCGAGGCGGCGGCGTCCACCGCGAAGACCCGGCACCACGTCACCCTGATCACCGGCGACCGCGTCACGCTGGAGACGGCCCCGTCGGGCGGGCAGAGCGTCTCCGTCCAACCGGCCCCGGGCCGTGAGCACATCACCTTCGTCAAGCGCCAGGACGGCGACGACTGGTCGGTCGTACCCGTCGACGCGCTGCCCCTGCTCACGGCGGGACGTCTCGACGAGGCGCTGTTCGACGTCTCGGCCCTGGCCCGGGGGAAGTACGCCGAGCGGCCCGGACTGCCGCTCATCGTCGAGTACGCGGGCGACGCCGGCACCGCCGGGCGCCGGCTCTCCGCGGCCGGCGCCGACGGGGTCCGCACCATCGCCGGGACCTCCTTCGCGACCCTTCGCCAGGACCGCGAGGACGCCGCGGAGTTCTGGAAGGGCATCGCCCCCACCGAAGCGGGCGTCGCGTCCCTCGGCGCGGGCATCCGCCGGGTCTGGCTCGACGGCCGCTCCGAGGTCCGGCTCGACCGGACGGTGCCGCACATCGGCGCGCCGCAGGCCTGGGCGAAGGGCTACCGGGGCGACGGGGTCAAGGTGGCGGTGCTCGACACCGGCTACGACCCGCACCACCCGGACCTCAAGGGCATCGTCGAGGAGTCCGCGAACTTCACCGCCGAGGCGGACACCGACGACCTGAACGGCCACGGCACCCACGTCACCTCGACCGTCGCCGGTTCCGGCGCGGCCTCAGGGGGCAGCTTCAAGGGGGTCGCGCCCGGTGCGCGGATCCTGTCGGGCAAGGTCTGCGACGCGGGCGGCCAGTGCGACGACTCCGACGTCATCGAGGGCATGGCCTGGGCCGCCGAGCGCGGCGCCAAGGTGATCAGCCTCAGCCTGGGCGACACCGACACCCCGGAGACCGACGCCCTGGAGGCCATGGTCGAGAGCGTCACCCGCGACCACGGCGTCCTGGTCGTGGCGGCGGCCGGCAACAGCGGGCCCGGCAAGGTCGGTTCGCCCGCCTCCGCCGACCGCGCGCTGGCCGTCGGCGCCACCGACCTCGACGACGGACTCGCCCACTTCAGTTCGGTCGGCCCGCGGGTGGGCGACCACGGCCTCAAGCCCGACCTCGTCGCCCCCGGTGTCGGCGTCGTCGCCGCACGGGCGGGCGGTACGACCGCCGAGGACGGCTACACCGCGTTGGACGGCACCTCGATGGCGACGCCGCACGTCGCCGGTGCCGCCGCCATCCTCTTCCAGCAGCACCCGGACTGGACGCCCGACCAGGTCAAGCGGCAGCTGATGCAGTCGACGGCGGCCGGAAAGGAGCGCGGCGCCTACTTCCAGGGCGCGGGCCGGGTCGACGTCGCCCGCGCGGTCGGCCAGCAGGTCACCGCCGGGACCACCGGAGTGGACTTCGGGCAGATCCGCTGGTCCGACGGCCCGCGGCCGCCGGTGGAGAAGACGATCACCTACCGCAACCCGGGAGACGCGCCGGTCACCCTCGGCCTGGCGCTCCACGTCTCCCGCGGCGCGGGCGAGCCCGCGCCGCAGGGCCTGTTCCGGCTCGGCGCCGACCAGGTGACCGTGCCCGCTCACGGCACCGCGGACGTCACCGTCACGGCGGCCCCGGAGGCCGCCACCACCTACGCGGCCTACAGCGGCGTGGTCGTCGCGGCCACCGCCGACCGGGCCGTCTCGGTGCGCGTGCCGGTCGGCATGGACGTCGAGCAGCCCTCGGACAGCCTCCGCCTCACCGTGAAGGACCGCTTCGGCAAGGCCCCCGACCACGCCTACCTGCTGGTCACCGCGGCCGACGGCGAGGTCCGCGAGGTGGAACTGCACGGCAGGACCGGCACCGAGCTGAGGGTGCCGCGCGACGGCAGGACCTACTCCGTGCAGGGCTTCCTCTTCGACGCGGAGTACACCGAGGCCACCGTGGTGGGCGCCCCGAAGGTCGTCATGGGCGCCGACCGGGACGTCGCCGTCGACGCCCGGAAGGCGAAGCCCGTCACGGTGTCGGCCCCGAGCCGTTCTGCCCGCATCAGAACGGCCGAGATCGGCACCGTGGGCGCGGACGGTCACCTGTTCTCGATCTCGGTGAACGACGCGATCGGCGGCGACCGCATCCGGAACGTGTACGCCACCCCGACGGCGCCGTCCAAGGGCGCGAAGTTCACCTACCTGGTCAACACCGTCTGGGTCGATCCCGCGGGCGCCGACGGGAACCCCTCCTCGGTCTACTACCTCACCCGGCCGGTGCGCGGGGAGATCCCGGCCGATCCCGGTTACCGTCCCCGCACGTCGGAGCTGGCCACGGTGAAGAGCACCCTGGCCGCCACCGCGCCGGACACCACCGCGTACCGCAGCGTGTGGATGGCCTTCGACGGCCTCCGCTGGGTCCACGGGATGAACGGGCTCCCGCTCCCGGCCCGGCGCGTCGACTACTTCTCGCCCTCCCCGGACCTGCGCTGGCAGAGCGTCTTCGAGCAGAACTTCTTCACCGACCCGGACGCCCACGGGCAGAGCTTCCTCAGCCGCCTGCACGGCTACCGGGCCGGAACCGTCGAGGAGCGCTGGAACCAGGGCGTCCAGGCCACGGGTTTCACGCCCGACGAGATGATCACCTCCCGGATGGGCGACGCCATGACCTTCGCGATCCAGGACGCCGCCAACGGGAACCTCGACCGGGTGGCCGGAACCTCGAGCAGCAGCCGGCCCCGGTGGGAGCTGCGGCGCAACGGTGAAGTCGTCTCGACGACCCGGGGTTACGCCACGGTGCCGGCCGACGTCACCCCCGCCGACTACGTCGCCACGTTCGAGCAGGAGCGCGACCTCGCCCCCAGCACCATCTCCACGCGCCTGAAGTCCGAGTGGCGGTTCCGGTCGCAGACCGCGGCGACCCGCCAGGCGCTGCCGCTGATGGCCGTGCTCATGTCGCCCGAACTGGACGAGTGGAACCGGGCCCGGGCCGGACGCCACTTCGACATCCCGGCCCTGGTCCAGCGACCGGGCGGCGCGCCCGAGTCCCCCGTCCGCACCTTCACCGTCGACGTCTCCTACGACGAGGGGAGGACCTGGATCCCGGCGAAGGTCAAGGGCTCCGGGACGAAGCGCACCGTGACCGTGGAGCACCCGCGCCGCTCCTCGGCCGGATCGGTCAGCTTCCGCACCCACGTCAAGGACGCGGCGGGGAACTCCTTCCGGCAGACCGTGATCAAGGCCTACCTGCTCAAGTAGCCGGAGCCCGTGCCGACGGGCCCGCCGGATCCGTCCGGCGGGCCCCGTACGGCCGTCCGCTCAGAGCCAGTTGCGGCGGGCGGCGTGCCACCCGAGCTGCATGCGGGTGGCGACGCCCGCGAGGTTCATCAGCCCCTGGACGCGCCGCTGGACGGTGCGCTTGCTCACGCGCAGCTGCCCGGCGATCGCCTCGTCGGTCATGCCGGCGACCATCAGGGAGAGCAGGTGCCGGTCGTCCGCGACCGGCATCGCGGGATCCTCGGGTCCGGCGCCGCCGATCTGCCCCTCCTCGGTCACCCGCAGCGGCGCGCCGACCTCCCAGTACTGCTGGAACAGGTCGATGAGCGCCTCCAGCAGGCTGCTCTCCCGCACCAGCGCCGTCCTGAGCTCCCGGGAACCGGCCGGCGTGCCGGTGGAGGACAGCGGCAGGACGGCCAGCGACCGGTCGGCCACCGCCATCCGCAGGGGCAGCCGCGGCACCGCCCGGGCGACCTCTCCGGCGCGCACCCCTCTGACCACGTTGTCCACCGCGCCGGGGTCGTCGAAGTAGGCCTGCTCGTACAGGACCCGGTAGAGCACCCCGCGGCCCAGCGCCTCGTACTCCTCGCGGTTGCTCCCCGCGGGCATGGCCACGTGGTGGGCCTTGCAGAACCACAGCATCTCGTGGCGGACGCCGTCCTGGAGCTGCCGCAGACGCTGCCGCAGCGCGGCCGCGCCGCTGATCACCTCGATCGCCTCCCCCGCCCCCCAGGAACGCGCGCTGCGGCGGTAGGTCTCCACCAGCCCGAGCACGACCGCCCGGTCCTGCTCCAGGGCCTCCGCGTGGCGCTGCAGCCGCGGTACGAGGGCGACCTGCGGCGGGATCACCGCGAACGCGCCGGGGCTCTCCTCCACCGCGTACGCCAGTCCCTTGGCCTCCAGCGCGAGCAGCAGCCGCCCGACCGCCGGGGGGCCGAGGTCGGTGCGTCCCGAGATCTCCTCGGCGGACGCCGACTCGGCGACGAGCAGCAACCGGTACACCTCGGCCTCGGCGCCCGTGAGACCCACCGTCTCCAGCATGTCGTCCCTCTCCCCTCACCGTCCGGCGTTCGATTCCATCAGCACGAACGGCCGTGGACAACGTCCGTTGCCGCGGGCAACCGGGCCCCGTGGCAGGTGGCGGGCGGGGTGGGGCCGTCCCGATCGCCCGGCTGCCGGAAAGAGCGGGGCGCGGCGAGGGTGCGGTGGGTGAGCGACGCCGGGATGGGCAAGGATGGGGTCATGTCGAACCGCCTCGCCGACGCGACGTCGCCGTACCTCCTCCAGCACGCCGACAACCCGGTGGACTGGTGGCCGTGGGGTCCTGAATCGTTCGAGGAGGCGAAACGGCGGAACGTACCCGTCCTGCTGTCGGTCGGCTACTCATCGTGCCACTGGTGCCACGTCATGGCCCACGAGTCCTTCGAGGACGAGGCGACCGCCGCGTACCTCAACGAGCACTTCGTGTCGGTGAAGGTCGACCGCGAGGAACGCCCCGACGTCGACGCGGTCTACATGGAGGCCGTGCAGGCCGCGACCGGCCACGGCGGCTGGCCGATGACGGTCTTCCTCACGCCGCGGGGCGAGCCGTTCTACTTCGGCACCTACTTCCCGCCCGACCCCCGGCACGGCATGCCCTCCTTCCGGCAGGTGCTGGAGGGCGTCGAGGCGGCCTGGCGCGAGCGCCGCGACGAGGTCGGGTCGGTCGCGGCGAGCATCGTCAAGGACCTGGGCGGACGGTCGCTCGCCCTCGGCGGGACGGCCGCCCCGGGGGAGGAGCAGCTCGCGGCGGCGCTGCTGGGGCTGACCCGGGAGTACGACGCCAAGCACGGGGGGTTCGGCGGGGCGCCCAAGTTCCCGCCGTCGATGGCCCTGGAGTTCCTGCTGCGGCACCACGCCCGCACCGGCTCCGAGGGCGCGCTCCAGATGGTGCGGGACACCTGCGAGGCGATGGCCCGCGGCGGCATCTACGACCAGCTCGGTGGCGGCTTCGCGCGCTACTCCGTGGACCGCGAGTGGGTCGTGCCGCACTTCGAGAAGATGCTCTACGACAACGCGCTGCTCTGCCGGGTCTACGCCCACCTGTGGCGGGCCACGGGCTCCGGCCTGGCGCGCCGGGTCGCCCTGGAGACCGCCGACTTCCTCGTCCGCGAACTGCGCACCCACGAGGGCGGGTTCGCCTCCGCGCTCGACGCCGACAGCGACAAGCCGGACGGCGGCCACGGCGAGGGCGCGTTCTACGTCTGGACGCCCGCGGAGCTGGCGGAGGTCCTCGGCGAGGAGGACGCGGCGCTCGCCGCCGAGTACTTCGGGGTGACCGGGGACGGCACCTTCGAGGAGGGCGCGTCGGTGCTGCAGCTCCCGGCCGACGGGGGCTTCGCGGACGCCGAACGGATCGCCTCGGTGCGCGGGCGGCTGTTCACCGCCCGCGAGGGGCGGCCCCGCCCCGGCCGCGACGACAAGGTCGTCGCCGCCTGGAACGGGCTGGCGATCGCCGCGCTGGCCGAGACCGGGGCGTACTTCGAACGGCCGGACCTCGTCGCGGCCGCCGTCGAGGCCGCGGACCTGCTGGTGCGGGTCCACATGGACGAGCACGGCCGGCTCGCCCGTACCTCGCGGGCCGGCACGGTGGGCGCCAACGCCGGTGTGCTGGAGGACTACGCCGACGTCGCGGAGGGCTTCCTCACGCTGGGCGGGGTGACCGGCGAGGGCGTGTGGCTGGACCTCGCGGGGCTCCTGCTGGACTCCGTGCTGCGGCACTTCACCGGTGAGGACGGCACGCTCTTCGACACCGCCGACGACGCCGAGACGCTGATCCGCCGCCCGCAGGACCCCACGGACAACGCGGCCCCCTCGGGCTGGACGGCCACGGCCGGCGCGCTGCTGTCGTACGCCGCGTACACCGGTTCGTCGCGCCACCGCGAGGCCGCCGAGCGGGCGTTGGGCGTCGTGGGCGCCCTCGGCGGCCGGGTGCCGCGGTTCATCGGCTGGGGGCTGGCGGTCGCCGAGGCGGCGCTCGACGGCCCGCGCGAGGTCGCCGTGGTCGGCCCGGCGGGCGACCCCGGCACGGCCGCACTGCACCGCACCGCGCTGCTGGGCACCGCTCCCGGCGCGGTGGTCGCCGTGGGGGAGCCCGGGTCCGCCGAGTACGCCCTCCTCGACGGTCGCCCGCTGCTCGACGGCCGCCCCGCGGCCTACGTCTGCCGCCACTTCGTCTGCGCGGCCCCGACCGCGGACCCGCAGGCCCTCGCGGAGCAACTGGGCGGCCACTGAGGGCCGTTCCGGCCCGTCCGCGCCGACGCGGACGGCCGCACCCCGTCGTGCGGGGGCGGTGTCACCCGGCCCCGGGGAAGGCCGCGGGCGCGGTCCGGGTCGCCGGGGCGGTGACGGTGCGTGCGTGGCGTCCGGCGGCGCCCGGCGGGCTCGCGCGGGCCGGAGGGCGCCGCACGCCAACCGGGCGCTGGGTCCACCTGGGCGCGGCGGGGACGGGGCCCGCCGCGTGTTCCGCTTCCGGCGGCGCCCGGCCTAGCGGCCGAGGTGGGCAGCGAGCAGTGCCAGCGCGCGGTCCAGGACGGCGTCGAGGTCGGCGGCGCCGTCCGAGTCGAGCCAGTGGAGGACGGCCTCGGACCAGGCCCCGACCAGCGCCCCGACGACGACCCGGATCTCGAAGTCGTCCTCGGGGCGCCCGAGGCGCTCGGCGGTGACGGCGGCCAGCAGCCGGCCCGACTCCTGGATGTTCTCGCCCACGCGGGCGCGGACGGCGGGCACCGAGCACACGAGGCGGAGCCGTTGCCGCGTCTCCTCGTACGCGCCCTCGTCGGCGGGCTTCCCGCGCAGCGGCCCCGGCAGCGCGTGGCGCAGCGACGTGACGAGGGGTTCCCCGGGCGGGCGGGCACGCATTTCGGCCACCGTGACGGGGCCGTACGCGTCGCAGAGGACGATGTCCTCCTTGGTGGGGAAGTACCGGAAGACCGTGCTGGCCGACACCTCGGCCGCGTCCGCGATCTGCTCGACGGTGGTGCCGTCGTACCCCTGCGCCTCGAAGAGCCGGTAGGCGGCGCGCCGGATGGAGCGCCGGGTCCGGATCTTCTTGCGTTCGCGCAGGCCCGGTGCGGTCGGTACGGTCACGCCGTCATTGTCGTGCATCGACGGCGGGCGGGGCCCCCGCGGAACCCGTGGCGGCCGCACGGGGGCGGTCCGGTAGCCGCTGTCGGATGACAGCGGCTGTCAACGGGGACCGGCTGTCACTCCGGGTCCGCGCGTGGGCCCCGCGGACGGGCTACGCGTGGTTGTAGGCCACCAGCGAGATCCCGACGTAGTGGACGATGAACGCGGCCAGCGTGAACGAGTGGAAGACCTCGTGGAAGCCGAAGAAGCGCGGCGAGGGGTTGGGCCGCTTGGTGCCGTAGACGACGGCTCCGATGCTGTAGAGCAGGCCGCCCACGACGATCAGGACGAGCACGGCGATGCCGCCGTGCTGCAGGAAGTCGGGCAGGAAGAAGACCGCCGCCCAGCCGAGCGCGATGTAGCAGGGCGTGTAGAGCCAGCGCGGCGCGCCCACCCAGAAGACCCGGAACGCGATGCCGGCGAGGGCGCCGGCCCACACCAGCCAGAGCAGGATCTCCTGCTTGCCGTCCGGCAGCAGCAGGAGCGTGAAGGGCGTGTAGGTCCCCGCGATGATCAGGAAGATGTTCGCGTGGTCCAGCCGGCGCAGCACCGCCGAGGCCCGGGGGCCCCAGTCGCCGCGGTGGTAGAGCGCGCTCACGCCGAAGAGCGCGCAGGCCGTGAGGGTGAACACCGCGCAGGCGATCCGCCCGCGGGTGCTCTCGGCGAAGGCGGTCAGGACCACCCCGGCGACGAGGACGGCGGGGAACATCCCGGCATGGAGCCACCCCCTCAGCTTGGGCTTCAAGGGGGCGGCGGCGGATGCGAGTTCTTCAAGGGCGGCGGGCACAACGGGAGTCTCGTCCACGGAGCTCATGAAATCAATGCTACCTACGGTTGCGTAGGTTACCGATCCGTAGTAGGTGGTGTCGCCGGGCGTTGGGAGTGGCGATGCTCACCCCACGCGCCCTGGACAGATCGCGTTTCCTGTCCTGATACTCATATGAGTGCGGACGGCACCGGATGAGCATCCCACGACAGCAGCGTCCGGGTCGCAGCCCCCAAGGGGCCGACAACAACACCCTCGGAATCTGACGCCAGGTGAGTGCACACCGGGCGGAACGGAGCGATCGTGGCGCGCGTCAATGCGGCTCCCACCAATCACCATGACCTGATCGCATGGGTCGGCGAGATCGCCGAGCTGACCCAGCCGGACGAGATCGTGTGGTGCGACGGCTCCGAGGAGGAGTACCAGCGCCTCGCGGACGGGCTCGTCTCGAAGGGCACCTTCAAGAAGCTCGACCCGATCAAGCGCCCCAACTCGTACTACGCCGCCTCCGACCCGACCGACGTCGCTCGTGTCGAGGACCGCACCTTCATCTGCTCCGAGGAGGAGCAGGACGCCGGCCCCACCAACCACTGGAAGGCCCCCGCCGAGATGCGGGAGATCTTCAGCGGTGAGAAGGGGCTGTTCCGCGGCGCCATGCGGGGCCGCACCATGTACGTCGTCCCGTTCTGCATGGGCCCGCTCGGCTCCGAGCTGTCCGCGATCGGCGTGGAGATCACCGACTCCGCGTACGTCGCCACCGCCATGCGGACCATGACGCGCATGGGCCAGGACGTGCTCGACGAGCTCGGCGAGGACGGCTTCTTCGTCAAGGCCGTGCACTCCGTCGGCGCCCCGCTGGAGCCCGGCCAGGAGGACGTACCGTGGCCGTGCAACTCCACCAAGTACATCTCGCACTTCCCCGAGAGCCGTGAGATCTGGTCCTACGGCTCCGGCTACGGCGGCAACGCCCTGCTCGGCAAGAAGTGCTACGCCCTGCGCATAGCCTCGGTCATGGCCCGCGACGAGGGCTGGCTGGCCGAGCACATGCTGGTCCTGAAGCTCACCCCGCCGCGCGGTGGGGCCGAGGCCATCAAATACGTCGCCGCCGCCTTCCCGAGCGCCTGCGGCAAGACCAACCTCGCCATGCTGGAGCCGACCATCCCCGGCTGGACCGTGGAGACCATCGGCGACGACATCGCCTGGATGCGCTTCGGCGAGGACGGCCGCCTGTACGCGATCAACCCCGAGGCGGGCTTCTTCGGCGTCGCGCCGGGCACCGGCGAGCACACCAACGCCAACGCCATGAAGACCCTGTGGGGCAACTCGGTCTTCACCAACGTCGCCCTCACCGACGACAACGACGTCTGGTGGGAGGGCATGACCGAGGAGCTGCCGGCCCACCTCACGGACTGGAAGGGCAACTCCTGGACGCCCGGGTCCGGGACCCCGGCGGCCCACCCTAACGCCCGCTTCACCGTCCCCGCCGCGCAGTGCCCGACCATCGCGCCGGAGTGGGAGGACCCCAAGGGCGTGCCGATCTCGGCCATCCTCTTCGGCGGCCGCCGCGCCTCGGCCGTGCCGCTGGTGACCGAGTCCTTCGACTGGCAGCACGGTGTCTTCCTCGGCGCCAACGTCGCCTCCGAGAAGACCGCCGCCGCCGAGGGCAAGGTCGGCGAGCTGCGCCGCGACCCCTTCGCGATGCTGCCGTTCTGCGGCTACAACATGGGCGACTACTTCGGCCACTGGGTCGAGCTCGGCCAGAAGCACGACGCCGACAAGCTGCCGAAGATCTACTACGTGAACTGGTTCCGCAAGGACGCGGACGGCCGGTTCGTGTGGCCGGGCTTCGGCGAGAACAGCCGAGTGCTGAAGTGGATCGTCGAGCGCCTGAACGGCCAGGCCGAGGGCGTACGGACCCCGATCGGCGTGCTGCCGGCCGAGGGCTCCCTGGACACCGCCGGTCTGGACATCTCCCAGGAGGACCTCGACCTGCTGCTCTCGGTCGACGTCGAGACCTGGCGGCACGAGGCCTCCCTGATCCCCTCCCACCTGGAGACCTTCGGCGACCACACGCCCAAGGAGCTGTGGGACGAGTACCGGTCCCTGGTCGAGCGCCTCGGCTAGACCGGCACGGATCCCCCGGGAATCCGGGCGGTCCGGCCCTCCCCGCGCGTGCGGCGCGGGCGGACGGCCCGGCGGTAGGCCCGGCCCGGTCGTGGGAACCGCGACCCTGACCGTCACCCCACGGGTGGACCGCGCCGACCCTCACACCGAGGGCCGGGACCGGAGGTCACGACCTCCGGTCCCGGCCCCCGGGCTAGGCGGCTGCGGTGTGGACCGCGATGTGGCGCTCGGCGAGCGCCACGGCCTCCGCGTTCTGACGTGACTCGGCGACCACCAGGGCCCGGCCGGCGAGCGCGCGCGCCCTCCGGTGCAGGGCCGCCACGCGGGCCGCCTCCGCGTGGCCCCGTCCGGCCGGAGCCGGGGAGATCCGCAGCGGGGGACGCCCGTGGTGCAGGCCCGCCACGGCCTCGGCGAGCTGCTCCGCGGCACGGTCGAGCTCGGGACAGGGCTCCAGCGCCCGCAGCTCGTCGGTGACGGTCAGCAGGGCGGCGAGGTGTCCGGCGAGCTGGAGGTCCAGCTCCTCGTCACGACTGCGTCGCGGAAGGGTGGGCGCCACCGCCGTATGGACCGATTTGGTGCGGATCGGTTCGTACATGGATGCACTCCTCCTGCAAACAGGAGTACATCCTACCTTGGACTCAGTCTAAGGAGGGAGTGTTTCGACGTATCGGCCGCACCGGCCGCGGGTCACGGCTGCCCGTAACCGTTTAGGAAGCGCGCGATCCGGCCCACCGCGTCCGCCAGATCCTCCTTCGCCGGCAGCGTGACCAGGCGGAAGTGGTCCGGCTCCGGCCAGTTGAAACCGGTGCCCTGCACCACCAGGATCCGCTCGGCCCGCAGCAGGTCCAGCACCATCTGCTGGTCGTCCTTGACCTTGTAGACCTTCGGGTCCAGCCGCGGGAACGCGTACAGCGCGCCCTTCGGCCGTACGCAGGTGACCCCGGGGATCTGCGTCAGCAGCTCGTACGCCACGTCCCGCTGCTCGGCCAGCCGGCCGCCCGGCAGCACCAGGTCCTTGATCGACTGGCGGCCGCCCAGTGCCGTGGCCACCGCGTGCTGGGCCGGCACGTTGGCGCACAGGCGCATGTTCGCCAGGATGGTCAGGCCCTCGAGGTAGCTGGTCGCGTGCTCCTTCGGGCCGCACACCGCGAGCCAGCCGCTGCGGTAGCCCGCCACCCGGTACGCCTTCGACAGCCCGTTGAAGGTGAGCGTCAGCAGGTCGGGGGCGATCGCCGCGGTCGGGGTGTGGGTCACGCCGTCGTAGAGGATCTTGTCGTAGATCTCGTCCGAGCAGACGATCAGGTTGTGCCGGCGGGCGATGTCGGTCAGCTGCCGCAGCAGCTCGTCGTCGTAGACCGCGCCCGTCGGGTTGTTCGGGTTGATGATCACCAGCGCCTTGGTGCGGTCGGTGATCTTGCGCTCGATGTCGGCGAGGTCGGGGAACCAGTCCGCCTGCTCGTCGCAGCGGTAGTGGACCGGGGTGCCGCCCGACAGGGAGACCGCGGCCGTCCACAGCGGGTAGTCGGGCGCCGGGATGAGCACCTCGTCGCCGTCGTCCAGCAGCGCCTGCATCGACATCTGGATCAGCTCGGAGACGCCGTTGCCGAGGTAGACGTCCTCGACGTCCAGCTCGATGCCCTTGGTCTGGTAGTGCTGCATGACCGCGCGCCGCGCCGGGAGGATGCCCTTGGAGTCCCCGTAGCCGTGCGCGCCGCCGAGGGAGCGCAGCATGTCCTCCAGGATCTCCGGGGGGCACTCGAAGCCGAAGGCGGCGGGATTGCCGGTGTTCAGCTTCAGGATGCGGTGACCTGCCGCCTCCAGCCGCATGGCCTCCTCCAGCACGGGGCCGCGGATGTCGTAGCAGACGTTGGAGAGCTTCGTGGACTGGATCACCTGCATGCCCGCGAGCTTACGGCCACGTACCCCGGACCGCCCCGTGTTCTTGGCCACGTATGCGCCGAATGGTGACGTGCCGCTACTCTCGCCGCATGTTCTCGTTACTCAACGACGAACCCGTCGCCAGTGCCGACGACGACCTCCTCGGCGCGGGGCGCGCCGCGCGGCAACTCGCCCGGCTGCTCCTCGACTCGCGCGGATCCACCCCGTTCACCCTCGCCGTCGACGCCGGCTGGGGGACGGGCAAGAGCAGCCTGATGCGCCTGCTCGACGCCGAGCTCCGGGGCGCCGCCGACGTCCACACCGTCTGGTACAACGCCTGGACCTCTCACGGTGCCGACGCCCTGGAAGGCCTGATCAAGTCCGTCCTGACGCAGTTCGACCGCCGGCTGCTGCGCCGTGCCCTGCACCGCGCGACCGAGCACCGTGCCCTGCTGCGGACCCTGCGCGCCGCGGCCACGCTGCTCGCCGGCCCGCTCGGTGCGGCGGGCCTGGTCGACGAGCTGTGGCGCAGCCTCTCCGTCAACGCCCAGGCCCGCAACGAGATGCGCGACGCCCTGCGGGACCTGGCGACGCAGTGGGCCGACACCGGTGAGCACGCGCCGCGCCGGCTGCTCGTCGTCTTCATCGACGACCTCGACCGCTGCGCCGAGGAGACCGTGCTCGCCGTCTGCGAGGCCGTCAAGGTCTACCTCGATGTTCCCGGGGTGGCCTTCGTCATCGGATGCGACCGCTCCGCGCTGTCCCCGGGCGGCCTGCTCGGCGACCTGTCCCCGGCGGGCTCCGCCTTCATGGAGAAGGTCTTCCAGACCAACTACCGCGTACCGCCCCCCGAGGACATCGAGGGATACGTGCGCGGATGCGCCGAACGGGCCGGCATCGGCGCGCTCCTCGACGATACGCACGTCAACCTGCTCGCCGAACGCACCGGGGGCAATCCACGCCGCGTCAAGAGGCTGCTCAACGGGTTCGTCCTGGAGGCCGGACTCAACCCCGTCTGGCAGGACTTCGGTCCCGAGGTCATGCTCCGCATGCTTCTGCTGCAGTACCTGTACGGCGACTTCCACGGCGTGCTGGTCGGCGGACGCGGCAACGACGCGATCCAGGAGTTCCTGGACTACCGGGCGGTGCGGCGTCTGCTGCGCACGCCCGCGGTCCCCACTGGCCAGGGCGACGCACTGGTGCGCCGCCTCCTCACCGAGCACGAGGTGCCGCTCGCCGCCGACCCCGGACCGGAGGAGCGCGCCCGGGTCCTGGCCGAACTGGAACGGCAGCTCCCCCCGTCCTTCCCGGCGCTGGTCGCGGACCGCGCGTTCACCTCCCTCGTCGACGACCTCGTCCGCATGCCCGAGGCCGCCGACCTGATCCACCGCCTGCGACGCTCCCCTCTGGCCTCCGTGGTCACGACGGTCGACCTGGACCAGGCCGTCCCGCAGGCCGCACCCGAGCCTCCCCGGGCTCCGGAGGACGGCCCGTACACCGGGCTGCGCGTGCTGTGGATCGACGACAACCCCGGGACCGTCGCCACCGAGGTTCGGGCGCTGCGGCACAAGGGCGCCGAGGTCGAGGTCGTCGAGGACCGTGCCGGTGCGGAGGAGCGGTTGCGGCTCGCCGTTCCGGACCTGCTGATCTCCGACGTCGAACGCCACGGCGACCCGGAGGCGGGCTTCACCGACCTCGAGCACCTGGGCGGCACCGGCCGCTACACCGGCCCCGCGCTCTTCTACGCGGGCTGGGTCGCCCCGGAGCGCGAGGAGCGCGCGCGCCGGGCCGGCGCCCTCGGCCTCGTCTGCGAACCCGCTGCGCTGCGCGACCTCATCGACCACGTCCTGCGGCAGCCCGACTCCGCACCGAGCGTCCCGCCAGGACGTCCGTCCGGCGGCCGTCCTCGATGACGAACCGCCCGTCGACGAGGACGTACGGGATGCCGGTGGGCAGCGTGCGCGGCGCTTCGAACGTCGCGCCCGCGGCCACCGTCCCCGGGTCGAAGAGCACCAGGTCGGCGCGGTGGCCCTCGCGGACCAGGCCGCGGTCGGACAGGCCCAGCCGGGCCGCGGGCCGTCCGGTCAGGTGCGCGACGCACTCCTCCAGGCCGAGCACGCCGAGCTCGCGCACGTAGCGGCCCAGGTAGTGCGGGAAGGTGCCGTACGCGCGGGGGTGCGGCTTGTCGCCCACCAGCAGGCCGTCGCTGCCGCCGGTGTGCACCCGGTGCCGCATGATCGCCCGGACGTTCTCCTCGTGGCCCACGTGCTGCAGGATCGTCGTGCCCAGGCGGTCCTCCAGCAGCAGGCGGCGCGCCGTCGCGAAGTCCGGGACCCGGCGGCCCACGTGCCCCGCGAGGGAGGGCTCGCGCACCCCGGACACCTCCAGCGTCCGCCACTCCACGGGCACGCCGTGGCAGCCGTCCGAGCCCTCCACCTCCATCGCGTGCCGGATGCGCTCCGCCTGCACGTCGTCCCGGAGCCGGGCGAGCGTCGCCTCCGGGCCGCCCTCCGTCGCCCAGCTCGGCAGGGTCGCCGCGAGCGTGGTGCAGCCCGGCAGATAGGGATACGTGTCGAGGGTGATGTCCGCGCCCGCCGCCAGGGCCTCGTCCAGCAGCGCCAGCAGTTCCGGGGCGCGGCCCTCGTTCACCCCGAAGTTCATCGTCGCGTGCGCCAGGTGCAGGGCGCAGCCGGCCTCGCGGGTCACCGCGATCATCTCCGCGTACGCCTCCAGCGCGCCCGCGCCGTAACTGCGGTGGTGCGGGCAGTAGTAGCCCCCGTGGGCCGCCACGACCCGGCACAGCTCGGTGAGTTCGGCGCCCGAGGCGTACATCCCCGGGGTGTACGTCAGCCCCGACGACATCCCCACGGCGCCCTGCGCCAGGCCCTCGGCGACCAGCCCCCGCATCCGGTCCAGCTCCGCTGGGGTCGCCGGGCGGTCCTCCCACCCCACGGCCAGCATCCGCACGGTGCCCTGCGGGACCAGGTACGCGGCGTTCACGGCGATGCCCCGGTCCAGCCGGTCCAGGTACTCGCCGACGCTGCGCCAGTCGTACTCCAGGCCCTCGGGGTCGCCGTTCCACCCCGCGAGCTGGCTGCGCAAGCCTGCGAGTGTGGCGTCGTCCACGGGGGCGTACGACAGCCCGTCCTGGCCCAGCACCTCCAGGGTCACGCCCTGCGCCGCCTTCGCCTCGTGCGCGGGGTCCGTGAGCAGGGCGAGATCGCTGTGGGCGTGCATGTCGATGAAGCCGGGGGCGAGCACGAGGCCCCGCGCGTCGACCGTCCGTTGCGCGTCACGCACCGTCCCGATCTCCGTGATGCGGCCGTCCTCGACGCGGACGTCCGCCCGGTACGCCGGGGTGCCCCCGGTCCCGTCCACGACGGTCGCACCCCGAATCGCCAACTCCATGCGGGCGTCTCCTTTGTGCCGGTTGCGTTAGTGTTGCGGCCCGTTGCTTGTGTGCGGGTTGCTTGCGCCTGCGGTCGGCTGCGTCGGGCTGCGTCGGGCTGCGCCGGGCTGCGCGGGCTGCCCCCCGCGGCCCCGTTGTTGTGTGCGGGTTGTGTGTGGCTGGGGTTGGGGTTTCTCCCCCGCCCTCCCGCCCTCCCCCAGCCTTCGGCCGGGGGGACCCCCATCCGGCGCGATTGGTGCGGGCCTGCGCTCTGTGGGTTGGTGGGCCGGGGGCGGGGCCTCCGGGGTGGGCATTCTGTACCGCATATTTATGTGCATGGCGGGCACCACTCGTCGGTGCCGTCTCTGCCGCACATCAAATACACGTCAGCGTCCAGAACGCCCACCCTTACGACCCCACCCCCTCCGAATCGACAGCGACCAACGGCCGGTGGGGGTGCGAAGGCGGTCCGGGGTTGCCGCACGTGCCCAACTGACCGCCCACCGGCGGTTGTGCGCCCATACGACGGGAGGGGGTGTGTCGGGGTGCGCCCCCTGGCCGAAGGCTGAGACGGACGGGCGGCGGACCCGGTGCCGACCGATGCGGGCCTGAACCACGGGGCCGCGGGGTCAGTGAGCGCTTCCGGGTACCCCCGCACGCCTATCTGACCCCCCACCGGCGGTTGTGCGCGCAAACCGGCCGGAGGGGGTGTGTCGGGGTGCGCCCGGAAACGACGAGCGGTTAAGTGCGGTGCCCAAGGATGTTGACGTAAACCGCGAGCGTTGAGGACGTGCGCCGGCGCGGCGCCGACCCAACAACGAGGTGCGAGACCCGCACCAATCGCGCCGGATGGGGGTCCCCCCGGCCGAAGGCTGGGGGAGGGCGGGAGGGTGGGGGAGAAACCCAACATCAACCACGACGGCGCCGCACACATCGACCCACCGGGGTCAGAAGAACGTACGGACGAAGTCCGTGACGACCCCACCCGCGTCCACGACAGGGATGAGCTGCCACTTGTCGAACGCCGTGCACGGATGCGACACCCCCAGCCCCACCCAGTCGCCGACCGCCAGGTCCCGCGCCCCGGGGGCGACGTCCACGAACGCGTGCTGGTCGGCGAGCTTCGTGACCGTCAGCCCGGCCGCCGGGGCGGCGGAACCGTCGGCGCGGCGCACGACCTGCGGCACCGGGAGGTCGAGGTCGTACGGCGCGTCGCGCTTGCCCGCGTTGAGGAGGGCGAGCCCGGGCTCGGGCCGGGAGAGCACCTGGGTCCACAACCGGAACGCCGGTTCGAGCGACCCCTGCGCGGGGATGCGCTCGCGGAACGGCGTCAGATCCCGGTAGTGGACGTCGTCGTGGGTGACGTACGCCCCGGACCGCAGGAGCCGCACCACCGGCAGGGAGAGTTCCCCGAGCGTCCCGAACGCGTCCGCCACCGCGTCGAACCACTCGCTGCCGCCCGCGCTCACCACGATCTCCCCGGCCCCGGCGAACCTCCCGGCCGCGTCGAACGCGCGGGCCAGCGCGACGAGTCCGGCGAGCCACCCGCGCGGGTCCGGCGCCGCCGCCTCGTAGCCCGCGACGCCGACGAGCCGCAGGTGGCGGGCCGCGGCGACCGCGTCGGCGACGCGCGCCGCCTCGGCCGTGCCGCGCACGCCCGTGCGGCCCCCCTCGGCGCCGAGTTCGACGACGACGTCCACGACCTCGGTCAGGGCCGCGTCCATCAGCTCCACCCCGCGCACGGAGTCCACGTAGCAGACGAAGCGGAAGTCCGGGGCGCCCGCGAGTTCGGCCGACAGCCAGCGCAGTGCGGCCGCGTCGACGAGTTCGTTGGCGAGGAAGACGCGCCGGACGCCGAACGCCCGGTAGACCCGGACCTGGTGCGGGGTGGCCGCGGTGATGCCCCACGCGCCGTGGTCGAGCTGGCGGGCGAAGAGCTGCGGGGCCATGGAGGTCTTGCCGTGCGGCGCGAAGGCGAGGCCGTGCCGGCCGGCCCAGCCGGCGAGCTGGGTGAGGTTGTGCTCCAGGGCGGGCTCGGCGAGCGTGAGCAGCGGGGTGGTGAATCCGCCGTCGAAGACGGTGCGGCGCTGGGCGGCGAGTTCGCCGACGGTCAGCCCGTCCGCGTCCGGCGGGAGCCCCTTGAAGCGGTGGTCCACCCGCTCCCGGTGCAGCTCGTCGATGCGCGTGACCTGGTCCATCCCGCCTCCGTCCACGGCCCGTTGCAATATGTGCAACGGTCGTTGCGTGCTGTGTTTCCCGCTGTCTAACATCCCGGCCAGCACCGGGTCAACGGTGCGCGGAGAGGAGCGGACGTGACCGGGACCGTGGCCGTGGACGTCGTGTGCGTGGGCGAGTCCATGGTCGCCTTCGTCCCCTCCGTCCCGGGGCGGCGCCTCGCCGACGCGGCCGCCTTCGACCGCGGGGCGGGCGGCGCGGAGTCCAACGTGGCCTGCGCGCTGGCCCGGCTGGGACATGCCGTCCGCTGGATCAGCCGGGTGGGCGCCGACCCGTTCGGGGACCACCTGGTGGCGGCGATCGCCGCGGCCGGCGTCGACGTCTCGGGGGTGCGCCGCGACCCCGGCCGCCCCACCGGGGTCTACTTCCGCACCGGCGACGGCGAGGTCGCCTACTACCGGGCCGGGTCGGCCGCCACCGCCATGGGCCCGGGGAACGTCGCCCGCCGCGACGCCTGGGCCGGCCGGGTCCTGCACCTGTCCGGCATCACGCCCGCCCTCTCCGCGGGGTGCGCGGACCTCGTCCACGCGCTCACCGCCCAGGGCCCGGGCCGCCCGCTGGTCTCCTTCGACGTCAACCACCGCCCCGCCCTGTGGCGTTCGGCCGACCCGCGGCGGCTCGCCGGGCTGGCCGCCCGCTGCGACCTCGTCCTGGTCGGCGAGGACGAGGCGGGGACCGCGTGGGGCCTGCCGGACGCCGACGCGGTGCGCGAGGCGCTGCCGGGTCCCGCCGTCCTGGTCGTCAAACAGGGCGCGCGGGGGGCCACCGCGTACGAGGGCACGGCGGACGGGGTGTTCGTGCCCGCGCCGGACACACCCGTGGTCGACCTGGTCGGGGCCGGTGACGCCTTCGCCGCCGGCTTCCTGTCGGCGACGCTGCGCGCCCTCCCGCTGCGGGACCGGCTCGCCCGCGGCCACGCCCTGGCCGCCGCGGTGATCGGGGTGCGGGGCGACTCCCTCGCCGCCCTGGGCGACGAGGCATGGGGGAGACTGCGCGCATGAGCCAGACCGTGGACCGCGCGCTGCGCATCCTGCCCCTGCTCGCCGAGGGGCCCGCCAACCTCGAACAGGTCGCCGCCCGCCTGGACGTGCACAAGTCCACCGCGCTGCGCCTGCTGCGCACCCTGCACGAACACGGCATGGTCTACCGCCAGGACGACCAGCGCTACCGCCTCGGCACCCGGCTGTTCGCCCTCGCCCAGGAGGCGATGGAGAACCTGGACGTCCGCGGCATCGCCCACCCCCACCTCGCCGCCCTGAACGAGCTGACCGGGCACACCGTCCACCTCGCGGTGTACGAGGAGGGCGAGGTGGTCTACATCGACAAGGTGGAGAGCCGCTACCCGGTGCGCATGTACTCGCGGATCGGCAGGCCCGTCGCCATCACCGTGGCCGCCGTGGCCAAGCTGCTCCTGGCCGACCTGCCCGAGGCGGAGCGCCGCGCGGTCGTGCAGACCCTGGAGTACCCGCGCTACACGGCCCGTTCCACCACCGACGCCGCCGCCCACCTCGCCGAACTCGCCCGGGTCCGCGAGCAGGGCTGGGCGAGCGACCTCGGCGGCCACGAGGAGTCCATCAACTGCGTCGCCGCGCCGATCCGCGGCGCCGACGGGCGCGTCGCGGCCGCCTGTTCCCTCTCCGCCCCCAATGTGGTCGTCAGCGCGGAGGAGTTGCTGCGACTGCGTCCACGGGTCCAGCGCACCGCGGAGGCGATCAGCCGCGAGTACTCCGGAAGACCGAGCGAAGGAACCACATGAGCGAGAAGACCGCGATCACCCCGGCCGGCCACACCACCCCGCCCGCCAGGTTCTCCCACGGCGTCCGCAAGGGCGGCATCCTGCAGGTCGCCGGTCAGGTCGGCTTCGGCCCCGCCGTACCGGGACAGGCACCGGCGCCCGTCGGGCCGGGGCTGCGGGAGCAGACCCTGCAGACCCTCGCCAACGTGCAGGCGGTGCTGGAGGCGGGCGGCTCCTCCTGGGAGGACGTCGTCATGATCCGGGTCTACCTCACCGACACCGCCCACTTCCCCGAGTTCAACGCCCTCTTCGACGAGTTCTTCGCCGGCCTGACGGGCGCCCCCGCCGCCCGTACGACGGTCTACGTCGGCCTGCCCGCCGGGCTGCTCGTCGAGATCGACGCGCTCGCCGTCCTGGACTGACCCCACCCCGGTCCACCGCTTCCCCCGCCCCACCCTCACCCGCACGCCGTCCCGTGGTCCCCCCATGCCCGAAACCCCCCGGGAGCCCTGAGTGAATCCGGAAACCGTCCCCCACACCGGCGGCCTCATAGCCCTGATCCCCGGCACCGCCGGGTTGCTGACCGTGGCCGTCCTCGGCATCGTCCTTCTGCTCCTGCTCATCATCAAGGCGCGGCTGCAGCCGTTCGTCGCCCTGCTCGCCGTCTCCGTGGCGGTGGCGCTCGCCGCGGGGCTGAGCGTCACCGAACTCTTCGGCACCGTCCAGCGGTCCACCGCCACCAGCCTCATCGAGACCGGCATGGGCGGCATCCTCGGCCATGTCGCGATCATCATCGGCCTCGGCACGATGCTCGGCGCGATCCTGGAGATCTCCGGGGGCGCCGAGGCCCTCGCCGCCCGGCTGCTGGGCGCCTTCGGCGAGCGGCGCGCCCCGCTCGCGATGGGCCTGACCGGTCTGGTCTTCGGCATCCCGGTCTTCTTCGACGTCGGCATCTTCGTGCTGGCGCCACTGGTCTACGCGGCCGCCAAGCGCGGCGGCCGGTCGATCCTCCTCTACTGCCTGCCGCTGCTGGCCGGGCTCTCCATGACGCACGCCTTCCTGCCGCCCCACCCCGGACCGGTCGCCGCGGCCGCCGTGTTCGGGGTGGACCTCGGCTGGGTCGTGCTCATGGGCGTGGTCTGCGGCGTCCCCGCGGTGCTGGCGGCGTGGGCGTACTCCGCGTGGATCGGGCGGCGCATCTTCGTCCCCGTGCCGCAGGACATGGCCGACGCGGTGGAGGAGGCCCGCGAGGCGGTGCGCGCCGAGGACGCGCCGTCGCAGGAGCCGGTGTCGGTGCGGATCGTGCTGGCGATCATCGGCACGCCCCTGGTGCTGATCCTGCTCGCCACCTTCTCCTCCGTCACGATGGAGGAGGGCACGACCCGTTCGCTGCTCGCCTTCTTCGGGCACCCCTTCGTGGCGCTGACCATCGCCCTGCTCCTCGCGTACTGGCTGCTGGGCATCCGGCGCGGCTGGAGCCGGCGGAGCCTGGAGACGGTCTCCACCGCCTCCCTCAAGCCGATCGGCAACATCCTGCTGGTGGTGGGCGCGGGCGGGGTCTTCGGCGCGGTGCTCAAGGCGAGCGGCATCGCCGACGCCCTGGCGGGGGCCTTCGGCGACGCGGGGCTGCCGGTGATCCTGCTGGCCTGGCTGCTGAGCGTGGCGCTGCGGGTGGCGCAGGGCTCGGCGACGGTCGCGATCGTCACCACCGCGGGCATCGTCCAGCCCGTGCTGGCCTCCGGCCACGCGTCCCAGGCGCACCTGGCGCTGGTCATCGTCGCGATCTCGGCCGGTTCGATCTTCGCCTCGCACGTCAACGACGGCGGCTTCTGGATGGTGGCCAAGTACTTCGGCATCAGCGAGCGCGACACCCTGCGCACGTGGACGGTGCTGGAGTCCGTCCTGTCGGTGGCCGGCTTCGCGGTGGCCGGGGCGCTGAGCGTGGTCGTCTAGGACGATACGGCCTGGAACGCCACGACGTGTGGCCGCGGACACCGCGCCCCCGGGGGACGGGACCTCTCCCGGGGGCGCGGTGCGTTCGGTGACGGTCCCGCCGGTTACGGCAGCCCGTGCACGTGCGGGCCGACGGTGCCGGAGAAGGCGTTGCCGTTCGTCGCGTCCCAGTTGGTGGACCAGGTCATCGCGCCGCGCAGGCCCGGCCAGGTGGTCGGGGGCTTGAAGGAGCCGCAGTTGGTGCCCTTGGTGAGGCAGTCCAGGGCGTTGTTGACGACGGCCGGCGACACGTAGCCGCCGCCCGCCGCCCGGGTGGAGGCCGGCAGGCCGAGGCCGACCTGGGAGGGGGCGAGACCGCTCTGCAGCTGGATGCAGGCCAGCGCGGTGATGAAGTCGACCGTGCCCTGCGCGTACACCTTGCCGTCGCAGCCGTTCATCGTGCCGCTGTTGTAGTACTGGGTGTTGACGACGGTCAGGATGTCCTTGATGTCGAGCGCGGTCTTGAAGTAGCCGAAGGACGTCGACTGCATGTCGATGGTCTGCGGGGCCATGGTGATGACCAGCCCGGAGCCGGCCTTGGCCGACAGGGAGCGCAGCGCCTGCGTCATGTAGGTCGCGTTGATCCCGTTCTCCAGGTCGATGTCGACGCCGTCGAAGCCGTAGGTCTGCATCAGGGAGAAGACGCTGCCCGCGAAGTTGTTCGCCGAGGCGGAGTCGCTGACGCTGATCGTGCCGTTCTGGCCGCCGACGGAGACGACGACCTTCTTGCCGGCCGCCTTCTTGGCCGCGATGTCGGCCTTGAACTGGTTGACCGGGTAGTTGAGCGCCGGGTCGAGCGTGAAGGAGACCGCGCCGGGCGTGCTCGTGGCGTCGGCGAAACTGACGGCGATGATGTCGTACTGCGACGGGACCTGCGCGATGGTCTGCACCGTCGCCCCGTTGTTGAAGTTCTGCCAGTAGCCGGTCAGCACGTGCTTGGGCAGCGAGCCGCCACCGGTCGGCGTCGGCGTCGGCGTCGGCGTGGGCGTCGGCGTCGGCGTGGGGGTCGGTGTCGGGGTCGGGTCCGTCGGCGTGGGGGTCGGGGTGGGTGTCGCGGTGCCGGCCGCGCCCAGCAGGCTCACGTCGTCGGCGAGGAAGGCGGGCTGGGCGTACCAGCCGTGCACGTAGACCGTCACCGAGGTGGTGGTCGCGCCGGTGGTGAAGCCGGTGGACAGCTGCTGGTAGGAGGACGCGGACGGGGTCCAGGTGGAGGCCTCGGCCATCCCGCTGCCGGTCGCGCCGAGGTAGACGTAACTGCCCTGGACGAAGGCGCTCAGCCGGTACGTGGAGTTCGGCCGGACGCTGATCGTCTGCGAGCAGCGGGCGTTGTCCGAGGACGACGGGGCGGCCTGCAGGGCCTTGCCGCCGCCGTGCACCGGGCTGCCGACGGCGGTGCCGCTGGAGGCGGTGCAGGTCCAGCCGCTCAGGCCGGCCTCGAAACCGCCGTTGGTCACGAGTTCGGGGTCCGCGGCGCTGGCGCTGCCGGACGTGGCGACCAGTCCCGCCACCGCGAGGGCGGCGGCGCCGACGGCCGCCGCGGCTCTGAGGGCGGTGCGCCGAGGGCGTGCGTGTTCCACTACTGCCTCCTGGGGGCGAGGAGTTGGGCGGGTACGCGAGTGGCCACTCTTGTGTGGACGCAGTTTGGTCCAGACCAATCCTCGGGTCAATACCTCGGCCCGCGTGCGTAGTCCGGCGTCCCGCGGGTACCACCGACTTCATCAACTGTTCGGCGACTTTCCGCACTGCTCCGGCTACGCAGGGATAAGCTCTCCGGGCATGGGACTGGGCGGGAGTTCCGGGAGGTCGCGGGTGTCGAGCGTCATAGCGGTCACGGCGGACGATCTCGCGCTCCCGCTGGAGCAGCACGTGATGGGCACCGCCGCCGCCCTGGAGGCCCACGGCCACCTGGTCGTACTCGTCCCGCCGGAGCCCACCGATCCGCTGCGCCGCCGCGTCCACACCGTGCGCGCGGCCCTGGAGGCGGACCGGGTGGCGATCGTCCCGGTCGACCTGCCGCCGCTGGCCGCCCTGCTCCTGGCCGAGCAGCTGCGCCAGCTCGCCGCCACCGACCTCGGGCCCGGAGTGCTCGCCGGGGCGGCCCGGCTGCTCTCGCACTACCTCCACTCCGGCGCGCTGCTCGGCTCGGTGTCCCGGCTGGACCGGGTGGACGTGCCGGTCGGCGCCCACCTGAAGTCCCTCGTGCCCGGGCGTCACTTCGCCGTCCTCGCGCACCCCGAACCGCATCTGTCCGAGGCGCGGTCCGACGCCGTGCCGCCCGGGCCGGCCTTCCTCACCCAGCTCGCCGTGGCGCACGGCCACGGCCTCGACGCCGGCTGGGTCACCGGGCCGCTGGCCCGCGCCTGGCGGAGCCAGCACGTGCGGGAGGTGCCGCTGCCTGCGGACTCCGCACGCTGGTGGGGCACCGGCCGGCTCGTCGAGTTCACCGCCTACATCGCCGACGTCGGCGTGCTGTACCAACTGGTCACCTCGGTCCGCCGGGACACCTGCGGCTGGTGCGGACTGGCCGTCATCGGCGACCGCTGCCTGTTCTGCTCGGCCACGGTCGACGGGCAGCAGCGCGTCCGTCCCCCCGAGCGGCCGCGCCAGGTCGTGCACTCGGGTCCCCGCGCGCCCTCCCTGACGCCCAGGGCGTCCCCCGCCCCGCAGGTATCCCCTCACCAGCACTCGGCACTTGAGCGATAGGGCCCCACCTCTATGAACTCACGTCAGCGTCGCGGCGTCGTCCTCCTCGTGGTCTCCGCGCTGTGCGCGCTCGCCGCCTTCGCCGGGGTCGTCACCGTCATCGGGGACGCCCGCTCCCAGGTCGGGCCGAAGGTGACCGCGTACCGGCTGGCCGCGGACGTGCCCGCGTACGAGGCGGTCGGCCGCGCCCAGTTGCAGGAGGTCCGGATACCCGAGCGCTGGCTGCCCGCCACCGCCGTCCGCGACCTCGGCCGGCTGGCCGGCAAGATAGCCGCCGTCCCGCTGCACCGCGGCTCCCTGCTGCAGACGGACATGGTCGCCGAACGGCCCGCGCTGCAATCCGGGCAGATGGAGATCGCGATCATGATCGACGCGGAGACCGGGGTGGCCGGGAAGATCACCCCGGGTGCGCGGGTCAACATCTTCGCCACCTTCGCGCCCCGCGGGGACGACGACCCCGAGGTCTCGAAGATCATCGTCGCGGGCGCCCGGGTCATCGACGTCGGCGAGCTCAAGGCCTTCGACACCGGCAGCGACAACCGCCGCGTCAGCAGCCAGGGCGTCCCCATCACCTTCGCCCTCGGTGCCGCCGACGCCCAGCGGGTCGCCTTCGCCGAGTCCTTCGCCCGGCACGTGCGCCTCGCGCTCGTCGCCCCGGGCGACGCGACCGCCCCCTCCGAACGGGACCGTACCTACACCCTCGCCCGCGACGGAGCCGCCTCGTGACCGGCGTACGCATCCTGTCGGGCACCCCCGACCCCGACACCGCACGGGCCCTGACCGGGGTCCTCCACCAGCTGCCGGGCGCCGAACCCGGGCCCGCGCTCCCCGACTCCACCACCCTGCTCGACGTCCTCGCGCGCGCCGCCGAGACCGGGGTGGACGAACTGCCCGAGGTCGTCGTCGTCCACGACCGCATCACACCGGTGCCCGCGCTCGAGGTCGTCCGCGAGATCGCGCTGCGCTTCCCCGCGGTCGGCGTCATCCTGCTCACCGCCGACCCGAGCCCGGCCGTCCTGTCCGGCGCCATGGACGCCGGCGCGCGCGGCGTCGCCGGGGTGCCGCTGTCGTACGACGAACTCGGCGCCCGCGTGGAGGCGGCCGCCGCCTGGGCGGCCGGCGTACGGCGCCACCTCAGCCCCCAGCAGCCCGCGCTGCCCGCCGTGGCCGGGGGCCGGCTGGTCGCCGTCGCCGGGGCGAAGGGCGGGGTCGGCACCACCGTCGCCGCCGTCCAGCTCGCCCTCGCCGCGCAGGCCGCGGGGAAGTCCACCGCCCTGGTCGACCTCGACCTCCAGGGCGGCGACGTCGGCTCCTACCTCGACGTCCAGTTCCGCCGCTCCGTCGCCGACCTCGCGGACATCGCGGACGTGTCGACCCGCGTGCTGCAGGACGCCATGTACGTCCACGAGTCCGGGCCCGCGCTGCTGCTGGCGCCCGGCGAGGGCGAACGCGGCGAGGAGGTCACCGACCGCGCCGCCCGGCACGTGCTGCACGCCCTGCGACAGCGCTACGAGGTCGTGGTCGTCGACTGCGGCACCCAGATGACCGCCGCCAACGCGGTCGCCGTCGAGACCGCGGACACCGCGCTGCTGGTCACCACCCCCGACGTGGTCGCCGTGCGCGCCGCCAAGCGCATGGTGCGCATGTGGGACCGGCTGCAGATCCGCAAGCCCCAGGACGTGCTCGTCGCCGTCAACCGGCACACCCGCGGCAGCGAGATCCAGCCCTCGCTGATCGCCCGCATCACCGGCACCCGGATCGCGGGCGCCGTCGTCCCCGCGGCCTTCCGGGAACTCCAGGCGGTGGTGGACGCCGGACGGCTCCAGGACCTCGACAACCGCTCCAGCGTCAAGCAGGGACTGTGGACGCTCGCCGCCGAGATCGGCCTGACGGGCCCCGGGAACGCCGTGACGCCCCGCCGGGGCCGCCGCGGCCGCGGCGAACAGGGCCAGGTCGTCCTGGAGACGCTCGGCATGACGCCGCTGATCCTCCTGGTGCTTGTCCTGGTCTGGCAGGCGGTGCTCGCCGGGTACACCTTCACCCTCGCCGGCCACGCCGCCGACCGGGCCGCGCGTGCGGCGGCGGTCGGTGAGGACGCCCGCGCGGCCGCCGCCGACGACCTGCCGGGCGCCTGGCGGATCCAGGACTTCGGCACCGACGACGCCGACGGGATGGTCGGGGTCACCGTGGGCCTGCGCGTCCCCGTCCTCTTCCCCGGCACGATCGACTTCCCGTTGACCGTCCACGGCCACGCCTCGGCCGTCGACGAAGAGGCGGTCGCCCCGTGACGGCCCGGACCCGCCGCCCCCGCGACCGCGGCAGCGCCTCCCTGGAGTTCCTGGGGATGCTGCCGATCCTGCTGCTGATCGCCCTCGCGGGCGTGCAACTGGGCCTGGCCGCCTACACCGCGGCCCAGGCCGGTACGGCCGCCCGCGCCGCCGCGCGCATGGCGGCGCTGCACGACCCCCCGGTGAGCGGCTCCGTCGCGGGCACGGAGGCGGTGAGCTCCTGGCTGCGCGACGGTACGCGGATCGGCACCACCGGCGACGCCGGCGACTCGGTGCGGGCGACGGCGACCGTGGAGATCCCGTCGGTGCTGCCGGGCCTGCGCCCCGGCTCCGTCACCCGGACCGCCACGATGCCCAGGGAGGACGACGAAGGGGCCGACGAATGAGCCTGCGCGACCGCATCGCCGCGAACGAGGACGCCGCCCCGCAGACGCAGGAGGGCCACCTCGTCGCGGTCTACCGGGCCAAGCTCCTCCAGGAGATCGACCTCGCCGAGATGTCCGCCCTCGCCGCCGCCGAGCGCCGGGTGCGCCTGGAACGCGTCCTCGGCCACATCATCAGCCGCGAGGGCCCGGTGCTCTCCACCAAGGAGCGCACCGGCATCATCCGCCGGGTCGTGGACGAGGCCCTGGGCCTGGGCATCCTCGAACCGCTGCTGGAGGACGCCTCCATCACCGAGATCATGGTCAACGGCCCGGACCGCATCTACATCGAGCGCGCCGGTCGCGTGGAGCCGGTCGCCGCCCGGTTCAGCAGCCCCGAGCAGCTGCTGCAGACCATCGAGCGGATCGTGTCGACCGTCAACCGCCGGGTGGACGAGTCGAATCCGATGGTGGACGCCCGCCTGCCCTCCGGCGAGCGCGTCAACGTCATCATCCCGCCGCTGTCCCTGACCGGCCCCGTCCTGACCATCCGCCGCTTCCCCCGCGCGTACGCCCTGCACGAACTGATCGGCCTCGGCACCCTCGACGAGCACATGCTGATGCTGCTCTCCGCGCTCGTACGGGCCAAGTTCAACATCATCGTCAGCGGCGGCACCGGCTCGGGGAAGACCACGCTGCTCAACGCGCTGTCCGGGCTCATCCCCGACGGCGAGCGCATCATCACCGTCGAGGACGCCGCCGAACTCCAGCTCCAGCAGGAGCACGTCGTACGCCTGGAGAGCCGGCCGCCCAACGTCGAGGGACACGGCCGGATCACCATCCGCGACCTCGTGCGGAACTCGCTGCGCATGCGCCCCGACCGGATCATCGTCGGTGAGGTCCGCGGCGGCGAGACCCTCGACATGCTGCAGGCCATGTCGACCGGCCACGACGGCTCGCTGGCCACCGTGCACGCCAACTCCGCCGAGGACGCGGTGCTCAGACTGCAGACCCTGGCCTCGATGTCGGAGGTGAAGATCCCCTTCGAAGCGCTGCGCGACCAGATCAACAGCGCCGTCGACGTCATCGTCCAGCTGCGCCGCGACGTCGACGGCACCCGCCGGATCGCCGAGATCGCCGTGCTGTCCTCACGCGGCCGCGACACCTTCCGGCTGACCACCGCGACCCGCTTCCGCGCCGAGCCGATGGGATCCGACCGGATCGTGCGGGGCTGGTTCCACCACCAGCCCGTACCGCGGGAACTGGCCGAACGCTTCCACCTCGCGGGCGAGTCCGTGCCGGCGGCGTTCGGCATCGGCGAGAGCGAACTGGAGCTGTCCAGCAGGGAGGCGAAGTGAACACGCCCACGATGGCCCTGACCGTGCTCGGCGTGACCGGCCTCGCGCTGGTGCTGGCCGTCTGGGGCCTGCACGCCTGGAGCGGCGGCCGCGCCGACCGCGCCGCGCTCGTCGACCGGCTGGCCGACGTCCCGGCCGCCGAACGGCACGCCGTGCCCTTCGCCGGCCTGGACCGCAGGGTCCGGCGCACCGCCTGGGGCGGCCGGCTGGCCAACCGGCTCGCCGCCACCGGCACCAGCCTGACGCCGGGACAGTTCACCGCGGCCGCCCTCGGGGTCGTCGGCGGTGCCTGGCTGGTCGCAGACGTCCTCCTGGCACCCTTCTTCGGCCCGATCGCCGGGCTCCTGGCGGCCTGGGCGGTCAGCTCCTTCCTCGGCTGGCGGCGCCGGGTGCGCACCGAGCGCTTCATCGCCCAACTGCCCGAACTCGCCCGCGTCCTGGCCAACGCCACCCAGGCCGGGCTCGCCCTGCGCACCGCCGTCGGCATGGCGGCGGAGGAACTGGAGGCCCCGGCCGGCGAGGAACTGCGCAAGGTCGCCGATGCCATGACGCTCGGGCACTCCATCGAGGACGCCATGGCCGAACTGCAGGAACGGCTGCCCAGCCGGGAACTGGTGGTGCTGGTCACCACACTCGTCCTGTCGTCCCGGGCCGGCGGCTCGGTCGTGGAGTCGCTGCGCAACCTCACGGTGACCCTGGAGGAGCGCAAGGAGACCCGGCGCGAGATCCGCACCCAGATGTCCCAGGTCACCGTCACCGCGTACGCCGTCCCCGTGATCGGGATCGGCTCGCTGCTGCTGCTCGACCGCATCATGCCGGGTTCGCTGGGCGCGATGACCGGCTCCGGGGCCGGGCGGATCGCCGTGCTCGTCGCCCTCGGCCTGTACGTCGTCGGCTTCGCGCTCATCCGCCGCATGTCGCGGATCGACGTGTGAGGGGGGTGGGGGACCTGTGATCACCGTCGCGCTGGCCGCCGTCGCCGCCCTCGGAGTGGTGGGCGTCTGCTACGGCATCGGCATCTACCGCTCCGAGGTCAAGCTGCCCAGCGACCTCCAACTGGCCCTGGAGGTCGGCCGGACCCGCACCACCAAGGTCGGTAACGCCGTCGACCGCCTCGGTATGCGCTGGGCGCCCCTGGTGCTGCGCCTCATGGGCCCCGCCCGGGTCAACCGGATCCGCACCCGCATCGACCACGCCGGCCACCCCTACGGCCTCACCGTCGACCGCTACGCCGCCCGCCGCGCCGTCTACGGCGCGCTGGGCGCCCTCGCGGCCCTGGTGCTCCTCCAGGCCGGCCACTGGTTCGTCGCCCTCCTGATGGTCGCCTACGGCCTCGGCTGGACGGACCTCGGCATCTGGCTCGCCGTCCGCAGGCGCCGCGACGAGATCGAGCGCACGCTCCCGGACTTCCTCGACGTCCTCGCCGTGGTGGTCAGCGCCGGCCTCGGCTTCCGCCAGGCCCTCGAACGCGTCGCCTCCGTCTACAAGGGCCCCTGGAGCGACGAGATCCGCATCGCCCTGCGCCAGATGGACGTCGGCGTCAGCCGCCGTGACGCCTTCGACCAGCTGCGCCGGCGCAACGGCAGCGAGCAGGTCGGGCAGTTCGTCACGGCCCTGCAGCAGGGCGAGGAACTGGGCGCGCCCATCGCCCGCACGCTGCTCCAGATCGCCACGGACATGCGGCGCACCGAGGCCCAGAACGCCCGCCGCCGCGCGGCCCGTACGGTGCCCCGCGCGACCGGCGTGGTCACCACGCTCCTCGTCCCCGCGACGATGATCCTGCTGATGACGGGCACGATCCTCGGGTCGCGCATCAACTTCGGCGAGCTGCTGGGGTGATGGGGGTGACGGGGCCGTGAACGCATGTGCGGTGCGGGTGGTGGGTAGTGACCGGGGCCGCCATATTGGGTGCGGAGTCCGGGGTTGCGCTGTACATTTGCAGTCGCAACCACATTTGCACCTGCAATCAGGCACGGATCGCAGCGGGTCGACCCGATGGGAGGCGGTGCGCCGTGGACCTCACCGGCACCGCGACCGCCCGCGGCGATAGCCAGACCCCGGCCGACGCAAGGGGCGCGGCCGGAGCACGTCTCGTGACTACGGTTTGGGGCACGGAAGATGAGCAGGTGGGTTGTGAAGCGACTGACCGCGCTGCGCACACGCATGCGCGTCCACGACGACTCGGGACAGACGTCGTTCGAGTACCTGGGCATCGCGGTGGTGATCGCGGTGATCATCGGGGTGCTGGCGGGGACGACAAGCATCGGCCAGGCTGTATTGACCGGCATCCTGGGCAAGATCGCGGACATCGTCGGCTCAGGCTGAGCGGGCGTATCGTCGGCGACTCGGGGCAGACCGTCGGTCTTTACATCGTGGCGGTGGCCGCACTGTTCTTCCTGGCGTTCGCGTTCTTCGCCGTCGGGCAGGCATCGTCGGTGAGGAACACGGCGCAGACCGCGGCCGACGCCTCGGCCCTCGCGGCCGCACGGGAGGTTCGCGACAGCGTCAGGGAGTCATTCCTCGGCGCACTGGAGGCGGGAGACCTGGAGCGGCTGGCGGAGCTTCTGGCTCTGAACGGGATGACCGCCGAAGGCGCCTGTGGCGCGGCCGCGGACTACGCGGCGCAGAACGAGGCAGTCGTCGACGAGTGTGACGTGGGCGGTCCGAACCGTGCCACGGTTGCCCTTCACTCTTCGGGCACCGTCGGCAAGTCCGTTGTTCCGGGCACGGAATCGATGCACGCCAACGCGACCGCGACGGCGATCGTCGAGAGCCGCTGCGGTGTCGATGACAAGGATGGCGACACGGTCACGTTCATCTGTGCCGGAGACCGGCTCACCGTGGACCCGACGGCCGACGATTTCGATCTGAACCTGGCGGAGTTCTACTCCGTCCATCTCAGCGAGTGAGGAACGGGGGACCGATGCGTATTCAGAAGCAAGGCCCGGCCACAGTCGTCGTCGCGGTGGTCCTCGCCGCGGCACTCTCCGGGTGCGGCGGTGGTGACGGCGACGACAAGGCCAGCCCCACATCGTCCGCGAAGAAGACCGCGCCGAGTGGTTCGGACAAATCGAGCGCGACTCCTTCGGACGAGCCAACCGAGGTCTTGGCCCAGATGAAGGGTGAAGAGGGCGTCACGGTCACCCTCAACGAAGCGACGCGTGATTCCGGCGGCTTCGTCACCGTCAAGGGCTCGCTCACCAACAATGGGGACTCCGCCTTCAGCGCCACGTACTGGACGGGGCCGGAAAAGGCGGTGCAGCGCTCCGGGCCTTCCGTCGCCGGGGCCGTCCTGGTCGACTCCGTCGGCAAGAAGCGCTACTACGTGCTCCGGGACACCGAGGGCAAGTGCCTGTGCACCACGGGCCTCACCCTGATCAAGCCGGGCGAGACCCGGCCCCTCTTCGCGCAGTTCCCGGCGCCGCCGGAGGGCACGACCGAGGTGGAGTTCCAGCTGCCGACGATGCCCCCGGCCAAGATCACGATCGGGGAGGGGTGAGCCGTGCCCCGTCGCCGACCCCGTCCGCACGGTCGCCCCGGTGTCGCGGCCGTGCTCGGCCTCGCGCTCGTGCTCACGCCGCTCACCGCCGCGACCGCGCGGGCGGACGACGACCCGACGGCGCAGCCGACCCCGTCCGCGCCCGTGGAGGTGGACCCGGACGACCCCGACCTGCAGCTGCCCGAGGGGGCGACCCTGGCGCCACCCAAGGTGCTGGACATCGTCTCCGTGTCGGACGCGTCGTCCTCCGAGAACGCTTCCGCCGACGACGGCGAGGAGCGGCACGAGGAGTCGAACTCCTCCGTGACCTACGCCCTCCAGTCGGACGTCCTGTTCGGCCGGGACAGCGCCAAGCTGAACGCGGCGGCCACCGCCCGGATCAAGGCCATCGCGGGCGACATCGACGCCAGGAACGTCACGCAGCCGATCCGCGTCTTCGGCTTCACGGACGACCTGGGCTCGTACGAGCACGGCGAGGTGCTTTCCAAGAAGCGGGCGGACGCGGTCTACAAGATCCTCGCCGAGGAGCTCGGTTCGCTCGGCAGCTCCGGTCACTCGTTCCAGGTGCGCGGGTACAGCGAGGACTACCCGATCGCCGACAACTCCAGCGAGGCGGGCCGCAAGCAGAACCGCCGTGTGGAGATCACGTTCCGGCCGTCGTAGCGCCGCCGGCCGGCAGTGGAGGATTCCGGCGTGTCGCCGGCGTCCCGGGTCCCGGTCAACGGAACGGGTCACCTACACGGGTAAGGCGCCGCCCCAGGACTGCCGAAATCCTCGCCAAGGCTCCGGTGCGCTCCGTGACGGAACGTATGCGGTGCGGATGTGGTGCTGGTGGGCAAACAGCCTGAACCAGGGCCATTCGGTCCAATCGCCCACCGTTCGCGCAACTTGTTCGGGGGAACCTTCACATCTCCCTCATGACCTTGGACCGGGAGAGCGGTTCCGGCGCGGTACCTTGGAACCCCCCCCTCGGGCCGGTCCGCTCTCCCCCCCTGCGGACCGGCCCGTCTTCTTTCCCCGGGTTTCCCCGCGTTTCCCCGGGGCTCCGGCACCCGCCCCGGCGGGAACCGCCCCGGGCGCGCCGGGTGTCTCCAGACGACGACGGGGGCGTGCGCCCCCTCGCAGTGACGGGGGATGCCGATGGACGCTGCGATACCGGTCGTCTTCACCGGGGTGGCCGTGCTGATCACGCTCGTACCGCTGGCGGTCGCGGCGCGCGCCGGTCACCGCCTGCTGTGGATACGGCGGGCCGTGCACGGCGGGCTGCGCGCCGAGGGGCGCTGCGTGCGGGTGTACACGACCGTCGGATCGACCGGTGAGGGCCCGACCCGCTCGCGGCAGCACTTCGTCTTCGAGTTCCGCACCGCCGACGGCCGCGACGTGCGCTTCGAGGACCCGGAGGCGCCCGGCACGACGATCGAGGGCGACCGGCTGACGGTCGCCTACGTGCCCGGTGCGCCGGAGCGCGCGCTGGTCGTACCGCCCGGGTACCGGGTGCCGTACGGCCAACTCGCCCTGACCCTGGCCTTCCTGGGGATCTTCGTCACCGTGGGCGTCCTGCTGGTCCTCGGGGGCGTGCGGTTCGCCGAGGCCTTCGGCAGTGCCTCCGACCCGGCCGGCTTCGGCGGGGAGGGCTTCTAGGACGACACGGTCCTCCCGCCCAACCCGGCCTCCGGCGGACGGCGCGTCATGCAGGGGAGCCGCACGGCCGGGGCGCGGGTATGGCGTCGGGGGGCTCACGCGCCGGGCCGCACGGTCAGCGCCGTACCCCGCACCAGGCCCCAGGCCGCCATCGCGCCGGCCTCCGCCTCCAGTACGTGACGGGCCCGCAGCCGCGGGCGGCCCACCCGGCCGGGCGGCATGGTGCGGACGGCGAGCACCCGCAGCCGGCGGTCGAGGTAGGCGACGTCGATGGCGAAGCGCATGCCCAGGGTGTGCACGCTCGCGGCGGGGGTGAGCAGCAGCGCCCCGCTGATCCCGGTGCGGCCCAGCAGCCCCCGGGTGCGGGCCCGGTACGAGGCCGCGATCTCCAGCGGTATCCCCGCGCCGTCCGCGGGTCCGGCACCGGCGAGGTGCAGCAGCCCGGCCCCGTCGCGGCGGAGGTCACCCATGCGGCTCACGTCCCTTCGCGTGGTGCGCCCGTGTACGGTCGGGCCCGATGCATGTCTATCCGATCGCCGCGGCCGTCGTGTGGGGAACCGTCGTGGGGCTCGCGCTGCCCCGTCCGGCGTTCCGGCTGTCCGTCGCGCCGGAGCAGCCCCGGCGCAGCCGGTGCCCGGCGGACCTGCCCTATCCGGCCGGGTGGCGGGGCTGGTGGGGGCCGGCGCGCAACGCGGGCCCGCTGGCGACCGGCTGGCGCTCCGCGGTGCTCACCGCCGCGGTCTGCGCGGCGGTGGCGGCGGGCACCGGTCCACGGCCCGAACTGACGGTGTGGCTGCTGCTCGTCCCGCTCGGAGTGCTGCTCGCCCGGGTCGACCTGACGGTGCTGCGGCTGCCGGACGTGCTGACCCTCCCCGCCGCCGCGGGGACGGCGGCGCTGCTGGGCGCGGCGGCGCTGCTCCCGGGTCACGGGGGCTCCTGGCCCCGGGCGTTGCTGGGGGCGGCGGCGCTGGGGCTGTTCTACCTCGTCCTGCACCTGGTCAACCCGGACGGCATGGGCTTCGGCGACGTCAAACTCGCCCCCACCGCGGGGATGGTGCTCGCCTGGTACGGGTGGGGGACGCTCGCCGCCGGCACCCTCGTGGCCTTCGCGCTGGCCGCGGTCACCGGCCTGGCGCTGCTGGCGGCCCGCCGCGCCGGCCGCCGCACCCCGCTGCCCTTCGGGCCGTTCATCCTGGCCGGCGCCCTGGCCGGACCGCTGCTGCCGTCCTGACCAGGGCGCCCGCCGTCGTCACGCGTCGCTGCTGCGGGACCAGAGATTGACGCCCGACTCGAGGGCGAACTCGTCGACCTCGGCGAGTTCCGCGGCCGTCAGCGGGGCGGCGCCCACCGCCGCGACGTTGGCCTCCAGCTGGGCGACGCTCGACGCCCCGATGAGCGCGGAGGTGATCCGCTTGTCACGCAGCACCCAGCTCAGCGCGAGCTGCGCCAGCGACTGGCCGCGCCGGGCGGCGATGTCGTTGAGGCCGCGCAGCCTCCGCACGACCTCGTCCGTGATCAGGGTGGGGTCAAGGGACTTGCCCTGGGCGGCCCGCGAACCCTCCGGGATGCCGTTCAGGTACTTGTCCGTCAGGAGGCCCTGGGCCAGCGGGACGAAGGGGATGCAGCCGATGCCCTCCTCCTCCAGGACGTCCAGCAGCCCGTCGTCCTCGACCCAGCGGTTGATCATCGAGTACGAGGGCTGGTGGATCAGCGCCGGCACACCCATCTGGCGCAGCAGGGCGGCGGCCTCGCGGGTGCGCTGCGCGCTGTACGAGGAGATGCCGACGTAGAGCGCCTTGCCCTGGTGGACGGCGGACGCGAGGGCGCCCATCGTCTCCTCCAGCGGGGTGTCGGGGTCGTAGCGGTGCGAGTAGAAGATGTCGACGTAGTCCAGGCCCATGCGGCCCAGGGACTGGTCGAGCGAGGACAGCAGGTACTTGCGGCTGCCCCACTCGCCGTACGGGCCGGGCCACATGTCGTAGCCCGCCTTGGTCGAGATGACCAGCTCGTCACGGTAGGGCCGGAAGTCCTGGGCGAGGATGGTCCCGAAGTTGCTCTCGGCGGAGCCGTAGGGCGGGCCGTAGTTGTTGGCGAGGTCGAAGTGGGTGACGCCGAGGTCGAACGCGCGGCGCAGGATGGCGCGCTGCGAGTCGAGGGTGCGGTCGTCGCCGAAGTTGTGCCAGAGCCCGAGGGAGATCTCGGGGAGCTTCAGACCGCTGCGGCCGGTACCGCGGTACGCCATCGCGTCGTAGCGCCCGTCGGCGGCGCGGTAGAGAGAACGAATATCCACAGAAGCGGTCCTATCACGACGGTGCTCCACACCCTCGCACCCGGTTCGGCGGCCCGTGGAGAGGCGCAGTAGGGTGGCGAAGGGGTGACGACCGCAGGAGGGGCCCGCCAATGAATCTGCGCGACCTGGTACGTCTCAGGCTGACCGACCTGTACGCCCACCGTGTGGAGCGCCGGCTGGACCTGGCACAGGCCCCGAAGCACATCGGAGTCATCCTCGACGGCAACCGCCGCTGGGCCAAGGCCGCCGCGCGGACGACCGAGCAGGGCCACCGGGCCGGCGCGGACAAGATCACCGAGGTGCTCGGCTGGTCCGAGGAGACCGGCGTCGAGGTCGTCACGCTCTGGCTGCTCTCCACGGACAACCTGGACCGCCCGGCGGAGGAACTCGTCCCGCTGCTCGGCATCATCGAGGACGCGGTCACCGGCCTCGCCGCGACCGGACGCTGGCGCGTCCACCACGTCGGCGCGAGGGACCTGCTGCCCGCGCGCACCCAGTCCGTCCTCAAGGAGGCCGAACAGGCCACGGAGGGCGTCGAGGGCATACTCGTCAACGTCGCCGTGGGCTACGGCGGCCGCCAGGAGATCGCCGACGCGGTCCGCTCGCTGCTCCACGAGCACGCGGGCCGCGGCACCTCCATCGAGGACCTCGCGGAGATCCTCGACATCGACCACATCGCGGAGCACCTCTACACCCGCGGCCAGCCCGACCCCGACCTCGTCATCCGGACCTCCGGCGAGCAGCGGCTGTCGGGCTTCATGCTCTGGCAGAGCGCGCATTCGGAGTACTACTTCTGCGAGGTGTTCTGGCCGGCGTTCCGCCGGGTGGACTTCCTGCGGGCGTTGCGCGACTACGCGGCGCGGCACCGGCGCTACGGCACCTGAGCGCGGCCCCGGGCCCCCGGCGGTCACCCGGACGGCGGTACCGGGAGAGATGCGCCACACCCGGGTCGCGGCGAACGGCGGTGGGCGCGGTGGCCGGTTTACGTCCCGGCGAAGGGCCCGCGAACGCCCGGTGACGGGGCGGCAAGAGTAGGGCCCGAACCAACACCTGTCATATGCAGTCGCATAGGCCTCCTCTTTCGAGGGAATAGACCCGTCAGACCGACATCCGGCCCATGGATGTCGGACAGAAGCGGACGGCACCTGGCCCGTCCGCCCGGGAGGCCCCTTGCTCACGGACGTGCCGTTGTCAACCCTTGACTCAGACGGCATTGACCGCGTCGACTCGAAGGGTCGTGGTCCGGCCCTTCTGGTCGGTCCCGGCCCTGTCCCGCGCGACGCCGTCGCACCCGCACCTCTTCCGAGGGGGTTCGTCCACACGTGGTGACCAGCAAGAATCGCCGTGAGCACGACCGGCGCACTTACGTACTCGACACCAGCGTGCTGCTTGCCGACCCGCATGCCCTCCTCCGCTTCGACGAGCACGAGGTGGTCCTGCCGGTCGTGGTGGTGACCGAGTTGGAAGCCAAGCGCCACCACCCCGAGCTCGGCTACTTCGCCCGCCAGGCGTTGCGGCTGCTCGACGAGTACCGGATCCGGTACGGGCGGCTGGACGCACCCATCCCGATCGGCGAGCTGGGCGGCACCCTGCGCGTCGAACTGAACCACTCGGACCCGGGCGTGCTGCCCGCGGGGTTCCGGCTGGGCGACAACGACTCGCGGATCCTCGCCGTCGCCCGGAACCTCCAGGCCGAGGGGTACGACGTCACCGTCGTCTCCAAGGACCTGCCGCTGCGCGTCAAGGCCTCCTCCGTCGGCCTGCTGGCCGAGGAGTACCGGGCCGAGCTGGCGATCACCTCCGGGTGGACCGGCATGCACGAGTTGCAGGTCGCGGCCCAGGAGGTGGACGAGCTCTTCCAGTCGGAGACGGTCGACCTGCCCGACGTGGAAGGGCTGCCGGTGCACACCGGCCTGGTCCTGCAGTCCGACCGCGGCAAGGCGCTCGGCCGGGTGACGGCCGACGGCCGGGTCCGGCTGGTGCGCGGCGACCGCGAGGCCTTCGGCATCCACGGCCGCAGTGCCGAGCAGCGGATCGCGCTGGACCTGCTGCTCGACCCGGACGTCGGCATCGTGTCGATGGGCGGCCGGGCCGGCACCGGCAAGTCGGCGCTGGCGCTGTGCGCGGGCCTGGAGGCGGTGCTGGAGCGTCAGCAGCACCAGAAGGTCATGGTCTTCCGGCCGCTGTACGCCGTGGGCGGCCAGGAGCTCGGCTACCTGCCGGGCACCGAGGCGGAGAAGATGAGCCCGTGGGCCCAGGCGGTCTTCGACACCCTGGGCGCGGTGACGTCGAAGGAGGTCATCGAGGAGGTCGTGGCGCGCGGCATGCTGGAGGTCCTGCCCCTGACGCACATCCGGGGCCGCTCCCTGCACGACGCGTTCGTGATCGTCGACGAGGCGCAGTCGCTGGAGCGCAACGTCCTGCTGACCGTGTTGTCCCGTATCGGGCAGAATTCCCGGGTCGTCCTGACCCATGACGTCGCCCAGCGCGACAACCTGAGGGTGGGTCGGTACGACGGCGTGGTCGCCGTCGTCGAGAAGCTCAAGGGCCACCCGCTGTTCGCACACATCACCCTGACCCGTTCCGAGCGCTCGCCGATCGCCGCGCTCGTGACGGAGATGCTGGAGGACGGCCGGGCGTAACAGGCGAGTTGGAGGGTCCGCTAGGCTGCTGCGCCGCAAGGGCGCAGCAGCCTAGCGCTGTCCGGCGAGGCTACGGATGCGTAACGGAAATTCCCGTGGCCCACGTGGCGTGTGAGCTTTGACACGCAACGGGGAATTGCGTTGACGCGTCCGCCTACGGCAGGCTGTCGGTTCTGTCAGGCCCCCGCCCTCGGCACACCCGTACCCGCAAACGTACGGAACCTCAGAATTGAACAGCGTTCGCCGTGGGCCGCCCGAGTTGCAACAGCGGACTCCTCCTCGCCGGGGGAGCCTCCACCGGGCCAGTGCTTCTGTGACCGGTGCAGGAGGAGCCAGCGCGAAGGGGCACGATCGCGCCCGCGAGGTCACCGAGCGGGCGACGCTGGAAGGAAACCGTGTGAGCCGGATCTCGGTCCGGGGATTCGCGGTGGCTTCGGCCACTGCGGTCACCACTGTGGGCGCCGTCGTCGGTGTCGCCTCCGGCAGCGAGGGTGCAGTACAGCCCGTCGCAGCCGCCGACGCGACGACCGTCCTCGCGGACATACCCGCTGGCCAGCAGGTTCAGCAGGCTTCCCTGACGCAGCAGGTGCAGGCGCAGTCGGACGCCGCCGACGCCAGCGCCAAGAAGACCGCCGAGGAGGCAGCCCGCAAGCAGGCCGCCAAGGACGCCTCCGCCCGCAAGAAGGCGGAGGAGAAGGCCGAGGCCGACCGCAAGGCCAAGGAGGCCTCCCGCGCCGCCGAGCGTGCCGCGCTGGTCGTCAAGGCCTCGTACACGGTCGCCGAAGTCCAGGCCATGGCCCAGGGGCTCATCGGTGACGCCTCGCAGTACCAGTGCTTCTCCAACATCGTGACCCGTGAGAGCGGCTGGAACTACACCGCGACCAACGCCTCTTCCGGCGCCTACGGCCTCGTCCAGGCCCTGCCGGGATCCAAGATGGCCTCCGAGGGCGCGGACTGGCGCACCAACCCCGGCACCCAGCTCAAGTGGGGCCTGAAGTACATGAACGGCCGTTACGGCAGCCCCTGCGGCGCCTGGTCGTTCTGGCAGGCCAACCACTGGTACTAGGCCGAACCTGACCGCGGCTCCGCGCCCGGCCGTCCGGAATCCGCCGACGAGCCCCCGACCCTTTGAGGGATCGGGGGCTCGTTGCGCGTACGGTGGTGCGGGACGGAAGGACGCACCGGGGGGCGGGGGACAGGGGAAGCGATGTCGGAGAGACGCCAATGGGGCTCCGGGCTGGCGGCCGAGCTGGCCAAGCTCGCCGGGAGGCTGGAGGAACAGCGCCGGGCCGCGGCCGCGAGCGCCCGCGAGGAGGCCCGCCGCCAGGAGCAGCAGACCGTGCGCCGGCACACGCCGCGCGCCTCCGGGCCCGGCAACCCGGTCGCCCAGGTGCCGTGGAGCATGCGGGTCGCGGCCGAACTCGGCTGGCGGCTGCTGGTGCTGGCGGGCACCGTCTGGGTGCTGATGCGGGTGATCGGCACCATACAGCTGGTCGTCCTCGCCTTCGTCGCCGCGCTCCTGATCACCGCGCTGCTGCAGCCCTTCGTGGGCCGGCTGAAGCGGATGGGGGTGCCGCGCGGGTTCGCCACGGCCATCGTCTTCATCGGCGGCTTCGTGATGATGGGCCTGGTCGGCTGGTTCGTGGTCTGGCAGGTCATGGAGAACATCGACAACCTCTCCAACAGCCTCCAGGACGGCATCACCGAGCTGAAGCGCTGGCTGCTCAACAGCCCGTTCCACGTGACCGAGGACCAGATCAACCAGATCGCCAAGAACCTCCAGGAGGCGATCGGCACCAACTCCAAGGCGCTGACCGACGCCGGACTGCAGGGCGTGACCGTCGTCGTGGAGATGCTCACCGGCATCCTGCTGGCGATGTTCAGCACGCTGTTCCTGCTCTACGACGGCCGGAACATCTGGAACTGGTTCCTCAAGCTCTTCCCCGTGGCCGCCCGCGACGGGCTCGGCGGGGCCGGGCCGCGCGCCTGGCGCACGCTCACCCTCTACGTGCGCGGCACGGTGATAGTGGCCCTGATCGACGCCATCTTCATCGGCATCGGCATCTTCTTCCTCGGGGTGCCGATGGCGGTGCCGCTGGCCGTCATCATCTTCCTGGCGGCGTTCGTGCCGCTGGTCGGCGCGGTCGCGTCGGGCGCCATCGCGATGGTGGTGGCACTGGTGACGGAGGGTCCGTTCACGGCGCTGATGGTGCTGGTGGTGGTCCTGCTGGTGCAGCAGATCGAGGGCCACATCCTGCAGCCGTTCATCCTGGGCCGCGCGGTGCGGGTGCACCCCCTGGGCGTGATCCTGTCGGTGGCGGCCGGTTCGCTCATCGCCGGCATCGGCGGCGCGGTCGTGGCCGTACCGCTGGTCGCCGTGACCAACACCGTCGTCGGCTACCTGCGGGCGCACTCGCGGGAGTCGGCCATGGCCGACGAGCCGCCGCCGCACGGCTCGACCGCCGCCGAGGTGGCGCCGGTCGGCGCGCCGGGGCTCCCCGACGCCACGTCGGGGGACACCGCCTGACGGCCCGAGGGCCCGGCCTCCCACGTCGGGGAGACCGGGCCCTCGGGGGCACGCGTCACGCGTCGGCGAGGACCGCCTCGGCCTCCAGGGTCGCCGCGACCGCCTGCACGACGGCGGCGATCTTGAAGGCCTCCTGGACCGTCTCGCGCTCGACACCGGCCTTGCGCAGCACCTGCTCGTGCGAGTCGAGGCACATCCCGCAGCCGTTGATCGCCGAGACCGCCAGCGACCAGAGCTCGAAGTCGGTCTTGTCGACGCCCGGGTTGCCGATGACGTTCATCCGCAGACCGGCCCGCAGGTTGCCGTACTCCGGGTCCGACAGCAGGTGCCGGGTCCGGTAGTAGACGTTGTTCATCGCCATGATGGCGGCGGCCGCCTTGGCGGCCTGGTACGCCTCCGGCGAGAGGTTCTCGCGGGCCTCGGGCTCCAGCGCGCGCAGCACGACGGCCGAGCGCGAGGCGATGGCGGTCGCCAGCACCGTCCCCCACAGCTGCTGCTGCGGGAGGTCGGAGTTGCCGATCACGGAGCCCAGGTTGAGCTTGAGGTCCTTGGCGTAGTCCGGCAGCGCGGACTTCAGCTCATCGAGCGCCACGGTCACTCACCGGCCAGCAGCTTGACGACGTCGAGGGTCTCGTCGCCCTTCTTCCAGTTGCAGGGGCACAGCTCGTCCGTCTGCAGCGCGTCGAGGACCCGCAGGACCTCCTTGGGGTTACGGCCGACGGAGCCGGCGGTCACCATGACGAACTGGATCTCGTTGTTCGGGTCCACGATGAAGGTGGCGCGCTGGGCGACGCCGTCCTCGCCGAGGATGCCGAGGTCGGTGCAGAGCTCGCGCTTGATGTCCGACAGCATCGGGAAGGGCAGGTCGCGCAGGTCGTCGTGGTCCTTGCGCCAGGCGTGGTGCACGAACTCGGAGTCGACGGAGAAGCCGAGGACCTGCGCGTCACGGTCGGCGAACTCGTCGTTCAGCTTGCCGAACGCCGCGATCTCCGTCGGGCAGACGAAGGTGAAGTCCTTCGGCCACGCGAAGTAGACCTTCCACTTGCCCTCGTACGACTTGTGGTCGATCTGGGCGAAGGCCTTCTCGGGGTCGAGGTCCACACAGGCGGTCAGTTCGAACGTGGGGAACTTGTCACCGACGGTGAGCACGAGCACTCCTAGTGAGGGTCGGGACCGGGGCGCGGGGTGGCCGCACGGTCCCTCGATGGGTCCCGATCACCCTGCCATGAGCCCTTTGATCAGTGAAATCGTCCCGACGGGTCGTATTGATCGGAACCCCTTATCGACGAGTGAGGCAGGGGCGACCCACTGCGCAGAGTGACCGGCGCCACAGGGCGGCTTGGGTGACACCGGGGCGGTGTGCGACGGCGTCCGGCCCGGCGGCCATTGATCGCCCGCGCAACTAGACTGAAGATCGTTGATCGGAGGCGGTTATCAGTAGTCAGCGCGCGAACCAGCGCCAGCCGAGCCTGTCCCAGCTGCGGGCCTTCGCCGCCGTCGCCGAGCACCTGCACTTCCGGGACGCGGCCTCGGCGATCGGCACGAGCCAGCCCGCGCTGTCCGGGGCGGTCGCCGCGCTGGAGGAGGCCCTCGGGGTGGTGCTCGTGGAGCGCACCACCCGCAAGGTGCTGCTGACCGCGGCGGGGGAGCGGGTCGCGGTCCGGGCGCGGGCGGTGCTGGCGGCGGTCGGCGACCTGCTGGACGAGGCGGAGGCGGCGCGCGCCCCCTTCACCGGGGTGCTGCGGCTCGGGGTGATCCCCACGGTCGCGCCCTACCTGCTGCCGACCGTGCTGCGACTGGTCCACGACACCTACCCGGAGCTCGACCTCCAGGTGCACGAGGAGCAGACCTCCTCGCTGCTGGAGGGCCTCGCGGCGGGGCGGCTGGACCTGCTGCTGCTCGCCGTCCCGCTCGGTGTCCCCTCCGTCGTGGAACTGCCGCTCTTCGACGAGGACTTCGTCCTGGTCACCCCGCGCGACCACTGGCTCGCCGGGCGGACGGACCTCCCGCGGGAGGCCCTGCGGCAACTGGACCTGCTGCTGCTGGAGGAGGGCCACTGCCTGCGCGACCAGGCGCTGGACGTCTGCCGGGAGGCGGGCCGCACCGAGGGGGCCGCCGCCGGCACGACCGCGGCGGGGCTGTCCACGCTGGTGCAACTGGTGGCCGGCGGGCTCGGGGTGACGCTGCTGCCGCGGACCGCGGTCCCGGTGGAGACCGGACGCAGCGCGGACCTCGCCACGGCGTTCTTCGCCGACCCGGCGCCCTCGCGGCGGATCGCGCTGGCCATGCGCGCGGGCACCGCGCGCGCGGAGGAGTTCGAGACCTTCGCCTCCGCGCTGCGCGGTGCCCTGGAGCCGCTGCCGGTACGGTTCGCCCGCTGACGGCCGTGGCCGCCCCCGGTCACTCCGTCCGCAGGCCGTCCGGACGCATCATCCGCCACAGCGGCGGCAGGCTCAGCAGCGTGACCACGACGACCACCGCCGCACCGGCGCCGGTCATGGCGCCCACGCTCGCCCAGTCGACGTGCGGGCCGAGGCCCACCATGCTGCGCAGGGCCGTGGCGAGACCGGCACCGCCGACGACGGCGAGGGCGAGTCCCAGCGCGACGGGGAGCGCCGTCTGCCAGAGCACCGACAGACCGAGCACCGACCGGCGGGTGCCGAAGGCGACCAGGACGGCCAGCAGCCTCCTGCGCTCGCGCAGCTGCTCCAGCATGGAGACCAGCAGGCTCGCGCCGATCAACGCCAGGGTGGCCGTGGCGCCGATGAACAGACCGCGCCGGATGGTCGCGAACTTGCGGTCCTCGGTGGTCGTCCGCAACTGGTAGACCGACAGCGTGGGATCGATGCGCGCGGCGGTGTTGCGGGCGTGCTCTACGGCGTCCGGCGAGGCCGGGTCGGTGCGCAGCATGAGCCGGACGGAGGGTGAGTGCAGTGCCGCCACGTCCAGGGCGGCGGGGGTGGCCAGCACGCCCCACTGCCGGTCCCCGTCCGGCGCGGTACGGGACTTCGCCGGGCGGGCGTCGGCCGGGATCCGCCACGGCCTCGGCGTGCCGGTGTACGTGTCCGTGACCGGAACGTTCAGGTCGAGCGTGCCGCCGGGCTCGGCGAAGCCCATGTCGCCGTCGCCCTCCGGCTCAGGGACCAGGAACACGTCTCCGTCGGTGCAGCCGGTCCCCACCTCGGCGAGTTCCCGCAGCGTCGGGCAGTCGCCCACGACCAGGGGCGTGTACCGGATGTCATCGGCCGTCAGCTTCGAGGCGTTCCCCTGCACGCTGTCGCCCTGGACGAGGCCGAGCACCGTGCTGATGCCCGGGGTGTCGGCGAAGGCCTTCTCCACGCGCTGCGCCTCGGCCCCGCTGTCGACGCTCTGCGAGACGCTGAGCTGGGCGCGGTCGGGGTCCTGCCCGGTCTGGCTGACGAAGTCGCTCTGCACCCCGGTGAAGAGCGACTGGAGGGCGATCGCCCCCGCCACGGCGACGGTGACGCCGCTGACCATGCGGGCGGCGGCGCCGCTGTTGAGCTGGATGCGGCGCGTGGCCAGCTGCCAGGGCAGCGAGCCGCCGCGGAGACGGCCGACGACCGACTCGACCAGCCAGGGCAGCACGGCGGTGAGCCCGACCAGCAGCAGGACCGTGCCCGCCGTCACCTGGTAGGGGTTGACCGAGGTGTCCTGCGAGATGCCCCCGAACAGCGGCGCCAGCAGTGCGATGCCGGCCAGCGGGATCAGCAGCCGCCACCACAGCCGGCGCTTGTTCGCGGTGGCGTTGCGCACCACCCCGAGCGGCTCGACGGCGATGCCGCGCATCGCCAGCAGGGTGACCGCGACCGCCGCCCCGGGAACCGCCAGCGCCACCAGGGCGGCCAGTGCGGGGCCGGGCGTGATGTCCGACGGGAAGAGGCTGATGTCGTACAGCGTCACGTCGGGCGAGAACTGCCGGCCCCACAGGAAGATCCCGGTGCCCACGACGAGTCCGAGCAGGGAGCCGAACAGCGCCTCGCCGGCCGCGACCCGCCGGGTCATGCTGCTGTCCGCGCCGACCAGCCGCAGTGCGGCCAGCCGCCGGTCCCGGCGTTCGCCGCCGAACCGTACGGCGGTGCCGATGAAGACGGCCACCGGCATCAGCAGGACGACGACGATGATGACGACCAGCAGGGTCAGCACCCCGCCCAGCGGCTCGGGCTTGACGCTGCCGCGGCCGAAGTACGGGATGCGGGTGGCGTTCCCGACGGAACCGTCCTCGTTGCGCGCGACGAGGTCGTCGTCGCCCGCGTAGTAGGCCAGTTCGGCCGGGCCGAGCAGGCCCTGGTCGCCGATGGTTCCGGCGATGCGGTAGTCCAGACGTTCGCGCAGCAGCTCGCTGCCGGGCCGGTCGAGCAGCTTCCTCAGCGCGGGGGAGACGACCATCTCGCCGGGCGCGGGCATCCTGTCGACGCCCGGCGGCATTACCGGCCGGTCGCCGTCGGCCTTGAGCAGCAGACCCCGGATCTCCTCGTCGTGGAACCGGGTGTCGGACTGCTCGCGCAGCACCGTGGTGGCGGACTGCGCCGGCTGGTCGTTGAACCAGGAGTAGTCCCGGTCGTATCCGCGGTCGCTGCGGGCACCCAGCATGGCCGGCACGGCGGCCGCCACCAGCAGCAGCGCGACGCCGAGGCCGACGCCGACCGCGGTGAGCAGGGTGCGGGTCCAGCCCTCGCGGCCGCCGGTCGCCGCGAAGCGGACGCCGAGGCCCAGGTCACGGACCCACGTGGCGAGGGTGCCGCCGGGGGAGGCACGGGGGGTGGTGCGGGTGGTGCTCATGCCACCCGCTCCATGTCGCGGGACTTGCCGTCACGGACGACGACCTCGCGGTCGGAGTAGGCGGCCACCCGCGCCTCGTGCGTGACGAGGACGACGGCGGCGTCGGTGTCGCGGGCGGCGTCGGTGAGCATCCGCATCACACGCTCGCCGTTGAGGGAGTCCAGGGCGCCGGTCGGCTCGTCGGCGAAGACCACCCGCGGGCCGGTGACCAGGGCACGGGCCACGGCGACGCGCTGGCCCTGGCCGCCGGAGATCTCACCGGGGCGCTTGCCGGCGAGGTCGTCGACCTCCAGCCGGGCCAGCCACTCGCGGGAGCGCGCCTCCGCCTCCTTGCGCCGGGTGCCGTTCAGCCGCAGCGGCAGCGCCACGTTCTCCACGCAGGTCAGTTCCGGGACGAGCTGGCCGAACTGGAAGACGAAGCCGAACTCGCCGCGCCGCAGCGCGCTGCGTTCGGCGTCGCTCATCGCGGTCAGGTCGCGTCCCCGGTACCGGATGCTGCCGGAGTCCGGCCGGACGATGCCGGCCAGGCAGTGCAGCAGTGTCGACTTGCCGGAACCGGACGGCCCCATGACGGCGACCACCTCCCCGGCGCGTATCGCGAACTCCGCGCCGTCCAGGGCAGGGGTCGGGCCGTACGCCTTGTGCAGGCCGACGGCTTCCATCAGGTTCTCCGTGCTGCTCACTCGGCTACCTCCGCCGCGAGTCGGTCGAGGCGGGCGGCGGTGAGTTCCAGCCACCGCAGGTCCGCCTCCAGGTGGAACAGGGCGTGGTCGCAGATGAGCTGGTCCGCGAGGTCGCCGTGCCGTTTGCGTTCGGTCAGGTCCCGCATCAGCCGCAGGTGCTCGGACCGCTGGGTGTCGAGCAGGCCGGCGGCGCTGCGCCCGGTGAGCAGGGCGAGGACGACCTTGGTGTAGAGGGTGTTCTGCAGGTAGGGCTCGGGCTTCTCCGGCTGCCCGAGCCACTTCTCGACGTCGGTGATACCGGCATCGGTGATCGCGTACCGCTTGCGTTCCGGGCCGCCGCCGGGCTCGATGCCGTCGACCTCGACCAGCCCGTTCTTCAGCAGCCGGGCCATCGTCGAGTACACCTGGCCGTAGTGCAGCGGTCGGTCGTGACCGAACTTGTCGTCGAACGCGCGCTTCAGGTCGTATCCATGGCGCGGGCCGGACTCCAGGAGCCCGAGCAGGGTGTGGCCGATGCTCATGGCCGAGGACTCTACACGATGCGTATACCTAGGGTGTATAGATCTTGTGCATAGCGGTACGCCGGTGCGTCATTCCTCCCCGGGGCCCGCTGCGAACAGGCCCTTTCCCGGTTCGTACCCGAGTCGCGCCTGGTACGCGGTGGGCTCGCAGCCCGGACCGTTCGGCTGCCACTTCTCGAGCGTCACCTCGAGGCGCTCGTCCACCGCGGGCCCGGTGGAGGTGCCGGTGGAAGTGCCGGTGAAGCGCACGGGTACCCGCTTCGGGCCGGCCGGCTCGGGCAGGTCCAGGACGAGCAGCAACTCGCGCCCGTCGCCGGTCGCGCTCCGCGTGCACGCCGCGCCCGCGCACAACCGGTAGGTCGTCCCGGGCTCCGTGTCGAACAGCAACCGCACCCCGGAGTGCGCCCCTATGTCGGTGCAGTCGGGGCCGTCCGGCCATGACAGCCCGCGCCCGCGCCCACGGCCTCGCCCTCATGCCGGTGGGATGCGTCCGGCCCCGGTCCGGTTCCGTCCGGTTCGCGTCCGGTTCCGGACCGGACGGCACGATGCAGCCCCGGGGCACGGACGGACATCACGTGCACCGGGGCTGCGGCCGTGGGGAGGTCCTTCTACAGGCCGTTGACGTTGGCGGCGATGCGGTCGCCGACCTCCTTGTCGATGTTGCGCCAGTACTCCACCGCACGGGCCAGGACCGGGGCGCTGACCCCGTCCTTCAGGTGGCCCGAGACGTTGGAGACCAGCCGGTCGCGGGCGGCGTCGTCCAGGACCTTCCGGACCATCGTCCCGGCCTGCCCGAAGTCGTCGTCCTCGCGGTGCAGCTTGTACGGCTCGTGCACCATGTTGCCCGCCGCCTCCCAGCCGGCCGGGTCGCCGAAGCGCGCGACGTCCGCCGCGGGTCCGCCGACGGAGTTCGGCGCGTACGGCGCGGCGGTGCGCGCCGGCTCGTAGCGCATCGGGCCGTCCTTGGCGTACGAGTGCACCTCGGTGTGCGGCCGGTTCGGCGGCAGCTGCGCGTAGTTGGGGCCGATCCGGTAGCGGTGGGTGTCGGCGTAGGAGAAGAGCCGTCCGAGCAGCATCTTGTCCGGCGAGGGGCCGATGCCGGGCACCATGTTGCTGGGCTCGAAGGCGGCCTGCTCGATGTGGACGAAGTAGTCCTCGGGGTTCCTGTTCAGCGTCATCCGGCCGACCTCGACCAGCGGGTAGTCGCCGTGCGGCCACACCTTGGTGAGGTCGAAGGGGTTGAACCGGTAGTCCGCGGCGTCGTCGAACGGCATCACCTGGACGTAGAGCGTCCACGAGGGGTGTTCGCCGCGCTCGATGGCCTGGAAGAGGTCGCGGCGGTGCAGGTCGCCGTCGGCGCCCGCGAAGTGGTCGGCCTCCTCCTGCGTGAGGAAGTCGATGCCCTGGTCGGTCTTGAAGTGGTACTTGATCCAGTGCCGCTCGCCGCCGCCGTTGACCCACATGTAGGTGTGGGAGCCGTAGCCGTTCATGTGGCGGTAGTTCTTGGGCACGCCGCGGTCGCCCATCAGCCAGGTGACCATGTGCGCCGACTCGGGGGACAGCGTCCAGAAGTCCCACTGCATGTTGTTGTCACGCAGGCCGGAGTCGGGGCGGCGCTTCTGGCTGCGGATGAAGTCCTGGAACTTCATCGCGTCGCGTACGAAGAAGACCGGTGTGTTGTTGCCGACCAGGTCGTAGTTGCCGTACTCGGTGTAGAACTTCAGGGCGAAGCCGCGCGGGTCCCGCCAGGTGTCGGGGCTGCCCAGCTCGCCCGCGACCGTGGAGAAGCGGGCCAGCATCTCGGTGCGGCGTCCGGGCTGGAAGAGGTCGGCCTTGGTGAACTGACTGACGTCGTTCGTCACCTCGAAGACGCCGTAGGCGCCCGAGCCCTTGGCGTGCACCACGCGCTCCGGCACCCGTTCGCGGTTGAACTGCGCCATCTTCTCGATGAGGTAGTGGTCCTGGAGGAGGACCGGGCCGTCCGAGCCCACCGTCAGCGAGTGCTCGTCGCTCTCCACCGGGATCCCGGCGTTGTTGGTGGTGTAGGGGGTGCTCATGTGAGTGTGTCCTCCCGTCGATCTTCGGAAGAGTCCGTCGGGGGCTCCTGGTCGCTAACGACCACACAAACACTGAATCACCGGCTCGGCACGCCGGGCAACGGCTTCACGCCAAGGATCTGGACAATGTCCAGAAATAAAACGTGTACGGATACGGAGTGTCTACCGGTCCACACCGTCCGGAATGCCCATCTCGAACCAGACCACCTTCCCCGCGCTCAGCCGCGTCGCTCCCCAGCGCTGCGCCATCCGGTTGACGAGGTAGAGCCCGCGCCCGCCCTCGTCCTGCGGCTGCGCGTGGCGCATCCGCGGCAGCGTCGGGGCGTCGTCGCCCACCTCGCAGCGCAGCACGTCGGTACGGAGCAGCCGCAACGTGATGGGACGCTCGGCGTACCGCACCGCATTGGTCACCACCTCGCTGACCAGCAGCTCCGTCGCCTCGGTCAGCGGCTCCAGGTTCCAGCGGCCGAGCGCCTGGCGCACCAGCCGCCGGGCCCGGCCGGCCGTCTGCGCCCGGGGCTCCAGGAACCAGTAGGCGACGTCGCGCGGCGCGATGCCGTCGAAGCGGGCGGCCAGCAGCGCGATGTCGTCGTCCCGGTCGCCCGGGCCGACGATCTCCAGCACCTCGTCGCACAGCGGCTCCAGCGGCGGCGGGCACACCACCGCCGACGCCGTGTGCAGCCGCTCGCGCAGCATCTCGATGCCGCCCCACACGTCGCGGGTGCGGGACTCCACCAGCCCGTCGGTGTACAGCAGCAGCGTCGCCCCGGCCGGGGCCGGCAGCTCGACCGCCTCGAAGGGCACGCCGCCCACGCCGATCGGCGCGCCCGGCGGCACACGCAGCACCTCGGCCAGGCCGCTGGCGTGCAGCAGCACCGGCGGCGGGTGGCCCGCGTTGGCGATGGTCACCCGGTGCGCTATCGGGTCGTAGACCGCGTAGATGCAGGTGGCCATGCGGTCCTGGCCGAGCCGCTGGGCCTGCTCGTCCAGGTGGTAGAGCACCTCCTGCGGCGACAGGTCCAGGCCGGCCAGGGTCTGCACGGTCGTCCGCAGCTGGCCCATGATCGCCGCCGAGGTCATGGAGTGGCCCATGACGTCGCCGACCACCAGCGCCACCCGGCTGCCCGGCAGCGGGATCGCGTCGTACCAGTCGCCGCCGACCCGGGCCGACTCGGCGGCGGGCAGGTAGCGGCTGGCCAGCCGGACCCCCGTGGGCTCCGGCAGGGAGTCCGGCAGCATCTCGCGCTGCAGGGAGTCGGCGATGGACGCCTCGCGGTCGTAGAGCACCGCCTTGTCCACGCCGAGCGCGGTGTGGGTGGCCAGCTGCGCCGCGATCAGCAGGTCGTCCTGGTCGAACGGGGCGCGCTCGGGACGGCGCAGCAGCACGGTCGCGCCGATCACCCGGCGGCGGCCGCGCAGCGGTGCCAGGATCGCCCGGCGTCCGTTCGGAAGGTCTAACGTCTCGCCGAACTCGGCCTCCCGGCAGCCACCGACCAGCTCGTGCAGGGCCGCCGTGGACTGCGCGCTCTCGGAGAACACCGGACGCACCCCGCGCAGCACTTCGGCCAGCGAGCCGTCCGTGGGGACGGTCACGACCTCGGCGGCCGAGCCGTAGGCGCCCTCCGTGGAGGGGACGACCGGCATGAGCAGCCCCTCCACCGGCTCCGGGGCGTCCTCGTCCGGCACCCGGTCGGTGCGCCGCAGCCGCAGCACCAGCGGGCCGGAGGGGCGCTCGTCGCCCACCGGCAGCGGGTCGCGCAGGTAGACCAGGATCGCGTCGGCGAAGGCGGGCACCGCGGAGCGGCACAGGCCCAGCACGATCTCGTCCAGGTCCAGGCCGCGGGCGATGCGGCGGGTGGCCGCGCCGACGTAGCGCAGCCGCTCGGTCTCGGCCTGCGCCGCCCGGCCCCGCTGCTGCGGGCCGATCTTCTTCAGCGGCTGGCCGCCGGTGGAGTCCTCGTCGACGGGGTGCCCGCCGGCCTGGCCGCCGCGGCCGCCCTGCCGGCCCGTCGCCCGTGAGGTGGGCAGCGTCGTGTCGGGGGTCCGCTGCCGGGCGCGCGGCTCGCCGCCGTCGGGCTGCGTGGGGCCGGGGACGCCCGGGGCACCCGGGTTCCCGCCGCTCGCGGTGGCCCGGCGGCCGGGTTCCACGGGGGCCGCCATCGCGGTGGCCGCCCGCCGGTCCCGGCCCGTGGAGCCGTTCCAGGACTCACCGCCCGCCGGGGCGACGCCGGGGGCCTCGGGGGTGCGCAGCCGTACGGCCTGCCGTCCGCGGGCGCCGTCCGCCGGGGCGGCGGTCATGTGCTGGACGGCGGCGACCCCCTCGCCCGCGACCACCCGGGCGGCCTGACGGTCCCGCACCTCGGCGGACCGCCGCGCGGACCGTCCGCCGCGCGCCCGCCGGCCACCGCGGCCGGGCTTGGCGGGGCCGGGCTTGGCGGGGACGGGAGCCGACGCGGGGGCGTCGGGAGGGGTCTGACGCTGTGCCGGCGGCGTGGCGGCGCCGCCGGCATCGCCGGTCCCGCCGGCGGCCGCGTCGCGCTCGGCGCCGCCGCCCCTGCGGCCCCGGCGCGGGCGTTGGCCCGCCGCGGACGGGGCCGGGGACCGGCCGGGGGCCTGCGGCCCGGGGGACGGGGACGCGACCGCCTCGTCGCCCTGCTCGGGGTCCGCGGGCAGCCGGAAGCCGGCCCGCGGATCCGGGACCGGCTCGGTGTCGCCCGGACGTGCCGGGCCGGCCGTCGTCGCCTGGGCGGCGGCCTGCTCAGAAATGCGCTCCGTGCTCACGCTGGTCGTTCCATCCGGTCGGGTGCGTCACGTGCCGGGCACGTGACGGGGCGGCCGCGTCAGGCGGGTCGTCGACAGTGCAGGAAGAGCTGCTCCTCCGGCGGCACTTCGGTGGTGTGCGGCGCGTACGCGTACGAATCCTCCTCAAGGACCACGAATCCCGCTTCGGTGACCACCTGGCGCAATTCCTCCCGTAGATAACCCGATACCCGGATGGTGTTACCAAGGAACGGAATCGCGAAGTCGTCCACGTCGGCTTCCACCATCGAAAGGGTGAACATTCCGCCCGGCAGGAGGAGGTCGTGGACGCTGCGCAGGGCCAGCGGGATCTCCACCCGCGGCAGCATCAGCAGCGAGAAGAAGGCCACGGCGGCGTCGAAGCGGCCCAGGTCCTCCGGCCCACCGGGGCCGAGGCGGCCGCCGGTCCGCAGGTCGGCGATGTCGGCCTGGTGGAAGGCCGCCCGGGGCACGTGCCGGCGGGCGAGCGCCAGCATCCCGGCGGAGAGGTCCACCCCCGTCACCTTGTGCCCGGCCTCGGTCAGCTGACGGCAGGTCGGCAGCCCCGTGCCGCAGCCGAGGTCCAGCACGCGGGAGCCCGCGGGGAGCCGCGCCAGCAGCCGCTCGCCCGCGGTGACCTGGCCCTCCTTGTAGGGGAAGGCCTCGTCGTAGCGGTCACCTATGGCGTCGAACCCCTCGGCCTGGCCGGTGCGGTCCAGCTGTATGTCCTCGTAGCCGCCGACTCCCACAGCCCGGGCCTCCCGTATGACCTTGGTGACATAGCGTCAAACTCTAGTGTGAGCCTGTGTTTTGTGCAGCACTATGGGCCACGATCTTACGATTGGGGTTGGGGTCCTCGGCAAGCCGCTCACGCGGTCACCTTGCCGGACGACCCCAGTCAACCGGAAGGGCCGGTACCGGCCACGCCGGATCCGGACGCCAGTGTTCCCATCCGTCCCGGAACGGGCGCCCCCAGTCACCGATCACGCCGACCGCCCGGCGGCCGGCCTCCCGCACCCGCTCCGCCGTCTCCGCCGTCATCAGGCCCGCGGTCTGGGCCTGCGCGAACTCGTCCTCGTCCCGCCACTGCCAGGCGCGGTCCGGGGTGACGTGGATGTCCAGGAAGTGGTCCACCGAGTCGACCCCGCCCGACCAGCGCAGACGCGGCTCCTCCAGGTTCACGTACCAGTTCTTGAAGCGCCAGCCCTGCTCCCAGAACAGCCACACCGACCAGGGCTCGTCCGGGCGCGCCAGCTTCAGCACGCCCGCGCCCCACCAGCGGTCCACGCACGTCGTGCGCGGCTTGAGGTAGCGGGTCTCCAGCGGCTCGCGGTGGATCGGCGAGCCGTCCGCCAGGACCGGCTTGACGCACTCGGTGCCCGGCGCCATCCACACCGCCAGCAGGTCCGGGTCGTCGCGGACCACGGTCACCGGGCGGCAGATGTGCACCGCGTCGCCGCCGTTGCCGCGGTAGCGCCACAGCACCTGCTCGCCGGGTGCCCAGCGGCCCGCGCCGCCGTCCCGGCCCGCTCCCTGGGAAAGAAGGATGTCCGCTGTCATGAACGGATCTTACGGACACCGTGTCACGGAGGCGTCACCCTTGAGCCGATCCTTCGTCACGCCGGACGCGGAGCGGCCGGCACCGGGCGGCCCGGACGACGGCGCCCCGCACCGTCAGGGCGCGGTCATCCGCAGCACGTCCAGCGCCTCGTCCAGCTGCTCCAGGGTGAGCTGCCCGCGCTCGACGTAGCCGGACTCCAGCACCACCTCGCGGATGGTCTTCCGCTCGGCCAGCGACCGCTTGGCGACCTTGGCCGCCTCCTCGTAGCCGATGTACTTGTTCAGCGGGGTCACCACCGACGGCGAGGACTCCGCGTACTCGCGGGCCCGCTCCACGTTCGCCGTGATCCCGTCGACCGTGCGGTCCGCCAGCAGCCGGGAGACGTTGGCGAGCAGCCGGGCCGACTCCAGGACGTTCCGGGCGATCACCGGGAGCATCACGTTCAGTTCGAAGTTGCCCGCGGCGCCGGCCGTCGTGATCGTCACGTCGTTGCCGATGACCTGCGCCGCCACCATCAGCACCGCCTCGGGGATCACCGGGTTCACCTTGCCCGGCATGATCGAGGAACCGGGCTGCAGGTCCGGCAGGGCGATCTCGGCCAGGCCGGTGCGCGGGCCGGAGCCCATCCAGCGCAGGTCGTTGGCGATCTTGGTCAGGCCCACGGCGATCGTCCGCAGCTGCCCGGAGGTCTCCACGACCCCGTCGCGGGCGCCCTGCGCCTCGAAGTGGTCCCGCGCCTCGGTCAGCGGCAGCCCGGTCGTCCGCGCCACCTCGGCGATCACCGCCGCCGAGAAGCCGGGCGGGGTGTTGATCCCCGTGCCGACCGCGGTCCCGCCCAGCGGCAGCTCCGCCAGCCGCGGCAGCGAGGCCCGCAGCCGCTCCACCCCGTACCGGACCTGGGCCGCGTAACCGCCGAACTCCTGGCCGAGCGTCACCGGCGTGGCGTCCATCAGATGCGTACGGCCGGACTTCACGACGTCCGCGAACTCTGCGGCCTTGCGCTCCAGCGACGCCGCCAGATGCTCCAGCGCCGGGACCAGGTCGCCGGTCACCGCGGCGGTCGCGGCGATGTGCAGGGAGGAGGGGAAGACGTCGTTGGAGGACTGGCTGGCGTTGACGTGGTCGTTGGGGTGCACGTCGCGGTCCAGCCGCTCGCTCGCCAGGGTCGCGATGACCTCGTTGGCGTTCATGTTGGACGAGGTGCCGGACCCGGTCTGGAAGACGTCGATCGGGAAGTGCGCGTCCCAGCGCCCCTCGGCCACCTCGGCGGCGGCCTCCTGGATCGCCTCCGCCACGTCCTTGTCCAGGACGCCCAGCTCCGCGTTCACCTTCGCAGCGGCGGCCTTGATCCGGGCGAGCGCCTCGATGTGGGCGCGCTCCAGCCCGCGTCCGCTGATGGGGAAGTTCTCCACCGCCCGCTGGGTCTGCGCGCGCCACTTGGCGTGGGCCGGGACGCGCACCTCGCCCATCGAGTCGTGCTCGGTGCGGTACTCGCGCTCGTCCCCTGCGTCCTGCTCGGACATGGCCGGAATCCCTTCCATCGCGGACATCGTCGGGCGTCCTGGTACCTCCCAGTACACCCCCTCCCCACGACAGCGGCACGGCACGTTTCATTCCCCCGGAACGCACCGCGCAACGCCGACGGCCCGGCACCGCGCACGCGGTGCCGGGCCGTCGGGACGGGTCACGCCCCCGGACGCACCGGGATGCTGGTGAACGTCGGCGCGGGGGCGGGATCGGTGAAGAAGTCGTTGCCCTTGTCGTCGACGACGATGAAGGCCGGGAAGTCCTCGACCTCGATCTTCCAGACCGCCTCCATGCCGAGCTCGGCGTACTCCAGCACCTCGACCTTCTTGATGCAGTCCTGGGCCAGGCGCGCCGCCGGGCCGCCGATCGAGCCGAGGTAGAAGCCGCCGTGCGCGGCGCACGCGTCGGTGACCTGCTTCGAGCGGTTGCCCTTGGCGAGCATCACCTTGGAGCCGCCCGCGGCCTGGAACTGCTCGACGTAGGAGTCCATGCGGCCGGCCGTGGTCGGGCCGAAGGAGCCGGAGGCGTAACCCTCGGGGGTCTTGGCCGGGCCCGCGTAGTAGACCGGGTGGTCGCGCAAGTACTGCGGCATCTCCTCGCCCGCGTCCAGCCGCTCCTTGATCTTGGCGTGCGCGATGTCGCGGGCGACGACCAGCGAGCCGGTCAGCGACAGCCGGGTCTTGACCGGGTACTTGGACAGCTCGGCCAGTACCTCGTCCATCGGGCGGTCCAGGTCGACGCGCACGACGTCCTCGTCCGACAGGTGCTCGTCGGTGGTCTCCGGCAGGTACCGGGCCGGGTCGGTCTCCAGCTGCTCCAGGAAGACGCCCTCGGCGGTGATCTTGGCGACGGCCTGGCGGTCGGCGGAGCAGGACACGGCGATGGCGACCGGCAGGGAGGCGCCGTGCCGGGGCAGCCGCACCACGCGCACGTCGTGGCAGAAGTACTTGCCGCCGAACTGCGCGCCGATGCCGATCTTCTGCGTCAGCTCGAAGACCTTCTCCTCCAGCTCCTTGTCCCGGAAGCCGTGGCCGGTCGGCGAACCCTCGCCCGGCAGCTCGTCCAGGTAGTGCGCGGAGGCGTACTTGGCGGTCTTCAGCGCGTACTCGGCGGAGGTGCCGCCGACGACGATCGCCAGGTGGTACGGCGGGCAGGCCGCCGTGCCGAGCGAACGGATCTTCTCCTCCAGGAACTTCATCATGGAGGCCTCGTTCAGGACCGCCTTGGTCTCCTGGTAGAGGAAGGACTTGTTGGCCGAGCCGCCGCCCTTGGCCATGAACAGGAACTTGTAGGCGCCGCCGTCGGTCGCGTACAGCTCGATCTGGGCCGGAAGGTTGGAGCCGGTGTTCTTCTCCTCCCACATGGTCAGCGGGGCCATCTGGGAGTAGCGCAGGTTGAGCTTGGTGTAGGCGTCGAAGATGCCGTGCGAGAGGGCTTCCTCGTCGCCGCCCGCCGTCAGCACGTTCTGGCCGCGCTTGCCCATCACGATCGCGGTGCCGGTGTCCTGGCACATCGGCAGCACGCCGGCGGCGGCGATGTTGGCGTTCTTCAGCAGGTCCAGGGCGACGAAGCGGTCGTTGGCGGACGCCTCGGGGTCGTCCAGGATGCGGCGCAGCTGGGCGAGGTGCGCGGGACGCAGGTAGTGGGAGATGTCGTGCATCGCCTCGGCGGCGAGCGTGCGCAGTGCCTCCGGCTCCACCTTGAGGAACGTCCGGCCGTCGGCCTCGAAGGTGCTGACGCCCTCGGAGGTGATCAGTCGGTACGGAGTGGTGTCCTCACCGAGGGGAAGCAGATCCGTATAGGCGAACTCGGGCATAAGGGACATCCTCACTGGCGCTGCGTCATAGAAGCCCAACAAGCGTAGAACGTGCGCGGGGTACCGGATGTGTGAGGTGACCCTCACCGGCCCTAGTCGCGATCTATCGCGTTTGTGTACGGTAGTCGGGTGGATGAGTCGTCGCTCCAGAAGCGTGAACAGCACCCCGTGCGCCCCGTGGCCGAAGCCGATCTCCGCGCGTCCGACGCGGACCGCGACCGGGTGGCCGACATCCTTCGCGATGCCCTGGCGGAGGGCCGCCTGACCACCGAGGAGCACTCCGAGCGGCTCGACGGGGTCTACGCGGCCAAGACCGTCGGCGAACTGGAGCCGTACGTCCGTGACCTCCCCGCGGGCCGCACCGCGAGCGCGCCCGCCCCGGCGCCGGGGGCGCACCACTGGGTGCCCGACGGGTCCGGGGAGAACCCCAACCTGATCGGCATCCTCGGCGGCGCCGAGCGCAAGGGCCGCTGGCGGGTCGGCTCGAAGATCAACGCCGTCGCCATCATGGGCGGCGTCGTCATCGACCTCACCGAGGCCACCTTCACCAGCCCCGAGCTCGTCATCAACTGCACCGCCATCATGGGCGGCGTCGAGATCAAGGTCCCCGAGAACGTCACCCTGCGCGGCGGCGGCGTCGTGGGCATCATGGGCGGCTCCGACGTGAAGGCGTACGAGGCGCCCGACCCGAACGCCCCCGTCATCAAGGTCCAGGGCTTCGCCTTCTGGGGCGGCGTCGAGGCCAAGCCGCGCCGCGGCAAGCGCGTGAAGAAGAAGGGGCTCGGCCCCGCGGAGCTCGACGGCTGACCGCAGGGCCCGGCGGCCCACCGCGGCGCGGCCCAACTCCCGCGCCGCGTACGGGGATCGAAGGAACACACCACGGGCCGGCGGGCGGCGTGCCCGGCACGGTGCGCATGAACGCGCGCACAGCGGGTAGGGCAAGAGGACACGTCGCTCGCCGCAGCCCTCCTCACGCCGACAGACCCGTGGAGACGCACCGGCACCGCAGCGACGGGCAAGGGTGACACCAAGCCGAGCCGTCGTCAGGAGTATCCCGTGCTTCAACCGATCGAGCCCCCGGCACCCTCCAGGTCCTCCCTGAGTCACCCCCGGGACCTGGGCGGCCCATGGCACGCGGAGGCGGCGTGCCGCAGTGACGAGGCGGGTCTGTTCTTCGCGCCGTCCAAGGAGCCGACCGCGGCGCGGCTGTCCCGTGAGGAGGCCGCCAAGCGGGTCTGCGCGCGCTGCCCGGTGATGCTGGAGTGCCGCGAACACGCGCTGCTGCAGCCGGAGCCCTACGGGGTGTGGGGCGGGATGACCGCCGCCGAGCGCAGGGTCGTCCTTGCCCGGCGCCGCCGCCGCGAGGCGGAGCTGCAGCGGCCCGGGACGCGGATCGCCGCGGCGGGCTGAGACGGGAGCGAGGACCGGGACCCCGCCGTGCCGGCGGGCTCCCGGTCCTCGTCCGTGGGTGCGCGGCGCGGGGCCGCGGCGGCTCAGCGTGCGCGGTCGAAGTCGATGGTGCTGTAGGCGCGCAGCTTCGACAGGCGGTGCGTGGAGTCGATCTGGCGGATCGTGCCGGACTTCGAGCGCATGACCAGCGACTGGGTGATGGCCGTCTCGGCGCGGTACCGCACTCCGCGCAGCAGCTCGCCGTCCGTGATGCCGGTGGCGACGAAGAAGACGTTGTCGCCCCTGACCAGGTCGTCCGTGTGCAGGATGCGGTCCAGGTCGTGACCCGCGTCCAGGGCGCGGCGCTTCTCCGCCTCGTCCTTCGGCCACAGCTTGCCCTGGATGGTGCCGCCCAGGCACTTGATCGCGCAGGCCGCGATGATGCCCTCGGGTGTGCCGCCGACGCCCATCAGCATGTCGACGCCGGTGCCCTCCCGGACGGCCATGATCGCGCCGGCCACGTCGCCGTCGGAGATGAACTTGATGCGCGCCCCGGTCTCCCGGATCTCCTTGACGATGCCCTCGTGGCGTGGACGGTCGAGCACGACGACCGTGACGTCCTCGGGGGCGCTGCCCTTCGCCTTGGCGACCCGGCGGACGTTCACCGACGGCGGGGCCGTGATGTCGACGTAGTCGGCGGCCTCGGGGCCGGTGACCAGCTTGTCCATGTAGAAGACGGCCGAGGGGTCGTACATCGTGCCGCGGTCGGCGGCGGCGAGCACCGCGATGGCGTTGGGCATGCCCTTGGCGGTCAGGGTGGTGCCGTCGATCGGGTCCACGGCGATGTCGCACTCCGCGCCGTTCCCGTCGCCGATGCGTTCGCCGTTGAAGAGCATCGGGGCCTCGTCCTTCTCCCCCTCGCCGATGACGACGACGCCGTTCATCGACACGGTGGAGACGAGGGTGCGCATGGCCTTGACGGCCGCGCCGTCGGCGCCGTTCTTGTCGCCGCGCCCGACCCAGCGGCCGGCCGCCATGGCGGCGGCCTCGGTGACCCGGACGAGCTCCAGGGCGAGGTTGCGGTCGGGGGCCTCGGGATTCACCTCGAGCTGCGGCGGCAGAGTGTGGTTCTCGTGCTGCTCGGTCATCAGCGCACCTTTCTGTACGAGGACGGCCGGAATAGAGGGTGTTACGACCTTATCCGGACCCCGCCAGGATGAGCAGGGCACCCGTCACATGAGCGGATTTCCCGCCGGGTGCGACCCCGGGCGGCCGGACGGTCCGGGGCATGGGGGACCATAGGGGACGTGGCAAAGAAGCGCGGCACGGAAACCCTGCGGGACATGGTGCTCTCGATGGCGGCGATCGGCGTCGTCGCCGGAGGCATCTGGCTGTTCATCCCGCACGACGAGAACCACGACCCCGTCAAGGTGGTCGGCTACCGGGTCGAGCTCGACCAGGCACGGCGCGACGCCCCCTACGGGGTCGCGGCGCCGGAGGGCCTCGGCGAGGACTGGCGGGCGACCTCGGTGACGTACGAGTCCACCGACCCGAAGGCCGTGCGGTGGCACCTGGGCTTCGTCGACCCGGAGAACGAGTACGCGGCCGTCGAGCAGAGCAACGAGGCCGCGGAGAAGTTCGTCGCCGCCAAGAGCCACGAGGCGGAGCGGGTCGGCACCCGCAGCGTCGGGGGCGAGACCTGGCAGCGCTACGAGGGCCCCAAGTACGACGCGCTGGTGCGCGAGGAGGGCGGGGTGACCACGATGGTCACCGGCACGGCCCCGATGGCCCGGCTCGCGGAACTGGCCGGGGCGCTCGAGCAGCGCGGCGGCGTGCAGGGCTGAACCCCGTCACCGCCGCCGGCCCGGGGGTGCCCGCCGCGGGGGAGAGCCCCGAGCCGCACCCCCTGGCCGCGACGGGGACCCGCGCGCTCGGCCGTCGTGTCGGAGGACGGCCCTAGGCTGGTGCCATGGCAGATCAGGACACGCTGGGGTACGAGCAGGCCCGCGACGAACTCGTCGACGTCGTTCGCCGTCTGGAGGCCGGCGGCTCCACGCTGGAGGAGTCCCTCGCCCTGTGGGAACGGGGGGAGCAGCTGGCCAAGGTGTGCCGCGACTGGCTGGAGGGCGCCCGCGCCCGGCTGGACGCGGCCCTGGCGCAGGAGTCCGGCGGCACCGCGGGCGAGGGGCCGGAGGCCGCGGAGGAGGAATGACGGGTCACCGGTCCCCGGACCGGTGACCTTCGCCTTCGTCGTCGCCGCGCCCGGTCAGCGTGTGACGCGGACGGTGAACTCGCCCCCGGCCACGCGGGCGCGCAGCTTCTCCTCCTCGGACACCTCGTCCGCGGCGCGCACGACCTGACCGTCCTCACGCTGCAGCACCGCGTACCCCCGCTGCAGCGTGGCGGCCGGGGAGAGCGCCAGGACCCGGGCCCGGGTGTGCGCCAGCTCGTCGTCCGCCCGCTCCAGGCGGTGCCGCAGATGCCGCCGGGACCGCTCCAGCAGGGCGGCGACCTGCTCCTCCCGCTCGTCCACCATCAGCTGGGGCCGCGCCATGCACGGCCGGCTCACCGCGGCGGCGAGCCCGCGCTCCTCCCGGTCCAGCAGCCCACGCATCACCCGCAGCGACCGCTGCCGCAGCTGCTCGACCCGGGCCAGCTCCTCGCCCACGTCCGGCACGACCCGCTTGGCCGCGTCGGTCGGCGTCGAGGCCCGCAGATCGGCCACCAGGTCCAGCAGCGGGGTGTCCGGCTCGTGCCCGATCGCCGACACCACCGGCGTACGGCACTCCGCGACCGTCCGCACCAGCCGCTCGTCGGAGAACGGCAGCAGGTCCTCCACGCTGCCGCCGCCCCGCGCCACGATGATCACGTCGACCTCGGGACGGGCGTCCAGGTCGCGCACCGCCTCGATCACCTGCGGCACCGCGTACGCCCCCTGGACGGGCACGTTGCGCACCTCGAAGCGGACCGCGGGCCAGCGCAGCCGCGCGTTCTCCAGCACGTCCCGCTCGGCGGCCGAGGCCCGGCCGCAGACCAGCCCGATCAGCTGCGGCAGGAACGGCAGCGGCCGCTTGCGTTCCAGGGCGAACAGGCCCTCGGCCGCCAGCCGCTTCTTCAGCTGCTCCAGCCGCAGCAGCAGGTCGCCGACGCCTATCGGACGGATCTCCGCCGCGCGCAACGACAGCTGGCCGCGCGGCGCGTACCACTCCGGCTTGGCGTGCACCACGACCCGGGCGCCCTCGCCGACCGCACCGTCGAAGGCGTCGAAGACCGCACGGCGGCACGTCACGCTGAGCGAGATGTCGTGCGACGGATCGCGCAGCGTCAGGAACACCACGCCGGCCCCCGGGCGCCGGGACAACTGGGTGATCTGCCCCTCGACCCACACCGGACCGAGCCGGTCGACCCAGCCGCCGATCAGCCGGGACACCTCGCCGACCGGGATCGGCGTCTCCGCGGACGTGTTCACAGCCATACGCCGAGACTAGCCCCCGCCACGGACAGTGACGCCCCCGCGGCCCGACCCGAATGGCGCGCCCCGCTGTCCCCGCGCACCCTGGGGTCAGCGGTGCCGCCGGCGGCACCGCACTCCACCGACAGGTCCTGGGAGGTCCCATGCGCCGACCCGGCCGGTACGGCTGGACCCCGTCCGAACGGCCGCCGCGGGTCCACGCCGGGTTCCGCGTCGGCCGCTACGGGCCCGGCTGCGGCTGCTTCAGCTGCCTGCCCCTGGCGGGGGCCGCCCTGGCGACCGGCTGGGCGCTCGCCGCCCGCCGTGCCGCACGGGGCCGGCGCGGCTGCCGCTGAGCCCCTCGGCGTGTGCCCGCCCCGCGCTGTCCGGCCGGTCGTCCCGCCGGGCACCGCGCGTGCGCCCCGGGACGCTCCGGCACCGCCCCCGCACCCCCGTCCGGAGCACCCGGGGCAGGGGTGGGGCCCCGTCCGGGGCCCGTACGATGGGCACATGACCGCTACGACTTCCCGCCGCGTCCTGCTCGCCGCCCCGCGAGGCTACTGCGCGGGTGTGGACCGTGCCGTGATCGCCGTCGAGAAGGCCCTGGAGCAGTACGGGGCCCCGATCTACGTCCGCCACGAGATCGTCCACAACAAGTACGTCGTGCAGACCCTGGAGCGGAAGGGCGCGATCTTCGTCGAGCAGACGGAGGAGGTGCCGGCGGGGTCGATCGTGATGTTCTCCGCCCACGGCGTCGCCCCGGTCGTCCACGAGGAGGCCGCCAAGGGCCGGCTCGCCACCATCGACGCGACCTGCCCCCTGGTCACCAAGGTCCACAAGGAGGCCGTGCGGTTCGCGAACGAGGACTACGACATCCTCCTGATCGGCCACGAGGGCCACGAGGAGGTCATCGGCACCTCCGGCGAGGCCCCCGACCACATCACCCTGGTCGACGGCCCCGGCGACGTCGAGAAGGTCGAGGTCCGCGACCCGTCCAAGGTCGTCTGGCTCTCCCAGACCACGCTCTCCGTGGACGAGACCATGGAGACCGTCGACGCGCTCAAGGAGAAGTTCCCGCTGCTGATCTCGCCGCCGAGCGACGACATCTGCTACGCCACGCAGAACCGCCAGCTGGCCGTGAAGCAGATGGGCGCCGAGGCGGACCTGGTCATCGTCGTCGGCTCGCGCAACTCCTCCAACTCCGTGCGCCTGGTGGAGGTCGCCAAGCTGGCCGGCGCCCGCGCCTCCTACCTGGTCGACTTCGCCGACGAGATCGAGGAGGCGTGGCTGGACGGCGTCTCCACGGTCGGCGTCACCTCCGGCGCCTCCGTGCCCGAGGTGCTCGTCGAGCAGGTGCTGGAGTGGCTGTCCGCCCGCGGCTTCGAGGACGTGGAGATCGTCAAGGCCGCCGAGGAGTCGATCACCTTCTCGCTGCCCAAGGAACTCCGCCGCGACCTGCGCGCGGAGGCCGGCGAACTCATGCGGGGCGACACCTCCGAGGGGTGACCGACCGTGCCACGTCGTAGCGTTGGGGCATGAGCGTTTTCGGTGTGGACATCGGCGGATCGGGCATCAAGGGTGCCCCGGTCGACCTCGGGCGTGGCGACCTGGCGGAGGAGCGCTTCAAAGTGCTCACCCCCCATCCCGCGACCCCGGACGCCGTCGCGGAGTGCGTGAAGCAGGTCGTGGACCACTTCGGGTGGACGGGCCCGGTGGGGGCCACGTTCCCCGGAGTGGTGACGCACGGCATGACACGTACGGCGGCGAACGTCGACAAGGGCTGGATCGACATGGACGCCGCCGGGCTCCTGTCGCAGAAGGTCGGCTGCGCGGTGACGCTGCTCAACGACGCGGACGCCGCCGGCATGGCGGAGATGGAGTACGGGGCGGGCCGCGGCCGCAAGGGCACGGTCGTCGTGCTCACCCTCGGCACCGGCATCGGCAGCGCCGTCTTCATCGACGGCGCCCTGCTGCCCAACACGGAGCTGGGCCACCTCGAACTGCACGGCCACGACGCCGAGACGAAGGCCTCCACCAAGGCGAAGGACGACGAGGGCCTCAGCTGGGAGCACTGGGCCAAGCGCGTGCACAAGTACCTCGCCCACGTCGAGATGCTCTTCTCGCCCGAGCTGTTCATCCTCGGCGGCGGGGTCAGCCGCAAGGCCGACAAGTTCCTTCCGCTCCTGACCGGCATCAGGGCCGAGATCGTGCCGGCCGCGCTGCAGAACAACGCGGGCATCGTCGGCGCGGGCATGGCGGCGGCCGCGGTCCGCTCCTGACCGCGGCCGCCGGCGAGGTGGCCGGGGACCGGTGCCCGTGGGGGCGCCCCCCGGCCGCCCGGGGCCGCGGCGGCGGGCGCCGTCAGCGGCGCCGTTCGCGCATCACATAGGCCACCTTCCGCCCGGCCACGATCATCGCGGCACCGACCGTGCCGCCGTACAGCCAGCCCGTCAGGGTGGCGAGTCCGGTCAGCAGGCCCATCACATGGCCCGTGAAGCCCCCGCCGTCGCCGTCGGCCGTCACGGCCAGCGCGATGGTGAAGGCGATGGGCGCGCTGACCGGCGCCGCCGACAGGTCGTACGGCCGTACGAAGGCGCCGGCCGCGAGGCAGGCCAGCAGGAAGACGACCCCGAAGAGGGTGCCGGGCTCGCCCGTGATCAGCGAGTCCGCGGCGCCGCCCGCGAGCGCGGTCAGCGTGAGGAAGACGCCCGTGCCCAGTCCGGTCAGCCGGGGCTCCGTCCGGCGCAGCCGTGCCACCCGCAGCAGCAACTGCCCCCGGGGCAGGCCGCCCCGGACGGCTGTCGCGCCCTGCGGGCGACGCTGCGGGCGGGCCGGCCGCGGCAGCGGGGAGGCGGCGGTGGGGGCACCGTTCTTGTGGGGTGTGCGCGCACTGTGTTGCTCCACGCACCCAACGTAGGCGCCGGGGAGGGGGGAAACGGGGGCAGGACACGACTTTTCACCGCCTCAGGGGGCTGCTCGGGGCGCGGCCACCCGGGGGCCGCCGCGTTCCGTAGACTGGTGGATCGGTCCGCCGGTCGCCCCGCCCGGGCGCGGCGGCCCATTCCACCCACATCTCGCTACGGGAAGTCGTCACGTGTCGCTCACGATCGGAATCGTCGGCCTGCCGAACGTCGGCAAGTCGACCCTGTTCAACGCCCTGACCAAGAACGACGTGCTGGCGGCCAACTACCCGTTCGCCACGATCGAGCCCAACGTCGGCGTGGTCGGCGTCCCCGATCCGCGTCTGGACACGCTCGCCGGGATCTTCGAGTCGCAGCGCAAGCTTCCCGCGACCGTGGACTTCGTCGACATCGCCGGCATCGTGCGCGGCGCCAGCGAGGGCGCGGGCCTGGGCAACAAGTTCCTCGCGAACATCCGCGAGTCCGACGCGATCTGCCAGGTCATCCGGGCCTTCGTCGACCCGGACGTGGTCCACGTCGACGGCAAGGTGTCGCCCAAGGACGACATCGAGACGATCAACACCGAGCTGATCCTCGCCGACCTGCAGACCATCGAGAAGGTCGTGCCGCGGCTGACGAAGGAGGCCCGCCTCCAGAAGGAGAAGGCCTCGGTGCTCGCCGCCGTCCAGGAGGCCCAGCAGATCCTGGAGGACGGCCGCACGCTGTTCTCCTCCGGCATCACCGCCGGCACCGAGAAGGGCGGCCTGCTGCACGAGCTGCACCTGCTGACGACCAAGCCCTTCCTGTACGTCTTCAACGTCGACGAGGACGAGCTGGGCGACGAGGCCTTCAAGGCCGAGCAGCGGGCCCTGGTCGCCCCGGCCGAGGCGATCTTCCTGAACGCCAAGATCGAGTCCGAGCTCATCGAGCTGGAGGACGACGAGGCCCTGGAGCTGCTGCAGTCCATGGGCCAGGACGAGCCGGGCCTCGCCACCCTCGCCCGGGTCGGATTCGACACCCTCGGCCTGCAGACGTACCTCACCGCGGGCCCCAAGGAGGCCCGGGCCTGGACGATCAAGAAGGGCGCCACCGCCCCCGAGGCCGCCGGTGTCATCCACACCGACTTCCAGAAGGGCTTCATCAAGGCGGAGATCGTCTCCTTCCACGACCTGGTGGAGACCGGCTCCATCCCCGAGGCCCGCGCCAAGGGCAAGGCCCGCATGGAGGGCAAGGACTACGTCATGCAGGACGGCGACGTGGTGGAGTTCCGCTTCAACGTGTAGCCATCTCGTTGCCGCATGTGAGGTAGCTGCGTCAAATCTGCAGGTCAGAAGGGGTCGGACTCTGGTGAGTCCGACCCCTTCTGCATTCCCGTGCTGACTTGGTGCTGACTTTTCAACTGCTTCGGGGTGGCGTGAGCTTGTCGAGGTCCAGGCTGACCGGGAAGGGCACCGGGCGCTGGAGGGTGCCTCGGAAGATCCCGGCGGGCGCGTAGGCGCCGGTGGGTTCGTCGAGCTCGTAGACGTGGACGACAGGTGCCCCGTCCTCGTCCTCGATGCACCAGTAGTGCGGGATGCCGGCCTCCGCGTACTTGCGGAGTTTTACTGTGCGATCGCGATGGGCGGACTCCGGGGAGACGACCTCGACGACGAGCCGGACATCCTCCGGTGCGAACCAGGTACGGTCGCCGTCGAAATCGGCCGTCGTCACCAGCAGGTCCGGTTCGGGACGGTTGCGCTGGTCGAGCTTGATGGTCATCTCGCGGCCGACTCGGGTGCCGGCGGGCACCTGCTCCATGAGTGCGACGGTGAGCATGGTGACGAGGTGGCCGTGCCACCACCTCTGGGGCGACATCATGAAGACGAGGGCTCCGTCGATCAGCTCGGTGTGGCGCGGCGCTTCCGGGAGGTGGTCCAGGTCCTCCGCGAACCAGCCTTCCGCGCGCGGCGGGCGCATCCAGTCGGGCAGTGCGGTCATGGCTTCACGCTAGCGGCCCGCAGCTCAGGCTGGAGGGCCAACCATCCCGGCCCGGGGCGCGCCATATGTCCGTGCGCTTGAGAGATCGCACGACTCGGTGGTCGCCGACCCTCAGGCGCCGGCGCTCGGGCTGCGATACGACTGGTAGCGACCCGCGACGGCCGCGCAAGGTGACGGGCAGCCGATCGTTGTCCCCCGTAGGTCACAGCACGGCGACGGAAACCGCGCAGCGGCGGAGGCTGGGGGCGCCGGGCGCCACCATGGCGGGCATGATGCGTACACGCCTCAGTGCCGCGGCGCTGCTCGCCGCCGTACTCCTCGCGGTCCCCGCCTGCAGCTCCGGCAGCGACGACACCGGCGAGCCCGGCGGCGGCGCCACGCCGTCCGCCGGGGCACCCGGTTCGAAGGTGCCGGACATCAGCGAGGGCGTCCCGCAGGAGCCGACCGGGGCCGAACGCGCGGCGCTGGTGGCCGCGCTCAAGGCGGTCGACCCGGCCCTGGCCGCCGACGCCGACAAGGCCGTGGCCAACGCGCGCCAGCAGTGCGCCACCGTCACCGGCGGCGGCAACGCGGTGGCCGCGGCCCAGTCGCGCTTCGGCAGCGCCGGCCACCAGGTCACGGAGGAAGAGGCCAAGGCCATCAACGCGGTGCTGGAGCAGACCCTCTGCCCGTCCTGAACCCGCCCCGCCCCGCATCGCCTACGGGGTACGGGGCCGGGTCGGCGGCCACCGGGTCGATGCTGTCGAAGCAGACCAGCCACCGTGCGTCCGCCGGCCTTCGTACCGTCACGCGCCCGACCCCGGACGGCCCGCGTCGATCGCGGGGTTGTCGAGTGCGGTCCAGAACGCCGCGTCCGGTTCCGGCGGAAGTGGCGGGGAGCCGAGGTCGGCATGGAGTTCGGCGTCTCGCGCGGGCACGATCCGGGCGCGGACGTCGGCCGTCCTCACCAGTGCCCGGAGCGGGAGGTCGGTGAGCAGCAGCACGAGGCACACCACGGCCTGTCCGCGGACGGCGTCGCCGAGGGCGGACGCGTCGCGGCGCACCTGGCGCAGCCGGAGCCCGAGCGGGCCGGTGCCGGTGAGTGCGACGGGCCGGTCGCCGGCGAGGGCGTCCAGGGTCTCGCTGACCTCGGAGTACCGGGCCAGGCCGCTCTCCTCGGCCAGCCGGCGCATCTGCCGGACGGCGGCGGTGGCGACCGTCGCACGGGGAAGCGTGGCCAGGAGCGCGCCGAGGCCGCCCAGCCCGCGCACGTGGAGCACGGGCAGCGGCTCCTCGGAGCCGTGCGGCGGCAGTGGCGGCAGCGAGGCGTCGTCGGGGGAGGGCAGCGGGTCCGACGGATCGCCCCACTCCGGGTGGGCGCGCTCGGAGTCGTCCCACTCCAGGACGCCGTCGCTGACGACGGGCCACCGCCGTCCGCCCTGGAAGGGGCGCCCGCCCTCCAGGCTGTCCGCTACGTCGGTCAAGTACGCCCCCAGCGACGGGGCATGCCGAAGTCCGTGCCGGACTCGTCGAAGAAACGGCCGACCGCGCCGAAGGACGCGCCGGGGCGGCAGTCCACGGTCAGGCCGTCCGCGGTGATGACGTAGGAGGCGAACTGCACGAAGTGGTGGTGCCAGTAGGCGCCGTCGTTCTCCTCGCCGTCCCCGTCAAGGACCTCGGCCAGCATGCCGCGCAGGAATCCGGACCGTTCCTCGCACCCGCGTGCGCCCAGCAGGCCGTCGTGTGTCGGCAGGGCGAAGTCCTCGTCCGCCCCGTCGTGCCGGCGCAGCGTGGCCACCAGGTCCGGCGGGAAGGTGACGCCCATGCGACGCTGCGTCGCGGCGATCTCCCCCTCCGGCGCGGGCGGGTGGAGCATGGCGAACGTCCCCGGGGCGTGGGCGGCGAGCCAGGAGTCGATGCGGTCCCAGGCGTGTTCGGCCGTTGCGGCGGACAACGTGACTCCCCCCTTGGACGTGTGCGACGGAACCCTAGCGGTGGCCACCGGATGCAGGGGGCCGGGGGAGGGATATATTCGCGCGGGCGTTCGTCGCTTCGCCCTTCCGTGAGGAGCCGTTCCGTGCAGCCTCCGTCGTTTCCCTCGTACCCCGACCGGCCGGTGCTCCCGCCCGTGGCGCGGCGGGCGCCGCTGAACGGGCTCGCCGTGGCCGCGCTGGTGACCGGGCTGCTGTGCTTGCCGCCGGTGGCCGGTGTCGTGCTGGGGAGCATCGCGCTGGTGCAGATCAGGCGGACGGGCGCGCACGGCAGGGGCATGGCCGTCACCGGGCTGGTGCTGTCGGCCGTCGGCACGCTGCTGTGCGCGTTCGTGCTCGCCGGTGGCGCGGGCGGCTTCGTCAAGGGCTTCAAGGAGGGCGCCCGGGACGGGGCGCGGGACGGCGGCGCGCTCTCGCTGCGCCGGGGCGAGTGCTTCGGCACCTCCGGCGCCGGCGTGGAGGACCCGGCCGCCGGCATGGACGCCGTGCCCTGCGCCCGGCGGCACGCGGCGGAGGTGGTCGGGGCGTTCCGGCTGCCCGGGTCCCAGGACTACCCGGGCGACGCGGCGCTCGAGGAGCGTGTGGAGGAGCGCTGCCGACGGCTGGCCGACGGCTACGCCATGGACAGCTGGGCGGTCCCGCCGGACGTCAAGGTGTACTACTACGCCCCGGACCGGGAGAGCTGGAAGCTCGGCGACCGCGCTGTGACCTGCGTGTTCGGCAAGGCGAAGGGGACGCTCGAGGGCTCGTTGCGGCAGGACGCGAGCACCCTCGACGCGCACCAGCTCGCCTACCTCGAGGCCGCCGGCGCCCTCAACGAGGTCATGGCCAAGGGGCCCGAGGAGGAGTACGTCGAGGACGACCTCGACGGCTACCGGGAGTGGGCCGGCCGGGTCGCGGTGGCCCTCGCCGCGGAGGCCCGGGCGCTCGAGGCCCACCACTGGCCGGCCCGCGCCGCGGAACCGGTCGCGGCGCTCGCGGCGGAGGCCGGGAAGGCCCGCGTCCTGTGGGCCAGGGCCGCCGAGGCGGAGGACGCGGACGCCTACTACGAGCACTACGAGGCCGCCGACGCCCACAGCGGTCACGGCGAGGCCGTCAGGGCCCGGGAGGCACTGGGGCTGGCCACGACGGTCGCGGCGGCGAACCCTTCGGTGTGATCAGCCCGGACTCGTAGGCGTAGACGACGAGTTGGGCGCGGTCGCGGGCACCCAGCTTGGTCATCGCGCGGCTCACATGGGTCTTGGCGGTCAGCGGGCTGATGACCATCCGTCCGGCGACCTCGTCGTTGCTGAGCCCGCGGGCGACGAGCGCGAGCACCTCGCGCTCCCGGTTGGTCAGCGCCTCCAGGCCCGCCACATGTGTGGCGTCGGGCGGCCGTGACACGAACTCGCCGATCAGCCTGCGGGTGATGGCGGGGGAGAGCAGGGCGTCGCCGCGCCGGGCGACGTGGATGGCCTGGACGAGGTCGGCGGGTTCGGTGTCCTTCAGCAGGAAGCCGCTGGCGCCGGCGCGCAGCGCGTCGAAGACGTACTCGTCCAGGCCGTAGTTGGTGAGGATGACCACGTGCACCCCGGCCAGCCGCGGGTCGGCGGCGATCAGCCGGGTCGCGCCGATCCCGTCGAGCACCGGCATCTGGACGTCCAGGAGCACCACGTCGGGCACGTGCCGCCGGGCGAGTTCGACGCCCTGCTGCCCGTCGCCCGCCTCGGCCACCACCTCGATGCCCTCCTCGGCGTCGAGCAGGGCGCGGAAACCGGCCCGCATCAGCGCCTGGTCGTCGACGATCAGCACACGGATCACGACACCTCCTCCAGCGGCGCCCCGCCCGGCTTCGCCGCGGCGGCCGCCGGCAGCGCGTCCAGGGGGAGTTCGGCCCGTACGGAGAATCCGCCCTCGGGCCGCGGCCCCACCCGCAGCCGTCCGCCGAGCGCGGCCACCCGCTCCCGCATCCCGGTCAGCCCGACCCCGGGCACCGTGCCGTCGGCGGGGGTCGCCGTGCCGTCGTCGTCGACCTGCACGACCAGTTCCCGGTCGCCGTACTCGATGCGGACGGTGGCCCGGGGCGCCGGCCCGGCGTGCCGGGTGACGTTGGTGAGCGCCTCCTGCACGATGCGGTACGCGGCCCGGTCGACCCCGTCGGCCAGCGGCCGTTCGCGTCCGCCGACCGTGACGCTGGTCGGCAGCCCGGCCGTGCGCGAGCGCTCCACCAGGTCCTCGATCCGGTCCAGCCCGTGACCGCCGCCGGTGCCGCGCAGCACCTCCAGGGTGGCGCGCAGCTCCCGCATCGCCTCCCCGCTCGCCTCCTGGATCGCCAGCAGCGTGTCGGGCACCTCCTCGCCGCGCTTGCGGGCCAGGTGCACGGCGACCCCGGCCTGTAGTTTGATGATCGAGATGCTGTGGGTGAGCGAGTCGTGCAGCTCCCGGGCGATCCGCAGCCGCTCCTCGCCGGCCCGGCGCAACGCGGCCTCCTCACGGGTGCGTTCGGCGTCCAGGGCCCGTCGCTCCAACTGCTCCAGGTAGGCCCGGCGGTGCCGGCCCACCACGGCCATGGCGACCGAGGCCAGGAACCAGCCGAGCAGCAGCGCGGTGGACTGCGCGGAGGTGGGCGCGGGCTGCCCGGAGGCGAGGTAGCCGGCGAGGAACGTCAGGGCCGACACCTGCACCGGAAGCCGCTTGCCGCCCGCCCTGACGGTCATGTGGACGGCGACCAGCACGGGGAACGCCGCCGAGGGCCCGGGGTGCACCCGCAGCGCGTACGCCAGCATGCAGCCGGTGCACAGCAGCAGCGCGGCCGCGGGACGGCGGCGGCTCCCGCACACGGCCAGCGTGCCCACCAGGCCCAGTGCCAGGTCGAGGGCGTTCGCGGGGTGCGGCCCGCCGGGCAGCAGCAGGACTCCCGCGGCGAGGACGAGACCCGCCACGGCGTCGAAGGCGAGGCCTCGCCACCCCCGCAGCCCGGCCCATCCCTGACGCCCGATCAGCGTGCCACCCATGCCCGCACCCTACGCCGCCGCGCCGGGCGGCACGTCCTCCCCGAAGACGGCTCCGCGGCTACTCCCGGCGGAGTAGTGCGGCCCGCGCCCGCGGCGCCCGGAGCAGCGGCAGGTCCCTTCCCGCGGACGACGACCGGACGGACCCCGGACGGCCACGATCGACCCGTCGCGCACACCAGCGTCCACGAGCCCGTCAGCGAGGAGGCCCGGCCATGCCCACGCCCTTCCGTCTCACCACCCCCGCGCCGCCCGGCGGCGCCACGGGCCGGACCGCCGCGGTCTACGCCCAGCTCGCCGCCGACTTCGGCATCGGTCACGCGCCCACCTTCGTGGCGTTGTCGGCCGCCCCCGACCTGCTCGCGGCGGCCTGGGCCGTGCTGCGCGAGTCGCTGCTCGCCGGCCGCGTACCGCGGGCCGACAAGGAACTGGTCGCCGTCGGGGTGTCGGCGGCGAACCGCTGCCCGTTCTGCGTGGACGCCCACACCGTCCTGCTGCACGCCACCGGCGACCACCGTCTCGCCGAGACCGTCGCCCGCGGCGGCACGCCGGGCGACCCCGGGCAGGCGGCGCTGGTCGCCTGGGGCAGGGCGACCGCGACCCCCGGCGCCCCGGCGGCCGCGGCGTACCCCTTCGCCCCGCGGGACGCGCCGGAGTTCGTCGGCACCGCCCTCGCCTTCCACTTCGTCAACCGGATGGTGTCCGCGCTGCTGACCGAGGACCTGCTCCCCGGCGGGCTGCAGCGGCTGCGGCTGGTGCGCAGCCTCGGCGGCCGGGCGCTGGCCCGCACCGTCCGCAGGCCGCTGCCGGCCGGGGCCAGCCTGCCCCTGCTGCGCGGCCCGGCAGGGCCCGTGCCGCGGTGGGCCGCCGACGCCCCGGTGGGCACCGCCTTCGCGGCGCTGCGGCGGGCCGCGGCCGCCGGCGGGGAACGGCTCGGGGACACGGCCCGGGAGGCGGTCGTGGCCGCCGTGGACGCCTGGGACGGCACGCCGCCGCCGCTCGGCGGCGATCCGGCCGCCGCGGCGCTCGCAGCCGTAGCCGCCGCCGAACGTCCCGGCGCCCGGCTGGCGTTGCTCGCCGCCCTCGCCCCGTACCGGATCACCGAGGCCGACGCGGAGGCCTGGCGGATCGCCGATCCCGACCCCTACGACGCCGATCTGGTGCGGCTGCTGGCCTTCGGCGCCATGACCGCCGTGAGCAGGATCGAAACCTCGCTCCACGAGTCTTTGCGTCGCCCCAGGTTGACAGCCCATTGACAGAACCACGACGATGCGTGGTGCCACTGGGGCCGATGAGCCCCGTGTGCACTTCGACCACTCGCCCGGTGACGCCTCGGCCTGCTCACGTACGGGGAGAGCTGCCGTCAGCCGCGCCCGCCGGGCCACGCAACGCCAAGATTGGGTTCTGCATGTCCATATCGCGACGTGTCACCGTCGGACGGCTGCTGGGCGTGAGCGCCGCGGCCGTCGCCCTCACCGCCGTGGGTGCCACCTCCGCCTGGGCCGGCGACTGCCCGGGCGGCAAGGGCTGGGACCGCGGTGGCCACCACGGCTACAAGCCCGGCCAGGGCGGTGGCACCAAGACCTCCACCGACCGCTGCGAGTTCTCGCTCGACGGTACGGCCTGGTACCCGTCGGTCAAGGTCGACGACGTCAACCTCAAGCCCGGCGAGGACGGCAAGGTCCACGTCAAGGTCCGGGTCGCGGACGGCTCCTCGTCCTGCACCGTGTCCCTCGCCTCCTACCGCACCCACGGCGCCACCTTCCAGACGTCGGGCAAGCAGGTGTTCCACGACTGGGACACCGTGAAGATCACCACCGGCACCGACACGCTCGACGTGGCCGTCCCGGACGTCACCTGCTTCGCGCAGGTCGACCTGTACTACGGCAACAAGAAGTACGACGGCGTCCTGGACGCCAACGACGGCTACGAGCACGGCGACCTGCCCGAGGGCCCGGACCACGCGGTCATCGGCGACAAGAAGATCGCCTGGTGGAACGGCGGCACGAAGGACTGCACCACGCAGACCGTCCCGTCCACCCCGGCCACCGACACCCCGACCACCCCCGCGGGCGACGAGACCACCCCCGCCGGTGACGAGACCACGCCGGCCGGCGGCGAGGAGACCACCCCCGCCGCGACCGCGACCCCCTCGGACACCGCCCCCGCCTCCGAGGAGGCGTCGGCCTCGGCCTCCGCCTCCCCGTCCGGGTCCGTCGAGGCCGAGACCTCCGAGTCCCCCAACGGCGGCTCGGGCGACCTCGCCGAGACCGGCAGCGGCAACGTCGGCATGCTCTCGGCCGCCGCGGCCGTGCTGCTGGCCGCCGGTGGCGCCGTGGTCGTCGCGACCCGTCGCCGTCAGGCCGCCCGCCGGCACTGACCTTCGCAGGCACCCGCACCCGCCGTGCGGAGGAGGGGTACGGCTACGTCAGCAGTCGTACCCCTCCGTCGTGCCGGGCCGGACAGCCGCCCTACGCGCTCTAGCCCCCGCTCCGTACGGATTGGAACAATCCGAACCTGACCGTAGGGACCGAGGCGGGGGGCCGCATGACATCTCCGGGGGACACCGCCGTCGGCGAGCGCTACCCGACCGTGGACGAGGTCGCCGCGGCGGCCAGGGCCCTGGCGCTGCGCAGGCCCGACGTCTGCCGGCTGCGGACGGTGGGCCTGTCCCGGGCCGGGGAGCCGCTGCTGCTGCTCTCGGTCGGGCACGGATCGCGCAACGTCCTGGTGGTGGCGGGCCCGCACGCCAACGAGATGGTCGGCGGCGCCACCGCGCTGCTGCTGGCCCGCCGGGTCACCGCCGACCCCGCGCTGCGCGACGGGACCGACGCCGCCTGGCACTTCCTGCTGTGCGCGGACCCGGACGGGGCCCGGCTCAACGAGGCCGTCCCCGACGCCCGGTTCACGATGCTCGGCCACTACCGCCACTTCTTCCGCCCGCGCGCCGCGGAGCAGCCCGAGTGGCTGCCGGACGACGGCACCCTGGACGGGGCCCTGCCCGAGACCCGGGCGCTGATCGGGGTCATCGACGAGCTGCGGCCGGTGCTGCAGTGCTCGCTGCACGGCATCGACGTGGGCGGCACCTTCATCCAGGTGACCCGGGACATTCCACGACTGGCGGAGCGGATCGCCAAGTCCGCCGCCGAGTTCGACATCCCCCTGGAGGCCGGCTCCTCCGACGCCTTCCACTGGCCGAGCCCCGGCCCCGGGGTGTACGTGCTGCCGCCGCCCGGCGGCCCGCCCGAGGACGCCTCCAACTCCACCTGGACGTACGCCCACCGGTACGGCGGGGTGACCGCGATAGCGGAGGTGCCCATGTGGGCGTGCGACCGCGCCGCGGACACCTCGCCGCACCCGGGTGCCGACGGGGCGCTGCGCACCGCGGGGGAGGCGCTGCGCCGCGCCAGCCTGCTGGTCGGCGGGCTCATCGGGGAGGTCCGGCCGCACCTGCCCGACGACGGCGGGCCGTTGCTGCGCGCTGCGCAGGAGATCGTCGCGGTCGGTCCGGCGCTCGCCGCCGACTGGGACCCGGCGCTGCGCACGGCGGCCGCGCCGCCGCTGCCCGCGATGACCCGGGCCCGGGTCAGCAGCGTCGAGATCTACGCGCAGCGACTGCCGTTGCGCGCCGCCGCGATGCTGCTGCGGGTGGTCCGTGCGGCGGAGCTGCCGCCCGTCCCGTCGGCGGCCGTGCGGGAACTGCTGGAGCGGCTGGTGGCGGACTGGTGCGAGGCGTACGCGACGGCGCACCGGGCCCGCTGGATCCCGGTGCGGCACCAGGCGGAGCAGCACGCCAGGGTGGTCCTGGCGGCCTTCGATCTGCTGCCCGGGTGACGCGACACGGGTAAAGCCTTGCGGAAGGCTTGCGGGTGGCAACCCTGAGTTGTCAAGCTGTTGCACACAGTCAACCCGAGGGAGGGGCACGTGCCTTTCGGTGAGCAGCCCGCGTACCTGCGCGTCGCCGAGGATCTCCGCCGGAAGATCCTCGACGGCAGCCTCCCTCCGCACACCCGCCTGCCCTCGCAGGCCCGCATCCGCGCCGAGTACGGGGTGTCGGACACCGTCGCCCTCGAGGCCCGCAAGGTGCTGATGGCCGAGGGCTTCGTCGAGGGCCGTTCCGGTTCCGGGACGTACGTGCGCGAGCGCCCCGACCCGCGGCTGGTCGTGCGCACGGGCTACCGTCCCGGCAGCGGCCAGGCGACGCCGTTCCGGCAGGAGCAGGCCGACGAGGGCTTCAAGGGCACCTGGGAGTCGAACAGCTTCCAGGACACGGCGAACGCGCGCATCGCCGAGCGGCTGGGCGTCAAGCCCGGCGACCGCGTGATGCGCACGCGCTACCTCTACCGGACGGAGGGCGAGCCGATGATGCTCGCCACCTCCTGGGAGCCGCTGTCGGTGACCGGCCGCTCGCCCGTTCTGCTGCCCGAGGAGGGCCCGCTGGCCGGCCAGGGCGTGGTGGAGCGCATGGCGGCGCTCGACGTCGTGGTCGACAACGTGGCCGAGGACGTCGGCGCCCGGCCCGGGCTCGCGGAGGAGACCGCGGTGCTCGGCGGGGTGCCCGGCCACGTCGTCATCGAGATCCGCCGTACGTACTACGCGTCGGGGCTGCCCGTCGAGACCGCGGACCTCGTCATCCCGGCCGACCGCTACCGGGTGTCGTACCGGATGCCGGTGAAGTGACCCCCCTCGGGCGCCGGGCGGCGCCCGGGGAGCGGGCCGGGCCGCGCCGGCCCGGCGCCGCGGGCCGCGCCCGTTGTGCGCCGGCGCCGGCAAGGCCGCTGGTGGGCCGCGTGCCCGCGGGGCGCCGGGGGTGCGCGCGGGGCGGAGGGCGGCGCCGGGGCGCACACCGATGTACGAAGGGCGCGGGCAAGAGCCCCTTCTGAGTCAACTCCCCATCGAACATGGCCCGATCGAGTCGAATACTGCCCGAACGTGTCCGGCGCGTCACGTTCGGGCGTAGGCTCCGGCATATGCGCATCGCCGTTTCCTCGGACATGGACGAGCCGGTCGCGCGACTGGTCGTCGACGAACTGCGCCGTCGCGGGCACACCGTGGTCGCCTACGGCGCGCTGCGCGCCGGCGACCGCGAGGACTGGGCCTGGAGCGCGGAGAACGCCGCCCGCCAGGTCGCGGAGGGCCGCGCCGACCAGGCCGTCGTGTGCTGCTGGACGGGCACGGGCGCCTCCATCGCCGCCAACAAGGTGCCCGGCGTGCGCGCCGCCCTCTGCGCCGACGCGTACTCAGCGGACGGCGCCCGCAAGTGGAACGACGCCAACGCCCTCGCCCTGAGCCTGCGCCTGACCAGCGGGCCCCTGCTCCGGGAGATCCTCGACGCCTGGTTCGCCGGCGCCCCGAGCGACGAGGACGACGACCGGGCCAACGTGGCGCACCTGGAGGAGATCCGATGAGCGAGCTGGTCTGGGTCGTCATACGTCAGGACGACAACGGCAACCGCTACCGGGTCGGCCGCTACGCCACCCGGCAGGAGGCCGAACGCGTCGCCGACACCCTCGACGCCCGCGGCCACAAGCAGCTCTACCTCATCGAGCGGATAGACCGGCGCGCGTCGTAGCCGTCCGCCGCGGATAGGGTGCCGCCCATGACGACGCACGACGTGACGGTGGTGGTCGGCGCGGCCGTGCTCGACCGGGGCCGGCTGCTCGCGGCACGGCGCAGCGCGCCGCCGGAGCTGGCGGGGCGCTGGGAACTGCCTGGTGGGAAGCTCGAACCCGGGGAGACGGCGCCGCAGGCACTGGTCCGTGAGCTCCGCGAGGAACTGGGCGTGGAGGCCGAGGCGCTGGAGCGGGTCCCCGGGGAATGGCCCCTGAAGCCCGGTTACGTCCTGCAGGTGTGGACCGCCCGCATCCTCTCCGGGCAGCCCCGGCCCCTGGAGGACCACGACGAGCTGCGCTGGCTCACCCCCGACCGCCTCGACGAGGTCGACTGGCTCGACCAGGACCGCCCCGCCGCCACCTGGGCCGCCACCCGCGCCACCCCCCGGGACTGACCCGGCCCCTCCCGTTCCTCGCGGGTCCCTCCGGACGCGGGCCCGCCCCGGCCGGACGCCCGGACCACCCGGCCCGCTCGTGCTCCGGACCCGTACGGGCCCCGGCGACCTCGCCCGGGACCCGGGCCCGGACCCCGCGGGGCCGCCGCCCGGCGATCCGGAGGGGAACTCCCGGGCCCCGCGCCGCCCGGACGTCCCACCACCCCGGCCCCCACCCTCGCAGCCGCCCCCGGCGCCCGGACGCCCCGCGACCCCCACATCGCCGAGCCCGCAGGGCCCTTGCGCCGCCCCGACCTCCCCACCCCCCGGCCCCGCGGCCTCCCCGCCCCCTCCGCGGCGCGCCGGGACGGATATGCGGTGCGGAATATCGGGTATGGGGGGATTGATCCACCGACGGGGACCGGCCCCGAGCCGGTGGCCCTGCGATGGTCTGGGGTCCCCACACGTGAGCGGGAGCGAGGACGGCACGGCGAAGGGCGAGGCCCCGGGACGCCCCGGGTCCCCGGCCGGGCACGCGCGCGCCCACGCCGGGCTCCAGCCGGGGCCCGCGGGACGGGCGCCGGGCGGACCGCCCATCGCATCCGGGACGCTCCTCGACACCCTGCGGCTGGCCGTCGTCATGCTCGACACCTCCGGCCGGGTCCTGCTCTGGAGCCCCCTCGCGGAGGAGATGCTCGGCTGGGCGGGCGAGCACATCGTGGGCCGCCGGATCTCCGTCCTGCTCGACCCCGCCGAGGACGGCGGCCGGGCGGGGCGGCCCCCGGAAGCCGTGGCCGCCGTCCGGCGGACGCCCTCCGTGCCCCGGCCCGGTCCCGGCGAGCGGATCCTGGCCGAGTTGCTGCGCACCGGCCGCTGGGACGGCGTCCTCGCCGTCCGGCACCGCGACGGCCACCGGGTGCAGGTCGAGGCGCGGGCCTCGCTCCTCGTTGACGGCGACGGCCGGCCCTTCGTCCTGGTGTCGATCGCCGAGACGAGCCGGATCCGCGGCATGGAACACGACCTGGCGGCCCTGGACTCGCTCTTCGACTCCTCGCCGCTGGGCGTCGCCATCTTCGACACCGAGCTGCGCTACGTCCGTGTCAACGAGGCACTGACGCGCATGAACGAGGTCCGCGCCGAGGACACCCTCGGCCACCGCGTCGAGGAGATCGTGACCGCCGGGGCCGCCGACGAGCTGACCACCCTCCAGCGGCACGTGCTGTCCACCGGACGCCCCGTCATCGACGTCGTCGTGCCCGGCCCCTCCGGCGGCTGGCGCTCGGTGTCGTACCACCGGCTGGAGGACCGCGCGGGCCGGGTGCTGGGCATCAGCTGCAGCGTGATGGACGTGACGGAGCGCCAGCAGAGCGCGGAGAAGATCGAGCGCACCCGGCGCCGGCTGGCGCTGCTCAACGACGTCGGCTCGCGCCTGGCGGACCTGCTGGACGTGCGGCGGATCGCCGAGCAGCTGGCCAGGACCGTCGTGCCGCGGTTCAGCGACTACAGCGGGGTGATCCTGCACGCGGCCGTGCCGGACGGCGGCGAACTGCCCGGCGCCCCGTACGGGGAGCGCACCGAGATGCGCCAGCTCGGCATCGGGGCGGTCAAGGAGGGGCCCCTGGTCGACCGGATGCTCGGCATCGGCAAGGTCATCCAGGTCGACCGGGCGTCCGTCTTCGGCTCCGTGCTGCACAGCGCGCGGCCCGCCCTGGTGCGCAGCGCGGACGAACTGCGCGACGGCGTCGCCACCTTCCCGGGCGACCCCAAGGTGCAGGCCGCCGTGGACCTCGGCATCCACTCCCTGCTGGTCGCGCCGCTGCGGGCCCGCGGCATCGTCCTCGGGCTGCTGGTCGTCAGCCGCGCCGGCGGGCGCGAACCCTTCGACCGGGACAACGTCGAACTCGCCATGGAGCTGTGCGACCGCTCCGCCGCCGCCCTGGACAACGCCCGCCTCTACATCCGTGAGCGCGAGGGCGCGTTGATGCTGCAGCGCAGCCTGCTGCCGCGGAGCGTGCCCGAGCCGCCCGGCGTGGACCTCGCCTTCCGTTACGTCCCCGGCAGCACCGGGGCGGCGGCGGGGGGCGACTGGTTCGACGTCATCCCGCTCGCCGGCGGCCGGGTCGCCCTCGTCGTCGGCGATGTCGTCGGCCACGGGCTGCGCGCCGCCGCGACGATGGGCCGGCTGCGCACCGCCGTGCGGACCCTGGCGGCGTTGGAGATGGCGCCGGAGGAACTGCTGCGCCGCGTCGACGACCTCGGCGACGACCTCGCGGCGGGCACCGCCGAGGGCTGGACGGCGACCTGCGTCTACGCCGTCTACGACCCCTCCACCCGGCGGCTCGCCGTGGCCCGCGCCGGGCACCCGCCGCCCGTCCTGGTGGAGCCCGCGGTCCACGGGGGCGGCCGGGCCCGGCTGCTGGACTCCCCGGCCGGGGTGCCGCTGGGTGTCGGCGGAGTGGAGTTCGAGTCGGTCGAGCTCGACGTGCCCGACTCCTCCGTCCTCGTGCTCTACACCGACGGCCTGGTCGAGGCGCGCGGCGAGGACATCGGCGTCGGCATGGACCGGCTGCGGTCGGTGCTCGCCCGCCGTCCGCTGCGCTCCCTGGAGGAGGCCTGCGACGACCTGCTGGCTACCCTCGTCCAGGGCCGCGAACCCGACGACGTGGCCCTGCTCGTGGCCCGCCTCGGCGGCCTCCCGGAGGGCAGCACCGCCCACTGGACGTTCTCGGCCGAGCCGAGCGCCGTCCGCCGTGCCCGGCGGCACGTACGGGAGACCCTCGCCGAATGGGGCCTGCGCGAGCTCACCGACGTCACCGTGCTGCTCGTCAGCGAACTCGTCACCAACTCCCTGCGGTACGCCCGCGGGCCGATCGGCGTGCGCATGGTGCGCGGTACGTCGTTGCTGGTCGAGGTCTCCGACCCGCTGCCCGACCCGCCCCGCAGGCGCGCCCCGGCCGAGGAGGACGAGGGCGGCCGCGGGCTGCAACTGGTCGCCCACGCCTCCCGGCGCTGGGGGACGCGGCACGGCCCGCTGGGCAAGACGGTGTGGTTCGAGCTCGCCCTCCCCGGCGGCCCGGCGGCCGCCGCGGGCGGCTCCCGCGGATGACCGGTCACGCACGGTTCGGCGGGCCGGAGCAGGGTAGTTGAAGTGGGGCGTCGGCGGAATCCGTACGCCTCGAGATGATGCTGTGATCGACAAGTGCATGTGCGGAACGGGGGTAATGCTGGATACTCGGCACCAGCCGGTCCGTATGTGTGAGCTGGAGGGGTCGGGCGTGAGCGATGAGCCGTCGGGGGCTGTTGGGCCCCGGAACCCTGAGGCCGTGACACAGAGCGCCTGGCAGTCCAGTCCGCCCGGCTCCCTCTACGACTACATCCGGGTGGCCTCGTTCTCCCTCGGCCCCGACGGGCGGATCGAGCAGTGGAGCGAGCGCGCCGAGGAGTTCTTCGGCGTTCCCGCGTCCGAGGCGCTCGGCCAGGACCCGATCACCGCCTTCGTCCCCGAGGACCGGCGCACCCGGGCGCACGAGCGGATCGCGGAGATCCTCGACGGCCGCGAGTGGATCGGCACCGTGCCGTACCGCGACAAGGCCGGCCAGGAGGGCCTGGCCGAGGTCTACGTGATGCCCTCGCGCAGCGAGACCGGGGCGCGCGGGGCGCTGTGCATTGCCGTGGACGTCCGCGTGCTGCGCCAGATCGAGACCGACCTCGCGTCCTCGCAGGCGGTGTTCGGCCAGTCGCCGATGGGCTTCATCCTCTTCGACACCAACCTCAAGCTGCTCCGGGTCAACCAGCGCTTCGCCACCGTCTTCGGCCGGCACACCGGCGACCACCGCGGCCGCACCCCGCACGACTTCCTGTCCCGCGTCGAGGCCGACCGGCTCACGGCCGCGCTCAAGCAGGTGCTGGACAGCGGTGATCCGGTCCTGGACATGACGATCGTGGGCACCGTCCCCTCCGGCTCGGGCACCAACAACCGCAGGCGCTGGTCGATCTCCCTGTACCGGCTGCACAGCGGCAGCGGCCGCCCCATCGGCGTCGCCGGCCTCGCCCAGGACGTCACCGGACGCCAGCGGGCCGAGCGGGAGGCCGCGCACACCCGCCGCAACCTCGCCCTGCTCAACGAGGCCAGCCGGCGCATCGGCAGTTCCCTGGACCTGGAGACCACGGCCCGCGAACTGCTCGACGTCGCCGTGCCGCACTTCTGCGACCTGGCCTCCGTCGACCTGTACCAGGCGCTGCTGGTCGGCGAGGAGGGCCCGGTCGGCACCGCCGACGGCAGCGGCGAGGTGCGCAGGGTCGCCTTCGCCAGCGCCGTGTCCGACGCGCCCGTGGTCCCGCTCGACGGCGGCCACGCGGGCGGCCCGGTCTCGGTGGGCGCCGTGCACCGCTACCCCTTCAACTCGCCCTGGGCGGGCGCCCTGCGCACCGCCCAGACCCAGGTCATAGGCGCCGACGGCGGCGACCAGGAGGTGGAACTCGGCGAACTCGGCGGCGGCCTGGTGCAGTCCACCCTCGCGGTACCCGTCGTCGCCCGCGACACCGTGCTGGGCCTGGTCCAGTTCGCCCGCGCCAAGGGCAGTGAGCCCTTCTCCGAGCGCGACCGGATGCTCGCCGAGGAACTCGCCGCCCGCGCCGCCGTGTTCATCGACAACGCCCGGCTGTACCGGCGCGAGCACGAACGCGCCCTCATCCTGCAGCGCAGCCTGCTCCCGCCGGGCAACCCCGAGGCCGCCGGGCTCGACATCGCCTGCCGCTACCTGCCCGGCAACATGGAGACCGAGGTCGGCGGCGACTGGTTCGACGTCATCGAACTCCCCGGTCACCGCACGGCGCTCGTCGTCGGCGACGTCATGGGCCGCGGTCTGCGCGCCGCCGTCGCCATGGGCGAACTGCGCACCGCCGTACGCACCCTGGCGCTGCTGGACATCGAGCCGGCCGACGTGCTCACCGCCCTCGACGAGGTCGCCCGCGGCCTCGGCGGCAGCGGCGACGGCCGCAGCAGCCGGCGCGGCAAGGAGGCCGACGGCTCGGACCTGTCCGAGGTCTACCTCGCCACCTGCGTGTACGCCGTCTACGACGCCATCTCCCGCCGGGTCACCATCGCCAACGCCGGCCACCTGCCGCCGGTCCTGGTCGAGCCCGGCGAGCAGGCCATGATGCTGGAGGTGCCCACCGGGATGCCGCTGGGCGTCGGCGGGGAGCCCTTCGAGGAGGTCGAGGTCGACCTGCCGGACGGCGCCCTGCTCGCCCTCTACACCGACGGCCTCGTCGAGTCCCGCAACCACCCGCTCGACGAGGGCCTGCGCGCCTTCCGGGCCGCGCTCGACGAACCCCAGCGGCCGCTGGAGGACGTCTGCGACCACATACTCGCCCGGCTGGACACCGCCCACGGCGAGGACGACATCGCCCTGCTCATGGCCCGCGTCCACGGCCTTCCCGCCGACTCCGTCGGGGACTGGACGCTGGAGCCCAACCCCCGCTCCGTGGCCCGCGCCCGCGAACTCGCCCGCGACTGCCTGCTCTCCTGGGACCTGGGCGCGCTGGTCGACACCACGGAACTGCTCGTCAGCGAACTGGTCACCAACGCCCTGCGGCACGGCCAGGGCGACATCCGGCTGCGGCTGCTGCGCGACCGCACGCTGGTCTGCGAGGTGTGGGACGACGCCCTCGTCCAGCCGCGCCGGCGCCGCGCCCGCGCCACCGACGAGGGCGGCCGCGGACTGCAGCTGGTCTCCCTGCTGAGCACCCGCTGGGGGTCCCGCCGCACCCACCGCGGCAAGACGGTGTGGTTCGAGCTGGACCTGCCCTCCGAGGGCGAGGGCAGTACGGGCGAGGACACGATCGAGGCGCTGCTCAGCCTCTTCTGAGCAGCGCCCCGACGCCGGGTGCGACGGTCCCGGTCAGCTCCTGCGGCGGATCTTGTCGCCGAGCCAGACCAGCGGGTCGTACTTGCGGTCCACCGCGCGCTCCTTGAGCGGGATGAGCGCGTTGTCGGTGATCTTGATGTGCTCGGGGCAGACCTCGGTGCAGCACTTGGTGATGTTGCAGTAGCCCAGTCCGTGGTCTTCCTGGGCCGACCGCTTGCGGTCCAGGCCCTGCTCCTCCGCCGCGTCCAGCGGGTGCATGTTCAGCTCCGCCACCCGCATCAGGAAGCGCGGACCGGCGAACGCCTTCTTGTTCTCCTCGTGGTCACGGACGACGTGGCAGGTGTCCTGGCACAGGAAGCACTCGATGCACTTGCGGAACTCCTGCGAGCGCTCGACGTCCTGCTGGTGCATCCGGTACTCGCCCGGCGCCACCCCCTCGGGCGGGACGAAGGACAGCACCTCCCGGGCCTTCTCGTAGTTGAAGGACACGTCCGTCACCAGGTCCCGCACCACGGGGAAGGTCCGCATCGGCGTGATCGTGACGGTCTCGTCCCGGTCGAACACCGACATGCGGGTCATGCACATCAGCCGCGGCCTGCCGTTGACCTCCGCGCTGCACGAGCCGCACTTGCCGGCCTTGCAGTTCCACCGCACCGCCAGGTCGCCCGCCTGGGTGGCCTGCAGGCGGTGGACGATGTCGAGGACCACCTCGCCGTCGTGGACCTCGACCTGGTAGTCCTGGAGCCCGCCGCCGTCCGCGTCGCCGCGCCAGACCCTGAAGTGCGCCGTGTACGAACTCACCGGTCCAGCTCCTCGTCCGTCAGGTACTTCAGCAACTCGTCCTTGTCGAAGAGCGCGAGCAGGTCGGGCCGGATCGGTTCCGTCTCGCGCCGGCCGACCGTCACCTCGCCGAACGCGTCCGCCGGGTCGGAGAGTTCGCAGACCAGGTTGAGCTTGCGCCAGCGGCGGTCCATCTCCGGGTAGTCGTCCCGGGTGTGACCGCCCCGGGACTCGGTGCGTTCCAGCGCCGCCCGGGCCACGCACTCGCTCACCAGCAGCATGTTCCGCAGGTCGATGGCGAGGTGCCAGCCCGGGTTGAACTGCCGGTGCCCCTCGACGCCGGCCCGCCGGGCCCGGACCCGCAGCGCGTCCAGCCGGGTCAGCGCCTCCTCCATCTCGCCCTGCCGGCGGATGATGCCGACCAGGTCGTTCATCGTCTGCTGCAGTTCCTGGTGGAGCGTGTACGGGTTCTCCGGCGCCCCGTCCGGCACGGCCTCGGCCTCGGCGCTGAACGGCCGCAGCGCCTCCGCTGCCGCGGAGTCGACCTGCCACTCGGCGACGGCCGGACGGGCGCCGCCGAGCCCTGCGGCGTACTCGGCCGCGTGCAGACCCGCCCGGCGCCCGAAGACCAGCAGGTCGGAGAGGGAGTTGCCGCCCAGCCGGTTGGAGCCGTGCATGCCGCCGGCCACCTCGCCCGCCGCGAACAGCCCGGGTACCCCGGCCGCCGCCGCGGTGTCCGGGTCGACGTCCACGCCGCCCATCACGTAGTGGCAGGTGGGGCCGACCTCCATGGCCTCCGTGGTGATGTCGACGTCCGCCAGCTCCTTGAACTGGTGGTGCATCGAGGGCAGTTTGCGCCGGATGACCTCGGCGGGCAGCCGGGTCGACACGTCCAGGAACACCCCGCCGTGCGGGGAACCGCGGCCCGCCTTGACCTCGGAGTTGATGGCGCGGGCCACCTCGTCGCGGGGGAGCAGCTCCGGCGGCCGGCGGTTGTTGTCCGGGTCCTCGTACCAGCGGTCGCCCTCGTCCTCGCTCTGCGCGTACTTCTCCTTGAAGACGTCGGGGACGTAGTCGAACATGAACCGCTTGCCCTCGGAGTTGCGCAGCACCCCGCCGTCGCCGCGGACCGACTCGGTGACGAGGATGCCCTTCACCGACGGCGGCCAGACCATCCCGGTCGGGTGGAACTGCACGAACTCCATGTTGATCAGCGGCGCCCCGGCGAGCAGCGCCAGCGCGTGCCCGTCGCCGGTGTACTCCCAGGAGTTCGACGTCACCTTGAAGGACTTGCCGATGCCGCCGGTCGCGAGCACCACGGCGGGCGCCTCGACGACGAAGAAGCGGCCCGACTCGCGGACGTAGCCGAAGACGCCGGACACCTTCCCCCCGGGCCTTCGGCCGGCGGGCACCCCCGTCTCGCTCCGCTCGTCCTCCTTGAGCACCCGGGTGACCGTGCACTCCTGGAAGACCTTCAGCCGGGCCTCGTAGTCGCCGTACTCGCGGTGGTCCTCCTGCTGCAGCGAGACGATCTTCTGCTGGAGGGTGCGGATCAGCTCCAGGCCTGTGCGGTCGCCGACGTGCGCCAGGCGCGGGTACTCGTGGCCGCCGAAGTTGCGCTGGGAGATCCGCCCGTCCTTGGTGCGGTCGAAGAGCGCGCCCCAGGTCTCCAGCTCCCAGACGCGGTCCGGTGCCTCCCGGGCGTGCAGCTCCGCCATCCGCCACTGGTTGAGGAACTTCCCGCCGCGCATGGTGTCGCGGAAGTGGACCTGCCAGTTGTCGTGCGGGTTGACGTTGGCCATGCTCGCGGCGATGCCGCCCTCGGCCATCACGGTGTGCGCCTTGCCGAAGAGCGACTTGCAGATCACGGCGGTACGCATGCCCTGCTCGCGCGCCTCGATGGCGGCGCGCAGCCCCGCCCCGCCCGCGCCGACCACGACGACGTCGTACGCGTGCCGTTCGACTTGTGCCATCAGAAGAACCTCGGATCGTCGAACGCCCCACTGGCGACCAGGTAGACGTACAGGTCGGCGAGCGCCACGCTCACCAGCGAAAGCCAGGCCAGCAGCATGTGGCGGGAGTTGAGCTTCCCCACCCAGGTCCACATGCGGTACCGCACCGGGTGCTTGGAGAAGTGCCGCAGACGGCCGCCGACGATGTGCCGGCAGGAGTGGCACGAGGCGGTGTACGCCCAGATCAGGGCGATGTTCACCAGCAGCACCAGGGTGCCCAGGCCCATGTGGCCCCACGCCCCGTGCTCGTCGCGGAAGGCGAGCACGACGTCGTAGGTCAGGATCCCGGCGACCGGGATGGCGAAGTAGAAGAAGTACCGGTGGATGTTCTGCAGGATCAGCGGGAACCGCGTCTCACCGGTGTACTTCTCGTGCGGCTCGGCCACCGCGCAGGCGGGCGGCGACGCCCAGAACCCGCGGTAGTACGCCTTGCGGTAGTAGTAGCACGTCAGGCGGAAGCCCAGCGGGAAGATCAGCACCAGCAGTGCGGGCGACAGCCCCCACCAGTCGCCGAACAGCGGCCAGCGGGCGCCGAGGGGCATGTCCGCGCAGTTCGCGCCCAGGCAGGGCGAGTAGAACGGCGAGACGTACGGCTCGGCGTAGTAGTGCGCGTTCGCGAAGGCCCGCCAGGTCGAGTAGACGACGAAGGCGCCCAGGCCGAGCGCGGTCAGCAGGGGCTGCACCCACCAGCGGTCGGTGCGCAGATGTCGTGCCGGAATGGCCGCGCGCCCGGCGGAAAGTACGCCGTGGCGCGCGGGTGGAGCGGGTGGAGTCGGTGGAGCGGGGGGTTGTGTGTCGGTGGCCAAGGACTACTCCCTAGGGCGCTCGGCGGCCCGGCGCCCCCAGCCCTTCGTCTTCCGCGCCGGACCAGAGACTGGGGTCGTACGGCGTATCCGGGATCGTCACCATGTCCTGCCGCGGCTTCTGCGCGGCCGGGGTGGTCCCGACGCTGTCGCGCAGCAGCGCGAGGTCGTCGCTGAGGTGCTTCGTGTCGGCGCGCACACGCCTCATGTCCAGGCTGTCGCCGACGTGCTGCTCCAGCTTGGACACGGCCCGGCCCAGTTCGTCGAGCCGGCGCTGTACCGATGCAAGTTCGTCCTGCAGGGACATGGCTGTCCTCACCTCCGCCACGTTGCGGGTGCACGACGCTGGCGCCAAGCGAGTGTCGCGCGTCACAGTCGCGCTTGGGAAGGGATCTGCACGGATTCTCCCACCTACGGGTGGCGCGCGCCCGGTGCGGACGCGCCGTGGCGTGGGGATTCCCCCGAAGGCCGCGCACCCGTGCGGGGGCGGTGCCCGCTCCGCGGGGCGGGGGCCCGCCGTGGCGTTGCGCCGGGCGGGTGGGAGGGCGGGGACGCGCGACGTGTCGAGGGCGTCCGGGTCGCGGAATGGCTTTCAGTAGGTGCGATAAGCGGCAAATAGACCGCCCCGTGATCATGGCTCCCTGGCGGAGGTACGCACGCATGGCCCGCAGCGCCACCTTGATCCGTTCCGCGACCGCCGTGGCACTCGCCGCCGCGGTCGCCGCCTCCGCCGGGTGCTCCGCCGGCAAGGACGACCCCCTCGCCGGGACCGACCTCGCCGCGGCGCCGCGCGACGGGGTGCGCGACGGAGGCACCCTGCGCTGGGCCGTGGACGCGGCCCCCGGCACGCTGAACGCGTACCAGGCCGGGGCGAACGAGACCACCTCCCTGGTCGCCGGGGCCGTCCTGCCGGCCACCTTCCGGCTGGACGGCAAGGGCCGTCCCCGGATGGACACCGACCTGCTGCGGTCGGCGAAGGTGGTGCGCAGCGAGCCGCAGCAGGTGGTGTCGTACCGGCTCGACCCCAAAGCGGTCTGGAGCGACGGCCGCGCGATCGGCGCCGCCGACTTCGCCGCCCAGTGGAAGGCGCTGCGCGGCACCGACGACGCGTTCTGGAGCGCGCGCAACGCCGGGTACGACCGGATCTCGGCCGTCACGGCCGGCAAGGACGCGCACGAGGTGAAGGTCACCTTCAAGAAGCGGTACGCGGACTGGCAGGCGCTGTTCACGCCGCTGTACCCCAAGGCCGTCACCGGCACCGCCAAGTCCTTCAACGAGGGGGCGCGCCGCACGCTGCCGGTGTCCGGCGGGCCCTTCAAGGTCCGAAGCGCGAGCGGCAAGTCCGTCACGCTGGAACGCAACGCCAAGTGGTGGGGCGACCGGGCCAAGCTGTCCGAACTGGTCCTCGCCGTGACGCCCGCGCACGAGCGGGCCGGCGACCTGGCCTCGGGCGCGCTGGACGTGGCGGAGGTCGACCGCGACGTGACCGGCAAGCACGTGGCCGTGTACCGGACGCGCGCCGCCTCCTACACGCAGCTCGCGCTGAACGGCTCCACCGGGCCGCTCGCCGACGACGAGGTGCGGCACGCCGTGGCCCGCGCGGTGGACCGCCGGGCGATCGCCAAGGCGGTGCTGGGCCCGCTCGGCCTGCCCAAGGAACCGCTCGGCAACCACCTGCTGCTGCTCACCCAGGCCGGGTACGCCGACCACAGCTCCGCGCTGGGCACCTCCGACACGAAGGCCGCCCGCGCGCTGCTGGCCGCCGCGGGCTGGCAGCGCACCGCCCTGGACCCCGGTGCCGGGGCGGGCACCGGCAGTGGCGCCGGGGCCGCGGAGCGCAACCAGGCGGCGCCCGCCCGCAAGGTCGAGGTCAGCGTCGTCGAACCGGCCAAGACGGTGCTGCGCAAGAACGGCAAGGCGCTGACGCTGCGCTTCGTGCTCCCCAAGTCCTCGGCGACCCTGAACGCGGTCGGTGACCGCATCGCCACCATGCTCTCGGGCATCGGCGTGCGCACCGAGCTGCAGCGGGTCGCCGACGACAGCTTCTTCCGCGACCACGTCGCCGCCGGTGACTTCGACCTCGCCCTCTACGGCTGGCCCGGCACCCCCTACCCGGCGACCGACACCCGTCCGATCTTCGCCAAGCCCGAGCCGGCGCCGGACGGCTCCCTGGTCGTCGCGCAGAACTACCCCCGGGTCGGCACCGACCTCATCGACCAGCTCTTCGACCAGGCCGCCGGCGAACTCGACCCCGACAAGGCCCGTGACTTCGCCGCCCGCGCCGACGCCCGCATCTGGGCGGCGGCCGGCTCCATCCCCCTCTACCAGCGCCCCGAGCTGGTCGCCCTGCGCAAGGACGTCCTCAACGCGGGCGCCTTCGGCTTCGCGACCCCGCGCTTCCAGGACATCGGCTTCAGGAAGTGACCGCGCCCTCCGCGTGAGCCCCCCGGCGACGGTGACGATCATGCCCGGGCGGTCCTTGCCGCCCGGGCCCCGTACCATGGGGTGAGGCCGCGGCTTGACTCGCCCGGCGGGCCAGGTGTGCCGACGAGGGCACGCCGCCCCACCTACCAACCCGGGAGAAGCGCCCCAGTATGCCCACGCGTAACGACATTCGTAATGTCGCCATCGTCGCCCACGTCGACCACGGCAAGACGACGCTGGTGGACGCCATGCTCAAGCAGGCCGGAGCCTTCGCCGCGCACCAGCATCTGGACGACCGGATGATGGACTCCAACGACCTGGAGCGCGAGAAGGGCATCACCATTCTCGCGAAGAACACGGCCGTGAAGTACCACCCCAAGGGTGGCGGCGAACCCATCACGATCAACATCATCGACACCCCCGGCCACGCCGACTTCGGTGGCGAGGTCGAGCGCGGCCTGTCGATGGTCGACGCGGTCGTGCTGCTGGTCGACGCATCCGAGGGCCCGCTGCCGCAGACCCGCTTCGTGCTGCGCAAGGCGCTGTCCGCGAAGCTGCCGGTCATCCTCTGCATCAACAAGACCGACCGTCCGGACTCCCGGATCGACGAGGTCGTCAACGAGACGTACGACCTGTTCCTGGACCTGGACGCCGACGAGGACCAGATCGAGTTCCCGATCGTCTACGCCTGCGCGCGTGACGGTGTGGCCTCGCTGACCAAGCCGGAGAACGGCACCGTCCCGGCCGACAGCGACAGCCTGGAGCCGTTCTTCTCCACGCTGCTGGAGCACGTCCCGGCCCCGGTGTACGACGAGGCCGCGCCGCTCCAGGCGCACGTCACCAACCTCGACGCCGACAACTTCCTGGGCCGTATCGCGCTGCTCCGCGTCGAGCAGGGCGAGCTCACGAAGGGCCAGACGGTCGCGTGGATCAAGCGCGACGGTTCGATCCAGAACGTGCGCATCACCGAGCTGCTGATGACCGAGGCGCTCACCCGCAAGCCCGCCGAGAAGGCCGGCCCCGGTGACATCTGCGCCGTCGCGGGCATCCCGGAGATCACCATCGGCGAGACCCTGGCCGACCCGGAGAACCCGGTCGCGCTGCCGCTGATCACGGTGGACGAGCCCGCGATCTCCATGACCATCGGCACCAACACCTCCCCGCTGGTCGGTCGCGGCCCCGGCGGCAAGGGCGCCGTCAAGTCCGCGGTCAAGGACCGCAAGGTCACCGCTCGCCAGGTCAAGGACCGTCTCGACCGCGAGCTGATCGGCAACGTCTCCCTCCGGGTGCTGGACACCGAGCGTCCGGACGCCTGGGAGGTCCAGGGCCGCGGTGAGCTCGCGCTCGCCATCCTGGTCGAGCAGATGCGCCGTGAGGGCTTCGAGCTGACGATCGGCAAGCCGCAGGTCGTCACCCGCGAGGTCGACGGCAAGGTCCACGAGCCGGTCGAGCGCATCACCATCGACGTGCCCGAGGAGCACATGGGCGCCGTGACGCAGCTCATGGGCACCCGCAAGGGCCGGATGGACAACATGTCCAACCACGGCTCCGGCTGGGTCCGCATGGAGTTCGTCGTCCCCTCCCGCGGTCTGATCGGCTTCCGTACCGAGTTCCTGACCGGAACGCGCGGTACGGGCATCGCCCACTCGATCCACGAGGGCCACGAGCCGTGGTTCGGCCAGCTGGTGACCCGCAACAACGGTTCGCTGGTCGCCGACCGCGCCGGTGCCGTCACCGCCTTCGCGATGACGAACCTCCAGGAGCGCGGCGTGCTGTTCACCGACCCGGGCACCGAGGTGTACGAGGGCATGATCGTCGGCGAGAACTCCCGCGCCGACGACATGGACGTCAACATCACCAAGGAGAAGAAGCTCACGAACATGCGGTCCTCGTCGGCCGACTCGTTCGAGGCGATCGTCCCGCCGCGCAAGCTCTCCCTGGAGCAGTCGCTGGAGTTCTGCCGCGACGACGAGTGCGTCGAGGTGACCCCGGAGACGGTCCGCATCCGCAAGGTCGTCCTGGACCAGAAGGAGCGCGGGCGCACCGCCTCCCGCGCCAAGCGCTGAGGCCTGCCCGGTCCGCGCCCCCGCGGCGCGGACCGGGTCCTCGGCGGCGGCGACAGCGGCCCGGCCGTCCTCGGTCCCCCCGAGGCGGCCGGGCCGCTCCATGACGGTCCCCGGCTGCGGCCCGCCGTGTCGCATGTGCGACATCGCCGGGCGTCCCCCGTGGGTCCGGGTGCGCGCGGAGCGCCGTTCCCCGTGACGCCGGTCACATCCACGGCCCTTGCGGGGGCCCCGTGTGACCGAACTCACCGCCGCGTCGCCCGCTGTGCGGGGATCGGCCCCGGGGGTGCCGATGTGTCGCGGTTGCGCCACTGGCGCGGGCGCGACACATCGTTCCCTGTCGGCCCGTCAGGCACGTACATTCGCGTGGAATCTACGCGCTTTGAGGGCAACCGGATTTCAGTCCGGCGACGTCCGGATACCGGACGACGTTCACCGGTACTTGTGTTACAAGTCCGTTTCGTCGGTGTCTGTCTACAATCTAAATGTCCGAATTGCGGGATTGTTTTGGACCGGTTGTGACCAAAACGAAATCGTAAGTGTGTGGTTCGTAGGCCCAACGTGACCGATAGTTGGAGCCGTTGAGCTCGGGTCAATGGGTCCAAGCGCTTATGGGGAGCGCCGACTCACGAGCACAGGTGACCGGAATCACTGTCAGGGGTGTCAGTGAGGCCGGCCCTTTCACGTAAGAACAGTGACTCCTGAGGAGGCAAACCCATGCGCGGTGCCAAGAGCGCCACTTGGGTCGCAGGTGCGATCATCGTCGCTATGGCTGCTACCGCTTGCGGTGGCGGCGGTGGCGACAAGGGCAGCAAGAACGACGCTGGCGGCGTCAACCCCAACGGCAAGTTCTCCGTCGAGGTCGGCGAGCCGCAGAACCCCCTGCAGCCTGCCAACACCATGGAGTCCAACGGCAGCATCGTCGTCCGCTCGCTGTTCGCGCAGCTCGTGGACTACGACCCCAAGGGCAACATCGTCATGGTGAACGCCAAGTCGGTGGACACCAAGGACAACAAGACCTACACGGTCACCCTGCAGGACGGCTGGACCTTCCACGACGGCACCCCGGTGACCGCGGAGTCCTACGTCAAGGCGTGGAACTGGGCCGCCAACATCAACAACGCGCAGACCAACGCGTCGTGGTTCGCCGACATCAAGGGCTTCGCGGACGTCCACCCCGACAAGGAGGGTGCGAAGCCGAAGGCCGACGCCATGTCGGGCCTGAAGGTCGTCGACGACAAGACCTTCACCATCGAGCTCACCACCGCGATCCCGTACTTCGTGTACAAGCTCGGTTACGAGGTGTTCTCGCCGCTGCCGGAGTCCTTCTACAAGGACCCGAAGGCCGCGGGCGAGAACCCGGTCGGCAACGGCCCGTACCAGTTCGTCAAGTGGGACCACAAGAAGCAGATCGAGGTCAAGCGCTTCGACGGCTACAAGGGCCCGGACAAGGCGAAGAACGGCGGTGTGATCTTCAAGAACTACACCGGCCTCGAGGCTGCGTACGAGGACCTGAAGTCCGGCAACGTCGACGTCCTGCGCCAGATCGGCCCGAAGGACCTCCCGGTCTACCGTGACGACCTCGGCGACCGCGCCGTGGACCAGGCGTACTCCGCCATCCAGTCCATCGTCCCGGCCTTCTACTCCAAGCAGTGGAAGAACGTCGACCCCAAGGTCATCCAGGGTCTGTCGATGGCGATCGACCGCGACACCATCACCAAGACCGTGCTCCAGGGCACCCGTGAGCCCGCCACCGGCTTCGTCGCCAAGGGCGTGCTCGGCTACCAGGACAACGTGGGCGGCGACGTCTTCAAGTACGACCCCGCGAAGGCCAAGGAGCTCATCAAGGCCGGCGGCGGCGTCCCCGGCAACAAGATCTCCATCCAGTACAACGCCGACGGTGGCCACAAGGAGTGGGTGGAGGCCGTCTGCAACAGCATCACCAACGCGACGGGCATCAAGTGCGCCGGCGACTCCAAGGCCGACTTCCAGAGCGACCTGGACGCCCGCGACGCCCACGAGGTCAAGTCGATCTACCGCAGTGGCTGGGTGCTCGACTACCCCGTGAACGCCAACTTCATCCGTGACCTGTACGCCACCACCTCGGCGGGCAACCAGTCCGGCTTCTCCAACAAGGAGCTGGACGAGATGATCAAGAAGGCCGACACCGCGGCCAGCCTGGACGAGTCGGTCAAGGAGTACCAGGCCGTCGAGAAGAAGATGGTCGAGCTCATGCCCGCCATCCCGCTCTGGTACTACAAGGTCAACGCCGGCTACTCGGAGAACGTCTCTAACGTCCAGTACGCCCAGAACGGTGACCCGATCCTCACCGGCGTCGAGGTCAAGAAGTAACCATCGCGTACTGAGCACGCCGGTGCGGGGCTGACGGAGACGTCGGACGCGCGGGGTGCAGGCAACGGCTGGGGGGCCCTTCTCCCGTCTTCCCGAAGAGGAGGACGGGGGAAGGGCCCATCTCTGCTGCCACAGCGACTGACATGGAGGCACGATGGGGCGTTACGTCGCGCGGCGACTGCTCCAGATGATCCCGGTTTTCATCGGGACGACTCTGCTCATCTTTCTCATGGTCTACGCCCTCCCCGGCGACCCCGTACGGGCGCTCGGCGGTGACAAGGGCATCGACCCGGCGACCGTGGCACGGATCCGTCACGAACTCGGTCTCGACCAGCCGATCCTGAAGCAGTACTGGGATTACATGACGGGCATCATCCTGCACTTCGACTTCGGCAACCAGATTGCCAGCGGTCGGCCGGTGCGGGACGTGCTCAGCGACGCGTTCCCGGTGACCTTCCGGCTCGCGGGGCTCTCCTTCGCGATCGAACTGGTCGTGGGCATCGCCCTCGGTGTCTGGGCCGGCATGCGCGCGGGCAAGCTCGCCGACTCGATGGTGCTGATCTTCACCCTGCTGCTGATCTCGGTGCCGGTCTTCGTCCTCGGCTTCATCTTCAAGCTGGTCTTCGCCTTCCAGCTCGACTGGATGACACCGAACGTCCAGGACGACACGAACTACAGCCAGCTGCTGATGCCGGCCATCGTGCTGGCCAGCCTCTCGCTGGCGTACGTGGCGCGCCTCACCCGTACCTCCATAGCCGAGAACCTGCGCGCCGACTACATGCGGACCGCCATCGCCAAGGGCCTGCCCCGGCGCCGGGTGGTCGGTGTGCACCTGATGCGCAACTCGATGATCCCCGTGGTCACCTTCCTCGGCACCGACATCGGCGCCCTGATGGGCGGTGCGGTCGTCACTGAGGGCCTGTTCAACATCCATGGTGTCGGCGGCACGATCTACGAGTCGATCCTGCGCCGCGAGGGGACCACGCTGGTCGGTCTGGTCACCGTCCTCGTGCTGGTCTTCCTCTTCACCAGCCTGATCGTCGACCTGCTCTACGCGGTCCTGGACCCGAGGATCCGTTATGCCTGACGTCACCAAGACCGCCGTCGAGAACGCGGACCCGATGGCCGCCACGGCCGCGGACGCCGTTGCCGCCACAGGGCCCGCGCCCGCGGCGGAGAAGGCGCGCAGCCTGTGGGGCGACGCCTGGCGGGACCTGCGCCGCAACCCCTACTTCGTGGTCTCCGGCATCCTGATCCTGATCCTCCTGGTCATCGCGGTCTTCCCGGGCCTGTTCACCAGTGCCTCGCCGACCTACGCCGACCTGCGGAACCACTACCTCGGCAAGCCCGAGTACGGGAAGGTGTTCTCCGCCGGGTGGCTCGGTTACGACGGGCAGGGCCGCAGCGTCTTCGCCCGCGTGATCTACGGGACCCGTGCCTCGATCACCGTCGGCATCAGCGTGACCCTCCTGGTCACCGTGCTGGGCGGCCTGGTCGGCATGGTCGCCGGCTACTTCGGCGGCTGGGTCGACACGCTGCTGTCCCGGATCACCGACATCTTCTTCGCGGTCCCCTTCCTGCTCGGCACGCTGGTCGTGCTGAACTCCTTCACCAACCGCACCGTGTGGGTGGTGTCGGGAGCGCTGGCCTTCCTCGGCTGGACGCAGATCGCCCGCGTCATGCGCGGTTCGGTGATCACCATCAAGCAGGCGGACTACGTGCACGCCGCCCAGGCGCTGGGCGCGAGCACCTCGCGGATCCTGTTCAAGCACATCCTGCCGAACGCGGTCGCCCCGGTGATCGTGGTCGCCACCATCGCGCTCGGCGGTTACATCTCCGCCGAGGCGACCCTGTCCTACCTCGGACTCGGTCTGCCGACGTCCGTGGTCTCCTGGGGCCAGGACATCTCCGGCGGCGCCCAGCAGATCCGTACGGCGCAGCACATCATGCTGTACCCGTCGATCATGCTGAGCATCACGGTCCTGGCGTTCATCATGCTCGGCGATGCGGTCCGCAACGCCCTCGACCCCAAGCTGCGCTGAGGGAGGCGTACGTGACCATCATCGACAAGAACGCGGACGTGCCCGCGCCCCGTACCGGGGACGCCACCTCTCCGCTGCTGGAAGTGCGCGACCTGCACGTGGAGTTCCACACCCGGGACGGCGTCGCCAAGGCCGTCAACGGCGTGAACTACACGGTGTCGGCCGGTGAGACGCTGGCGGTGCTGGGTGAGTCCGGCTCCGGCAAGTCCGTCACCGCGCAGGCGATCATGGGCATCCTCGACATGCCGCCCGGGAAGATCCCGCAGGGCGAGATCCTCTTCCAGGGCCGGGACATGCTCAAGATGTCCGGCGAGGAGCGCCGGAAGATCCGCGGCCGCAAGATCGCGATGATCTTCCAGGACGCGCTGTCCTCGCTGAACCCGGTGCTCACCGTCGGCTACCAGCTGGGCGAGATGTTCCGGGTCCACCAGGGCATGTCCAAGAAGGAAGCCAGGGCCAAGTCCATCGAGCTCATGGACCGGGTCCGCATCCCGGCGGCGAAGGAGCGGGTCAACGACTACCCGCACCAGTTCTCCGGCGGCATGCGCCAGCGCATCATGATCGCGATGGCGCTCGCCCTGGAGCCCGAGCTGATCATCGCCGACGAGCCGACCACCGCGCTCGACGTGACGGTGCAGGCCCAGGTCATGGACCTGCTCGCGGACCTGCAGCGCGAGTACAACATGGGCCTGATCCTCATCACCCACGACCTCGGCGTGGTCGCCGACGTCGCGGACAAGATCGCCGTGATGTACGCGGGCCGGATCGTCGAGACCGCGCCCGTCCACGAGATCTACAAGCGCCCGGCGCACCCGTACACCAAGGGCCTGCTGGAGTCGATCCCGCGCCTGGACCAGAAGGGCCAGGAGCTCTACGCGATCAAGGGCCTGCCCCCGAACCTGCTGCGCATCCCCTCCGGCTGCGCCTTCAACCCGCGCTGCGAGATGGCGCAGGACATCTGCCGCACCGAGGTCCCCGCGCTGCACCGGGTGACCGAGAAGGACGGCAGCGAGCTGCCGGGCCGCGGCAGCGCGTGCCACTTCTGGAAGGAGACGATCCATGGCTGACGTCACCAAGAACGACGAGGCCGTCTCCGACGAGGTGGCGGCGGTCGAGGCCGCCATCGCCAAGCCGGTCGAGCGCGGCGAGCCCATCCTCCAGGTGCGCAACCTGGTCAAGCACTTCCCGCTGACCCAGGGCATCCTCTTCAAGAAGCAGGTCGGCGCCGTCAAGGCGGTCGACGGCATCTCCTTCGACCTGTACCAGGGCGAGACCCTGGGCATCGTGGGCGAGTCCGGCTGCGGCAAGTCCACCGTCGCCAAGCTGCTGATGAACCTGGAGCGGGCCACCGCCGGCGAGGTCTTCTACAAGGGGCAGGACATCACCAAGCTGTCCCGCCGCGCCCTGAAGGCCGTGCGCCGGAACATCCAGATGGTGTTCCAGGACCCGTACACCTCGCTGAACCCGCGCATGACGGTCGGCGACATCATCGGCGAGACCTTCGACATCCACCCCGAGGTGGCCCCGAAGGGCGACCGGCGCCGCAAGGTGCAGGAGCTGCTGGACGTCGTCGGCCTGAACCCGGAGTACATCAACCGGTACCCGCACCAGTTCTCCGGCGGCCAGCGCCAGCGCATCGGCATCGCCCGCGGCCTGGCGCTCAACCCGGAGATCATCATCTGCGACGAGCCGGTCTCGGCGCTGGACGTCTCGGTGCAGGCGCAGGTCATCAACCTGATGGAGAAGCTGCAGGACGAGTTCAACCTGTCCTACATCTTCATCGCGCACGACCTGTCGATCGTCCGCCACATCTCCGACCGCGTCGGCGTGATGTACCTGGGCAAGATGGCCGAGATCGGTACCGACACCGAGATCTACGACCACCCGACCCACCCGTACACCCAGGCCCTGCTGTCGGCGGTGCCGGTTCCGGACCCCGAGGCGCGCGACCACCGCGAGCGCATCATCCTGACCGGTGACGTGCCCTCGCCCGCCAACCCGCCGTCCGGCTGCCGCTTCCGCACCCGCTGCTGGAAGGCGCAGGACCGGTGCGCCACCGAGGAGCCGCTGCTGGCCGTTCCGCAGCGCTTCAAGGGTGACGACACCCCGGCCGCGCACGAGTCGGCCTGCCACTTCGCCGAGGAGAAGGACGTCGTCCACGCGGTGAACTGAGCACCACCCGCACCACCCACGAGGGGCGCCCGCGCGAACACCGCACGGGCGCCCCTCGGGCGTTCACGGCCGTACGGGACGGTCGTCCGGCCCGGCGAGGGCGAGTGCGGTGAGGAAGGCCCCCTGGTGCGGGTCGGCCCAGTCGTCGCACTCGGTGGCGTCCAGGAGCGTCCAGATGCCCCACTCGACCTGCATGTAGCGCACGGCCACCGGCCACAGCGCCACCTCGGCCGCGGTCAGCGCGCAGTGGCGGCGGTAGGCGCCCTGGAAGACGGCCCATTCGCGGGGCGTGAACGGCCGTGGCGGGGCGGCCGGCGACTCGGTGTGGAAGAGCAGCAGCGCCAGTGCGAGGTCGAGCAGCCGCGGCGCGTACTCGGCGTTCTCCGGGTCGACGAGCACCGGTCCGCCGGCGGCGTAGACCAGGTTGTTCGCCTTGAAGTCCATCGACGCGACGACATGCGGCAGGCCCCCGTCGCGCAGTGCGGGCATCAGCTGCGTCATCAGCGTCCGGGACCACCGCTCCAGCCGGGCCGTCGCGGCCTCCCGGACCGCCGGGGCGTGGCGCTCCAGGGCGGGGCGCAGCGCGTCGAGCTCGGCCTCGAGGTCCGCCGGTTCGTGGTCCGGCCAGGTGAAGGCCGGGACGCCGGCGGGGCCGTCGGCGCTGTGCGCGTGCAGCCGTCCCAGCAGGTCGCCCGCCGCCTCGATGTCCGCGTCCGTGCCGGAGTAGGGCCGGCCCTCCACCCAGGGATAGGCCACCCAGGCCTCCTCGCCCATCCGGGCCGGGTTCGTGGCGGGCCCGTCGAGCGGGGTCACCACCGGTACGTCCCGCGCCGCCAGGGCGCGCGTCCAGCCGGCGAGGGCCGCCGCCGCGGACTCCGGCGAGGCGGCCCTCTTCAGCACCGCCTCCGTACCGGCCACGCGGCACCGGAAGACCGGTGAGTGCGGGTGGAGCGAGCGGGCGGGACGGTCGCCCGGCGCCACCCCGAAGTGGGCGAAGACATGGGCGTACGGCAGCGAGTTCTCGAGCATGGGCGGGGAATCCTGTCCTGCCGGAGGGCCGGTGCGTGCGGGGCCGTCGACGGTCCCGCGGCGACGGCCCCGCATGCGCCACGGGAACGAAGGGGTCCGCCCCGTCACCGGGTGGTGACGGGGCGGACGAGGGTGCCGGGAGCCGGCGGGGCGGCCTACTTCAGGAAGCCGATGTTCTCGTAGCGCAGGTCCTGGAAGCCGAAGGCGCCGATGTTGACCAGGTTCTTCTTCACCGCGTAGATGTCGGGGCGCTGGTACAGCGGCAGCAGGTTGGCCTGCTGCCAGATCATCAGGTCCGAGGCGTTGGCGTCGGTGATCGCCTGGGCCGGGTCGGTGTCCGCGGCGGCCTTGTTCATCGCCGCGTCCAGCTCGTCGCTGCCGACGCCGGTGTAGTTCTGCTGGATGTTGTCGCCCACGGGCTTGGCGTAGATCGACTTCGTCGACGACACCGGGAAGGGCGTGCCGAGCCAGGAGAAGGCCGTCAGGTCGAAGCTGCCGGTGTTGACGTACTTGTCGAAGAACTCCTGCAGCGGCACCGACTTGATGTTCATCTTGATGCCGACCGCCTTGAGCATCGGCTGCATCAGCTTGCCCTCGTTGGCGGAGGTGCTGACGTTCGCCGGGATGACGAAGTCCAGCTCGAGGGTCTTGCCGTCCTTGGTGCGGAACTCGCCGCCCTGCTTCCAGCCGGCCTCGTCCAGCAGGCTCTTGGCCTTGGCCTGGTCGAAGACGCCGATGCCCGCGGCGTTGTCCTTGTACCCCTTCTGGTTGGTGACGAAGAAGTGGTTGTTGAGCGGCTTGGCGTCCCAGTCCAGACCCTGCAGGTCGGACTCGGCGATGGCCTGCCGGTTCAGCGCGGACATGATGGCCTGGCGGACCTTGACGTCCTTCAGCGGGCCGCGGGCGCCGTTGAAGGTGACGTGGCGGTAGTTGGGGCCGGCCGCCTTGCGGATGTCGGCGCCCTTGACCTCCTTGGCCTGCTTGTAGGCGGCCGAGTCGGGGCCGACGTTGAAGAAGTCGACCTCGCCGTTGGCGAAGGCGCCGGCGGTGGCGTCCGAGTCCAGGGCCCGGTAGATGATCTTGTCCAGGATGGCCTTGTTGCCCCACCAGGCGTCGTCGCGCACGACGGTCAGGGTCTTGGTGGTCTTGTCGATGCCCTGGAACTTGAAGGCACCCGAGGTGACCGGGAACTTGCCCAGGTAGCCGGTGTTGAAGCCGTCCGGGGTGCCGATGACCTGGGCCGGGTACAGCGGGCTGAACAGGCTCTTCCAGTCACCGAAGGGGCTGGAGAAGGTGACCACGGCCTCCTGGTCGTTCGCGCCCTTGGCGACGCCGCTGATCAGCTCGTAGCCGGTGCTGGAGGAGATCTTGTACTTGGCGTCCTTGCCGTTCAGCGCCTTCCAGCTGGCCTCGAAGTCCTTCCAGGACAGCGGGGTGCCGTCGGACCACTTGGCCTTGGGGTTGATCTTGTACGTGACGACCTGCTTGCCGGAGCTGTCGGAGGCCTCCGCCGAGGTCAGGTAGTCCGGGTTGGGGGCGACCGTGCCGGTGGCGTCGGACATCATGATGATCGGCATCACGGCGCGCTCGACGTCGAAGCCGTCGGCCAGGGTGCCGTCGACCTGGTTGTAGTTGAAGTTCTCGGCGATCTCGCCCAGCGGCCAGTTCACCGTGCCGCCCTGCTTGAGCTGGTCGCGGTCGGTGGCCTTGATGTTGTTGACGCTGGACTTGGGCACCGAGTTCTTCTTGGACCCGGCGGCGTCCTTCCCGTCCCCGCCGCCGCACGCGGTCAGGGTCAGCGCGCTCGCCGTGGCCAGCGCCACCACGGCGACGGACATACGTGTTCTGTTCAACGGACTCTCTCTCCTCTTGCGGGGTGGGAAATCACACGACGGTGACGGCGGCGGCGAAGTGGCAGGCCGCGGTGTGGTCGCCCGCCAGTCCGGTCGGTGCCGGGTCCTCCTCGCGGCACCGGCCGCGGTCGGACTCGTCCAGGGAGGCGAACTTCGGGCAGCGGTTGCGGAATCGGCAGCCGGTCGGCACGTCCGCGGGGCTGGGAAGGTCACCGGTGAGCAGGATGCGCCTGCGTTCGCGCTCCTTGCGGGGATCGGGCAGCGGCACGGCGGAGAGCAGCGCCTGGGTGTACGGGTGGGAGGGCGCTTCGAAGACCGCCTCGGCGGTGCCGAGTTCGACGATCCGGCCCAGGTACATCACCGCGATGCGGTCGGCGATGTGGCGTACGACGGACAGGTCGTGCGCCACGAAGAGGTAGCTCAGGTTCATGCGCGCCTTGAGCTCGTCCAGCAGGTTGAGCACACCGGCCTGGATCGAGACGTCCAGCGCCGAGACCGGCTCGTCCAGGACGACCAGCTTGGGCTCCAGCGCGAGCGCCCGCGCGATGCTGATGCGCTGCCGCTGACCGCCGGAGAACTCCGCGGGGAAGCGGTCCACGTGGTCCGGGTCGAGGCCGACCTGGCCCAGCAACTCCGGTACCCGGGCGGCGACGCGGTCCCGGGACCAGCCGTGGGTCTTCAGCGGCTCGGCGAGGATGTCGCCGACCGGCATCCGCGGGTCCAGCGCGGCCATCGGGTCCTGGAAGACGACCTGCAGGTCGCGGCGGAGCGCCTTGCGCTCGGCGCCCTTCAGGCCCCGGATGTCCTTGCCGAAGACGGTGACCGTGCCGGACTGCCCGGAGGGCAGGTCGAGGATCTCCAGCAGCGTGGTCGTCTTCCCGCAGCCCGACTCGCCCACCAGGCCCAGGGTCTCGCCCTCGCGGATGTCGAAGCTGATGCCGTCGACGGCACGCACCTCGCCCACCTTGCGCTTGACGACCGCGCCGTGGAGCAGGGGGAAGTGCTTGACCAGCCCGTTGACCTCCAGCACCGGGGCGCGGTCGTGGCGGGGCACGGAGTCCGCCGGGGCCTCGGGCAGCGGCGGCACCGGGTAGATGGTCGCGGGGTCCAGGGCGCCGCCCGCCACCAGTTCGTGGCTGCGGTGGCAGGCCGTGGGGTGGTTGCCGCCGTCGCGCACGGTCAGTTCGGGCTCGACGCGCCGGCACAGGTCGGTCGCGATGGGGCAGCGGGCCGCGAAGGGGCAGCCCTCCGGCAGGTCCACCAGCGAGGGCGGATTGCCGTCGATCGGGGTCAGCGCGTGGCGCCCGCCGTCGTCGAGCCGGGGGATCGAACCGAGCAGGCCGATGGTGTACGGCATGCGCGGGGAGTAGTAGACGTCGTCCACGGTCCCCGTCTCCACGGGACGGCCCGCGTACATCACCTGGACCCGGTCGGCGAAGCCGGCCACCACGCCCAGGTCGTGGGTGATCATGACGATCGCGGCGCCGGTGACCTCCTGGGCCTTCTTCAGGACGTCCAGGATCTGCGCCTGGATGGTCACGTCCAGGGCGGTCGTCGGCTCGTCGGCGATGATCACCTCGGGGTCGTTGGCGATCGCCATGGCGATCATCGCGCGCTGGCGCATGCCGCCGGAGAACTCGTGCGGGAAGGCGTCGGCGCGCCGCGCCGGGTCGGGGATGCCCACCAGTTCCAGCAGTTCGACCGCGCGCTTGCGGGCCGCGTCCTTGTCCAGGTCCTGGTGGATCCGCAGCGCCTCGACGATCTGGTCGCCGACCGAGTAGACCGGGGTCAGCGCGGACAGCGGGTCCTGGAAGACCATCGCGATGTCCTTGCCGCGGATCTCCGTCATGTCCCGGTCGTCCAGCTCCAGCAGCTCGCGGCCGTGCAGCTTGACCGAGCCCTTGATGTCGGCGGTCTCCGGGAGCAGCCCGAGGACCGCCAGGGAGGACACGGACTTGCCGGAGCCGGACTCGCCGACGATGCCGAGGACCTCGCCCGGACGCACCGAGAAGGACACGCCGCGCACGGCCCTGACCGGCCCGGCCTCGCTCGGGAAGGAGACGTGGAGGTCGGTGACCTCGAGGGCGGGGGGCGTCTCGCTCACGACGTGCGTCCTTCCTTGGTGGTGCTCTTGGCGGTGCTCTTGGAGGTGCGGGGGGCGCGGGCCTTGGCGCCGCTGGAGTTGGGGTCGAGCGCGTCGCGCAGGCCGTCGCCGATGAAGGCGATCGACAGGCAGATCAGCACCAGGCACCCGGCCGGGAAGTAGAACAGCCACGGGAAGGACGGGGCCGCCGGCGTGCCGGTGGCGATGACCGTGCCCAGGGAGACGTCGGGGGACTGCACGCCGAAGCCGAAGTACGACAGGCTGGTCTCGCCGATGATCGCCGCACCGACCTGGATCGTGCCGTCGATGATCAGCATCGAGGCCATCGACGGCAGGATGTGCCGGAAGATGATGACGGGCGCGGGTACGCCCATGTACTTGGCGGCCTTGACGAACTCACGGTCCTTCAGGGTGAGCGTCATGCTGCGGACCACCCGTCCGGTGATCATCCAGCTGAACCCCGCCAGCAGCACCACGAACACCAGCCAGGTGGTGCCCTGGAACAGGGGCGAGAGCACCGCGATGATCAGGAAGCTGGGCATCACCAGCAGCAGGTCGACCACCCACATCAGGGAACGGTCCGTCCAGCCGCCGAAGTAGCCGGCGCTGGCGCCGACCGCGGCGGCGACGAAGGTGCAGATGAGGCCGGTCAGGATGCCGATGACCAGGGACTTCTGCATGCCGCGCGCGGTGAGCGCGAAGAGGTCGGAGCCCGTCTGGTCGGTGCCGAACCAGTGCTCGCCCGAGGGCGGCTTCTGGAAGGCGGTGAAGTCCAGCTCGGTGTAGTCCCACTTGTAGAACAGCGGCGAGACGTAGGCCATCAGGAAGAGCAGCAGCAGCATGACCAACCCGAACAGGGCCATGCGGTTGCGCGAGAAGCGGACGGCGGTGAGCCGGAGCCGGCCGCTCACGCGGCGCCGGGCGGGCTGGTCGCCCGGCACGGCGGACGCCGGTGCGGGAGGCTGCACGGAGGGGGTCTGGACGGCCATGGGTGGAGGCTCCTGGGAACGCGGGATCGGGGCGGCGGAGGGGTGCGGTGGGTCTCAGCGCACCCGTACGCGGGGATCGAGCGCCGCGTAGAGCACATCGGACAGCAGGCCGGCGATCAGCACCACGCACGCCGTGAACATGCCGACGGCGGCGACCGCGTTGACGTCGTTGGTGCTGATGGAGTTGACGAGCCACTCGCCCATGCCGTGCCAGCCGTAGATCTTCTCGGTGAAGGTGGCTCCGGTGAAGAGCAGGACGACGTTGTAGACCAGCAGCGGGACCACCGGGAGGACCGCGGTGCGCAGGCCGTGCTTCATCAGCGCCGCCCGCCGCGTCAGGCCCTTGGCCCGGGCGGTGCGCAGGAAGTCGCTGCCGAGCACGTCCAGCATGGTGCTGCGCTGGTAGCGGCTGTAGAGGGCGACCTGGATGACGATCAGGGTCAGGCTGGGCAGCAGCAGGTGCTGCAGCCGGCTGGCGAGGATCTCACCCGTCCCGGTCAGCCCGGGATCGTACTCCCCCGTGTACTCGATGACCTTGTGCCCGACGGCGTCGTTGATGTCGATCGCCCAGAGCTTGAAGGTCACCGCGATCACGAACACCGGCATGGCCAGGACGAAGAACGAGGCCAGTGTGGTCACCCGGTCCGACGTCCGGTACTGCCTGATGGCCCCCCAGGCGCCCATCAGGACACCGCCGATGGAGCCCAGGATGGTGGCGATCAGCAGCAGGCGGGTGCTCACGCCGACGCGCCGGCCGAACTCGTCGTTGACCTCACCGCCGGTGACGGTCCGTCCGAGGTCCCCGTGGGCCACGCCGTTCGCCCAGTGGGCGAAGCGGACCACGACCGGGGTGTCCGGGTTGAGGTTGTATTCGTTCAGGGTGGCCGTCACCGAGGAGGCCGCCACCGGGGGGTTGCGGCCGGCGAAGTTGGCCCGCGGGTTCAGGCTGATCGCCGCCAGGAAGTACGTGAGTGAGGCCGCGATCAGAACCAGCGCCACGTTGTTGATCAGTCGGCGCAGCAGGTAACGGCCCACGGCTCACACTCTCAGTCGGTTCGTTTCGAACGAATAACAAGATTGAACTTTCTTCGCCGGCCGCTTCTGACATAGTGGTGTAGCACGGCCGAAACATTTGAACTCCGGCCGTCTGCGCAGGTCGTGCGTATTCCGGCCGGGCTTGCAGGGTTGATGGGACTTTCGCAACCGAATTATGGCCGCGTCAACGAGCACCGGTTCGTCGTGATGGATCCTTTATTTTTTTGGTCGAAATTTAACCTGACTATCGGGATGCCCCTCATTGACGGATCGGTGCATAGGGAAAACCCTCTGTCCCCCTCGTGGCCACCCCGGGCCGGTGAGCCGCTGTGCAATATGTATGGGTTTGCGATGTCATGGTGAGTCTCGTGTCCTTCATGGCCCAGAGCTCCCCGAGGAGGCATCCGATGCGACGGAGCGCGGCGAGGTGGGCCGTCTGCGCGGCCGCGGCCGCCCTGGTGGCGACAGGCTGCGGAGGCGGGGACGGGGGCGGCGGCACCGGCGGCCCGGGTGTGTTCAGCGCCTCGTGGACCGATCCGCAGAATCCTCTGGAGCCCGCCAACACCAATGAGGTGCAGGGCGGCAAGGTGCTCGACATGATCTTCCGCGGCCTCAAGCGGTACAACCCGAGGACGGCGGCCGCCGAGAACGTCATCGCCGACTCGATCGCGACCACGGACCAGCGGACCTTCAGGATCAGGCTCAAGGACGGCTGGACCTTCGGCAACGGCGAGAAGGTCACCGCCGATTCGTTCATCGACGCCTGGAACTACGGCGCGCTCGTGACGAACAAGCAGATCAACGCGTCCTTCTTCCGGTACGTCGAGGGCTACGGGAAGGTCCATCCGGAGTCCGGGAAGCCGTCCGCCGCGAAGCTCTCCGGGCTGACCCGGCAGGACGACCTGAACTTCACCGTCAGGCTCAACCAGAAGTTCTCCACCTGGCCCGACACCCTCGGCTACGCCGCGTTCATGCCCCTGCCGAAGGCCTTCTTCACCGACCACGCCGCCTGGCTGAGGAAGCCCGTCGGCAACGGCCCGTACCGCGTGGAGTCCTACACCAAGGGCCAGGGCATGCGGCTGCGCGCCTGGGACGGGTACAAGGGCGACGACGCGGCCGTCAACGGCGGCGTGGACCTGAAGGTCTACACGGACAACAACACCGCCTACACCGACCTCCAGGCCGGCAACCTCGACCTCGTCGACGACGTCCCCGCCGCCCAGTTGAGGAACGTCAAGACCGACCTGGACGGCCGCTACCTCAACACCCCGGCCGGCATCATCCAGACCCTGGCCTTCCCGCTCTACGACAAGGCCTGGTCGGGCAGGAACTCCGAGAAGCTCCGCCAGGGCATCTCCATGGCCGTCAACCGCCCGCAGATCACCCGGCAGATCTTCCAGAACACCCGCATCCCGGCCCGGGACTGGACCTCACCCGTGCTCGGCGCGGACGGCGGCTTCGACGACACCCTCTGCGGCCGGGTCTGCGACTACGACCCCGCCCGGGCCAGGCAGCTGGTCAAGGAGGGCGGCGGCCTCCCCGGCGGCACCATGAGGATCACGTACAACGCGGACGGCGGCTCCCACAAGGACTGGGTCGACGCGGTCTGCAACAGCATCAACAACGCGCTCGGCAAGGACGACGCCTGCGTCGGCGATCCCGTCGGCACCTTCGCCGACTTCCGCAACCAGATCGTCAACAAGCGGATGCGCAACCCGTTCCGGGCGGGCTGGCAGATGGACTACCCGCTGATCCAGAACTTCCTGCAGCCGCTGTACTACACCGACGCCTCGTCCAACGACGCGCACTTCAGCGACCCCGACTTCGACCGGCTCGTCGACCGGGCGAACGCCGAGAGCGACCCCGCCAGGGCCGTCGAGACCTTCCAGCAGGCCGAGCGGATCCTGCCGCGGCAGGTGCCCGCGATCGCCCTGTGGTACCAGAACGGCAGCGCGGGCTGGTCGCAGCGGCTCTCCGGCGTCGCCCTCAACCCCTTCAGCGTCCCCGTCTACCACCAGATCAAGGTCAGCTGACGCCCATGGGACGGTACGTCATCCGCCGTCTGCTGCAGATGATCCCGGTCTTCGCCGGAACCACCGTGCTCATCTTCGTCATGGTGTACGCGCTCGGCGACCCGGTCCAGGCCCGCTGCGGGGACCGCGCCTGCGACCCCGCGACGGCCGCGCAGATCCGCCACGACCTGTACCTGGACCACCCCTTGTGGCAGCAGTACCTGCGCTACATGGGGCAGATCTTCCGGGGCGACTTCGGGATCGCCTGGAACGGGCAGCCGGTCACCGAACTGCTGGCCTCCGCCCTGCCCGTCACGCTGCGGCTGACCGTCCTCGCCGTCCTCCTCGAGATCGTCATCGGCATCACCCTCGGCGTCCTCACCGGCCTGCGCCGCGGCCGTCCCGCGGACACCGCCACGCTACTCGGCACCCTCGTCGTCATCTCCGTGCCGACCTTCGTGACCGGCTACGTGCTGCAGTACCTGCTGGGCGTCAAGTGGAACGTCATCGCGCCCTCGGTCTCCTCCGAGGCCCGGTTCGACGAGCTGATCGTGCCGGCGTTCGTGCTGGCCCTGACCTCGCTCGCGTACGTCACCCGGCTCAGCCGCACCTCGGTCGTGGAGAACGTCCGGGCCGACTACGTCAGGACCGCCGTCGCCAAGGGGCTGCCCAGACGCCGGGTGATCACCCGTCACCTGCTGCGCAACTCCCTGATCCCGGTGGTCACCTTCATCGGCACCGACATCGGGGCGCTGATGGGAGGGGCCATCGTCACTGAGCGCATCTTCAACATCCACGGCGTGGGCTACCAGCTCTACCAGGGCATCCTGCGGCTGGACTCGGCGACCGTGGTGGGCTTCGTGACGATCCTGGTCATCGTCTTCCTCCTCGCCAACCTGCTGGTCGACCTCCTCTACGCCGTCCTCGACCCGAGGATCCGCTATGCCTGAACCGCGCAACCACCCCGACGAGGCCATGGAGCCGGCCGGCGGGACGGGAGCCGCCATGGGGCTGGGCCAGGACGAGGCACGCACCCTGGAGCGGACGCCGGCCCCCGGGACGGCGCCGGGCGTCCCGGCCGGCCGGGACGGCGCCGACCGGCCCCGCAGCCTGTGGTCGGACGCCTGGCGGGACCTGCGGCACAACCCGGTCTTCGTGGTCGCCGCGCTGGTCATCCTGTTCCTCGTCGTCATCTCCGTCTGGCCGCAGCTCATCGCCCCCGGCAACCCGCTCAGCTGCAACCTGGACCACTCCCAGCAGGGCTCCTCGCCCGGCCACCCCTTCGGCTTCGACACCCAGGGGTGCGACGTCTACACCCGGGTCGTCCACGGGGCCCGCGCCTCGCTCACTGTGGGCATCTGCGCCACCGTCGGCGCCGCCCTGCTCGGCGCGCTGCTCGGCGGCCTCGCCGGCTACCACGGCGGCTGGGCGGACGCCGTGCTCTCCCGGGTGAGCGACATCTTCTTCGGCATCCCGATCGTCCTGGGCGGGCTGGTGTTCCTGTCCGTGGTCACCGGCACCACCGTGTGGCCGGTGGTGGGCTTCATCGTGCTGCTCGGCTGGCCGCAGATCGGCCGCATCGCCCGCGGCTCGGTGATCACCGTCAAGCAGAACGACTACGTCCAGGCCGCCCGGGCGCTCGGCGCCGGCAACACCCGGTTGCTGCTGCGGCACATCGCGCCCAACGCGGTCGCGCCCGTCATCGTCGTCGCGACCATCGCGCTCGGCACGTACATCTCCCTGGAGGCCACCCTGTCCTACCTCGGTGTCGGGCTGAAGCCGCCCACCGTCTCCTGGGGCATCGACATCTCGCAGGCCTCCACCCAGATCCGCAACGCCCCGCACATGCTGCTCTGGCCGGCCGGGGCGCTGAGCGTGACGGTGCTGGCCTTCATCATGCTCGGTGACGCGGTGCGCGACGCCCTCGACCCCAAGCTGCGCTGATGGACGGAGGAGCGATGGCCGCCGCGGCCCCGGACGAGCCGCCCCTGCTCGACGTACGCGACCTGCACGTGGAGTTCCGCACCCGGGACGGCGTCGCCCGCGCCGTCAACGGGGTCTCGTACGCGGTGCGACCCCGCCAGACGCTGGCCGTGCTCGGCGAGTCCGGCTCCGGCAAGTCGGTGACCGCGCAGGCCGTCATGGGCATCCTCGACTCGCCGCCCGGGTTCGTCACCCGCGGCGAGGTCCTCTTCCACGGCGAGGACCTGCTCACCATGGGCGCCGAGGAGCGCCGCAAGGTGCGCGGCGCCAGGATGGCGATGATCTTCCAGGACGCGCTGTCCGCCCTCAACCCCGTGCTGACCGTGGGCGACCAGCTCGGCGAGATGTTCCGGGTGCACCGCGGGATGTCCCGCAAGGACGCCCGGGCCCGGGCGGTGGAGCTGATGGACCGGGTGCGCATCCCCGCGGCCCGCGACCGCGTCGGGCAGTACCCGCACCAGTTCTCCGGCGGCATGCGGCAGCGCGTCATGATCGCGATGGCGCTCGCCCTGGAACCCGAGCTGATCATCGCCGACGAGCCGACCACCGCGCTCGACGTCACCGTCCAGGCCCAGGTGATGGAGCTCCTGGCGGAGCTGCAGCGCGAGTACGGCATGGGCCTGATCCTCATCACCCACGACCTGGGCGTGGTCGCCGACGTCGCCGACCACATCGCGGTGATGTACGCCGGGCGCATCGTGGAGACCGCGCCCGTCCACGAGATCTACCGGGCGCCCGCGCACCCGTACACCAAGGGCCTGCTGGAGTCGATCCCGCGCCTGGACCGCAAGGGCCGCGAGCTCTACGCGATCAAGGGCCTGCCCCCCAACCTGCTGCGCATCCCTTCCGGTTGCGCCTTCCACCCGCGCTGCCCGCTGGCCCGCGACGTGTGCGCCACCGACGAGCCGGAGCTGTACCGGATCAACGCCCGGCGGGGCAGCGCCTGCCACTTCTGGAGGGAGTGCCTCGGTGAGGACCAGCGGTGAGCCCGTGCTCCAGGTGCGCGGGCTGTACAAGCACTTCCCGCTGACCCAGGGGATCGTCTTCAAGCGGCAGGTCGGCGCTGTGAAGGCGGTCGACGGCGTGGACCTCGACCTGCACCGCGGCGAGACCCTCGGCGTCGTCGGCGAGTCCGGCTGCGGCAAGTCCACCGTGGCCCGGCTGCTGGTGCACCTGGAACGGGCCACCAAGGGGCAGATCCTCTACCGGGGCGAGGACGTCACCAGGCTGTCGGGCCGGGCCCTGAAGGCCGTGCGCCGGAACATCCAGATGGTCTTCCAGGACCCGTACACCTCGCTGAACCCGCGCATGACGGTCGGCGACATCGTCGGCGAGCCGTACGAGATCCATCCGGACGCCGCGCCCAAGGGCGACCGCCGCCGCCGGGTGCGCGAACTACTGGAGGTGGTCGGCCTCGACCCCGAGCACGTCAACCGCTATCCGCACCAGTTCTCCGGCGGCCAGCGGCAGCGCGTCGGCATCGCCCGCGGGCTGGCGCTGCGCCCCGAGGTCATCGTCGCCGACGAGCCGGTCTCGGCGCTGGACGTGTCGGTGCAGGCGCAGGTCGTCAACCTGATGGAGCGGCTGCAGGACGAGTTCGACCTCTCCTACCTCTTCATCGCCCACGACCTGTCGATCGTCCGGCACATCTCGGACCGGGTGGCGGTGATGTACCTGGGACGGATCGTCGAGACGGGCGACGGCACCCAGATCTACGACCACCCCACCCACCCCTACACCCAGGCGCTGCTGTCGGCGGTGCCGGTGCCGGACCCCGGGGCGCGCGCGCACCGCGAGCGCGTCATCCTGAGCGGCGACGTCCCCTCACCCGCCGATCCGCCCTCCGGCTGCCGCTTCCGCACCCGCTGCTGGAAGGCGCGCGAACGCTGCACGCTGGAGGTGCCGGAACTCGCGGTGCCCGCGGTGTTCCGCGGGGTGGACTCCCCGGCGGCGCACGCCAGCGCGTGCCACTTCGCCGAGGAGAAGACGGTGGTGCCGCCCGAGGCCCCGGGCGAGTGAGCCGCGGAGCAGCGCGCCAGGCGAACCGAGCCACAAGAACGCGCGACCCGCGCCCGGTGGTGCAGGGGTGTGGGCGCGGGTCGGGCTCCGAACGGAGACGTCTGTCGGCCCGGGTCAAGGGGTCCTGTCGGCGGGCGTCTCCTCGATCGCGGTCAGTGCCGGGTCGAGGACGACGTCCTCGCCGCGGGCCGCGGTCGTCGGCTCCTCGGGGAAGTGGCACGCGCTCAGGTGACCCTCCCGGTTCCCCTCCAGGCGGACCAGGGGAGGTTCCTCGGTGGCGCACCTGTCCTGCGCCTTCCAGCAGCGCGTGCGGAAGCGGCAGCCGGACGGCGGCGAGACGGGCGAGGGCACGTCGCCGGCGAGGCGGATCCTCTCCGTCGCGTGGCGGTCGTCCGGGTCCGGCTCGGGCGAGGCGGACAGCAGGGCGTGGGTGTACGGGTGGCGCGGCCGCTCGTAGATGTCCCGGCGCTCGCCGACCTCCACGATCCGCCCGAGGTACATCACCGCGACGCGCTGCGAGAAGTGCCGTACCACCGCGAGGTCGTGGGCGATGAACAGGAAGGCGATGCCCAGTTCCCGCTGCAGGCGCTGCAGCAGGTTGACCACCTGGGCCTGGATCGAGACGTCCAGCGCCGACACCGGCTCGTCGGCCACGATGAGCTTCGGCTCCAGCGCCAGTGCCCGGGCCACCCCGATGCGCTGCCGCTGGCCGCCGGAGAACTCGTGCGGGAAGCGGTTGTAGTGCTCCGGGTTGAGGCCGACGGTCTCCAGCAGCTCGCGCACCCGCTTCTCGCGGCCGCCCGGCGGGTCGATCCCGTTGATCTCCAGCGGCGCCGACACGATGTGCCCGACGGTCTGCCGCGGGTTCAGCGAGGCGTACGGGTCCTGGAAGATCATCTGGATCTCGGAGCGGATCGGGGCCAGCTCCCTGCGCGAGGCGTGCGTGATGTCCCGGCCCCGGTAGCTGATCCGTCCCGCGCTGGGCTCCAGCAGCCGGGTCACCAGCCGCCCGGTGGTGGACTTGCCGCAGCCCGACTCGCCGACCAGGCCGAGGCTCTCGCCCTCGGCGATGGTGAAGTCGATGCCGTCCACCGCCCGCACGTCCGCCACGTGGCGCTTGACCAGGAAGCCGCCCCGCACGGGGAAGTACTTGCGCAGCCCGGTCACTTCGAGCAGCGGGCCCATGGTCTCCCCCGGCGCGTGGTCCTGCTCCGCGGCGCTCACCGCGCACCTCCGCCCAGCCGGGGCCGGATCTGCCCGGTGAAGATCTCCCGTTTCCGCTCCCGCTCCAGGTGACAGGCGGAGCCGTGCCGCTCGTCCTCCGCAATGGCGGGCCGCTCGGTGGTGCAGCGTCCGCCGCCGACCTCCCCGGTGAAGCCGCAGCGCGGGTGGAAGGGGCAGCCGGAGGGCGGGGAGAGCAGGCTCGGCGGGCTGCCGGGGATCGGGGACAGCGGCAGGTCCACCGGCGCCGACAGCCGCGGGATGGAGGCCAGCAGCCCCCAGGAGTAGGGGTGTTCGGGTGCCTTGAGGATCTCGTGCACGGTGCCGCGCTCCACGCAGCGCCCCGCGTACATCACCATCACGTCGTCCGCCGTGTTGGCGACCACGCCCAGGTCGTGGGTGATGATGACGATCGCCGTGCCCGTCTCCCGCTGCAGGTCCTTCAGCAGGTCGAGGATCTGCGCCTGCACGGTCACGTCCAGGGCCGTCGTCGGCTCGTCCGCGATGACCAGCGCCGGGTCGCAGACCAGCGCCATCGCGATCATCGCGCGCTGCCGCATGCCCCCGGAGAACTGGTGCGGGAAGTCGTCCACCCGCAGCCGCGGCTGCGGGATGCCCACCCGGGCCAGCATCTCGATCGCCCGCTCCCGGGCGGCCTTCTTCGAGGCCCCCATATGCTTCATGTACGGCTCGGCGATCTGCCGGCCCACCGAGTAGTACGGGGAGAGCGCGGTCAGCGAGTCCTGGAAGATCATCGCCATCTTCCGGCCGCGCAGCCGTTCCAGGGTCCGCTCGGAGGCCCCCGTCAGCTCCTGCCCGTCCAGCACGATCTCGCCGCGGACGGTGGTGTTGCGGCGGTCGTGCAGACCGAGGACCGCCAGGTTGGTGACCGACTTGCCGGAGCCGGACTCGCCGACGATGCCCAGGGTGCTGCCGCGCTCCAGGTCGAAGGAGAGCCCGTCGACGGCCTTGACCACGCCGTCCTCGGTGGCGAACTGCACGTACAGGTCGCGGACCGACAGGAACGGCCCGGACGGCGCGGGGTCCCCGGGCCCGGGCGGCCCCGCCTCGGTCTTGGTGAGGATGCTCAACGGTGCTTCTCCTCTGCGTGCCGGCAGGCGTCCCGGCTCACGACAGCCTGATCCGCGGGTCGATGAGGGCGTAGGCGGCGTCGACGACGATGTTGCAGACGACGATGATCGTGGCGCCGATCAGCATCACGGCCATCTCCAGCGGCAGGTCGCTGCGGAGCACGGCCTGCACGGACAGCAGGCCGAGGCCGTGCAGTCCGAAGGTGACCTCGGTGATGATCGCGCCGCCCAGGACGGCGCTCAGGTCGATGCCGAAGATGGTGATGATGGAGGCGGCGGCGCCGCGCAGCGCGTACCGCAGGAAGACGTAGCGGGAGGACATGCCCTTGGCGCGGGCGGCCCGGATGTGGTCCTCGGACAGCTGCTCCACCATCAGCGAGCGGGTCTGCCGGCTGTAGTTGGACCAGAAGATCACCGAGAGCACCAGGCAGGGCAGGATCAGCCCCTGCACCGAACCCCACGGGTCGTGCGACCAGTCGGGGTCGTGCCCGCGGTCCAGCACGTGCCAGCTGCTCGCGAACAGGCCGATGGCGATCGGTCCGAGGAAGTAGATCTGCACGGAGTTGCCGACCAGCGAGACGCCGCTGGCGATCCGGTCGAAGGCCTTGCCCTGCTGCCAGGCGGAGACCAGCCCGAGGCCGACGCCGACGCACAGGAAGACGGTGGCGCCGCCGATCGCCAGCGACAGCGTCGTCGGGTAGCGGTCGGCGATGGTGTCCCAGACGAGTTGCTGGTCGGCGAAGGAGTAGCCGAAGCACGGCGCCGGGCAGTGGCCGATGGGCATGTCCCGGCCGGCGAAGATGCCGACCATGAAGTGCCAGTACTGGGTCCAGATCGGCAGGTCCAGGCCGAGGTTCTTGCGGATCAGGGCCACGTTCTGCGGGCTGCAGTTCTTGCCGCAGGACAGCAGCGCCGGGTCGGAGGGCAGGAAGAAGAAGAGGAAGTACGTGATGGCGCTGATCAGCAGCAGGATGACCAGCGCGCCCAGCACACGGCGTACCAGGAAACGCAGCATGGGTCAGGCTCTCCGTCGGTTCCGTCGGGACGCCGGTCCCGGCCCGGGGAGAGGTCGGGACCGGCGTGTCTGCGCTGGGCCTACTGCTTGACGAAGATCGTGTTGGGGTTGATCGTCCCGTAGACCTCGTTGTAGGTGACGCCGCCGAGGCCCGAGCCGTGGATGTTGAAGTACTTGTCGAAGATGAACGGGATCTGCGACGTGTCGTTCTTCAGCACGTACTCGGACAGCGTCCGCCACTCGTCGTTCTGCTTCTTGATGTCCGTGATCGCCAGGATCCGGTCGATCTCGGAGTTGACGTGCTCGTCGTTGAGGAACGAGTAGTTGTTGGTGCCGTCGGCGAGGTTGCGGCCGTCCATGGTCGGCGGGACCACGGTGGAGGCGCTGGGCCAGTCCGCGCCCCAGCCGGTGCGGAAGATGTCGTACGGGGTGTCGAGCTTGCCGACGACCGTGTAGTACGAGGTCGGGTCGATCGCCTTGCGCTGGACGTCGAAGCCGGCCTTCTCCAGCGCCTTCTCGATGGTCAGTGAGACGTTCTGCCAGCGCGGGGTGTTGGCGTAGGCGTAGGAGAGCTTCACCTTGCCGGTGACACCGGCCTCCTTCAGCAGCTCCTTGGCCTTCTCGACGTCACCGGTGGGCTTGTCGAGCTTGCCGAAGGGGTCGTACTTCTTCCAGCCGGCCACGGTCGGGCTGAGCAGCGTGGTGCCGAGCTCGCCCTGCGCGCCGCCGCCGAAGGCCTGCTGGACCTGGGTCATCGGGAAGGCGTACATGATCGCCTGGCGGACCTTCGGGTCGGTGATCCGCTTGGTGTTGATGTTGATGACCTCGACGTACGGCTGGTACTGGTTCACCGTCCGCGACTTGTACTGCGCGTCCGTCGTCAGCGTCTGCATCTTCGACGGGTCGGAGGAACCGGAGAGGTTCACCGCGTACTTGTCGTCGCCGTCCTCGGCGGCGAGCCGGTTGGTCAGGCCCGGCTCCGCGATGCCCAGCTGGAAGTTCCAGCTGTCCGGGTAGGCGTTGCGGATCGGGTCGGTCTTCGGGTCCCAGTTGGTGTTGCGCTCGAAGACCAGCTCCTTGCCCGGCTTGTAGCTGGCGATCTTGTACGGGCCGGTCGCGACCGGGTGGTTGTTGTACTTCTGCTTGTCGTCCTTGGCCTTCGGCACCGGCGAGATGTTCGGCATCGCGGCCGCGTAGGGCGCGTCGGCGTGCGCCTCCAGGAAGTGGAGGACGATGGTCTTGTCGTCCGGCGTGTCGATCTTGTCGGCCGGGATCTCCTTGCCCTCGTACGGGCCCGTGTAGGCCTTGCGGTAGTCGGCGCCGTAGAGCCACTTCTGGATGTACTGCGGACCCTGCGTCTGGTAGTCGGCGAACAGCCGCTCGATGCCGTACTTGACGTCCTTGGAGGTGACGGGGGTGCCGTCCTCGAACTTCAGGCCGTCCTTGAGGGTGAAGGTCCAGGTCTTCGCGCCGTCGGAGGGCTTGCCGGTGTCGGTGGCGAGGTCGCCCACCAGGATCGTCTTGCCGGTCTTGGCGTCGATCTTGTAGCCGGTCAGCGAGCGGTTGTAGAGCAACTGGACCGACAGCTGGTCGCTGACGTACTGCTGGCCGGGGTCCAGGTAGTCGAAGCCCGCCTGGTCGAGGTCGTACGCCGTGCCGCCCTTCGTGGCCCCCGGGACCTCCGGGGCGGGGCCCTTGGAGTCGGCGGCCGTACCGATGCCGAAGTTCTGCACGGTGGCCTTCTTGCCCTCGCCGCCGCCGGTGCCCGTCCCCCCGCCGCCACCGCTGCTGCACGCGGCGGACAGTGTCAGAGCTCCCAACGCCAGGAACGCGGAGGCGTGACGCGCCTTGCGAATTCTCATTGTTCCCTGCCTGTCAGTGAACCGAACTGCGGATACCGGCGCGCCCGGTCTCCCCCCACAGGGGCCCGGCGCGGCGGCTTGGACACCTAGCGCACGGTCTTGGGATCGAGTGCGTCCCGGACCGAATCCCCGAGCAGGTTGAAGGCCACCACGAAGATCACCATGGCGATGCCGGGGAAGAACATGAAGGTGACGTCGGATTCGTAGTACGCCGCGGCCTGCTGGAACATCAGCCCCCAGTCCGGGGTGGGCGGCAGAATTCCGACACCGAGATAGGAAAGGCCCGCCTCGGCGGTGACGTTCACCGGCAGCAGCAGGGTCGACTGGACGAGGATCGTGGACCAGATGTTCGGCAGCAGCTCCTTGCGGATGATCCGCGCCGGGGAGGCGCCGCTGATCCGCGCGGCCTCGATGAACTCACGCTCGCGCAGGCTCAGCACCTGGGCCCGCACCAGCCGGCCGACGCTCATCCAGCCCAGCACGAACTGGACGATGACCAGCGCCGCGATGCGCACGTAGGTCGGTTCCTCGTCGCGCGGGGAGACGAACAGCGCCACGATCACCGGGGTGAAGGCGATGAAGAACAGCTGCTGCGGGAAGGACAGCATCAGGTCCGAGAACCGGCCCAGGAAGTAGTCGGTGCGCCCGCCGAGGTAGCCCTGCACGAGCCCGATCAGCACGCCGACCACGACGGAGACCGTGGTCACGGCGAGGGCGATGCCCAGCGAGGTGCGGATCCCGTAGATCAGCAGGGTGAACACGTCCCGGCCGAGCTGGGGTTCGAGCCCGAACCAGAAGTCGCCGTCGATGCCGCCGTTGGGCTTGAGCGGGATCCCGTAGCTGTTCAGCAGCCCGAGGTCCTGGCCGTACAGCTCGTAGGGGTTCTTGCCGTACACCTTGGAGATCAGCGGCGCGGCCAGGGCCACGACGAGGTAGAGGACCACGACGCCGGCGCAGATCACTCCGGTGCGGTCGCGCCGGAAGCGCAGCCAGGCCAGCTGCCCCGGGGAGCGCCCGACGAGTTCCGAGGGCTCCTTCCCGGTGCCCTCGACGTGGGCGGGTGCCTCTGCCGGAACGGGTTCCGGCCGGTTCGCGGCCGTGCTCGGACTGGACATGGTCATCTGCCCCCGCACCAAAGAGATTTGGCGGCGCATGTGAACGCCCGTGGCTAGCTAGCCGGTATTGGGCAATGGATTTGGCGGCCAGTCAAGGGGGTGAAGCGACCGGAAGACAAGATCGCCGTTATCTTGGGGCAAGGTTTTGGATATTGTCGTGAACGCGTGCTTGACAGCTTCCGCGGTCGCTCGGCGAATGCGGTGGATTCAGGATGAATTTCTTTTACACGCGCGCAACTTGATCGAAGCGTCACCGATATACGGACGCGCCACGCTGGGCAGCGTACGGCCGTGCGGGTGCCGTGGGCCGGCCGGGGCGAACGTGCGTCGCCCCGGCCGGCCGCCGTACGCCGCAGCACGCCGCCGCGCGCCGGCGGTGAACGGTGGGGCGGCCCGCTGCGTATCCCCTGCGAAGGCCAAACGACAGTGCTGCCGGAAGGGCCGGGGAGGTGGCCGTGCGGCGGGCGTATCGGCTCGGAGGAGTGGTCTGCGCCGCCCTGGGGGCCGCGGAGGCGGTCTGGCTGGGCCAGGACCTCGTGCAGTTCCGCGCGGAGGGCGCCGTCAAGGTGTGGGCCGGGCTGGCGGTGCCGGTCGGCGGGGCACCGCTGGTGACCTCCACCGTGGACCTGCTGCTCCTCGTGCTCTACACGGCCGCCGCGGTCGCGTCCCTCAAGCCCGGCGGCGTCGGGGTCCTCGGGGCGGCCTCGGTGGTCACCCTGGCGCTGCGCACCCCCACGGCGTACCTGCTCGCCCCCGCCGCGGGCGGCGGGGCGCCGGGGCTGCAGGGGGCCCTGCTGCTGACCGCGGCCGGGCAGGTCGCCGGCGCCCTCGTGCTGCTCGTGGTCGTACGGCGCACCGGCCAGGACGCGCCCGCCCCGCCGCGGCCCGCGGCGGGCGTGCTGGCGGGGATGCTGCTGCTGGTGGTCGCGCTCATCGCCGGGGTCCTGGAGTTCTCCCGCCGCTCCGACCCGAACGCGCCGCTGCCCCCGGGCTTCTTCTGGCGCACCGCCACGGGCGGCTACCTGGTCGACTCCCAAGTGGGCGCGCCCTACGAGTGGCTGGTCTGGGCGACCGCCGGGCTGGCCGCGGCCGCGGGCCTCGCCGCGTTCTCCCGGGCCCCGTTCGCCCGGCCGCTGGGCATCTCCGTGGCCGGGCTGCTGGCGGTGACCGCGGTCCCGGTGATCGGCACCTCCCGCATCGACGCCCCGGCCGCCGACGACTTCGCCGCCGCCTTCGCGGTGGGCGCCGCCCTGGTGGTGACGCTGCTGCTCGTGCCCGGTGACCTCGCTGCGGTGGGCGTGCCCGGCGGCGACCCGTACGTGGAGGCGGAGGTCCCGGCGGCCGCTGACAACCTGTCCATGCCGCTCTACGAGCAGACCGCCGTCCTCCCCGTCTTCGGCGCGTACGGGCAGCCGCCGCCCGGCCCCGGTGCGGGCCCCGGCCCGGGCTCCGAGGCGCGGGCGGCCTACCTGCAGGACCCGCCCTGACCCGCCGGGACCCCCGTTAGTCCCGCCCGACGCCCAGGGAGCGCTTGAGGAACGCGACCTGGAGCAGGAGCAGGTTCTCGGCGACCTCCTCCTGCGGCGTCATGTGCGTGACGCCGGACAGCGGCAGCACCTCGTGCGGGCGTCCGGCGGCCAGCAGCGCGGAGGAGAGCCGCAGGGTGTGCGCGGCCACCACGTTGTCGTCGGCCAGACCGTGGATGATCATGAGCGGCCGGACCTCCTCGGCCGGGTCCGCCAGGCCGGCGTCGGTGACCAGGGAGTTGGCGGCGTACACCGCCGGCCGCTCCTCGGGGTGGCCGAGGTAGCGCTCGGTGTAGTGCGTGTCGTACAGCCGCCAGTCGGTGACGGGGGCGCCCGCCACCGCCGCGTGGAAGACGTCCGGACGCCGCAGCACGGCCAGCGCCGCCAGGTAGCCGCCGTAGGACCAGCCGCGGATGCCCACCCGGGTGAGGTCCAGCGGGTAGTGGCCGGCCAGCGCGTGCAGCGCGTGGACCTGGTCGTCGAGCGTGACCCCCGCGAAGTCGCCCGCGATCGCCTTCTCCCAGGCGGGGGAGTGCCCGGGGGTGCCCCGGCCGTCCGCGACGACGACCGCGAAGCCCTGGTCGGCCAGCCACTGCGCCTGCAGGTAGCCGCGCTGGGCGCTCACCACCATCTGGCCGTGCGGCCCGCCGTAGGGGTCCATCAGCACCGGCAGCGGGCCGTCGTCCGCCCGGTACCCCGAGGGGAGCAGCACCGCCGCCGGCACCCCGCGCTCGCCGGCGCCGACCAGCACCGGGCGCGCGCTGAGGACCGGGGTCTCGGTGTACGAGGCGATCTCCGCCACCTCCTCGCCGTCCCGCAGCACCCGCACGGAAGTGGCCGCCGACCCCAGTGACGCGGAGGACAGCACCGTGACGCCCCCGGCGCGCACCGCGGAGTGCACCCCCGGCTCGGTGCTCAGCCGGACCGGTCCGCCCGGGCCGCCGTCGGCGCGGTACACATGGATCTCGCCGATCTCCGGGTCCTTGGCGCCCGGTCCCGCGGAGGCCGACAGCAGGACCGCGTCGCCGTCCCGCCCGAGCATCGCACGTACGTGCAACTCCAGCCCCGTCCAAGGCTGTTCGCCGACGAACAGCGACCGTGCGCCGTCCTCGTCGGAGATCCGCACGAGGCGCTCGCCGGACGTCCACACGGGCACCCCGGCGAAAAGATCAAGCCAGATTTGATCGCGGTCCCGGTGCACCTCCCGGGTGCCCCCGGTGGCGGTGTCCACCGCCAGGTACACCTGCTCGCGCTGGTCGCGGGTCTGGACGAGCAGCAGCGGCGGGCCCGCCGCCGACCAGTGCACCTGCGCCAGGTACGGGTAGCGCTCGCGGTCCCACTCGACCGCGGTGGCCGTGCCGTCCAGCGACAGCAGCACCAGCGTGACCTCGGCGTTCGGCGTGCCCGCGGCCGGGTAGGCCACCTCGGCCGGCGCCTGCCCGGGGTTCGCCGGGTCGGCGATCCACCAGCGGCGGACCGGGGACGCGTCCACCCGGGCCGCCAGTACGCGGTCGCCGTCCGGCGACCACCAGTAGCCGCGGCTGCGGGACATCTCCTCGGCCGCGATGAACTCGGCCAGCCCGTAGGCGACGTCCGGGCCCTCGGGCTCGGCCAGCGCACGGTCCCCGCCGCCGTCCGCGGCCACCACGCGCAGTGCGCCGTCCGTCACGTAGGCCACCAGGCGGCCGTCAGGCGACGGGCGCGGGTCCACCACCGGGCCCGGCACGGCGATCTCCCGGGCGGTGCCCGCCCGCAGTTCCGCGGTGAACAGCCGCCCGGACAGGGCGAACGCGGCGAGCTCGACCGCGTCGTCGGTCGCGTGGGCGACGATCCCGGCCGAACCCTCCCGGCTGCGCTCGCGGCGCGCCCTCTCCTGCGGCGACAACTCCTCCGCCGTACCGGACAGCAGCACCTCGGGGTCCGCCGCGACCCGCTCGGTGCCGGACTCCAGGTCCAGCACCCACAGCAGGTGCGAGCGGTCGGTGCCGGTACGGGAGCGCAGGAAGACGACCCGGCCGCCGTCCGGCGACACGGTGAAGGCGCGCGGGGCGCCGAGCGAGAACCGCTGCGTGCGGGCGTACTGCCGCGGGAACGAGAGCGCTTGCGTCATGGGGGGAGTGTGCCACCGCCCGCCGGCGGGCCCCGCGCACGCCAACCGCGAGATCCGGCCATGCGCCCCCGCGTGCTCCCGTGCGACGAGCTATGCGGTGCGCCACAAAGTTATGATCCACTGCCGAGAGTGGGTAACAACCGGTTGGCAATTGCTGTCGGACCACGAGGCCCTGGAGGTGAGCCGCTGTGGCACTTTCGATTTCGGCGGTGCTGCTGCTGCTGATCGTCGTCTTCCTGCTGGTCAGGAAGGCCGGTCTGAAGGCGGGGCACGCGGTGGTCTGCGTACTGCTCGGGTTCTACCTGGCGAGCTCCTCCATCGCCCCGACGATCAGTGACCTGACCAGCAACGTGGCGGGCATGATCGGGGACTTCAAGTTCTGAGCCCGTGCCTTCGGCCCGGAAAGCCGCCGGATCGTCCCCGTGGCCCGCTGCGGGGGTGACCCTCCACCGTGCGGCGCACCCCGTCGGCGAACCGGGGGACCCGCCCTTCGGCCGGCCCGGGCCACCCCGACAGCAGGGCCTAGGCTCTCCTCATGACCGCACTGCCCGCCCGGCGACTGCTGCTCGTCCACGCGCATCCCGACGACGAGTCGATCAACAACGGCGCCACCATGGCCAAGTACGCCGCCGAGGGCGCGCACGTCACGCTGGTGACGTGCACCCTCGGGGAGGAGGGCGAGGTCATCCCGCCCGAACTGGCACACCTGGCGCCCGGCCGCGACGACACCCTCGGCGCGTACCGGGCCGGCGAACTCGCGGACGCCATGGTGCAGCTCGGCGTCACCGACCACCGCCTCCTGGGCGGCCCCGGCCGCTTCCGCGACTCCGGGATGATGGGCGCGCCCCAGAACGACCGGCCCGACAGCTTCTGGCAGGCGGACCTCGACCTCGCGGCCGGGTACCTCGTGGAGGTGATCCGCGAGGTCCGTCCGCAGGTCCTGGTCACCTACGACCCCGACGGCGGCTACGGCCACCCCGACCACGTCAAGGCGCACCGGGTCGCCATGCGGGCCGCCGAGCTGTCCGCGGAGCCGGCCTACCGGCGCGACCTCGGCGGGCCGCACTCCGTCGCCAAGGTCTACTGGAACTGCGTCCCGCGCCGCGTGGTCGAGGAGGGCTTCGCCCGGCTGCACGCGGCCGGCCGGCAGATGCCCTTCGAGGGCATCGCGACCGTCGACGACGTCCCGGGCGTGGTGGACGACGACATGGTGACCGCCGCCATCGACGTGGAGGCCCGCTACGCCGAGCGGAAGGCCGCGGCGATGAAGGCCCACGTCACCCAGATCGCGGTGGACGGCCCGTTCTTCGCGCTCTCCAACGACCTCGGACAGCCCCTGTTCGGCGCCGAGTTCTACCGGCTGGTCAAGGGCGCGCCCGCGGCCGCCGGCAGCCTGGAGGACGACCTGTTCGCCGGGAGCGGGGCATGAGGCGCGCGGCCTACCCCCTGCTCGCGGTCCTGGGCGTGCCGGTCGCCGTCGCGGGGTCGCTGGTCCAGGCCGCCTGGTTCCCGGGCGGGTTGCTGCTGGCGCTCGCCGGGAGCGCGGCGCTCTTCCACGGCGGTGCCAGGCTGACCGGCACAAGACTGGGCGCGGTGGTGCCGGCGGCGGTGTGGCTGATCACCGTGATGCTGCTCAGCTCGGCCCGTCCGGAGGGCGATTTCCTGTTCGCCAACGGAATCAGCCCGTACGTCTACCTGTTGGGCGGAGCCATGGCGGGAGTGATGTCGGCCACGCTTGTGCAACCCCGAACTCCCCCTGGTGGATCACTTGAGGCACGATAGGCGCCACGTTGCGTCCGTTACGGAGCGAGCGTCGTCCGTTTTGGCGGTCGACGTCACATAAACCCCTTTGATCAGGGCGGTCTCCATCCGGCGGACAGGCGGCTCCGACGCGGCGCCCAGTATGGTGGTGCGCGCCGCCGGGCCGCCCGCGGAAAGGCCGTGACGGGTGGCGAAGCGAACCGGGAGAGCCTGCTTTGAGTCGTGAAACTGATCGTCCGTCCCCCGGCCCCCAGGGCCGGGGCGGAGCCGCGTACCCGTCGGGTACCCCGCCGTACGGAACCCGACCGTTTCCGTCGCTGCATCCGCAGGAGGGCCCGCGCGACGGTGCCGCGAACGGGGAGCCCGCCGATGCCCCCGCCGCGGAGGAGACCAAGACCGAGACCACACTGACCACCCGGGTGCGCATCAACATCCCCGGGTCCCGGCCGATCCCGCCGGTCGTCGTCCGCACGCCCGTCGAGGGCGGCGCGGAGGACGAGGCGGCCGCCGGGTCCGCACCGGCCGGCCCCGCCGCCGAGTCCGCCCCGCTGCCCGCGGGCTGGGCCACCGGCGGCGGTACGGGCACCGGCAACGGCACCGGGGCGGGTCAGGGCGCCCCGGCACCCGCGCCCGAGCCCGCCGCCGAGCCGACTGCGGGGCCGAAGAGCGAGAAGCCGACGAGCGACTGGTTCGCGCCGCGCAAGGCCGCGCCCGTACCGGCGCCAGCGCCCGCGCCCGAGGCGGCCCAGGAGTTCTCCGCCCCCGAGGTCACCCAGCCGATGCAGATCGGCGACATCCCCGCCCAGCCCGGGCCGGCCGAGCGCGGTCCGGCCCCCGGGCCGGCCGGCGCCCCCGGCGGGCCCCGGCGCGGGGGCATCCCGTACCTGAACGACGGCGCGGTCGGCCCGGCGGGCCCCGGCGGCCCGGTCGCGCCGGGTGGCCCCGGTGGTCCGGGCGGACCGGGTGTTCCCGGCGGCCCCGGCGGCCCCGGTGGGCCCGTGGCGCCCGGCGGTCCGGCCGGCCCCGGTGGCCCCGCCGGCCCCGGGCGCCCCCCTCAGGGACAGCGTCCGTTCCCCGGCGGGCCCGGTGCGGGCCCCGCGGGTCCGGGGGCCGGTCTGCCCTTCCCGGGGCAGCAGCCGCCGTCCGGCCCCACCGCGGGCCCGGTGACCGGTGAGATGCGGGTGCCCCCGGCGGGCCCCGCGACCGGCCGGTCGCCGTTCCCGACGCCGTTCCCGTCCTCCGCGTCCGAGCGGCTGTCCGGGGACACCGTCGTCAGCGGCATCCCCGCGGTTCCCCCCGCGGGACCGTCCGCGAACCGTCCGGCTCCGGCCGGCGGCGAGATGTACCGCTTCGAGCAGGACGAGCCCGCGGCGCCGCCCGCCGCGCGCCAGAGCGCGGCCGAGCCGGAGCGCAAGGGACGTTCCAAGCTCATACTGGCGGGCGTCGGTGTGCTGGGCCTGGCCGGCATCGCCTACGGCGCCGGACTCCTGATGGACCACTCCGACGTGCCGGCCGGCACGACCGTCTACGGCGTGGAGATCGGCGGCAAGACCAAGGACGCGGCCGTCGCGCTTCTCGACCAGGCGCTGGGCCCCCGCAAGAACGCGCCGATCACCGTCACCGTCGGTGACGCGCAGAAGTCGCTCAAGCCCTCGGCCGCCGGTCTCGTCCTCGACACCGACGCGACCGTCCGCAACGTGGCGCACCGCGACTACAACCCGGTCACCGTCATCGGCTCGCTGTTCGGCGGTTCGCGCGCGGCCGAGCCCGTGCTGACCACCGACGGCGAGAAGCTCCGCGCCCAGTTGGAGAAGCTCTCCCAGGGCCTCGGCGGCTCCGGCTCCGAGGGCATGGTCAAGTTCGTGGACGGCAAGGCTGTCGCCGTCCCCGGCAAGCCCCACGAGGGCGTGGACGTGGGCGCCTCGATCGACGCCGTCACCGCCGCCTACGCCACGCAGGTCGCCACCGGCAAGGCCGGCACGGTCAGCCTGAAGGTCGCCACCGTGGAGCCCAAGGTGACCCAGGAGGCGCTCGACAAGGCCGTCGACGGCTTCGGGAAGTCCGCCATGTCCGGGCTGGTCACGGTCCGTGCCGGCGCCGCACAGGTCCCGTTCAGCCCGGAGAAGTCGCTGTCGCAGATCCTCACGATGGTGCCGGACCAGGAGGGCAACCTGACGCCGTACATCGACCGCAAGGTGCTCCAGGGGCTGTACGGCGGCGCTTTCGACGGTGTGCTGGTCGAACGCGGTGACGGCAGCAAGACCGCCGTCACCCCGGAGGACGTCGCCTCGGCGATGATGGCCGCGCTGCAGACCACCGACGCCGCCAAGAAGACGGTGACCATCGAGGGCGCCTCCTGACCCCCGGTCGCCCGATCCCGGCGTGAAGGTGTGGCCCCGGTACCCGTACCGGGGCCACACCCATGACATCTGTCACCCGCGGAACAGGACGCCCGGCACTGCCGTGCGGACCCCGCCGTCGGCGAGGCTGCTGCCATGACCGCAACAGTGTTCACGCACGTGAGCAAGAGCTTCGGTCAGGTCCGGGCCGTCGACGACCTGAGCCTGACCCTCCACCCCGGTGAGACCGTCGCCCTGCTGGGCCCCAACGGCGCCGGCAAGTCCACCGCCCTGGACCTGCTGCTGGGGCTGCGCACCCCCGACTCCGGCACCGTCGAGGTCTTCGGCACCACCCCGCGCCGGGCGATCGCCGACGGCCGGGTCGGTGCCGTGCTGCAGAGCGGCGGCCTCATGGAGGAGGTCACCGTCCGCGAGCTCGTACGGCTCGCCTGCGACCTGCACCCGCGCGCCCACCCCGTCGCCGAGGTGATGGCGGCCGCCGGACTGGAGTCCATCGCCGACCGCAAGGTCGACAAGCTCTCCGGCGGGCAGGAGCAGCGCGTGCGCTTCGCCCTGGCCACGGCCGGTGCCAGTGACCTGCTGGTCCTCGACGAGCCGACCACCGGCATGGACGTCTCCGCCCGGCAGGCCTTCTGGGAGGCCATGCGCGGGCAGGTGGCGCGGGGCCGCGCGGTGCTCTTCGCGACCCACTACCTGGAGGAGGCGGACGCCGTCGCCGACCGGGTGCTCGTCCTGCAGGGCGGCCGGCTGGTCGCCGACGGCACCGCCGCCGAGATCAAGGCCCGGGCCGGGGTCCGCCGCATCGTCTTCGACCTGGACACACCGCCGGACCGGCCTGCCCTGCGGGCCTTGCCGCGGGTCACGGACGTGGAGGTCACCGGGCGCACAGTGCGCATCCGCTCCACGGACGCCGACGCGACCGTGCACGCCCTCTACGCGACCGGGCTCTACCCCCGGCACCTGGAGGTCGCCGGGCTGGGCCTGGAACAGGCCTTCCTGGCCATCACGGAGTCGTCCGGGCAGCCCGGGCAGCCCGAGAAGTTGGAGAAGTCCGAGAAGGAGGCGGCGGCGCGATGAGGACACTGGCCCGGCTGGAGATCCTGCGCGTCCTGCGCAACCGCAAGTTCATGTTCTTCTCGGTGCTGTACCCGGTGCTGCTCTTCATGATCCTCACCGCCGGCCAGAGTGCCGCGATGGTGCCGTACTACATGGTGGCGATGTGCGCCTTCGGCGCCATGACCGCCGTGCTCATGGGCAACTCCGAGCGGATCGCCCGGGAGCGCGACAAGGGCTGGGTGCGCCAGCTGCGGCTCACCGCCCTCCCCGGGCGCGGCTACGTCCTGGCCAAGGTCGCGGCGGCCGCCACGGTCAGCCTGCCCTCGATCGTGCTCGTGCTGCTCGCCGGCGGCGCCGTGAAGGGCGTGCGGATGGCCGCGTGGCAGTGGGCCGGGGTGCTGATGACCAGTTGGGCGGGGAGCTTCGTCTTCGCCGCGCTGGGCGTGGCCATCGGCTACGTCGCCTCGGCGGAGACCGCCCGTCCCGTCGCGATGATCGCCTACTTCGGGCTCGCGCTGCTCGGCGGGCTGTGGGTGCCCTTCGACTCCTTCCCCGGCCGGCTGCGCGACATCGCGGAGCTGCTCCCGTCCCGCCCGTACGCGGCGCTCGGCCAGGCCGTCGAGTCCGGACGGGCCCCGCACGCAGGGGACGTCGCCGTGCTGGTGGTCTACGGGCTGGTGTTCGCCGGGACAGCCGCTTGGATGTACCGCAAGGACACCGCGAAGGCCTGACGGGCCGGAGAGGAGGAGGACCGTGACCGCCGGAACGACGCAGGCGCCGGACGTCGCCGAGCCCCGGGACGCCCCGGCGATCGGCAGGGCCCCGGAGAACCGCCGCCAGGCCGTGGTCAAGCTGGTCTGGGTGGCCATGTGGATGCTCTACCTCGGCGCCCCGGTCAGCGACCTCGCCGAGGGCGGGCACGGCCTCACGACGAGCGTGCTGGGCTGGCTCGGGCTCGCCGGCTACGTCGCCGGCTACCTCGGCATCGTCTTCCTGCGGACCAACGCCGAACACCAGCCGCGCTGGGTGTACGGGCAGCTCGTGCTGCTGGGCGCGCTGGCGCTGCTGATGACGTTCACCCTCGGCGAGGCCTTCCTCGTCCTGTTCGTCTACCTCGCCGTCGGCTGCGGGGCGGTGCTCCCCGGCCGCCAGGCGCGCTGGGCGATCCCGCTGGTCACCGCGCTGCTCGCCGCCGCCGCCTGGCTCGCCGGCGCGGGCGAGGACCTGGTGATCCCGCTGCTCGTGCCGTGCCTGCTCGGCGGCTACGCCATGATGGGCGTGCGCCAGCTGGTGCGGACCACCCGCGAACTGCGCGAGGCCCGGGCGGCCGTCGCCCAGCTCGCGGCCACGGAGGAACGGCTGCGGCTCGCCCGCGACCTGCACGACCTGCTCGGCCACTCCCTCTCGCTGATCACCCTCAAGAGCGAACTGGCCGGACGCATGCTGCCCGACCGCCCCGAGGACGCCGCCGCGCAGGTGGCCGACATCGAACGGGTCAGCCGGCAGGCCCTGGTGGACGTCCGGGAGGCCGTCAGCGGCTACCGCAGGCCCACCCTCGCCACCGAGCTCGCCGGCGCCCGCGCCGTCCTGCAGGCCGCCGGCATCCGCGGCCGGCTGCCCGCGACGGTGACCGCCCCGCTCACGCCGGAGGCCGAGGGCGCGCTCGCCTGGGCCCTGCGCGAGGCCGTCACCAACGTCGTACGGCACAGCGGCGCCACACGCTGCGTGGTCACCGTCGCCGAGGACGACGGCACGGTACGGCTCACCGTCGCCGACGACGGCCGGGGACCGGGGCCGGGCGGCACGCACCGCGGCAACGGCCTGACCGGCCTGGAGGAGCGCCTGCAGCTCGCCGGGGGCCGTCTGGAGACCATGGCGGAGGGCGGCTTCACCCTCCACGCCGTCGTCCCGGCCGACTACGCTCACGGCCATGATCCGGGTGCTGCTGGCAGAGGACCAGTCGATGGTGCGGGAGGCCCTGGCCGCGCTGCTGGGGCTTGAGGGTGACATCGAGGTGGTCGCCCAGGTCGCCCGCGGCGAGGACGTCGTCGGCGCGGCCCGCGACGCCGGGGCACAGGTGGCCCTCCTGGACATCGAGATGCCCGGCGCGATGACCGGCCTCGACGCGGCCGCCGCGGTGCGCGCGGAGCTGCCCGGGGTGCGCGTGGTCATCGTCACCACGTTCGGCCGGCCCGGGTACCTGCGCCGCGCGATGGAGGCGGGCGCCGACGCGTTCCTGGTCAAGGACGCGCCCGCGGGGCAACTCGCGGAGGCGGTGCGCAGGGTGCTGCGGGGGGAGAAGGTGATCGACCCCGTGCTCGCGGCGGCCGCGCTGTCGGAGGGGGCCGACCCCCTCACCCCGCGCGAGCGGGACGTCCTGCGTGCGGCGGCCGACGGCTCCCTCAACGCGGACATCGCCCGCCGCCTCCACCTCTCGGAGGGGACCGTCCGCAACTACCTCTCCACGGCGATCCAGAAGACCGCCGCCCGCAACCGCGCCGAAGCGGTCCGCATCGCCCTCGAACGCGGCTGGCTCTAGGCGGCTGTTCGGCTGTCCCGCCGTCTCGCGCCCTTCGGGCGCAAAGCGGCGGGCAGGGCGCGAGACGGCGCGACAGCCGAAGAACCGGCGCACCGCACCACCCCCACCCACCCACCCACGCACCACACGCCCCCGTCAGTTGAGGAGCGCGCGGGCGGCCCGCGCCTGGCGGCGCATGGCCGTCGCGGCGGAGGGTTCCGCCTCGGCGAGTACGTCGGCGTACTCCTCCATCTCCGTCGCGCCCCGCGCGAAGTCCCCCTTGCGCACCAGCAACTGGGCGTGCTCGAAGCGCAGCCGCGCCGGATGGTGGGGCAGCAGCAGCGCCAGCTCCACCGCCCACAACTGCGTGGCCAGGTGCTCGGGCCGTGCCGACGCCCACGCGCGGATGTTGTTGAGCACCCGCTGCACGATGTCCAGCGGATCCGCCGGCTCCAGCATCGCCGGGGACGGCGCTGCCCCCGTGGCGCCCGCCACCAGTACGCGTACGTCCTCCTCGCCCAGCCGCCGCCCGCCGTTGAACGGGTCGGCCAGCACGAACCCGCCCGCGGGGTCGCCGAAGCCCACGACGAAGTGCCCCGGGAGGGCGACCCCGTGGACCGGGCCGCCCGCGCGCCGGACGACCTCCATCCAGACCACCGACAGCAGGATCGGCAGCCCACGCCGCCGGCGCAGCACCTCGTGCAGCAGCGAGGACTCCAGCCGCTGGTAGTCGGCGGGGGAGCCGCCGAACCCGCAGCGGCTGCCGAGCAGTTCCGCGGCGGCGTCGGCCCAGTCGCCGGGTGCGGAGAGGCCGTACGGCAGGAGCCCGGCGAGGCGGTCGAGTTCCATCTGCGCCGCGTCCGTGCCCGCCTCGTCGAGGGACGGGTCGGCCTCCGCGCCGATGAGCAGGCACAGCTCCGCGAGGTCGGGGCGCGGCTCTCGGGCGGCCTCGCCGAAGCGCTGCCTCATGGCGTCGTCCATACCGGGCTTCTCACCCTTCCGCGGACAGCGGGCCGCGCCGGTAGTGGTAGGCGTGGTGGGTGGTGAAGCCCATCCGGTCGTAGAGGGCGCGCGCCCCCTCGTTGCCGGTCTCCACCTGCAGGTACGCGCCGGAGGCGCCCTCGTCCAGCGCCTTGCGGGCGAGCGCGGCCATCACGGCCCGGGCCAGTCCGCGCCGCCGGTGGTCCGGGGCCACCTCGACGGCGCCGAAGGAGGCGAACCGGCCGTCGACGACGCAGCGGCCGATCGCCGCGGGCCCGGTGCCGGCCGGACCGTCGCCCGGAACGGTGGCGAACCACACCGAGGGACCGCCGCCCAGCACCTTCAGCGCCGCGTCGCCCAGGTCACCCGTGCGGTGGTAGCGGGCGAGCCACGCCGCGTCGGCCTCGCGGGACAGCCGTACGGCCTCGGCGCCCGGCAGGTCCGCGATCGGCGCCAGCGCGGCCGTGCGCAGCAGGGCGTGGCCCTCCGCGGTCCAGCCGTAGTGGTCCAGTGCCTCGGCCAGCGCCTCGTCGGAGTCCTCGCCACCGGTGGTGACCTGCACGTACGGCGGCAAGCCGCGGTCGCCGTACCAGCGGGCGATCCGTGCCGCGGCCTCCGACAGCGGGACACCCGGATCGCCGAGCGGCAGCACGGAGTTGGCGCGCCGGGTGAAGCCGCCGGCCGCCCGCAGCGTCCACCCGCCCAGCCGGGCGGTCTCCTGGGCGGGCCAGCCGCGGGAGGCCGATTCCTGCAGTTCGCGGGCGGTCGCACGGGGCGCGCGGGCGCCGCGACGCGCCGGTGCGGCGGGCACGACCTTCCCCGCCACCAGGGACGATTCCGCGATGCGGACGGCTTCTCCGTCCCGTCGGGTGACGACGAGCACCCCGTGGTCCCACGATGTGAGAACCCCTACGGCGTCGGTGAACACCGGGTGTCCGTCGACGATCTCCGCGATCCTCCGTACCGAAACGCGTTTGCCCACGTCAGAAGGGGTTATGCGCACCTCGAGCCGGCCTCCGGCGGTGAAATCCATGCTCATGACCGCCCCTCCTGTTCGTCTGCTGCCCAAGAACGGAGATACTAGGGGCGGGCATCGACGACGCCGCGCTCCCGCGCGAGACAGCCCTATCGAGGAGGAACGACAGCGTGACCTACGTCATCGCGCAGCCTTGTGTCGACGTCAAGGACAAGGCGTGCATCGAGGAGTGCCCCGTCGACTGCATCTACGAGGGCCAGCGGTCCTTGTACATCCACCCGGACGAATGCGTCGACTGCGGAGCCTGTGAGCCGGTCTGCCCGGTGGAGGCCATCTTCTACGAGGACGACACCCCGGAGGAGTGGAAGGACTACTACAAGGCGAACGTCGAGTTCTTCGACGAGCTCGGTTCGCCCGGTGGTGCCTCCAAGCTCGGGCTGATCGAGCGCGACCACCCCTTCATCGCCGCCCTGCCCCCGCAGGGCGAATGACCCGAGAATTGCTTGCGGTCCCGCACGGCACACCGCCGTGCGGGACCGTCGTGCTTCAGGCAGTGGCAGGCCGCGTGCCTGCGAGGAACGGAAAGTGAGCACCACCGTGGCGCAGCCAGTCTCGTCCAGACTCCCCGTCTTCCCGTGGGACCGGCTCGAACCGTACAAGGCCACGGCCGCCGCCCATCCCGGCGGCATCGTCGACCTGTCGGTCGGCACCCCGGTCGACCCGGTCCCGCACATCGTGCAGCGTGCCCTGTCCGCGGCCGCGGACAGCCCCGGCTACCCGACCGTGTGGGGGACGCCGCAGCTGCGCGCCGCCATCACCGGCTGGGCCGGCCGCCGGCTGGGCGCCGCCGGGCTGACCGACGCGCACGTGCTGCCGGTGGTCGGTTCGAAGGAGCTGGTGGCCTGGCTGCCGACCCAACTGGGCCTCGGCGCGGGCGACAAGGTGGCGTACCCGCGGCTCGCCTACCCGACGTACGAGGTCGGGGCGCGGCTGGCGGGCGCCGAGCCGGTCGTCTACGACGAACCGACCGAGCCCGACCCGGCGGGGCTGCGGCTGCTGTGGCTCAACAGCCCCTCCAACCCCACCGGTCGCGTGCTGTCCAAGGACGAGCTGACCCGTGCCGTCGCCTGGGCACGCGAGCACGGCGTGCTGGTCTTCAGCGACGAGTGCTACCTGGAGCTGGGCTGGGACGCCGACCCGGTCTCCGTCCTGCACCCGGACGTCTGCGGCGGCTCCTACGAGGGCATCGTGGCCGTCCACTCGCTGTCCAAGCGCTCCAACCTGGCCGGCTACCGCTCCGCCTTCCTCCTGGGCGACCCGGCCGTGCTCGGCGAGCTGCTGCAGATCCGCAAGCACGGCGGCATGATGACGCCCGCCCCGGTGCAGGCCGCCACGGTCGCGGCGCTCGGGGACGACGCCCACGTGGCCCGGCAGCGCGAGCGCTACGCGCGGCGGCGGGCGACGCTGCGGGAGGCCTTCGAGGTCGCCGGCTTCCGCATCGAGCACAGCGAGGCGAGCCTGTACCTGTGGGCGACGCGCGACGAGTCCTGCTGGGACACCGTCGCGGACCTGTCCAAGCACGGCATCCTCGTGGCGCCCGGCGACTTCTACGGCGCGGCGGGCGAGCGGTACGTACGGATCGCCTTCACCGCCACCGACGAGCGGGTGGCGGCGGCGGTGCGCCGGCTGTCCTCCTGAGCCGCGGCGGTACGCCCGGCGGCGGTACGGCCGCGCACAGGACGCGCAAAGGGCCCGGGGAGCACCGCTCCCCGGGCCCTTTCGGTGCGGCTGTGGGGGGTCAGCCGCCGATGGGGAGCCCCTGGAGGGGCAGTTGGCCGGTGGAGGGGAGGCCACCCGGCAGCCCCGAGCCCTTGGCGGTCTTCCCGAGCTCCTGGGCGGTGCCGCCGACGGTCTTGGCGGCCTCCGTCGCGGCGCCCTTGACGGTGGGCTGGGTGCTCTTGGCGAGGCCGCCGACGGTCTCGGTCGTCGCGGGCAGCGCCTGCTGCACGGTCTTCACGGCGCCGGAGTGCTTGGCCACGCCGTTCACGGTGCCGGTGAGCTCGGGGGTCTTGTCCACGTTGGTCAGCCCACCCAGGTCGCCGACCTGCGGCAGCTCGGCGGCGGACGCGGCACCGGCACCGATGAGAGGAGCCACGGCCGCGCCGACCAGCAGGGCGGCCCGGGCGATCCGACGCGCGAGGGGGAGAGACATGGTGCTCCTTTTACGGAGAGACGACAGTTTCGACGTGACATGTCCGCGGGGCGGACGTCGTGACTACCGCGTGAAGGGGGCCGAAGGTTGCGGCCGCCAAGAGTAAAGAGTTGGTAATGCGGCCGGATTCTCGGGGCGGTAAAGCGGAGCAATTGGGACGGAGCCGGAACTGCCGCGGAAACGTCACATCCCTTGATCAGAAGCTTTTTTCGCACCCCCGAACGAGGGGATTCACATCTGATGGGTTTGGCGTATCAATCACCCGCCTGGGGGTGAATGCCCGCACTATTGCGCGACGGTGATCCTGACATCGCCCGCGGCGCCCCGCGCGGCGCCGGAATTCGACGCCGTCCAGCCCCGGTCGGATGCCTCCGCCGACCACTCGCGGTCCCCGAAGGTCACCTTCTCCACCTTCAGTTCATGGGCGTGCGCCACCGCCCACTGGGCCAGCTCCCAGCCGCGCCGGCCCTCGTCGCCGCGCACCTCGTTCCCCGCCGGGGCCGACGGCACGGCCACCGTGCGGCGGGCCGGACCCCCGCCCCGCGCACCGTTCTTGGCGTCCCGCGCGGTCCCGTCGCCGGGGTCCGCCGGCGTCTCGGTGGTCCGCGGCGCCACGTCGGCACCGAACTCCCGCACCAGCCGGGCCCGCAGCTTCGCCGGGTCGCCCCCGGAGACGGTCCCCGCGGCGACCGGGGTGACGCAGGTGAGTGCCCCGGCGTGCCGGCCGGTCAGCGCGCCGGCCAGCAGCGCGGCGTCCGCCTCGTGCTTGGCGTACGCCTGCGGGAAGCCGCTCTTCTGCACTTTCTGCGCGGCCACCGTGAGGGGCAGCCGGGAATAGCCGTGGATCTTCACCAGGCCGTCGAAGAATTCGTTGGAGGCGTAGACCGGGTCCATGATCTGCGCGGCCGTGCCCCAGCCCTGCGAAGGGCGCTGCTGGAACAGGCCCACCGAGTCGCGGTCCCCGTGGTCGAGATTGCGCAGCGCCGACTCCTGCATGGACGTGGCCAGCGCTATCGTCACCGCGCGCTCCGGCAGCCCGCGCGAGGCCGCCACCGCGGCGATCGTCGAGGCGTTCGCCGCCTGCTGCGGCTCCAGGGTGACGCTGCCGGCCTCCGTGGTGACCGTGCAGGCCGGATGGCGCGGACCGCCGCCGACACCGGCGAAGTGGTACGCGGCATAGCCCGCGACCCCCAGCAACACCAGCCCTGCGGTGGCCAGACGGGCGGCGCGCCCCCGCCTGCTGGGGGCGCGCGCGGCGGGTGTCGAGGTCGACGGTGGCTTCGGCACGCGCACACCGTACCGAAGCCCGCTGTGCCGGGGCCCCGACCCGCCCCCGGGTAGGGTCGGCGGCATGGAACGGCCCGTGCTCGATCTCAGTCAGGACGCCGCCGCCGTGACGGCGCAGCTCGTCGACATCCCCTCCGTCAGCCTCGCCGAGAAGCCGCTGGCGGACGCCGTGGAGAGCGCCCTGCGCGCCCTGCCGCACCTCACGGTCGACCGGGACGGGGACGCCGTCGTGGCCCGCACCCGCCTCGGCCGGGCGGAGCGGGTCGTCCTCGCCGGGCACCTGGACACCGTGCCGATCGCCGAGAACGTGCCCTCCCGCCTCGACGAGGACGGCGTCCTGTGGGGCTGCGGCACCTCCGACATGAAGTCCGGGGTCGCCGTCCAGCTGCGACTGGCCGCCACCCTCCCCGCCCCCAACCGCGACCTGACCTTCGTCTTCTACGACGCCGAGGAGATCGCGGCGGAGCACAACGGCCTCAAGCGGCTCGCCGAGAACCACCCGGAATGGCTCGCCGGCGACTTCGCCGTCCTCCTGGAGCCCACCGACGCCAAGGTCGAGGGCGGCTGCCAGGGCACCCTGCGGGTCCGTGTGGAGACCACCGGGCGCCGCGCCCACTCCGCGCGCAGCTGGCTGGGCGAGAACGCCATCCACAAGGCCGCGCCGGTGCTGGCCCGGCTCGCCGCCTACCAGCCGCGGCAGGCGGCCGTCGACGGCCTCACCTACCGCGAGGGGCTCAACGCGGTCATGATCGAGGGCGGTCACGCCGGCAACGTGATCCCCGACTCCTGCGCGGTGATCGTCAATTTCCGCTTCGCCCCCGACCGTTCCGAGGCCGAGGCCCTCGACCACGTCCGCGAGGTCTTCGAGGGCTTCGAGGTGCGGCTGACCGACAGCGCCCCCGGCGCCCTGCCGGGCCTGTCCCACCCGGCGGCGGCCGCCTTCGTCGCGGCCATCGGCACCGAGCCCGCGCCCAAGGAGGCGTGGACCGACGTGGCCCGCTTCTCCGCGCTGGGCGTCCCGGCGGTCAACTACGGCCCCGGGGACCCCCGGCTCGCCCACACCCGCGAGGAGCACGTCGCCGTCGCCGCCGTCCTGGAGGCGGAGGAGAAGCTGCGCGCCTGGCTGTCGTAACGAGCAATTCAGCGGCGCGTTCTTGATCCGCCCGGCGGACGCGGCCGTACCCTGACCGGACGGTAGTGAAAGGAGTCCGACATGGACAGGGACGCGGAGGAGGCGGCCGCCGCCGAGACGGCGGCGGCGGAGGGCCGGCCCATGGCACGCGGCTGGCCCGAGCGCCACACCGGGCCGGTCGTACGGCGCCGGGGCCAGGTGCAGAAGTCCACGACCGACCAGCGCCTGCTGGACACCCGGGAGCCCTCGGACTGGGTCCACAGCGACCCCTGGCGCGTGATGCGCATCCAGTCGGAGTTCGTCGAGGGTTTCGGCGCGCTCGCCGAACTCGGCAGGGCGGTCAGCGTCTTCGGTTCCGCCCGTACCGCCGAGGGATCGACCGACTACGAGACCGGCGTCCGCATCGGCCGGGCCCTGGCCGAGGCCGGCTTCGCCGTGATCACCGGCGGCGGCCCCGGCGCGATGGAGGCCGCCAACCGCGGTGCCTGCGAGGCCGGCGGGGTCTCGGTGGGGCTGGGCATCGAGCTGCCGTTCGAGCAAGGGCTCAACCCCTACGTCGACATCGGCGTGAACTTCCGCTACTTCTTCGTCCGCAAGACGATGTTCGTGAAGTACGCCTCCGGGTTCATCGTGCTGCCCGGCGGCTTCGGCACCCTCGACGAGCTCTTCGAGGCCCTCACGCTGGTCCAGACCCGCAAGGTCACGCAGTTCCCCATCGTCCTGTTCGGCTCCGCCTACTGGCGCGGCCTGGTCGACTGGGTCCGCGACACCGTCGTGGACGGCGGCAAGGCGTCGCCCGTCGACCTGGAACTCCTGCACATCACGGACGACGTCGACGAGGCAGTCGCGCTGGTGACCAAGGAGATCGGCGACTGAACCGCCGGCGGGGCTACGCCAGCCCCCGTCGGGCGACCGCCGGGGGCCGGTGACCCGCGATCGAGGCCACCATGTCCAGCACCTGACGCGTCTCGGCGACCTCGTGCACCCGGTACACCCGGGCGCCGAGCCACGCCGAGACGGCGGTCGTCGCCAGGGTGCCGATCAGCCGCTCCTTGACGGGTCGGTCCAGGGTCTCGCCCACGAAGTCCTTGTTGGACAGCGAGACCAGCACCGGCCAGCCGGTGGCCGTCATCTCCGGCAGCCGCCGGGTCGCCTCCAGCGAGTGCCGGGTGTTCTTCCCGAAGTCGTGGCCGGGGTCGATGAGGATGGCGTCCCGCCGCACCCCGAGCGCGGCCGCCCGCTCGGCGAGGCCCACCGTCACCTTCAGGATGTCGGCCATCACGTCCGCGTAGCCCACCCGGTGCGGCCGGGTCCGCGGCAGGGCGCCGCCCGCGTGGGTGCACACCAGCCCGACGCCGTGCGTCGCGGCGACCTCGGCGAGCCGGGGGTCGACACCGCCCCAGGCGTCGTTGAGCAGGTCCGCGCCGGCCTCGCAGACCGCCTCGCCGACCTCGTGGCGCCAGGTGTCCACGCTGATCACCACGTCGGGGTGGCGGCGGCGGACCTCGGCGACGAAACCGACCGTCCTGCGGATCTCCTCCTGCGCCGACACCTCCTCGCCGGGGCCCGCCTTCACCCCGCCGACGTCGATGATCGCGGCGCCCTCCGCGACCGCGCGCTCGACGCGTTCGAGGGCCGGAGCGTCGCTGAACGTGGCGCCCTGGTCGTAGAACGAGTCCGGCGTCCGGTTCACGATCGCCATGATCACGGGCTCGTGCTCGCCGAATTCCCGTGTGCCCAGCCGCAGCATGTCGCGCCTGCCTCCCTCGAAATGTCGTACGCCGATCGAAGATAGTCGCCGACCGCACGCCGCGCGCACGGCGCGACGTGGCACGATCGTGCCGTACACGTCGAGCCGACCCCGGGAGAGGTCTTGTTCTGGTTCATGCTCATCGCGTTGGTCGCGGTGGTCGGCGCGGTCGCCCTCGCGGTGCTCGGCGACGGCGGGGTGCTCCGTGACGTGCAGCCGGACCGGGTGGACGACCGGCTGCCGCCGGAGCGGCCGGTGGGCCGCGCGGACGTCGACCGGCTGCGCCTGCCGGTGACCGTGCGCGGGTACCGCATGGTGGACGTCGACGACGTGCTGGAGCGCCTCAGCGCCGAACTCGCCCAGCGCGACGCGCACATCGCCGACCTGGAGGCCGCCCTGGCCGGCGCCCACGCCACCCGGCTGGGCGGCCAGTCGCTGGTCAAGGACGCCGAGCAGGCCCCGCAGCCCCCCGAGGACCCGCGCGCCCCCGGGAGCGGGCTGTGAGCGACGGCGGCGTGGTGACCGGGCCGGACGGCCTGGCCCGCTGCCCCTGGGGGCTGTCCACCGACGACTACGTCGCGTACCACGACACCGAGTGGGGCCGGCCGGTGCACGGCGAGGCGGCCCTCTACGAGCGGCTGAGCCTGGAGGCCTTCCAGTCCGGCCTGTCGTGGATCACGATCCTGCGGCGCCGCGAGGGCTTCCGGAAGGCTTTCGCGGACTTCGCCCCTGAGGCGGTCGCCGCCTTCACCGACGAGGACCGGGAGCGGCTGCTCGCCGACACCGGCATCATCCGCAACCGCGCGAAGATCGACGCGGCCATCGCCAACGCGCACGCCACCCTGGCGCTGCGCGAGGCCCACGAGGGCGGCCTGGACGCCCTCGTCTGGTCGTACGCCCCGGACCCCGCCGGACGCCCGGCACCCCGCACGGTCGCGGACGTGCCGGCCGTCACGGCGGAGTCCACCGCACTGGCCAAGGACCTCAAGAAGCGCGGCTTCCGCTTCGTCGGCCCCACCACCGCCTACGCGCTGATGCAGGCCTGCGGCCTGGTGGACGACCACCTGGCCGACTGCTGCGCCCGTCGCTGAGCGCCCGCCGGGCCCGCCTCGCCCCCGCCGCCCGGGCTCAGCGGCCCAGGAAGCGGGGCTTCTCCTTCTTCAGGAAGGCCTCGACGGCGATCCGGTGGTCCTCGGAGGCGCCGGCGGCCGTCTGCAGCTCGTCCTCCTTGGCCAGGGTGTCGACCAGCGAGTGCCCCTCGCCGTACGCGATGGAGGCCTTGACCGCCGCATAGGCGACGGTCGGGCCCTCGGCGAGCTGCCGGGCGACCGAGGCGGCCTCGGCGGCCAGCTCGCCGGCCGGCACCAGCCGGTTGGCGATGCCCAGCTCGTACGCCTCCTGAGCGCCGATCTTGCGCGGGAAGAGCAGCAGGTCGGCGGCACGGCTGCGGCCGACCAGCCGCGGCAGCGTCCAGGAGGCCCCGGAGTCGGCGGTCAGGGCGACGCCGACGAAGGAGGTGTTGAAGCCGGCCGTGTCGGCGACCACGCGGTAGTCGCAGGCGAAGGCGAAGCCCGCGCCGGCGCCCGCGGCGACCCCGTTGACCCCGGCGACGACGGGCTTGGGCATGGTGGCGATCGCGGTGACGATCGGGTTGTAGTGCTCGCGCACCGTGGACATGGCCGGACCGCCGCCCTCCTGCTGGAGGAACCCGACGTGCTCCTTGAGGTCCTGGCCGACGCAGAAGGCCTTGCCGTTCGCGGTCAGCAGCACGGCCCGCACCGCGGGGTCGGCGCCCGCCGACTGGAGGGCGTCCCGCAGCGCGACCTTGGTGTCGACGTTGAGCATGTTCATCGCTTCGGGGCGGTTCAAGGTGATGGTGGCGAGCCCGTCGCTCACCTCGTACAGCACGGTGTCGGCCATGTGGTCCCCTTCGTCGCGGCTCACGTTCGGGGTCAGCATGCCGGAGATCTCCGGGCGCGGACACGTGACCCCCGGCAAACGCGCCGGAGAGTGCGATCACCGAAATGGACGGTTTTGCGGGACAGGGTTCTCGAACGGATGGGAACCGATGTTGGTCATCAGGTCACCCGATGCGGGATAATGGCTGAGAACCAATGTGTTCGAGTCCGGTGGCGCCTGGGCCACCGGTTGCGAAGAGCTGGTTTCAGGAAGGGGAACGAGCATGGCGGCCATGAAGCCGCGGACGGGTGATGGCCCGCTCGAGGTGACCAAGGAGGGGCGGAGCATCATCATGCGCGTTCCGCTCGAGGGCGGCGGACGGCTTGTCGTCGAGCTGACTCCCGACGAGGCGGATGCACTCGGCGAGGCTTTGAAGAAGGCCATCGCCTGACAACCGGCCAATCCAAGCCTTGGGCCCCTGGCGGCATGTCGCCGGGGGCCCACTTGTTTCTCCGATTGGATGCCGGACCGGAAACAGGTGCATTCCGGGCGGGGAATTCTCAGCCGCGCCGTACCGCGCAGAGCAGCCCGTCGTCGGTGGGCAGCAGGACGGGCGCGAGGGCCGCGTTGTCCCGTACGGTCCGCATCAGTTCGCGGAGCCGCATCACCTCCGGCTCGGAATGGGCGGCGTCCATCGAGCGGCCCTGGGCGAACGCGCCCTCGAAGCAGACCAGCCCGCCGGGGCGCAGCAGCCGCAACGATTCGCCGAGGTAGTCCGGGTACTCCAGCCGGTCCCCGTCGCAGAAGACCAGGTCGTAGCCGCTGTCGGCGAGGCGGGGGAGGACGTCCAGCGCCCGGCCGGGGATGAAGCGGGCCCGGTTCCCCGCGAACCCCGCCTCCCGGTAGGCGGTGCGGGCGAGCTGCTGGCGGTCCGGTTCGGTGTCGACGGTGGTCAGCACGCCGTCGGGGCGCATGCCGTGCAGCAGGTGGATCCCGGAGACGCCGGTGCCGGTGCCGATCTCGACGGCCGCCTTGGCGTCCGTGGCGGCGGCCAGCAGCCGCAGCGTCGCGCCGGTGCCGGGGGAGACCGGGCGCACGCCGGCCTCACGAGCTCGCCCGCGGGCTCGTATCAGCGCGTCGTCCTCGGCGACGAAAGCGTCCGCGAACGCCCAGCTCGCCTGCCGGTTGCCGGTAATTGCCCTCTCCTGTCCGCCTGACGGTTGCAGCCCGCCCGGCGACTGTATCCGTTGCGGTCGGGAACCCGCAGATGGGACCGCTCGTTGGTACCTGCGACGGACCTGAACGTCGGGGCCGGGCGAGCATGAGCCCGGCACTTATCCGGAGCTAACGGGCGAGGTGGCTATGGTAGGGGCTCTACTGGACACCACCAGAGCCGACAGGGGAGGTGCGGCTGCGGCGGGTCACCGGGGAGTGCTCTCGCGCTTCCGCAGGTCGGCCGGCGAGCCGAAATCCGTGACCGATACAGCTGACGACCGTCCGCGCACCGACGAGTCCGCGACTGTGGTCGCCAACGCGACCTTCGCCACCGACGGGGACAACCAGGCGTGGACGCCCCCTTCCTGGGAGGAGATCGTCAGTACGCACAGCGCCCGGGTGTACCGCCTCGCGTACCGCCTCACCGGCAACCAGCACGACGCCGAGGACCTCACGCAGGAGGTCTTCGTGCGGGTCTTCCGTTCGCTGTCGACGTACACCCCCGGCACCTTCGAGGGCTGGTTGCACCGCATCACCACCAACCTCTTCCTCGACATGGTCCGCCGTCGCCAGCGCATCCGCTTCGACGCCCTCGGCGACGACGCGGCCGAGCGGCTGCCGAGCCGTGAGCCGTCCCCGGCGCAGCACTTCGCCGACACCCACTTCGACGCGGACATCCAGCAGGCGCTGGACACCCTCGCCCCGGAGTTTCGCGCGGCCGTCGTGCTGTGTGACATCGAGGGCCTGTCGTACGAGGAGATCGCCGCGACGCTCGGCGTGAAGCTGGGCACCGTGCGCAGCCGTATCCACCGCGGCCGTTCGCACCTGCGCAAGGCGCTGGAGCACCGCGCGCCGGCCGCCCGTCCGGGCCGCGCGCCCGTCCTGGCCACCGGCCGGCCGGCCCTGGAGGGCGGGAGCACGTGAGCAGCGGTGTCAGCCGGCACCTCACGTGTGCCGACCAGCACTTGGGTGACCATCTCGCCGCCTTCGTCGACGGCGAGCTGCACGACGACGCCCGCGACCGGGTGCTCGCGCACCTGGCGACCTGCGCGGAATGCAAGGCCGCGGCCGACGAGCAGCGCCGGATGAAGGACGTGGTGGCCGCCGCCGCGCCGCCCACGCTCTCGGCGGGCCTGCTCGCCCGCCTCCAGGAGTTGCCCGGGGGAGACGGCGACGGTGGAAGAGGGCTTTTCGGTGACGGCGGACTGATGGAGACGGCCAGCCTCGGCGGCGAGCGCCTCGGCGGCGGCCTCTTCGGCAAGGCGCGCGAGGAGTTCTCGCTGCCCCTGTCCGCCTCCGCGTCCCGCGGCTTCCGGATCCACGAGAGCGGCCGCTCCGGCGCCGCCGTCGCGCCCGTCGGCCCCGCCTCGCCCGCCACCGCGGTCCGCGGGCGGCGCCGTTTCGCGTTCGCCGCGGCCGGCGCGGTCTCCATGGCCGCCATCGCCCTCGGCGGCGCCCTGCCGCTGGACGCGGCGGTGGACGGAGCCGGCGGCACCCCGCTCTCCCGCAGCGGCCCGGGCGCCCCCACGACGCCCTTCACCGGCGGCACCGCGCGTGCGGCAGCCGACGTGTGGAGCACCGCCACCAGCGACCTGCTGCACCCCGCCTCGGGCGGCATGCACCCGTACGGCGTCGGCGCCGCCGACGGAGTGCCCGCCGGTGCCGTCACCCGGCCGCTGGGTCTGTCCGGCGACGAGGGGCCGCTCACCACCCCGGCCGTATCGGCCGTTCCCGGGGTCACCCCGGCACCCGCCCTCGCCCTGCCCGCGACCACCGGCCCGAGCGCCTCCGCCACCTCGGCGAGCGGCACCACGGCCGCCCCGACCACGCCCGTTCCGTTCGACTCGGTCGTCCCCCTGGTCGGCCACTTCCCCGTGACCCGCTGAGCGGTCGGCTGCGGGCGGCGCCGACTCCTGGTTCAATCCAGGGAGGACTGGTCGTCGTAGGGGAGCACCGTGGACGAGGGGAAGGCCGAAGGGCCGAAGTGGTGGAGCCGGCCGGAGACGGTCACGCCGGTTCCCCCTGAGCCGCGGGACGGGCCCGCCCCGGACGCGCCCGACACACCCGCCGGGCCCCCCGCCGAAGCCGCCCCCCGGCACCCCCGGGACCCGTACGACACCCCGCCCTACGGCGAGCCCGGCCCCTGGGCGCCCGCGCCGCCCGTACAGCACCCCGCCGGCGCGGCCCCGCCGCACCGGCCCGCGCCCCCGACCCCGCCCGGCGGCCCGCCCGCGACCCCGCCCCCGCCGCTGTCGGTGGGCCAGTGGCACCGCTACGACCCCTGGGCGCCCCCGGGCGGCACCACCGGCCCGCAGCGGCCCGCCGCCCAGTCGACGGGGAGCCGCCGCGCGCCGCTGGCGGCCGCACTCATCGCCGTCACCCTCATCGCCGGCGGCATCGGCGGGGCGCTGGGCGCCTACGTCCACGACAGCGGCGGCGCACCGGACGTGACCCTGCCGCAGGCCACGGCGGAGGCCGGCACCCGGGCCCCGGACAGCGTCGCCGGCATCGCCGCCCAGGTCCTGCCCGGCGTCGTGTACATCCACGTCAAGGGCGACGCCGGGGAGGGCACCGGCACCGGCTTCGTGCTGGACGACGAGGGCCACATCCTCACCAACAACCACGTGGTGGAGAGCGTCGCCAAGAGCGGCACCATCTCGGTGACCTTCAACGGCGGCCAGGTCGAACCCGCCACGATCGTGGGCCGGGACACCGGCTACGACCTCGCGGTCATCAAGGTCAGCGGCGTCAAGGGGCTCCACCCGCTGACCCTCGGCGACTCCGACGCCGCCCAGGTCGGCGACCCGGTCGTCGCCATCGGCGCCCCCTACGGCCTGGAGGGCACCGTCACCTCCGGCATCATCAGCGCCACCCAGCGCCCGATCACCGCCGGCGGGGAGACCAACAGCAACGACGTCAGCTACGTCGACGCCATCCAGACCGACGCGCCGATCAACCCGGGCAACTCCGGCGGTCCGCTGGTCGACGCCAAGGGCCTGGTCATCGGGATCAACAGCGCCATCCGCTCGGCGGACAGCGGCACCGACCCGTTCGGCAACAGCAGCCAGGGCGGGAGCATCGGCCTCGGCTTCGCCATCCCCGTCAACCAGGCCAAGCGGGTCGCCGAGCAGTTGATCAACGACGGCAAGGCCACCCACCCGGTGATCGGCGTCAGCATCAACCTGCAGTACTCCGGCGACGGCGCCCAGGTCAGCCCCGACGGCCAGGGCGAGGGGGACTCGGTCACCCCGAACGGACCGGGCGCCAAGGCGGGCATCGAACCGGGCGACGTGATCACCGCCATCGACGGCAAGCGGGTGCACAACGGCGAGGAGCTGATCGTGCGGATCCGTGCCCACCGGCCGGGCGACACGTTGCAGATGACCGTGAAGCGGGGCGGCAAGGAGCGGGCCGTGGAGCTGACCCTGGGCTCGGCCAGCGGGAACTGAGCACGGCGAATTCGGGATTTACCGGGGCGCGACCTACTGTTGACCCTGCCTACTCCCGTGCAGGCGGTTGGGCCAGGTACGGTGAGATGCGCCGGATTCCGTCCGCCGGCCGAGGCCACGAGGAGCTGCACGGTGTTTTCAGACATAGGCGCGCTGGAGGTCGTCGCGCTCGTGATCCTTGCCGTGCTCGTGTTCGGGCCGGACAAGCTGCCCAAGGTCATCAAGGACGTGATGCAGTTCGTCCGCAAGGTCCGGGAGTTCTCGGACAGCGCGAAGGCCGACATCCGCAACGAGCTGGGCCCGGAGTTCAAGGACTTCGAGTTCGAGGACCTGCACCCGAAGAACTTCGTCCGCAAGCAGCTGATGGACAACGACGAGCTGGGCCTGAAGGAGATCCGCAACGGATTCGACTTCAAGGAGGAGATGTCGGCGGTCACGGACGCCGTGCACGGCCGTGACAGCGGCGGCGGCTCGGGCTCCGGGGCTTCCCCGGGCACCCCGGACCGGCTGCGCAAGCGCGACGTGTCCCCCGGCGAGGCCCCGCCGTTCGATTCCGACGCCACCTGATACGGGGGCCCTGCCCCGTTCACGCTGCGCGAGTGGCTATTCTCCCTTTGTTTGCCCTTATGGAGGAGGCCCCGCGCGTATGGAGACCACAGCTGATCCGGCGGATCGTACGGTCGACGGCCATCTCAAGGCCGACTTCCCCTGGTACGGGCTGGACGAGGCGTTCACCGGCGAGCGCTGGCTCGCCCCCGTCGGCCTGAACGCCGACGGCACGGTCGAGCACGGCTCCACCGGCCACGGCGACGAACCGTCCGTCAAGGTCGAGCCCACCCCCGACAACCGCCGCTTCGTGGTGGTCGTCACGGTCGCCGAGCGCCCCGTCCGGCGCAGCTCGGACGGCACCGGCGTGCTGGACGCCACCTCCGTCGCCACGGCGGCCTGGCTGGCGGGCTCGGGACTGCTCTCGTGCACCTGGCCCACCCAGATGGAGCGGCACCTGCGGCAGGACTGGCTCGACCAGCAGACCGCCATCGCCTGGGACCTCGCGGACAACCTCGAGGGCTCCGGCTGGTCGGCGCTCACCCTGCCCGTGGACGGCGCCCCGACGCCCTTCCACTACCGGGAGTCGGAGTACGGCTGGGTGATGGCCGGATCGGCGCGCGGGGTGCACCTCGGTGCCTTCGGGCGCGGGATGAGCGCCTACGGCCTCGGCCTGGCCCAGGTGAAGGACATCACCACGTACCGGCCGTGAGAGACGGCTCAGGGGCGCCTCCCGGACCGGGGGGCGCCCCTGAGGTGTTCACGGAGCCGGTACGCGGCCCTGCCGCCGCACGGACGGCCTGGCCGTACGACCCGGCGTACCGGACGTACCGGGTCAGAACTTGTTGCGCGGCGTGATGCCCAGCGACAGACCGGCGAGACCGCGCTGGCGGCCGCCGAGCTTGCCCGCGATGGCCCGCAGCGCCGAGCCCGCCGGGGACTCCGGGTCGGTGAGGACGACCGGGCGACCGTCGTCGCCGCCCTCGCGCAGCCGCACGTCGATCGGGATCTGGCCGAGCACCGGCACGGTGGCGCCCGTGGTGCGCGTCAGGCCCTCGGCGACCCGCTCGCCGCCGCCGGCGCCGAAGACGTCGACCATCTCGCCGCAGTGCGGGCAGGGCAGCCCGGACATGTTCTCGATGACACCGACGATCTTCTGGTGGGTCTGGACGGCGATGGTGCCCGCGCGCTCGGCGACCTCGGCCGCCGCCTGCTGGGGCGTCGTCACCACGAGGATCTCGGCGTTCGGGACCAGCTGCGCGACGGAGATCGCGATGTCGCCGGTGCCGGGCGGCAGGTCGAGCAGCAGCACGTCCAGGTCGCCCCAGTACACGTCGGCGAGGAACTGCTGCAGCGCCCGGTGGAGCATCGGGCCGCGCCACACGACCGGGGCGTTGCCCGGGGTGAACATGCCGATGGAGATGACCTTCACGCCGTTGGCCGAGGGCGGCATGATCATGTTCTCGACCTGGGTCGGACGGCCGTCCGCACCGAGCATCCGCGGCACGCTGTGGCCGTAGATGTCGGCGTCGACCACACCGACCTTCAGCCCGTCGGCGGCCATCGCGGCGGCCAGGTTCACCGTCACCGAGGACTTGCCGACGCCGCCCTTGCCGGAGGCGACCGCGTACACCCGGGTCAGCGAACCGGGCTTGGCGAACGGGATCTCGCGCTCCGCCTGGCCGCCGCGCAGCGAGGTGGCCAGCTCGCGGCGCTGCTCGTCGCTCATCACGTCCAGCTCGACGGTCACACCGCTGACCCCGGGGACCTTCGCGACGGCGGTCGTCACCAAGCTGGTGATGGTGTCCCGCATCGGACAGCCCGAGACCGTCAGGTACACACCGACCCGCACCGCGCCGTCGTCCGCGATGTCGACCGATTTGACCATGCCCAGGTCGGTGATCGGCTTGTGGATCTCGGGGTCGTTCACCGTCGCGAGCGCGGCCCGCACCGCGTCGGGCGAGGGGGAGGAGCCTGGGTGAGGATCGGTAGCCATGCGTCGATGGTACGTCCCGCACCGTGCCCGCAGGACCCCCGGTGGGCGGGTTCACACCCCCGCCGGCGCACCCCGTCGCTCACTCCGCCTCGGCCCGCTGCCGCTCCTCGATGTCCTTCAGCAGGTCCTGCAGTTCGGAGCGGATCCAGTCGCGCGTGGCGACCTCCCCCAGGCCCAGCCGCAGCGCGGCCACCTCGCGGGTCAGGTACTCGGTGTCGGCGATGCTGCGCTCGTTCGCCTTGCGGTCCTGCTCCAGGTTGACCCGGTCGCGGTCGTCCTGCCGGTTCTGCGCCAGCAGGATCAGCGGGGCGGCGTAGGAGGCCTGCAGCGACAGCATCAAGGTCAGGAAGATGAAGGGGTACGAGTCCCAGCGCAGCTCCCTCGGGGCCAGCGCGTTCCACGCCACCCACGCGATGATCACCACCGTCATCCAGACGATGAAGCGGCCGGTCCCCAGGAAGCGGGCGATCTTCTCCGACAGCCGCCCGAAGGCCTCCGGGTCGTAGGAGGGCAGCAGGCTGATCCGCGGTACCCGCGGCTGGTCCAGGCGGATGCGCGGGCGTTCCTCGCTCACTGCGCCTCCTCGCGCAGCTCCGTCTCGCGCCAGTCCTCCGGCAGCAGGTGGTCCAGGACGTCGTCGACGGTGACGGCGCCCAGCAGGGAGCCGCCGTCGTCGACGACCGGCACCGACACCATGTTGTACGTGGCGAGGAAGCTGGTGACCGCCGGCAGCGGGGTGTCCGGCGCCAGCGGCTGCAGGTCGCGGTCGAGCAGCGCGCTGACCAGGGTGAACGGGGGGTCGCGCAGCAGCCGCTGGAAGTGCACCGTGCCCAGGTACTTGCCGGTCGGGGTCTCGTCCGGCGGCCGGCAGACGTACACCTGCGCGGCGAGCGCGGGGGACAGGTCCGGGTTGCGGACCCGGGCCAGGGCGTCGGCGACGGTGGCGTCGGGGCGCAGCACGATCGGTTCGGTGGTCATCAGACCCCCGGCGGTGCGCTCCTCGTACGACATCAGCCGCCGCATGTCGGCCGCCTCGTGCGGCTCCATCAGACCGAGCAGCCGTTCCTGCTCCTCCTCCGGCAGCTCCGCCAGCAGGTCGGCGGCGTCGTCCGGGTCCATCGCCTCCAGCACGTCGGCGGCCCGCTCCTCCTTGAGCTTGCCGAGGATCTCCACCTGGTCGTCGTCCGGCAGCTCCTCCAGGACGTCGGCGAGCCGGTCGTCGTCGAGGGCGGCGGCGACCTCGGCGCGGCGCTTGGGCGACAGGTGGTGCAGGACGTTCGCCAGGTCGGCCGGGCGCAACTGGTCGAAGGTGGCCAGCAGCGCCTCCGCGCCCTGCGCGTGCTCGTCCAGCGAGAAGCCGGTGACCGCCGACCACTCCACCGTCAGTGTCAGGCCGCTGCGCCGCAGCGGGCCGCCCTTGCCGCGGCGGACGAAGGCCTTGTCGATCTCCCAGTCGCGGCGCGAGGCCAGCCGCACCATGGACACGTCCAGCACGGTCACCTCCTCGCCGGTCTCGACGAGCGTCACCCGGCGGTCGAGCAGTTCGCCGAGGACGAGGGTCTCGGTCGGGCGCTGTTCGAAGCGCTGCATGTTGACGACACCGGTGGTGATCACCTGACCGGACTCCACGCCCGTCACGCGCGTGATCGGCAGGAAGATCCGGCGCCGGCTGACGACCTCCACCACCAGCCCCAGCACACGCGGCGGCCGGCCCCCGACGCGCAGCATCACGACCACGTCCCGGACCCGGCCGACCTGGTCGCCGTTGGGATCGAAGACCCGCACCCCGGACAGGTGCGAGACGAAGACCCGGGAGGTTCCCGCTGGCATGCCGCCAGGCTAACGCCGCCCCCGCGGGCGGGGCGCGCGGTAATGCTCCACGGGTGCTTCGCACGGCGTTCACAGGGGTTCACCCGGCCAGCGGTACGCTGCGGTGGCTTCGGCTCCGCTTCGCCGCTCCCCTCGTGTGACGGGCGCGTACCACCGCAGGAGGAAGAGAACACGTGATCCCCGGCCGCACGTCGTCGTCGGTCCTCGTGAGCCTCCTGGGCACGGTCCTCGTCCTCGCCGGGGCGACAGGGTGCGCGGGCGACCCGGACGCGGGGACCAACGGCGTCGGCAAGCTGCCCGCCGGGACCATCGAGAAGCGCGCCCGTACCGCCGCCGACGCGGCCGACACGGTACGGCTGGCCGGCACCGTCGTCAGCAGGGGCCACACCTACACGCTCGACATGCGGCTGCGCGGCAACGGTGGCCTGGGCGAGGTCACCTCCGAGGGCAGCACCTTCGAACTGCTGCGGGTGGGCGACGACCTCTACCTCAAGGCGGGCGCGGGGTTCTACGGCGACCAGGTCGGCGCCAAGCTCAAGAACAAGTACGTCAAGGTCCCCACCGCGGACCCCGCGTACGACCAGTTCAGCGGCTTCACCGACAAGGAGGTGCTGCTGGAGGGCCTGTTCGTGCTGCACGGCGCACTCGCCGTCGGGGAACACCGCACCGTCGGCGGCGTCCGCACCATCGCCGTCACCGCGGACGGCGGCGAGGGCGGCACGATCGACGTGTCCCTGGAGGGCAAGCCGTACCCGCTGCGCTACGAACGCGCCGGCGGCGCCGGCACGCTGACCATGGACGACTGGGGCAAGGACTTCACGCTGCGGGCGCCCGACGAGGACGACGTCGTCGACTACGGCAAGGCCGTCACGCAGTAGTCCCGAGGGCCCCGGGACTCAGGACTTCCTGCGGCGCCGCAGCAGCAGCTTCGGCAGGCCCGCCGGCACCGGGCGGCGGGTGGTCGCGGGCGTCGGCACCGGGGCCGCCGCGCCGCTGCCGTCCGGCATCGCTCCCGGGCGTTCCAGCAGGTCGCCGGCGGGTTCCAGGCGCAGTACGCGGCACTCGCGGGCCCAGCGCGCGGTCATCGTCTCCGCGTCCGGCGCGTTGAGGCGCTTGCCCTTGAGCTCCTCCACCGCGGCCGTCCACGCCTCGCCGTCCGGGCGCAGCTCGGTGACCCGGACCGGGAAGGCGACCAGCCGGCCGCCCTTGTCCTTGCTGCGGACGGTGACCGTGGCGGTGCCGCCGTCGGTGAGCCCGGGCCCGGGCAGCGGCTGCTCGCCGGGGCCGCCGCCGACGACCACCACGGCGCCGTCGACCCAGGCGTGCCACAGGGCCTGACCGTCGGCCCAGAGCAGACCGGACTTCTTCACGGCCTCCTCGACCAGGGCCCGGTCCAGCTGCGGCTGCGTCACGGTGTCCGTCATGCGTCCCACCCTATGGCGTGGCCCGCGCCGGGCGCCGCCGTGGTGCCGCACACATGGTGAGACGACAGGAGCTCAGGGCCGGAACGGGCCTTACGCTAAGGGGGTCACCGCCCCGCCCGCCCCGAGGAGACCCCGCGTGTCCGCCGCGCCGCCCGCCAGAACCACGCCCGCCGCACCGAAGGCGGACGCCGCGTCCGGCACGGTCCCGCACGGGAAGGCGCCGCTGGACTTCACGCTCCTCGCCGTCGCCATCGCCGGCGTCTCGCTCTCCGCCCCGCTGATCGCCGCGACCGCCGCGCCCGCGCTGGCCATCGCCTTCTGGCGGAACGCCATGGCCGTCGGGGTGCTGAGCCCCTTCGCCTGGCTGCGGCACCGGCGGGAGCTGTTGGGGATGGGCCGCCGGGCCTTCGGGCTCTCGCTCGCCTCCGGTCTGGTGCTGGCACTGCACTTCGGGCTGTGGCTGCCGAGCCTCACCATGACCTCGGTCGCGTCCTCCACGGCGCTCGGCACCACCACGCCGGTGTGGACCACCCTGTTCCTGTTGATGCGCGGTCACCGCCCGCCCCGGATGGTGTGGCTGGGCTCCGCGCTCGCGGTCGCCGGCGTGGTGCTGCTCACCGGCGTCGACCTGTCGCTGTCGCCGCGCGCCCTGGCCGGGGACGCGCTGGCGCTGGGCGGCGGCATCGCGGCGGCCGGCTACGTCCTGCTCGGCGCGGAGGTCCGACGGACCGTCAGCACGACCGCGTACACCTACGTCTGCTACTCCACCACGGCCGTGGCCCTGCTCGCCGTCTGCCTGGCCTCGGGCTCCTCGCTCGGCGGCTACGACGGCGGCACCTGGGCCAAGCTGATCGCCCTGACGGTGGCCGCGCAGCTGCTCGGCCACAGCCTGCTCAACCGAGTGGTGCGCGGGCTCGGGGCGTCGACCACGTCCACGGCGATCCTGCTGGAGACGCCGGGCGCCGCCCTGGTGGCGGCGGTCTGGCTGGGCCAGACCCCGCCCGCGGCGGCCTACCCGGCGCTCGCGGTGATCCTCGCCGGACTCGCCCTGGTGATCCTGGCGGACCGCAGGAAGGCCGGTTAGCGCCGGCCCTACAGCCAGCCGTTGCGCCGCAGGATGCGGTGGATCGCGAAGCAGATCCCGCCGATGGCGACCAGCACCATCGGGTAGCCGAACCTCCAGCGCAGTTCGGGCATGTAGTCGAAGTTCATCCCGTACACGCCGCAGATCATGGTCGGGACGGCGATGATCGCCGCCCAGGAGGTGATCTTGCGCATGTCCTCGTTCTGCGCGACGGCCGCCTGGGCGAGGTTGGCCTGCAGGATCGAGTTGAGCAGGTCGTCGAAGCCGACCACCATCTCGTGGACGCGGGCGACGTGGTCGGCGACGTCCCGGAAGTACTTCTGGATCTCCGGGTCCACCACGCGCATCGGCCGCTCGCTGAGCATCTGCATCGGGCGCAGCAGCGGGGAGACGGCCCGCTTGAACTCCAGCACCTCGCGCTTGAGCTGGTAGATGCGCCCGGCGTCGGTGGCGCGCGGGGACTTGCCCTGGGCGGAGAAGACGTCGATCTCCACCTCGTCGATGTCGTCCTGGACGGCCTCGCTGACCGCCAGGTAGTCGTCGACGACCTGGTCGGCGATGGCGTGCAGCACGGCGGAGGGACCCTTGGCGAGCAGGTCCGGGTCGTCCTCGAGACGGTGCCGCAGGGCGCGCAGCGAGCCGTGGCCGCCGTGCCGGACGGTGATGACGAACTGCCGGCCGGTGAAGACCATCACCTCGCCGCTCTCCACCACCTCGCTGGTGGCGGTCAGTTCGGCGTGCTCGACGTAGCGGATGGTCTTGAAGACCATGAAGAGCGTGTCGTCGTAGCGCTCCAGCTTGGGCCGCTGGTGGGCGTGGACGGCGTCCTCCACGGCCAGCGGGTGGAGCCCGAACACCTCGGCGATCTCCGCGAACTCCCGCTCCGACGGCTCGTGCAGGCCGATCCACACGAAGCCGTCGCCGCCGCGCACCTTCTCCAGGGCCTCGCGCGGCGAGATGTGGTCGCTGCCGCGGCGGCCGTCCCGGTAGACGGCGCAGTCCACGACCGAGCTGGGCGTGGCCGACGAGGTGCGGGAGCGGTCCGGGCCGTAGTCGTATGACGTGCTGCTCTTGCGCAGGGCGGGGCGGACGACTGCGCGCAGGTCGCGGATCATCGACATGGCAAGCTCCTTCACGGACTGGCCGGGCTGAAATGCGGATCAGGGCAGGGGTGATCACCTTTGATCACTGCGCAGTTCAGGAGCTCTTCCGGAGGCGGCAGGGTGACCCGGACAGGTCCCGGGAGCGGGCACGCGGCGATGTCACGCGATCGCGCTCGCGGGAAATTCCGGGATTCCCCGGCGGTTCCGTGGTTCTCTGGTTTCAGGCCCGGACGACCGGGTACGGAACGCTGGGGATCAGGAGGGTTGCCGGGCGGAAGAGCTGCCGGTACTGCACGGTCGACTGGGATCCATTGCAGCCCCACCTCCTCCGGCCGATCCCCGCTGGGGGATGATGTGCACGCCTCAAGGGGCGTAGCCGACGGCCCACCTTATCAGGCGGCCCACGGGCGAAGCCGCGGCTTTGCACGTTCCATACGCGCTCTATGCTCACCCCATGGTCGACGTACTGGGGCTCGTTGAGGCGCGGCTGCGCATGGCCTTCGGTGAACCGGACGCCCGCGCCGCGGTCACCTTCCTGGGCGCCGAACGGATCGAGGTGCTCCGTTTCCGCGACGGTGAGCTGCTGCGGTACGTGACCCTCGGCATGTCGCGCGCGCCGATGAACGATCCCGTCGCCGTCGTCGCGGACCCCGTGCGCGGACCTCGCGCGGAGCTCGTGCTCACCCTGCGCGGCGGGCGCGGCGCCGACACCGACAAGGTCCTGCGGCCGCTCGCCGTGCTGGCCGCCGGCCCCCAGGTCGAGGGCGTCGTCGTCGCGCCGGGGAACTCGCTGGACCTGGGCGAACCGCTGTGGCCCGGGGCGGCGTTCTCGGCCGTCCTGGTCGCCGAGCCCGGCGGTCTCGTGGAGGACCTGGAACTCGACGCCCCGATGGACCCGGTCCGCTTCTTCCCGCTGCTGCCGATGACGCCGAACGAGGCCGCCTGGAAGCGGGTGCGCGGCGCGGGGGCGCTCCAGGAGCGCTGGCTGCAGGCGGGGACCGACCTGCGGGACCCGCTGCGCGCGGCGGTCGCGCTGACGGACTGAGCCCCGGCGGTCCGTGACGCCCCCTCAGACGGGCCCTGCCGGCGACGCCTCGGCCGGCCCGTGTGGCCGGTGGGGGAGGTGTGCCGTACGACGGCGCCACGCGCCGGACTCGGACGGGTGATCGTCCTTGACGCGGGCACGCCGCGGGAGGACCGTGGGGCGTTATGAGAGGCGAACCCAGTTGCCCGAAGTGCGGTGGCCGGGTCCGAGCACCCGGGCTCTTCGCCGACTCCTGGCAGTGCGACGAGCACGGCGCCGTGTACCCGTTGCAGCCTGTCGTCCCGCCGAGCGTGGAAGCCCTCGGCGTGGTCGTGAGCCGGTCACGCGTCCCGGTGTGGATGCCCTGGCCCCTGCCGGTCGGCTGGCTCTTCACCGGGGTGGCGTCCGCCGGGGACGACCGCAGCGGCGGACGGGCCACGGCGGTGGCGTGCTCGGGGCCGGGGCCGCTCGGCGGTCAGGGCGAGATGGTGCTGGTGGCGGAGGAGCTCGGGGTCGGGCTCGGGGCGAGGTTCGCCGGGATCCCGGGGCCGGACCCCGGACCGGCGATGTGCCTCGGCAAGCCGCCGGCCGCCAAGGTGATCGCGGCCGGACGGCCGACCGGCCTGTGGCACGTGAACGGGACGCCACCGGACCGGGCGGTCTTCGCGGGGGAGTCCTTCGGGCTCTGGCTGTGGGCGATCGTGTGGCCGGAGGAGTCGGGCCTGCTCATGTACGACGAGCTGATACTGACCGATCTGCGCGAGGCCGGCGCCGAAGTCGATCTCGTTCCGTGCGGGGCGCTCTCCCCTCGCCTGCTCTCCTGAGATTCAGAGGTTGGCCGGACAGTTATCCTGGTAATCACAACCCCCGAATCCGTCCGAGCACCGAGCGCCTGGAGTGACCTGAGTGCGAATCGACCTGCACACCCACTCCACGGCCTCCGACGGCACGGACACCCCCGCGGAACTGGTCCGGGCCGCGGCCGCGGCCGGCCTGGACGTCGTGGCCCTCACCGACCACGACACCGTCGGCGGCCACGCCGAGGCCGAGAAGGCGCTGGCCGAGCTGCACGCCGCGGGCGTCGCGGCACCGGCCCTGGTCACCGGCGCCGAACTCTCCTGCCGCATCGACGGGGTGAGCCTGCACATGCTCGCCTACCTCTTCGACCCGCAGGAGCCCGAGCTCCACCGGGAACGCGAACTCGTACGCGACGACCGGGTGCCCCGCGCGCAGGCCATGGTCGCCCGGCTCCGCGAGTACGGGGTGCCGGTGACCTGGGAGCGCGTCGCCCAGATCGCCGGCGACGGCGCAGTGGGCCGGCCGCACATCGCCCAGGCGCTGATCGAGGCGGGACTGGTGGACAGCATCGCCGAGGCGTTCACCCCCGAGTGGATCGGGCCGGGAGGGCGCGCCTACGCCGAGAAGCACGAACTCGACCCCTTCGAGGCGGTCCGGCTCGTCAGGAACGCGGGCGGGGTGACCGTCTTCGCCCATCCCGCCGCTGTCAAGCGCGGCACCTGCGTGCCCGAGAGCGTCATCCATGACCTGGCAGCGGCCGGGCTGGACGGCATCGAGGTGGACCACATGGACCACGACGGGCCGACCCGCGCCCACCTGCGCTCCCTCGCCGCCGAGCTGGGACTGCTCACCACGGGGTCCAGCGACTACCACGGCACCCGCAAGACCGTCCGGCTCGGCGAGCACACCACCGACCCCGAGGTCTACCGGGAGATCGTCCGCCGGGCCACGGGCGCGGCGCCGATCACCCCGTGAACCGCTGAGCGGCCGGACCGCCGGCTCCCCGACCACCGTCCCCGGACATCCCCCCGACCACCTGTCACCGCACCACCGCTAGGCCCATGGATCTTTTCTCCCTCACCCTGTTCGGCTCGGTCTTCGTCACGCTCTTCGTGATCATGGACCCGCCCGGGATCACCCCGATATTCCTCGCCCTCACCTCCGGCCGCGCGGCCAAGGTCCAGCGCCGCATGGCCTGGCAGGCCGCCGGCGTCGCCCTGGGCGTCATCACCGTCTTCGGCATCTGCGGCCAGCAGATCCTCGACTACCTGCACGTCTCGGTGCCGGCCCTGATGATCGCCGGCGGCCTGCTCCTGCTGCTCATCGCCCTCGACCTGCTCACCGGCAAGGCGGACGAGCCCACCCAGACCAAGGACGTCAACGTCGCGCTGGTGCCGCTGGGCATGCCGCTGCTCGCCGGGCCGGGCGCGATCGTCACCGTGATCCTCGCGGTGCAGCGCGCGCACGGGTTCGGGCAGCAGCTGTCGGTGTGGGTCGCCATCGCCGCGATGCACGTGGTGCTGTGGCTGACGATGCGTTACTCACTGGTGGTCATCCGTCTGATCAAGGACGGCGGTGTGGTGCTGGTCACCCGGCTCTCGGGCATGCTGCTCTCCGCGATCGCGGTGCAGCAGATCGCCAACGGGGTCTTCGGCTTCATCCGCGGCGAGGGCTGACGGACCGTCGGCGCGATCCGGACGCGACGAGGGCCCCGTACCGTGATGTACGGGGCCCTTCGCGTTCATGGCGTCCGGCCGTGCGGCCACGCCGGGGTGACGGAGCCTTACTGGGCGGGGCGGATGTAGATGCGCTGGCCGATCGCGGCGGCCTGCTGGACGATCTGGTCGACGGAGGCGGCGTCCACGACCGTGCAGTCGACGGCACGGCCGTCCTGGTCGTTGAGGCGCATGATCTCGAAGCGCATGGTGTTCACGGCTTCTCCCTTCGCGTCCGGGCACTCCTCCATTGGAGTACGGGGCTGCTTCGCAGCCGTTACCTGCCGGGGTCATTCATGTATCAACAACAGTTGCCCCCGCGAAAACCTTCCCTGTCCTAAAGAAAATTTTTCCCACGCATCTACCGGCGGGTAGCCACCGGTACCGGCGGTCCTGGTTCCGGTTGTGTGTGCGGACGGAACCGCCGGACAATGTGATCTCTATGAACGACGACGCCCTTTCCGCCATCGCCGCCGGCATCGAGCGCACGAACGAGCTCCTGCAGCGGGTGCTCGCCGAGGTCGCCACGACCCCGGCGACCCACGCCGTGTTCGTCGACGCCGGCTACGTGTACGCCGCGGCCGGTCGACTCGTCGCGGGCACCGAGGACCGGAGGGCCTTCGAACTCGACGCCGAGGGCATCATCGAGGCCTTCATCGACCGGGCCCGCACCCTGTTCGCCGACAGCCGCCTGCTCCGCGTCTACTGGTACGACGGGGCACGCCGCCGCATCCACACCGCCGAGCAGGAACGCATCGCCGAGCTCCCCGACGTCAAGGTGCGGCTCGGCAACCTCAACGCCAGCCGCCAGCAGAAGGGCGTCGACTCCCTGATCCGCAGCGACCTGGAGTCACTGGCCCGGCACCGCGCCATCAGCGACGCCGTCCTCATCGGGGGCGACGAGGACCTGGTGTCCGCGGTCGAGGCCGCCCAGGGCTACGGCGCCCGCGTCCACCTGTGGGGCATCGAGGCCGCCGACGGCCGCAACCAGGCCGACCCCCTGCTGTGGGAGGTCGACAGCCTGCGCACCCTCGACCTGGACTTCTGCAAGCCGTACATCACCCGGCGCACGGTCCCCGTCTACGGCGACGCGCCGATCCCCACCGGGCCCATCCCGTCCCGCGAGGACGTGCACTTCGTCGGGGCCCGGGTCGCCGCGCAGTGGCTGGCGACCCGCGGCCGCGACACCCTGGCCGAGCTGCTGCCCGGTCACCCGTACCTGCCGCCCGCCTTCGACCAGGAACTGCTCGTCGAGGCCGAGGGCATGCTCAACATCTCGCTGCGCGGCCACGCCGACCTGCGGCGCGTCCTGCGCGACGGCTTCTGGGAGCACCTGCAGGCGCGCCTGTAGGCCCCGGCTAGGCCTCCGCCCGGTCCTCCCCGGAGCCGGCGGTGGCCCAGAAGTCCAGGAGGGCGCGCGCGGTCGGGGCCGGCTGCTCGGCGTTCGGGGAGTGCTCGGCACCCTCGACGACGACCCGGCGGGCGCCCAGGCGCTCGGCCATCGCGTCCAGCCACGGGACGGGCCAGGCGTGGTCCACCGTGCCGGAGATCACCAGCTTGGGGAGCGGGACCGCCGCGAGTTCGGCCACCCGGTCCGGCTCGTCGATCAGCTGCCGCCCGGTGACGACCAGCTGCTCCGGCACCGTCGCCAGCCAGCGGTCGTGCAGGAAGTCCTCGACCGGGCCCGTGGCGTTCGCCGTGCCTTCGAGGTCCTCCGCGTCCAGCTCTCGCATCGCGCGCCACACGCCCTCCATGTCCATCGCCGACAGCGCCCCCAGCAGCAGCTTCGTACGGGCCTGCTGCGCGGCCTCGATGGCCGCCGGACCGGAGCTCATCAGGGTCAGCGACGCCCAGGGCAGGGCGGCGCCCCCGCCGTGCGCGGCGAGGACGGCGGCGCGGACGACCAGGCCGCCCATCGAGTGCCCCAGCAGGTGCACCGGCTCACCGGCCGGGCCGGCCAGCGCGGCGGTCTGCGCGAGCACGTCGGCGGCCAGCTCGCCCTGCGCGTACGCCGCCTCGTCCCGCGGGCCGGGCGTCTCGTGCTGGCCCCGGCCGTCCACGGCGACGGTGCGGTAGCCGGCCGCCGCGAGCGGTTCCAGCAGCGCGACGAAGTCCTCCTTGCTGCCGGTGAACCCGGGCACCAGCAGGGCGGTGCCGCGCCGCGGCGTGCCGGCCGGCGGGACGGCGTCCAGCGCGGCGAAGGCGCCGCGGGCCGTCTCCAGCAGGTGCGCGGTGGCGTTCGGGGGCAGGGTCAGGAAGGGCGGTCGGCTCATGGGCCGAGGCTAGCCGTGCCGGGTTGCCCCCACTCGACGTGGGCCCCAACCCCGGACGCCGGGCGGGCGGAACGCCGACGGCCGGGCACCCCCGTCAGGGGCGCCCGGCCGTCGGCGGTACGGGAGCGCGTCAGCCGGTGGCCTCGTCGGCCGGCTTGGCCGTCCGCGTGCGGCGACGGCGGCGGACGGTCTTGGCCGCGCCCTCGCCCTCGGCGGGTGCCGCCTCGGGGGCCGCGGTCTGCGCCGCGGTCTCAGCGGCGACGGGAGCCTCGGCGGCGGTGGCGCCGGACCGGGTACGGCGGCGGCGCGGCGCCGGGACCTCCTCGGCCGCCGGGGCGGCCGCGACCGTCTCGGTGCCGGCCGTGCCCGTCGTGCCCGCCGCGGCCGCACGGGTGCGGCGACGACGGCGCGGGGCCGGGGCCTCGGTGGCCGGGGCCTCGACGGTCTCCACGACCGCCTCCGCCTCGGCGGGAGCCTCGCCGAGCGACTGCCCGCCGCGGGTGCGGCGGCGCTGGCGCGGCGTACGGGTGCGGGCCGGACGCTCCTCCGCCTCGGCGGAGGCGGCGGGGCCGGACTTGCGGCCGCCGCGGCCACGACCGCGGCCGCCGGTCTCGCCGAGGTCTTCGATCTCCTCGGCGTCGAGTCCGGCACGGGTGCGCTCCGCACGCGGCAGCACGCCCTTGGTGCCCTCGGGGATGCCGAGCAGCTCGTAGAGGTGGGCCGAGGTGGAGTACGTCTCCTCCGGCGCGTTGAACGGCAGGTCCAGCGCCTTGTTGATCAGCTGCCAGCGCGGGATGTCGTCCCAGTCGACCAGGGTGATCGCCGTGCCGGACGCGCCCGCGCGGCCGGTGCGGCCGATGCGGTGGAGGTAGGTCTTCTCGTCCTCCGGCGTCTGGTAGTTGATCACGTGCGTGACGCCCTCGACGTCGATGCCGCGGGCGGCGACGTCGGTGCAGACCAGGACGTCGACCTTGCCGTTGCGGAAGGCGCGCAGCGCCTGCTCGCGGGCGCCCTGGCCGAGGTCGCCGTGGACGGCGCCGGAGGCGAAGCCGCGGCGCTCGAGCTGCTCGGCGACGTCGGCGGCGGTGCGCTTGGTGCGGCAGAAGATCATCGCCAGGCCGCGGCCCTGCGCCTGCAGGACGCGGGAGACGAGCTCCGGCTTGTCCAGCGAGTGGGCGCGGAAGATGTGCTGGGTGATGTTGGCGACCGTCGCGCCCTCGTCGTCCGGCGAGGTGGCCCGGATGTGCGTGGGCTGCGACATGTAGCGGCGGGCGAGACCGATGACGGCGCCCGGCATGGTCGCGGAGAAGAGCATCGTCTGCCGCTTGACCGGCAGCATGTCGATGATCTTCTCGACGTCGGGGAGGAAGCCCAGGTCCAGCATCTCGTCGGCCTCGTCCAGGACGAGCGCGCGGACGTGGCGCAGGTTGAGCTTCTTCTGGCCCGCCAGGTCCAGCAGGCGGCCCGGGGTGCCGACGACGACGTCGACGCCCTTCTTCAGGGCCTCGACCTGCGGCTCGTAGGCGCGGCCGCCGTAGATCGCCAGGACACGGACGTTGCGCACCTTGCCGGCGGTCAGCAGGTCGTTGGTGACCTGCTGGCACAGCTCACGGGTCGGGACGATGACCAGGGCCTGCGGACCGTCGACGACGTCCTCGGGCGTGGCCCGCCCGGCCTCGACGTCGACCGGCACGACGACCCGCTCCAGGAGCGGCAGGCCGAAGCCCAGGGTCTTGCCGGTGCCCGTCTTCGCCTGGCCGATGACGTCGTTGCCCGCGAGGGCGACCGGGAGCGTCATCTCCTGGATCGGGAAGGGAGTGATGATGCCGACGGCCTCGAGGGCCTCGGCGGTCTCGGGGAGGATCCCCAGATCGCGGAAAGTCGTGGTGGTGGTCAGGATGCTGCCTCTTCTGGTTGGACGCGGCGCCGAGCGTTGTCCGGGGAGGGTCGGGCGCAAGGAACTGCGCTGACCGCGCGGAGTGTCGTCCGGCCGTTGATGGCCGAGGTGCGCGGGACCACTGCCCTCGTGCGCGCCGCGAAGCTGTCCCCCTCCATGTGAGGAGGGCGGTCGGTAGGAGCCGATCGGGCCACCGACCGGGCATCCATTCATGCGCGACCCGCCGGGTCACCTGGCGGGTCCATATCACTGTACCCCGGAATCACGCACCCGCGGCGGATGGATTTTCCGGTACGTAGGACAGGTCACCGCGCCGCTCCCGCGCGGCGGGCCGCACGGGATGGTTGCCGCGCTGGTGGGGTTGGCTATTGTGCGCAGCATGGAGACGCCTGACACCCCCGCCGAGACCCCCGCCGAGACGACCATCGCCGCCAAGGACTGGGCCGCCGCCTCCGCGGACCCGCAGTACCGCGCGGCGGTCGTGGACCTGCTCGGGGCACTCGCCTACGGCGAACTGGCCGCCTTCGAGCGGCTCGCGGAGGACGCGAAGCTCGCACCGTCCCTGGCGGACAAGGCGGAGCTCGCGGCGATGGCGTCCGCCGAGTTCCACCACTTCGAGCAGCTCCGCGCGCGGCTCGCCACCATCGAGGCGGAGCCGACCGAGGCGATGCGCCCCTTCGCCGCCGCGCTGGACGAGTTCCACCGCCAGACCGCGCCGTCGGACTGGCTGGAGGGCCTGGTCAAGGCGTACGTCGGCGACTCCATCGCGTCCGACTTCTACCGCGAGGTCGCCGCCCGGCTCGACGCCGACACCCGCGAGCTGGTGCTGGCGGTGCTCGACGACACCGGCCACGCCTCCTTCGCGGTGGGCAAGGTGCGCTCCGCCATCGAGGCCGACCCCCGGGTCGGCGGGCGGCTCGCGCTGTGGGCGCGCCGGCTGATGGGCGAGGCGCTGTCGCAGGCGCAGCGCGTCGTGGCGGACCGGGACGCGCTCAGCACGATGCTGGTCGGCGGGGTCGCCGACGGCTTCGACCTGGCGGAGGTCGGCCGGATGTTCACCCGGATCACCGAGGCCCACACCAAGCGGATGGCGGCGCTGGGCCTGTCCGCCTGAGCCCTCCGGGCCGCGCGGCTCAGGCCGTGCGCGGCGCGGACCGGCGGGTGCCGCGGGGCGGGCGCACCAGCAGCGAGAGCAGGGCGGCCGCCACTGCCACCGACACGGCGAGGTTGATCAGGAACCGGTCCGAACCGAGGACGGTACGGGTGATGAGGCCGCCCAGCACGGCGGCGACCACGCCCGTGGCGAGCACGAGCGTCGCCGCCGGAAGGCGGCGGCGGGGCAGCAGGCGCGTCGCGGCGTACGCGACGGACAGTCCGACGGCGGCGAACGCGAGCGCTTCCCACATCATCGTGCGGCCCCTCCCGGAGACTTCGGTCGCACGGGTCCTACCCCGCGGGCCCGCACGGCGAAACGGCGGGTCACCCCATTCGGGGGTGACCCGCCGTACGTACTCCCGTCACGGGAGCGGCGAGGCTGTGACCTGCCCCGGAGCGCCTGCCCCGGAGCAGACGGCCTAGAGCTGGGCGCCGAAGCCGACCCGGCGGGCCGCCGGCTCGCCGATCTCGACGTAGGCCAGCCGGTCGGCCGGCACGAGCACGCGCTTGCCGTGCTCGTCGGTGAGGCTGAGCAGCTTGCCCGTGCCCGTCAGCGCCTCGGCGACGGCCTTCTCGACCTCCTCGGCCGTCTGCGCGCTCTCGATGATGATCTCGCGCGGCGCGTGCTGCACGCCGATCTTGACCTCCACGGCTTTGGTCCCTCCGAACGGTCTGCGGTGTGCGCGGTTGGAAATCGCGCCGTACGCAGGACACATTAGCCGCGCCCGGCGACCGGGCACCGGCGGACGGGCACGCCCAGAGCGAACAGGCCGGGGCTCGGTCAGTGCTCGCTGCCGTGCAGCGGGAAGCCCGCGATGCCGCGCCAGGCCAGGGACGTCAGCAACTGCACCGCGGTGTCGCGGGGCATGGAGCTGCCGCTGGAGAGCCAGTAGCGGGCCACCACCTGCGAGACGCCGCCGAGGCCGACGGCGAGCAGCATGGACTGCTCGGTGGTCAGACCGGTGTCCTCGGCGATGACCTCGCTGATCGCCTCGGCGCACTGCAGCGCGACCTTGTCGACGCGCTCGCGGACGGCGGGCTCGTTGGTGAGGTCGGACTCGAAGACCAGGCGGAAGGCGCCGCCCTCGTCCTCCACGTACGCGAAGTACGCGTCCATGGTCGCCGCCACGCGCAGCTTGTTGTCGGTGGTGGAGGCCAGGGCGGTGCGCACCGCGTCCAGCAGGGCCTCGCAGTGCTGGTCCAGCAGGGCCAGGTAGAGCTCGAGCTTGCCGGGGAAGTGCTGGTAGAGCACGGGCTTGCTGACGCCCGCACGCTCGGCGATGTCGTCCATCGCGGCGGCGTGGTAGCCCTGGGCGACGAACACCTCCTGAGCCGCGCCCAGCAGCTGGTTCCTCCGGGCCCGGCGCGGCAGGCGCGTGCCGCGAGGGCGCGCCTCAGTCTGCTCGATGGCTGTCACGCCGCCTCCCAAGTGATGTCGTTCTGCGCTGCGGGTGCCATCGTACTTTTCGGTAGCGGGGGCATGCGCTGTGCGAACGCACATTCTCACCAAGTGGAACTCAGCGATAGTCGTCCTCGTCGAGTTCCACCACCCTGTGCTGCTCGGCGACGTCCGCGGGATCGGCGTCGTCCGGGCGTTCGGTGATCGGGACATCGCGGTGCTGCAGCAGTTCGAGGTGCTGTTCGGCGATGTCCGCCTCGGGCGCCTCGATGTCGGCCTCGGCGTCCTCCAGGTCGTCGATGGCGTCGTCGTCGAAGGTCTCGATGTCGTCGGACACGGGCACCTCCCGTCTGGTCGTGCGCTGCCGTCCCCCGCTGCTACCCACTGTCCCCCTCTTTCCCCTTCTGCGAGCGTAGGAGACAGGGACGGGGTGTGCAGAGTGACGGGAGGGGCGCGAAATCCTCACGACGCGTGTGAGGGCGAACACACGAGCGTGCGCGTGATCACCTCGTAACATTGGCCCATGTCCTCGACGGAGTCATCCGAAGCCGCTCTCGCCGCCGTGCCCGTACCGCCTTCGGGAGCCAGAGCCGGGGACGGGGAGAAGGTCCGGACCGTGGCGTTGCCGGGGCGGACGGTGAGCGTGCGAGCGCGGGCGGAGCAGGCCGGAGGGCTGCCGCCCGCGCTCTTCGTCCACGGCCTGGGGGGCTCGTCCTCCAACTGGTCGGCGCTGATGCGGCTGCTCGCGGACCGGGTGTCGTGCGAGGCCCTCGACCTGCCCGGTTTCGGGTACTCGCCGCCGCCGGACGACGGCAACTACTCGATCGGGGGGCACGCGCGCGCCGTCGTGCGCCTGCTGGAGGCTTCCGGGCGCGGGCCCGTGCACCTCTTCGGCAACTCGCTGGGCGGAGCCGTCGCCACCAAGGTGGCCGCGGCCCGGCCCGACCTGGTCCGCACCCTGACGCTGATCTCGCCGGCCCTGCCGGAGGTGCCGCCCCGGCCCGGCGCCTGGCCGACCGCCTTCCTCGGGCTGCCGGGCGCGAGCGCGGTGGTCACCCGGGCCACCCGCGACTGGTCCGTGGAGCGGCGCACCAAGCAGTTGCTGGACCTCTGCTACGGGGACCCGTCGCATGTCAGCGACGAGTCCTTCACCGAGCACGCCACCGAGTACGAGCGCCGGCTGGCGCTGCCCTACTTCTGGGACGCGCTCACCCGTTCGGCGCGCGGCATCGTCGACGCCTACACGCTCGGCGGCCAGCACAACCTGTGGCGGCAGGCCGAGCGGGTGCTCGCGCCGACGCTGCTGGTGTACGGCGGCCGGGACCGGCTCGTCTCCCCCCGGATGGCGTACCGTGCCGCCCGGACGTTCCGTGACGCGCGGCTGCTGACGCTCCCCGACAGCGGGCACGTCGCGATGATGGAGCACCCCGATGCGGTGGAGCGGGCCTTCCGCGAACTGCTGGACGCCACGGACGCGCGGACGGATCACTGACTTCATGGGCAGGCACAGCGCACCGGGCGGCCGCGACGGCCGCCGCGACGACGTACCGGGCATAGCCGGCGGCGGTTCAGGTTCCGGCCGGCGTCGGCGTACCGGCCCGGCGGCGACGACCCCGCAGCGGCCGGGCGGGCCGGGCCAGGCGCCCGGTGGCCCCGTGCCGGGCGGCCGGGACGGCTTCCGGGCCGGCGACCCCGGGCACGGGGAGGTCCCGGGTCACTCCCACCCCGAGCACCGGGAGCACTCGGCCTGGGGCCGGGCCGGTTCCTGGGCCCCGCCGCGCACACCGCGGGGCACCCGGCCCACCGAGCTGGCGGACGGCGCGCTGGGCACCGAGTACGCGGAGGACGACGACCCCCTCGACGGGGGCGCCCGCACCGCGGCCCGGATAGCCGGCTTCCCGCGGCAGCGCCGGGCGCCCGGCGCTGCCGCGGGAGCACGGAACGTCCCCGGGCCGCGGAAGGACTTCGTCGCGGCCTTCGACGCCCCCTCCCTCCCCGCCGCCACCGAACCCGGGGCACCCGTCGGGGGCGCGGCGGAGGCCGGGGAGGCCGGGGAACCACCCGGACGGCCCAGGACGGCCGTCAGGACCCGGGCCCTCAGCGGCGCGGCCGCCGCGGCGGTCGTGACCGTGCTGGCCGTCGTCGTGGCGGGCCAGATGGCCGCCGGGGGTGAGAAGCGTCACCCGTCCGCCGCGGCGAAACCGGGCGGCAGCCGGGCCGCGGACGACTCCGCGTCCCGCTCCGAGGGCCGGGCCACCCCCTCCGGCTCACCCTCCGCGGTCGCCGCGCCGCTCACGTACGGCGAGGCCATGACCCGGACCTACCCGCTCGACCAGGACCTGGGCCTGGCGGGGAAGTTCCAGACCGTGGGCGGCCACGAGAAGGCACCGGGCAAGGGCAGGCTGCTGCGGGTACGGGTGGACGTCGAGAAGGGGCTGCCGCTCAACGCCCGGCTCTTCGCGGACGCCGTCCACAAGACGCTGAACGACAAGCGCAGTTGGGCGCACGCCGGGGCCCGCACCTTCGAGCGGGTCTCAACGGGCCCCGCCGACATCGTGGTCACGCTGGCCAGTCCCGGCACCACGGCCACCTGGTGCGCCAAGTCCGGCCTGGACACCACGGTTGACAACGTGTCATGTGACGCGGCGTCGACCCCGCGCACGATGATCAACGCGTACCGCTGGGCCCAGGGCTCGGAGACCTACGGCCCGGACCGGATGCTCGACTACCGCGAGATGCTGATCAACCACGAGGTCGGGCACCGGCTCGGCTACGGCCATGTGCTCTGCCCCAAACAGGGCGCCCTCGCCCCGGTCATGATGCAGCAGACCAAGTTCCTCTCCTACGGGGGCCTGACCTGCAAGCCCAACGCCTGGCCCTACCCCCGGGGCTAGCTTTTTGACATCGGGCGATTAATCGTTCAATGTTTTCGGCATGCCGCACAGCCCCGCCACCGACGACGACGCCAGCATCGAGCTGGCGCTCATCGGCGTGGCCGGGCACTGCGTGGCCGACATCCTGTGTCGGTGTTCCACGGTGCCGGGCGCGTAAAAGGGGCACGTTCCCCCCTCTCGCCCCGGACCTCTCCGCCCGTGGGCACAGTGCTCGACGCACGATTGATCCTTCCCGGCCTCCGCATGAGGCCGTCGCCGCTGCCTGCGGGCCTTCCACAGCCCTGCCCTCCTCATCTCGCAGCCGCGAAAGGGATCTTCGATGTCTCACCCGTCCGTCACACCCCGCCGCCTCGCGGCGGCCGCCGTTGTCCTCGCGATCACCGGTGGCGCCGCCGCCTGCGGCCCGGAGGACAGCGGGGCCAAGGCGGCCGACGGCAAGCCGGCCAAGGGGGGCACGCTGTACGTGCTCAACCAGTCCCCGCAGGAGGACTTCGACCCGGCGCGGCTCTACACCTCCGGCGGCGGCAACGTCCCCGGCCTGGTCTTCCGCACGCTGACCACCCGCAACCGGGAGGACGGCGCGGACGGCGCGAAGGTCGTCCCGGACCTCGCCACCGACACCGGCACGCCGAACGGGGACGCCACCGTCTGGACGTACCACCTCAAGGACGGCCTGAAGTACGAGGACGGCTCGCCCATCACCACCGCCGACATCAAGTACGGCATCGAGCGCTCCTTCGCCGCCGAACTGTCCGGCGGCGCCCCCTACCTGCGGGACTGGCTGATCGGCGGCAAGGACTACCAGGGCCCGTACAAGGACAAGGGCGGCCTGGACTCCATCGAGACCCCGGACGCGAAGACCATCGTCTTCCACCTGGACAAGCCCGAGGGCGACTTCCCGTTCCTGGCCACCCAGACCTCCTTCGCCCCCGTCCCGCAGGCCAAGGACACCGGCACCAAGTACGAGAACCACCCCTTCTCGTCCGGCCCCTACAAGGTCGTGTCGAACCAGAACGACGGCGAGCACCTGGTCCTGGAGCGCAACACCCACTGGGACCCGAAGACCGACGAGGAGCGCAAGGCCTACCCGGACCGCATCGACGTCCAGTCGGGTCTCGCCGCCGCCGTGATCAACCAGCGGCTGTCCTCCGGCTCGGGCAAGGACGCGGCCGCCGTCACCACGGACACCAACCTCACCGCCGCCGAACTCGCCAAGATCACCGGCGACAAGGAACTGGCGAGCCGGGTCGGCACCGGCCACTTCGGCTACACCGACTACATCGCCTTCAACCCGAAGGTGAAGCCCTTCGACGACCCGAAGGTGCGTCAGGCCATCGCCTACGCGACCGACCGCACCACCGTGGTCAACGCCCTCGGCGGCTCCTCGCTCGCCGAGGCCGCCACCACCTTCCTCCCGGCGCAGGAGTCCTTCGGCCACACCCCGTACGACCCGTTCCCCGCGGGCGCGAACGGCAACGCCGCCAAGGCGAAGGAGCTGCTGAAGGAGGCCGGTCACGCGGACGGCCTGACCGTCACCCTCACCCACGACTCCGCCACCGGCGACGAGCAGGGCCCCGAGGTCGCCACCGCCCTCCAGGACGCGCTGAAGAAGGCCGGCATCACCGTCAAGCTCGAGGGCCTGGAGTCCAGCGCTTACAGCGAGAAGATCCACGGCCTGAAGACCGAGCCGGGCTTCTTCCTCACCGGCTGGGGCGCCGACTGGCCGTCCGGCGGCCCCTTCCTGGCCCCGATCTTCGACGGCCGGCAGATCGTCAAGGACGGCTACAACTTCAACGCCTCGCAGCTGGACGACCCGGCCGTGAACAAGGAGATCGACGAGATCAACAAGCTCACCGACCTCCAGGCCGCCGCGACCCGCTGGGGCGCGCTGGACAAGAAGATCGGTGAGCAGGCGCTGACCGTGCCGCTGGTGCACCCCGTCTACAAGCGCCTGTACGGCAAGGACGTCAAGAACGTCGTCATCAGCGACTGGACCGGTGTCCTCGACGTCGCGCAGGTCGCGGTCAAGTGACCACCACCGACGTGCTCGCCGCGCCCGGCGCGGCCTCGGACACCCCCGAGGCCGCGCCGGGCGCCCGGCAGCTCTGGCGGCGGCTGCGCGCCCAGCGCGCCGCCCTCGCCGGCGTCGCCGTGATCGCCCTGCTCGTCCTGGTGGCCCTCGCCGCGCCGCTGCTCGCCGCCCTGGAGGGCCAGGACCCGGACGCCTACCACGCCTCGGCCGTCGACTCCGCCCTCGGCGGCGTCCCGCTCGGCTCCTTCGGCGGCGTGAGCGCCGACCACTGGCTCGGCGTCGAACCCGGCACCGGGCGCGACCTGTTCGCCCGGCTCGCCTACGGCGCCCGGATCTCGCTCGGCATCGGCCTCGCCGCCACCGTCGTCCAGGTCGTCATCGGGGTCGCGGTCGGCCTCGCCGCCGGGCTCGGCAACCGCTTCCTGGACAACCTGCTCAGCCGGACCACCGACGTCATGCTGGCGCTGCCCACCCTGGTCTTCTCCATCGCCCTGCTGGCGATCGTGCCCGCCGGCTTCCCGCGGCCGGTGCTGCTGGTCCTCGTCCTCGGCCTGCTCGGCTGGGGCGGCACCTCCCGCATCGTCCGGGCCCAGACGCTCAGCCTGAAGTCCCTCGACTACGTGGCCGCCGCCCGGCTCGGCGGCGCCGGCCGCTGGCGGATCGCCCGCCGCGAACTGCTGCCCTCGCTGGCCGCGCCCGTGGTGACGTACAGCGCGCTGCTGGTGCCGTCCAACATCGCCTCGGAGGCCGGGCTGTCCTTCCTCGGCATCGGCGTCAAGCCGCCCACACCCTCCTGGGGACAGATGCTCTCCTCCGCGACCACCTGGTACCAGGCCGACCCGACGTACGTGCTGCTGCCCGCCGGCCTGATCTTCGTCACCGTCCTCGCCTTCACCGCGCTCGGCGACGGCGTGCGCACCGCCCTCGACCCGCGGGCGGGCAGCCGCCTGCGCGCCGTGACCCGCAGGCGGAAGGAGGCGCGCCCATGACGCTCCTCACCCGCTTCGCGCTGCGCCGCCTGCTGGCGGCGCTGCTCGTGCTGCTCGTGCTGAGCATCGCGGTCTACGCGCTCTTCTACGTCCTGCCCGGCGACCCGGCCCGGCTGGCCTGCGGGCCCAAGTGCACCGCCGACCAGGTCGCCCAGGTCCGCACCCAGCTCGGCCTCGACGACCCCGCCTTCGCGCAGTACGCGCACTTCCTGCACGGCCTGTTCGCCGGCACCGACATCAGCACCGGCGTCGGCACCGAGCACTGCGGCGCCCCCTGCCTGGGCTTCTCCTACCAGAGCGGCGAACAGGTCACCTCCCTGCTCGCGCAGCGGCTGCCCGCCACCGCCTCGCTCTCCCTCGGCGCGATGGTGCTGTGGCTGGTCATCGGCGTCGGCACCGGTGTGCTCTCGGCGCTGCGCCACGGCGGGCTCACCGAACGGCTGCTGACCGCGGTCACCCTCGCGGGCAACGCCGTGCCGGTCTTCATCATCGGCATCCTGCTGATGCTGCTGTTCGTCTCGGTGCTGGGCTGGCTGCCCTTCCCGTCCTACGTCCCGCTGACCGAGGATCCCGAGCAGTGGGCCTGGAACCTGGTGCTGCCCTGGCTCTCGCTGGCCATCCTGGAGAGCGCCAAGTACGCCCGGCTGACCCGCGGTTCGATGCTGGACACGCTCTCCGAGGACCACGTGCGCACCTTCCGCGCCTACGGCGTCCGCGAGCGCTCCGTCATCGGGCGCCACGCGCTGCGCGGCGCGCTGCCGCCGGTCATCGCGCTCACCGCGCTGGACCTCGGGACGATGTTCGGCGGCGCGGTGCTCACCGAGTCGCTCTTCGGCATCCCCGGCCTCGGCAAGAGCCTGGTGGACTCGGTGCGGACCGAGGACCTGCCGGTCGTCGTCGGGCTCGTGCTGGTCACCGGGTTCTTCGTGGTCCTCGCCAACGCCGTCGCGGACGTCCTGTACGCGGTGGCCGACCGACGGGTGGTGCTGGCATGACGTCACCGCTGATCGAGGTCGAGGACCTCACGATCGACTTCCCCACCGGCACGGGCACCGTCCGCGCCGTGGACGGGCTCTCCTTCTCCCTGGAACAGGGCGGGGCCCTGGGCATCGTCGGCGAGTCCGGCAGCGGCAAGAGCGCCACCGCCTTCACCCTGCTGGGACTGCACCGCGGCAGCGGGGCGCGGATCGGCGGCTCGGTGCGGGTGGCCGGCGTCGACGTCCTCACCGCGGGGGAGAAGGAACTGCGCGGGCTGCGCGGCGGGCTGGCGGCGATGGTCTTCCAGGACCCGCTGTCCTCGCTCGACCCCTACTTCTCGATCGGCGACCAGATCGCCGAGGTGTACCGGGTGCACCACCCGGGGGCGTCCCGGCGCGCGGCCCGCGCGCGGGCGGTCGAGGTGCTCGACCGGGTCGGCATCGCCGACGCCCCGCGGCGGGCCCGCTTCCGGCCGCACGAGTTCAGCGGCGGCATGCGCCAGCGCGCCCTCATCGCCATGGCGCTCGCCTGCGAGCCGCGGCTGCTCGTCGCCGACGAACCGACGACGGCGCTCGACGTCACCGTCCAGGCGCAGATCCTCGACCTGCTCGGCGACCTGCGCCAGGAGACCGGGATGGGGCTGCTGCTGGTCACCCACGATCTGGGCGTGGTGGCCGGGAGCGTCGACGAGGTCCTGGTGATGAAGGACGGCCGCGCCGTGGAGCGCGGACCGGTCGGCACGGTGCTGGGCGCGCCCCGGGAGCCGTACACCCGGAACCTGGTGGCCGCGGTCCCGCGGGTGGGGACGGCGCGGCCGCGCGGCGGCGTCACGGGCGATGTGCTCCTCGAAGCCGTCGGCGTACGGCGGGAGTTCGGCCGGCGCGGCGCCCGGGTCGCGGCGGTCGACGGCGTCTCGCTCACCGTGCGCGCGGGCGAGACGCTCGGCGTCGTCGGGGAGAGCGGCAGCGGCAAGACCACGCTGGGACGGATGCTGGTGGGGCTGCTGGAGCCCACGGGCGGCGAACTGCGGCGCCCCGGCGTGCGCTCCGGCGCGGGCGCATCGGGGCTGCAGATGGTGTTCCAGGACCCGGTGTCCTCGCTCAACCCGCGGCGCAGCATCGGTGAGTCCGTCGCGGACCCGCTGCGGACGGCCGGCGTGCTCGACGACGCCGCGGTCACCGCCCGCGTGCGCGAACTGCTGGAGCGGGTCGGACTCGACCCCGACTGGTACCACCGCTACCCGCACGAGTTCAGCGGCGGACAGCGGCAGCGCGTCGGCATCGCCCGGGCGCTGGCGCCCGAGCCGCGGCTGATCGTCTGCGACGAACCGGTCTCGGCGCTGGACGTCACGACGCAGGCGCAGGTCATCGGGCTGCTGGGCGAACTGCAGCGCGAGCTGGGGATCGCGCTGGTCTTCATCGCCCACGACCTGGCCGTGGTGCGCCAGGTCAGCGACAACGTCGCGGTGATGCGGGCGGGCCGGGTCGTGGAGTACGGGCCCGCGGCGCGGGTCTACGAGGCTCCGGAGCACGAGTACACCAAGGGGCTGCTGGCGGCGGTCCCGGTCCTCGACCCGGAGGAGTCCGCCGCGCGTCGGGCCGCCCGCCGCGCCCTGGTGCCCACCGCCTGACGCACGGCGGGGGCACGGCAGGTGTGCCGTGCCCCCGCCGTGCGCGTTCGGGGCCGGCGGTGTGCCACCGGCCCGGGAGCCTCCGCTCCCGGCCACCGGCCCGGGCGGGCCCTGCGCGCGGATTCCGGCGTTGCGGGGGGATGCCTGTGCGGGGTGTTTCGGGCGGAAGTGGCCCGCGCGTCGGCCCGATGGACCCAGGCGCGTCGGGGCCGTGCCCTGGCGGGCACGCCTGCACCGGACGCCTGCGTCACGTGCCGGAACCGGGCGCGTGGGGGACGCCTGTGCGGTGCGTGCTCCCGACGGCCGGGAGGCGGGTCGGCCGGGGCGTGTCCTGGCGGGTACGCCTGCACCGCACGCCCGGGCCCCGTGCCCGTGCCCGGGGTCCCGGGGACGCCCGAGCACGGGCGCGCCGGCGCCCGCGTCCCGTCAGGGGGAGTCCGCAGGCTCGGGCCACAGCTCCACGTCGTGGGCGGCCACGGCCGCGCGGACGGCCGCCAGTACCGCCTCCCCCGGCTGAGGGGTGAGGCGGCGGCCGTCGCGGAGCCGGAGGGCGACGTGCGCGTCGGCGGCCTCCTTCGGACCGATGACGGCCTGGTAGGGGACGAGGCGGGCCTCCCGGACGCGGGCCCCGAGGGTGCCGCGGTCCGGGGCGCGCAGCTCCGCCCGCAGCCCCAGGTCGAGGCAGCGCCGCAGCAGCGCCTCCGCCCCGGGCAGTTCGGCCTCCGACACCGGGAGGACGGCCACCTGGACGGGTGCGAGCCAGGGCGGGAACGCCCCGCCGTGCCGCTCGACCAGGTGCGCCACGGCCCGCTCCACGCTGCCGATGACGCTGCGGTGCACCATGACCGGACGGTGCTTCGCGCCGTCCGCGCCGACGTAGCTCAGCCCGAACTGCCGGGGCTGGTGGAAGTCGATCTGCACGGTGGACAGGGTGGCCTCGCGGCCCGCGCCGTCGGCGACCTGGACGTCGATCTTGGGCCCGTAGAAGGCGGCCTCGCCCTCCGCCGCCTCGTAGGGCAGCCCCGAGCGCTCCAGCACCTCGGTCAGCAGGGCGGTGGAGCGTTCCCACAGTTCGGGCTCGGCGACGTACTTGCCGCCCGGTCCGGGGAGGGAGAGCCGGTGGCGGGCGGGGGTGATGCCCAGCGCGCGGTACGCCCGGCCGATCATCGCCAGGGCGGCGGCGGCCTCCTCGGCGACCTGGCCGGGGGTGCAGAAGACGTGCGCGTCGTTGAGCTGGATGGCGCGTACGCGGGTCAGCCCGCCGAGCACCCCGGACAGCTCGGAGCGGTACATGCCGCCCAGCTCGGCCATGCGCAGCGGCAGTTCGCGGTGGCTGCGGGAGCGCGAGCGGTAGATCAGCGCGTGGTGGGGGCAGAGGCTGGGCCGCAGCACGACCTGCTCGCCGCCGAGGTCCATCGGGGGGAACATGTCCTCGCTGTAGTGCGCCCAGTGCCCGGAGATCTCGTACAGCTCCCGTTTGCCGAGCACGGGTGAGTACACGTGCCGGTAGCCCGCCCGGCGTTCGGCCTCGCGGACGTACTCCTCCAGCGCGTGCCGGACGGCGGCGCCGTCCGGCAGCCAGTAGGGCAGTCCCGCGCCGATCAGCGGGTCGGTGTCGAACAGGCCGAGCTCGCGGCCGAGTCTGCGGTGGTCGTGCATGACGGTCTCCTCGCGGACGGAGGGCGAGTGACCGCAGACGAAAGCCCCGGGGCACTCGCCCCGGGGCTTCGTCGTGACATGGGTCAGCGCGCCGGGACACTCTCCGGCGTCGTCGTCATGGCAGCGCGCTTCATGCCGTTCACGGTAACAGGCACCCGCGGTGCGCGCGCGGGAGTGATCCGCGCCGCCTCCGCACGCCCGTGGACCACCCGGCAGACGTCTACCCGGTCACAACGCGCAACGCCGGGGAAAGTCACGTCTCTTCACCCCTTTCGGTGGCACGGCGGACAACCGTCCGTCGTGCCCCCACTTCGCCGGAATACGGTCATCGCGCCCGAACAGACCGGTGCCGAGAGGGGGCAGACGTGCGTATCGCATTACTCGCGGAGGGTGGTTATCCGTACGCCCGGGGTGAGGGGGGCGCCTGGGTCGACCGGCTCGTACGCGGGCTCACCGGGCACGAGTTCGCGGTGTACGCGCTGGGCAGGACCGAACGGGCCGAGGCCGGGGGGCTGGTGGCGCTGCCACCCCAGGTGACCGGCGTGCGCGCGCTGCCGCTGTGGGGGCCCGCGCCGGGTCCGGGGGCCGTGTCGGGCAAGGCGCGCCGCCGGCGGGCGCAGGCGCTGGAGCAGTACCGCGACCTCGTCGGGGTGCTGGCGGGCGACGCCGGCGCCAACGGCGTGGCGGACCGTTTCGCCTCCGCGCTCTACGCCCTCGCCGAACTCGCCCGCGAGGACGGCGGGTTGCCGGTGCTGCTCCGCTCCGAGCACGCGGTGCGCGTGCTGGAGGAGGTCTGCCGGGCGCCTGGCGCGCGGCCCCTCGTCGCGGACGCCGGGGTGGGCGACCTGCTGCTCGCCGCCGACCAGCTGGAGCGCGTGCTGCGGCCGCTCTCCGCGCCCTGGTACGACGAGTTCGGCGACGCCCTCGCCACCGCCGACCTCTGCCACGCCGTGACGGGTGGCACCGCCCTGCTGCCCGCGCTGCTGGCCAAACGGTTCTTCGGCACACCGCTGCTGGTGACCGAGTACGGCGTGCGGCTGCGCGAGACCCTGCTGCTGCACCGTGCCGCGGGCCTGCCCGCCCCCGTACGCGCCCTGCTCGCCGCCTTCCACCGCCACCTGGCGGGCGAGGCGTACCACGGGGCCGCCCTGGTCACCCCCGGCAACGCCCATGCGCGCCGCTGGCAGGAGCACTGCGGCGCCGAGCGGGACCGGGTCCGCACGGTCTACCCCGGCTACCAGGGACCCCTGCCCGAGCCGGCCGCCGAGGCCGAGGAGGGCGACCCCACACTGGTGTGGGTCGGCCGGGTCGAGCCCGGCAAGGACCTGACCGGGCTGCTGCACGCCTTCGGGGAGGTGCGCAAGGAGGAGCCCGGGGCGCGGCTGCGGGTCGTCCGCGCCGGCGAGGGCGACCCCGCGCACCTGGAGCGCTGCCGCGCCCTGGCGGCGCAGCTCTTCCCGGACGAGGCGGCCGACGCCGTCACCGCGGGGGAGAACCCGGTCACCTTCGAGGAGCTCGGCTCGCCGGGCGCCCCGGCGCTGCCCGACGCGTACGCGGCCGGGGACGTGGTCGTGCTCTCCAGCGTCGTCGAGGGATTCCCGGTCACCCTGGTCGAGGCCATGTTCTGCGGCCGGGCCACCGTCTCGACGGACGTCGGCGCCGTACGGGAGGTCATCGGCGGCACCGGCCTGGTCGTGCCGCCGCGCAACCCGAAGGCGCTCGCCGAGGCCTGCGTCGCCCTGCTGCGCGACCCCGAGCGCCGGCAGCGGCTGGGCGCCGCCGCGCGCGAACGCGCCCTGGAGCTCTTCACCGTCGAGCGGAACCTGGCGGCCTTCCGCGAGATCTACCTCGACCTGGTCGCCCACACGCCCGGGCGGCACGCCCCGCTGATCGATCCGGACGGCACCCCCGTCCCCTTCGGCAGGCCCGCCGAATCCCGTGTCCCGGGCCGCTGGACGGCCGCCCCCGCCTGGGCGCTCGCCGCCCGTGAGCCCGCGTACGCCGGAGCCGAGGGGCGGGAGCGCGCATGAGCCACGTGCAGGAGGGCGAGACCGGCGCCCGCAGGACCGGCCCCCGCAGACGCGGGCCCGCCGACCCCGTCCGCGGCCTGATGCACCGCCACCAGGAGCTGTGCGCCGAGGCCGTCGACCCGCTGGAGATCGTGGCGGGACTGGAGGCGCAGGGCGTCACCGACCGCGTCGCGGCGGGCTTCCGGCACCGCGACGTCTTCACCCTCGCCGAGGAGCTGTACGCCCGGGTGCCCCGCGCCGGTGCCGCGCCCGCCACGGGCCGGCCCGCCGGCCGCCCCGCCCTGCTGCTCGCCCTCGCCCCGGGCGCCGTCTGCGCCGCCGCGAGCGGGGCGCTGCGCGTGCTGCCGCCGCTCACCGTGGTCGCCGTGGCCGTGCCGCTGCTGCTGCTCGCGCTCCTGGCCGCCTTGCGCCGTGGACCACTGCGGGCGCCGTACGGCACGGGCCCGGGCGGCGCGGTGTGGAGCTGCTGGCTGGTGGGCTTCGGGCTGTACGGGCCGCGCGCCGTCGACGGTCTCGCCGGGGGCGTGCTGCCCGCCGCGGACGCCGCCGAACTGACCGCGCTGGCGCTCTCCCTCGCACCCGCCGCCTGGTGCGCCCACCGCTTCGCCGTGCGTTCCCGCGGCCATCTGCTGCGCAGCCGCACCCTGGAGGAGTTCGGCGGCTCCGTACGGCCGCTGCTGGCGGGCACGCTTGCGCTCTTCCTCGGCTGCGTGCTCGCGCTGCTGTGCGCCGCCCGCGCCGTGGCCGGGGCCCCGCTGACGCCCGGGGCGCTGGCCGGCCCGGCCGCGCTGGCCCTGCTGCTGTTCACCGCGCGGCTGCTCGCCGTGCACGGCCACCCGGACCCGGCCGCCATCGGCACCGGGCTCGCCTGCGCCACCGAGGCCGTGGCCCTCGCCGCCGCCCTGCTGGACCGGTTCCCCCTGCCGCCGGCCGCCGTCCCGGCCCTGGCCTGCGCGGCCGCCGCCCTGGCGCTGGCGGCCCACGCCCTGACCACGCTCTCGCGCGCCTCCGCGTACACGGCCGCGGCGGCGCCGCGATGAGCGGGCGGTGGCCGGCCCGGCCCGGCACACCCCGCAGTTCCGAAGAAGAAGCCAAGGAGCAACCCACGATGACCCACCCGCACCCCCGGCCACGGCACGCGCAGCGGAGGCGCTCGCGATGAGAGTCCTCCTCCTGGGCGCCAACGGATTCGTCGGCCGCCACGTGGCCGAGCGGCTGCTGGCCGACCCCGCCGTGCAGCTGACCGCGCTCGGCCGCAGCGACGACGCCGACGTGCGCTTCGACCTGTCGTCCGGCAGCCCCGGCGCCCTGGCCCGCTTCATGGACGCCGTCCATCCCGGGGTCGTCGTCAACTGCGCGGGCGCCACGCGCGGCGGGGCCCGCGACCTGACCCGGCACAACACGATCGCGGTCGCCTCCGTGTGCGAGGCGATGCGCCGCAGCGCCACCTCGGCCCGGCTGGTCCAGGTGGGCTGCGCCGCCGAGTACGGGCCCTCGCCCACCGGTTCCTCGACGGCCGAGGACGCCGTGCCCCGGCCGGGCGGCCCGTACGGGGTCAGCAAGCTCGCCGGGACGGAACTGGTGCTGGGCTCCGGGCTCGACGCCGTCGTGCTGAGGGTCTTCACCCCGGTCGGGCCGGGGACGCCCACCGCCTCGCCCATCGGACGGCTCGCGGAGGCGATGCGCCGGGCCATGCAGACCGGCGACGGCGACCTGAAGCTGACCGGCCTCGGCGTGCAGCGGGACTTCGTGGACGTGCGCGACGTGGCCCGCGCCGTGCACGCGGCCTCGCTGTCCGCCGCCCAGGGCCTGGTCAACATCGGCACGGGCCGCGCCGTACCGCTGCGCGAGGTCGCCGCGGCGCTGGCCAACGCCGCGGGCTACGCGGGCGCCCTCCACGAGGTCGAGGACCCGCACCTGACGGCGAACGGCAACACCCACCCCCACTACCCCGACGGCTGCGGCGTCTGGCAGCAGGCCGACATCCGCACCGCCCGCGACCGCCTCGGCTGGCGACCGCGCATCGCCCTCGAGGAATCCCTCGCCGACGTCTGGATGGAGGCGGCATGCCGCGTGTGAATCCGAGCGGCCTGCGCAGGCCGGTCGACCGCTGCGACGGACTGGGCTTCGGGGTGCCCGCGTACGCGCACCCGCTGGTCGCCCCGGGCGAGTGGGCCGAACTGGCCCGCCCCGGCGCCCCGATGCACTGGGTGGTGCTCAACGTGGCGCGCGGCCCCGGCGCCCGGGTCGACCCGCTCTACACCGAGGCGTGCGCCCGGCTCCGCGACGCGGCCGTGCCCGTGCTCGGCTACCTGGACACCCGGCACGGGGCCCGCCCCTTCGGCCAGCTGGTCGCCGACGCGCACCGCTTCCTCGACTGGTACCGGGTCGACGGCTTCTACCTCGACCGCGCCCCCACCACGAGTTCGGAGCTGCCGGACTGCCGGCGGGTGATCACCACCCTGCGCGCGCTGCTGAGCGTGGAGGGCGGCAGCACCGGGCACATCGTGCTGGGCCACGGCTGCCACCCGTACGAGGGGTACGCCCAGGCCGCCGACCAGCTGGTGACCTTCGCCGGGCCCTGGACGCAGTACCGCTGGTCGGAGGCCCCGGAGTGGACGGCCGCCCACCCGCCGGAGCGCTTCTGCCACCTGGTGCACGGCGTCCCCGCACCGCACCTGGAGAACGCGATGCGGATCGCCCGCTGGCAGGGCGCGTCGACGGTCTACTTCACCGACCGCACCGACCACGCGGCATGGGACGGCCTGCCGGCCTACTGGGACGAGGCCTCGCGGATGCTGCGCCGTCAGCCGCCGCCCAGCATGTGACCAAGAATCGTCTCGGTCCTCGGGACGGCGGTCTTGGAATGAAGAAGGGCGTGGCAGTGTTACGGGGAGAACCACCCGTAGTGATCGATCGACAAACGGAGTCCCCGTGTCGCTGCCACCCCTGGTCGAGCCGGCCGCCGAGCTCACCGTCGACGAGGTCCGCAGGTACTCCCGCCACCTGATCATCCCCGATGTGGGGATGGACGGGCAGAAGCGGCTGAAGAACGCGAAGGTGCTCTGCGTGGGCGCCGGTGGTCTCGGCTCGCCCGCCCTGATGTACCTGGCCGCCGCCGGTGTGGGCACGCTCGGCATCGTGGAGTTCGACGAGGTCGACGAGTCCAACCTGCAGCGCCAGATCATCCACAGCCAGGCGGACATCGGCCGCTCCAAGGCGGAGTCCGCCCGCGACAGCGTCAAGGGCATCAACCCGTACGTCAACGTGGTCCTTCACGAGGAGCGGCTCGAGGCCGACAATGTGATGGACATCTTCAGCCAGTACGACCTGATCGTCGACGGCACGGACAACTTCGCGACCCGCTACCTGGTCAACGACGCGTGCGTGTTGCTGAACAAGCCGTACGTCTGGGGCTCCATCTACCGCTTCGACGGCCAGGCGTCGGTCTTCTGGTCCGAGCACGGCCCCTGCTACCGCTGCCTCTACCCCGAGCCCCCGCCGCCGGGCATGGTGCCCTCCTGCGCCGAGGGCGGCGTCCTGGGCGTGCTGTGCGCGTCCATCGGCTCCATCCAGGTCACCGAGGCGATCAAGGTCCTCACCGGCACCGGCGAGCCGCTGGTCGGCCGCCTGATGATCTACGACGCCCTGGAGATGCAGTACCGCCAGGTCAAGGTCCGCAAGGACCCCGACTGCGCGGTCTGCGGCGAGAACCCGACCGTCACCGAGCTCATCGACTACGAGGCCTTCTGCGGCGTCGTCTCCGAGGAGGCGCAGGAGGCGGCGATGGGGTCGACGATCACTCCGAAGCAGCTCAAGGAGTGGATCGACGACGGCGAGAACATCGACATCATCGACGTCCGCGAGCCCAACGAGTACGAGATCGTCTCGATCCCGGGCGCCCGGCTGATCCCCAAGAACGAGTTCCTCATGGGCAACGCCCTCCAGGACCTCCCGCAGGACAAGAAGATCGTCCTGCACTGCAAGACCGGTGTCCGCTCCGCCGAGGTCCTCGCCGTGCTGAAGTCCGCGGGCTTCGCCGACGCGGTCCACGTCGGCGGCGGCGTCATCGGCTGGGTCAACACGATCGAGCCGGACAAGCCGGTCTACTGACCGACGCGAGAGCGGAGGCCCACGGAGTCCGGCCGGTCCGGATGCCGTGGGCCTCTGCCGTTGCCGAAGGCCCCTGCCGTCGGAGTGGGCCGGACGTCACGGACCCGCCGGAGTGACCCCGGCCGGTTCGCGCCGTGCCGGGGCCGCGGCGACGGAACGGCGCAGCACCGGCAGGGACTTCCAGGAGCGGTGCCGTTTGAAGGGCAGCTCGAAGACCCGGGCGAACAGCCACGCCGCCAGCAGCGAGACGGGCAACGCCACCAGCAGGGTGAACCAGAACGTGGGCAGTCCCGGGGCGACGAACCGCGGCGCCACGCGCCGGATGACGGCCATGACGACCGGCAGGTGGACCAGGTAGAGGCTGTACGACACGTTGCCCAGGCCCCGGACGGGACGTGCGGTCAGCAGCCGGAGCAGGAAGGCCGGCCGGCCCGTGGCGACCGCGGCGATCAGCAGCGTCATGGCGGGGACGACGGCGAGGTCCACCCAGAAGTAGTGGTCCACGGTCCAGACCCGGCCCTTGACGGCGGCGAGCGCCGCGACGGGCACGGCGGACGCCACGGCGAACCAGTGCCACGGCAGGCACCGGACGCGGGCCGGGGCGACGACGATCCCCGCGCCCACCAGGCCGGCGACGAACACCGGGGCCAGGTGCGGGGTGAGCCAGTTGTCCCCCTCCACCGGGGACGCGCCCGGCGCCGTCAGGCCGTACACCACGACCGGCAGCGTCACCCCCGCGACCAGCACCACGGCGCCCAGCCGCCGCCGCACGAGCAGCAGCAGCGGGAAGAGCAGGTAGAGCTCCGCCTCCACGGCGATCGACCAGAACGTGCCGTTCGGCGTCGGCGCGTTCAGCACGTCCTGACCGAGGAGGCCGTACACCACGACCGTCGCGCCGGTGGGCGGCCCGAAGTGCGAGGCCGGCACCACGTACCGGGCGATGACCAGGCTCGCCGCGAGCGCCGCCCAGTACGGGGGCAGGATGCGCCAGGCCCGGCGGCGCAGGAAACGGGCGGCGCCGCCCAGCCGCCAGCCGTCCCGCGCCGGGGCGACGGCCAGCGAGAACCCGGACAGCACCAGGAAGAAGACGACGGTGAGGCGCCCGTACATGAGCCCGTCCAGCCACCGCGGGGCCGAACTGTCGGGATACCCGGGGAACGTGTAGAGCCAGCAGTGGAAGAGCACCACGTACAGGGCGGCCAGGCCGCGGAGCCCTTCGAGGCCTGGCACCTCGGGCCGGCCGTGGCCTTCGCGCGCGTTGCTGACGGGACGGCTCGCATCCACGGGGATAGTTGGGCCCTTCCTCCGGCGTCGGCGGCCCGGTGCCACCCACGGCGACTGGTACGTCGCCGTGGGCCGGGCGGTTCAACGGGCCGTGCGGCCTCCCGTCCGGGTCACTGCACGCCGTTGCGGATGACGTCCGGGCGGTTGGTGATGATGCCGTCGGCCCCCAGGGCCGCCATGCGGACGGCGGTGGTGAGGTCGTCGACCGTCCACGCGTTCACGCGCAGCGGCTTGCCGTCGGGGCCGTCGACGCTGTGCACGGCCTGCACGTAGGCGTAGGTGACGTCCTTCTCGTCCGGGTTGATCTGGTCGGCGAAGGCCGCGTACTCCTTCAGGCGGGAGACGGGCGGGCTGCCCAGGAACCCGGTCACGACGGCCGGGCGCAGTTCGTGGGTGCGGCGCAGGGCGTCGGCGCTGAAGCTCTGGATGACCAGCCGGCCGGCGAGGTGCGCCTGGTCGAGCCAGCCGGCCTTCTGGAGGGCGTCGACGGTCTGCTGCTCGACGCCGGGGTAGAGCTCGGGCTGCTTGAGCTCCAGCAGCAGCCCCTGCTGGTTCCGGTCGAGGAGCTGCAGGTACTCCTGGAGGGTGGGGACCCGCTCGCCGCGGAAGCGGGGCGCGAACCAGCTGCCGGCGTCGAGCCGGCGGATCTCGGCGAGCGTGAAGTCGGCGACGCGCCAGGGGGAGCGGTCGGGGAAGACCTGCTCGACGTCGGTGGTGCGGTTCAGCGTCGCGTCGTGGATCACGACCAGGGCCCCGTCCTTGGTGCGCTGGACGTCGTTCTCGATCCACGCGATGTGCTGCTCGTGGGCCCGGCGCACGGCCGCCAGGGTGTTCTCGGGGGCCTCGGTGGAGGCGCCCCGGTGGGCGAAGACCGTGGGGGACGAGGGGTCCGCGGGCGCGGCGTGGGCCGGCATGGTGACGAACGCGGAGGTTCCCAGCAGGAGGGCGGCCGTGACGCCACGGGCGAGGTGTTGGTGCATGCGTACTCCTCACGACGGCACGGTCCCCTCCCGACCGAGGTTCGCAGCCCGTACCAGGACACGGCGGTGCACAACATGACAAACGGGTGAATAACATCATCCCGTTCCCCCGTCAGGGTGGCATGGATGGAGTCCGGCCGCAGGTCGTGGGGAGCGCCCGCCCCGGCCGGGCGGAGCCGCGACGGGCCGCGGGGGCCCCGACGGGCCGCGGGGCCGTCCGGGGCGCCGCCGTGGGCGCCCCGGACGACCCCGCGGTCACGGAACGTGAGGTCCTCGCCTGTCGCCGGGGTCAGCGGTGGCGGCCCTCCACCATCGCCTCCAGCGTGTCCCGGTGCAGGATCAGCGCGTCGGTGTCGGCCGGCGTCTCGCGCTCCCCGAAGTGGATCTGGCGGTGGCCGATCCGCAGCATCACGACCGCGTGCCGCAGCGCGGCGTACAGGAGGTGGAAGTCCAGGTCGCGCGGGGTGTGCCCGGTGAGTTCCGCGTAGGTCGCGGCGGTCCGGTCGCGGTCGAGGAAGTCCGGCATGCCGGGGAAGCCGGCGGTGACGGTGAGGTCCTGGAAGAAGCGGTGCAGGTACACCAGCCAGGCCAGGTCGAGTTCGCGGGGGCCGGAGGAGGCCATCTCCCAGTCGAGGACCGCGACCGGGGTGAAGTCCGCGTCGTAGACGATGTTGCCGATCCTGGCGTCGCCCCAGCTGAGCACCGACGGGCCGGGGTCGGCGGGCCAGTGCTTCTCCAGCCAGGCGAAGGCCCGCTCGACGAGGGGGGAACGGGTCCGCCCGCCGACGACCCATTCGTAGTAGGCGCGTTGGGCGTCGACGTGCGCGCGCAGGGTGCCCTCGCCGGGGACGGTGTGGAGTTCGGCGAGCACCCGCACCGTCGAACGCTCCAGCCGTGCCCGCTCCTCCTCGGAGGCGTCGAAGAGCCAGTTGCCGCCGTAGGTGTACGGCATGACGTCCGGCGGGACGCGGCCGGGGACCCGTTCCATGACGAAGAACGGCGCGCCGAGCGGCCCCGGGTCCGGCTCCAGCCACAGCAGTTCGGGCACGGGGACGCGGGTGCGGGCCGCGACCGTCCTGATGACGCGGTACTGCTCGGCCATGTCGTACGTCGGGAAGACGGCGTACGCGTCGGGGTCGCCGGCCAGCCGCAGCACGCAGGGGCGGATGCGCTGCCGCGCGGTGCCCGCCGGGTGGGGGACGGCCAGGTCGAACAGGACGGTCTCGCTGGACAGGCCGTTCGCGGCCGGCAGGTGCACGCCACGGCAGTGGGCGCCGGGGTGCTTCGCGGCCAGCCACTCGTCGAGGCGGCTGCGCAGCAGTCGGGGGTCGCGGGTGGTGGTGCGCACCGTTGTCACATGGCCTCCTGACCGGTGAAGCCGCTGGGGGAGTGGCGGCCGAAGCTGCCGTGCTCAAAGATGCCGTAGCCGACCCGGCCGTCCCAGGCGAAACGCGCGGCGTGGTCGGTGACTCCGTACGCGGCGGGCGCGGTCACCGCCGGATCCGTCAGGTCATACGCACGGCGGTCGAGCCAGCCGCGGCCCTTCCACTCGCCGTGCTGCCAGTCGCGGGCGGGCGGGTAGCCCGCGCCGACCGCGAGCGGGCTGGAGACCAGCACCTCGGCCCCGATCTTCCCGCCGTCGAGGTGGACGACGGCCGAGACCGGTGTGCGGGTGCCCTCCCGGTAGGTGATGTCGATCCGGGCGCGGCCCAGTTGCCGGTCCGGGCCGTGCTCGGTGATCTGCAGGGCCTCGTCCAGGGAGCGGTAGCCCTCGCCGTCCTCCTGGGCGATCACCATGACGAAGCGGTCGTCGAACCGGATCGGTATCCACAGCCAGTGGAAACCCCGCGGGCGGTGCTCCTCCTCGGTCCGCCCCGGAGCCTCGCCGGGCACCGGGCGCACGCCCCAGCTGCGGTCCCGCGTGGCCGTCCAGCGACCGCGTTCCACGCGGATCTCCTCGCCGTCGCCGGTGCGGACCACGCCGTGGCAGGTGCCGGCCTGCACGAAGCGGCTGGCCTCCAGGAAGAGCCGGCCGCCCCGGTACTGGGCGTGGTGCGGCTCCTCGACGGCCGGGAAGGCGGCCTCCCACTCCAGGTCGTAGGAGAGGAACTCGTCGTCGCAGGTCAGCCGGAGCCTGCGGAGCGGTTCCAGGACGTCGACGCGCAACGGCCCGACCTGCTGCCGCATCCGGTCCTCGCCGAGCGCGTCGGAGGCGCGCACCGCGAGCATGCCGGTGCCGCGGGTCAGGGTCGCGTAGGCGTCGGTGACGCCGAGGTTGGGGTGGACGCCGAGGCCCGTGATGAGCAGGGCCCGGCCCTCGTGGTCGAAGAAGTGGAAGATCGAACGGTCGTAGGCGTTGCGGTCACCGGTCGCGACGTGGCGCATGGAACGGGCGATCTGATGGACCGGGTACTCGTCCAGGGGCACGGGTCGAGGCGCGGGCATGCGCCTGATGATGCGTCAGTGCGGCCCCGCTGGGAAGGGGTCGCGCCGCCCTCCGGCCCCTCGGGGACCGGGGGCGTGCCGCGCCGCGGGTCGTGCGTGGTGCCGTGTTGGGCGGGCTGTGCCGTGCTGTGCCGCGCGGCGTGTCCGTGCCGCGCCGCGCGGCGGGCGCCGATTCGCGGCGTACCGAGGCCCGTTTCGTGCGGTGCGCGGGGTCGTAGGGGGTGCCGCGCCGTGCGTTGGCCGCACCGCCCGTCTCCTGCGCCGCCGCCCCGAAGCGTGCGACGCGCCGTGCGTTGTTGTGGACTCGGCGTTGCGCCGTGCCCGGTGCGTCGAGTCACGCCGCACCCTGGTCCGTTCTGGTCCCCGCGTCGTGCCCCGTGGGTCGGGTCGCGCGACACCGCCGTCCGTGGTGCCCCGCCGTCAAGGCGATGCGGCTGCGGCGGTGGCCGGTGAATCCGTACCGCCCGTTTTCTCTGCCGCCGCCCGGCCCGCGCGACGTACCGTGCGTCGTCGTGCTCGGCCCAGCGCCGCGCCGGGCGCCGGGCACACGGGGTCTGCCGCGCAGTCAGTCCCCGTCGGCCGGCTTGCGGCGGGCCCTGCTCGGCTGGACGCGCAGTGGTTCGCCGGGCATCTTGGGGTGGTCCGGCGGGTACGGCATGTCGCTGAGCCCGTGGTCGTGTTCGTCGCGTTCGGCCAGTTCCAGCACGGCGTCCAGCCGGTAGGCCCGCTCCTCCATGTCCGCGTGGACGTCGCCCAGCTCGGCGTACCGCGCGGGCATCGTGACCAGGTCGAAGTCCCGCGGGTGCACCTGCGGCACCTCCTCCCAGCGCAGCGGCGCCGAGACCGGGGCGTGCGGCCTGGGCCGTACGGAGTAGGCGGAGGCGATGGTGCGGTCGCGCGCGGTCTGGTTGTAGTCGACGAAGATCTTCTCGCCGCGCTCCTCCTTCCACCACGCGCTGGTCACCTGGCCGGGCATCCGCCGCTCCATCTCGCGGGCGATGGCGATGGCGGCCCGCCGTACCCCCGTGAACGTCCACGCCGGCTCGATGGGGACGAAGACGTGCAGGCCCCGCCCGCCGGAGGTCTTCGGCCAGCCGCGCAGGCCCAGTTCCTCCAGCAGCCCGCGCAGTTCGCCGGCGACGACCACCGCGTCGGAGAAGTCGGTGCCCGGCTGCGGGTCGAGGTCGATGCGCAGCTCGTCCGGGTGGTCGAGGTCGCCCCGCCGGACCGGCCAGGGGTGGAAGGTGAGGCAGCCGAGGTTGGCGCCCCAGACGACCGCGGCGGTCTCGGTCGGGCAGATCTCGTCGGCGTGCCGGCCGGAGGGGAACCGGATGCGGCCGGTGGGGATCCAGTCCGGGGTGTTCTTCGGCGCGCGCTTCTGGAAGAACGACTCGCCCCCGACGCCGTCCGGGTAACGCTCCATGGTCGTCGGCCGGTCGCGCAGGGCCCGCAGGACGCCGTCGCCGACCGCCAGGTAGTAGCGGGCCACGTCCAGCTTGGTGAAGCCCGGTTCCGGGAAGTACACCTTCCCCGGGTTCGAGATCCGGACCGTCCGCTCGCCGACGGTCAGCTCGACCGCCTCTGCCATGCCGTCACCGCCTCTCCCGGCACCGCCTCTTCCGTCCCCGACACGGTAGGCCCGACGGGCGGGCGGCGCCTGTCGGGCGGAGAATCGCCGCATGGACCTGCCGGTGATGCCGCCCGTGAAGCCGATGCTCGCCAAGTCCGCCGCCGCGATCCCGCCCGGCATGCTGTACGAGGGCAAGTGGGACGGCTTCCGCGCCATCGTCTTCCGGGACGGCGCCGAGGTGGAGATCGGCAGCCGCACGGGCAAGCCCCTGACGCGCTACTTCCCGGAGGTCGTCGAGGCGGTTCGCGCCGAACTGCCGCCGCGCGCCGTCGTCGACGGGGAGATCGTCATCGCCCGCGAGGGACGGCTGGACTTCGACGCGCTGCTGGAGCGCATCCACCCCGCCGACTCCCGGGTGCGGCAGCTCGCCGAACGCACCCCCGCCTCCCTCGTCGCCTTCGACCTGCTGGCCCTCGGCGACCGCTCCTTGATGGCCGACCCGCAGACCTGGCGCCGCCAGGCGCTGGTCGACGCGCTCGGCCCGGCGGGGGCGCCGGTCCACGTCGCCCCCGCCACCACCGACATCGAGCTGGCGCGGCGGTGGTTCGAGCAGTACGAGGGCGCGGGCCTGGACGGCGTCGTCGCCAAGCCCCCGGACCTCGGCTACCGGCCCGACGAACGCACCATGTTCAAGGTGAAGCACGAGCGCACCGCCGACTGCGTGCTCGCCGGCTTCCGCTGGCACAAGTCCGGTCCCGTGGTCGGCTCCCTGCTGCTCGGCCTGCACGACGCCGCCGGCCGTCTCCAGCACGTCGGCGTCTGCGCGTCCTTCCCGATGCGCCGCCGCGAGGAACTGGTCGGCGAGCTGGAGCCGCTGCGCATGGACTCCACCGAGGGCCACCCCTGGGCGGACTGGGCGGAGGCCGCGCCGGGCGGCCGCATGCCGGGGGCCCAGAGCCGCTGGAGCGCGGGCAAGGACCTCTCCTGGATCCCCCTGCGACCCGAACGCGTCCTGGAGGTCGCCTACGACCACATGCAGGGCGACCGCTTCCGGCACACCGCCCAGTTCCGCCGCTGGCGCCCCGACCGCGACCCCGCCGGCTGCAGCTACGCGCAGCTGGAGGAGCCGGTCGGCTACGACCTCGGCGACGTCCTGCGCTGAGCCCCGCCGCGTTCGGGCGCCGGGACGCGTACCGGCGCCAGCCGCAGCCGCTGCACGGGCCGCAGCAGCGGGTGATCGGCCACCCCGGCGGGCAGGACGGGCAGTCCGGGCCGGGGCCGGGCGTCGGGGAAGGCGGTGAACCACAGGACGACGTCCTCGCCGGTGCGGACCGGCAGCGCGGGGAAGTCGTTCACGGCGTGCTCGCTGCGGTGCACCGCGGCGTCCGGCGGCAGCCCGCCGGGCCCCGCGAGCGCCCCGGCGAAGGCCTCCGGGTCGGCGGGATGACAGATGGTCACGACGACCTGCCCCGCGTCCGGCGGCACCCGGTGGCCGGGGCCGCGCAGCAGCAGGACGTCGTCCGAGTCGGTCATGGTGGCGTTGGCGGCGTCCCGGTGCGCCCGCCACAGCGGGCCCCCGTAGAAGGCGTGCAGCGAGCGGAGCCGCGCGGGCATGCCGGGGAAGGCGCGCATCCACACGAAGCGGTCCGGGTCGTCCAGGTCGGTGAAGCGGCCGCCGACCCGGATCCCGGCGGCCTCCTGGCCGGTGACGAACTCGCGTTCGAACAGTTCGACCAGGGTGTCCCGGGCACCGGGGCGCAGCGTGTACTGCCGTAGCTCGACGACGTGCGTGGTGTCCATGACCGGGGACCGTAGGGGCGGCCCACTGACATCTCATCTCCTGTCAGTGGGCCCTGGTCACAGTGCCTGCCGCCTGGTGAGCGTGGTGAACGCCAGCCAGCCGGGCAGCACCGGCAGCCAGAAGGTCAGCACCCGGAAGAGCAGCACCGCGGAGGTGGCCGTCGCCGAGTCCAGGTGGCCGATGGTGGTCAGACCGGCGATCAGCGCGCCCTCGACCGCGCCCAGGCCGCCCGGCGTCGGGGCCGCGGAGCCCAATGCGTTGCCCGCCAGGAAGACCACCGCGATCGCCGCGAAGTTCACCTCGCCGTGGAAGGTGCGGATGCTGGCGTCCAGGCACAGCACGAAGGCGAGGGTCAGCAGCAGGGTGCCGCCGATGCCCGTGGTGAGCTTCATCGGCTGCTGCAGCACGTCCAGCATGCGCGGCACCACGCCGGCGAACAGCGCCCGCACCCGCGTGGAGACGAAGCGCCGCAGCGGCGGGACGGCGGTGACCACCAGGAACAGCACGCCGGCCGTCAGCAGACCCGCCATCACCGTGCGGGACGGCGACAGCGAGGGCGTCTTCTCGGTGCCGGTGATGTAGCCGAACACCAGCAGCAGGCTGATGTGCGAACCGAGGCCGACCAGCTGCGAGGCCCCCACGCTCGCCACCGCGAGGCCCGGGCGCACACCCGACTTCTGCAGGTAGCGCGTGTTCAGCGCCACGCCGCCGATGGCGGCGGGGGCGACCAGCTTCACGAAGGAGCCGGCGATCTGCGCCAGCGTGGTGCGCAGGAAGGACAGCTTCTCCGGCACGAAGCCGGACAGCGCCATCGCCGCCGCCACGTAGCTGAGCGCGGAGGCCAGCACGGCCACGATGACCCAGATCCAGTTCGCCTCGCCGAGCAGTGTCGCCGGGTCGATGCTGCTGATCTGGGAGAGCAGGAAGTACGCGGCGAAGGCGCCCGCGATGATGCTGATCAGCGTGCGCGGCCGCACCCGTTCCAGCCGTACCGGCTCCACCGGTGCCTGCGGGCGGATGAGCAGCACCTGGTGACGGATCCGGGTGAGCAGGTCCTCCTCACGGGCCCCGTCCAGCGCGTCCTCCATCGCCTTCTTCTCGGCGCGCCGTTCCGCCTTGGTCTCCTTGCCCGTCTCCTTGGTGCCGCTTCCGTCGGTCTCCCCGTCCGCCCGCCGGGCCCGGGACGCGGCCAGCACGGCGTCGCGCTCGCGCTGCGCCCGCTCCCTGGCGAGCTGCTTGAGCGTGGCCCGGGTGGTACGGCTCAGGGCGATGGGCTGCAGCAGGGGCAGCGAGTCGGCGACGGCGTCCGGGCCCAGCACGGCGACGGCCGAGGCCACCGACCGCTCCGGTCCGACGCGCAGCGCCAGGGTGGTGAGCAGCTGCGCCACGTCCATGCGCAGGACGATGTCGCCCGCGGCGATCTCCCCGCCGCGCAGGTCGGTCAGGAAGACGCCGCCGCAACGATCCATCTTCAGGGCCTCGCCGACCAGCCGGCGGTGCGCGATCCGCCGCGACTGCAGCGCCCGCACCTGCTCCCAGGCGCCGTGCAGCACCTCGTCGGTGATCTCCTCGTCCGACAGCGCGTCCAGCGAGCGCCCGCTCATGTGCTCGTAGACCAGCATCACGGCGTCCGGACCCAGCTCCGAGGTGGCGATCAGCCGAGGGGCGTTGGCACCGGCGGCGATGGCCGCGTAGGCGAGCAGCGCCTCCTGCTCCAGCGCCTGGCGCAGCGACTGCAGGCTGCGCCGCTGGGTGATCCCGCGCAGCTGGAGCCGGCGCCACATCCGGTAGAAGAAGCCGTGCGCCTGCTGCTCGCGGTCCACCACGGTGACGTCGAGCAGCGGGCCGTCCTCGAGCGTCACCAGGTAGCGGCGGCCCCGGTCGGAGTCGGGCGCGTCGGGGAACTCGTCCTCCGCGCGGACCGCCGTCAGCGGTGCGAAACCCACCCGGCGCAGGCCCGCGAGCAGGTTCTGGCCGGTCGGGCGGACGTTGGGCGAGCCGACCCCGTAGAGCGTGCCGTAGGCGACGGTCCAGCCGATGAGCACCGTCACGACGATCGAGAACGGTGTGGTGTAGCCGCCGACCAGTACCGCGAAGGAGTCCACGACCAGCACGAACCACAGCGCCACCCGCCAGCGCGGGCGCCGGGCCATGCCGACGGCCGTCATGTAGGCGATGACCGGTGCCAGGTAGCCGTGGACGGGGTCGGTGATGCCGCCGCCGGGCGCGTCGCGGGTCAGCGCGTCCCGGATCGCCACGGGGGCCGCGTCCGACACCCACAGGTCGGTCGCCAGCGACACCCCGTGCGCCAGGACCGCGGCCAGCACGCCGTCCGCGATGCGCAGTCCGTCCCGTTTGATCAGCCGTTCCACGGCGAACGCCACGGGCACGATCAGCACCGCCACGGTCGCCAGCAGCCCGGCGATCGTGATCAGCGGCTCGGGTGCGTGCGTCGCGCCCTCGGCGATGTCCTGCTCCACGCCGGAGGTCGTCGCGTGCGCGAAGCCCGCGATCATCAGCACGATCGCGATGCCGAGCAGCCCGAAGAGGAAGCGCATGAGGTCGACGGGCCGGTGCACGCGCGCGGGCAGCAGCGGTTCGTCGCGCGCCACCGGGTCGGTGTGCGGGGAGGTGCCGGTGGTCCGTGCGCCGTCGGCCGCGTCGGCCGCGTCGGCCGCGTCGTCTGTGCCGGGTTCGTCGGGTTCGCCCGGTGGCCGTGCCGCGTCCGCGTCGTCCGCGGCGTTCCTTTCCGGCTCCCCGGCCGGGGTCTCCTCCGCCGGAGCGGCCGGGCCGTCACCGTCGGGGTCCGCACCGGACGCGCCGCGGGCCTGCGGTTCCTCGTCCGGCCCGGGGTGCGCGGCGGCCCGCTCCGCACGGCCGGCCCCGTCCTCCGCCGCGGTCACGGCGTCGTCGCCGGAGGCCGGCGCCACACCCGTGGACGGCGGGACCCCGGCCCCGTCGTCCGTGTCACCGGGCGCACGCGGGGCCTGCGACACGGCGGTGGAACCCTCGGCCGGGGCGCCGTCCCCGGGGCCCTCGGAGGCAGCGGGGACCGCGCGAGCGGCTCCGTTCCCGCTCGCGTCGTGCTCTCCGGCTGTCTCTTTTTGATCTCGTATCACCAGTCACCGCCCGGATGATGGTGGCACGAGCGGCCCGCGCATGGGCGCAGGAGGGGGCAATTCGCCGTTCCGGGCGCCCCCGCGCGCGCTCCCGCCGCCCGCGACTGTCGGTGCCGTGGGGCACCATGTGACGGATGAGCAAGGACACCGCGCACGACCCGGACGACGGTCCGGGCGACGCCCCGGAGCTGCCCGCGTACGCGGAGCGTGTGCTGGACGTCGCCGAGCGGATCCCGCCCGGACGGGTCATGACGTACGGCGACGTCGCCGAGTGGCTGGGGGAGGGCGGCCCCCGGCAGGTGGGCCACGTCATGGCGCTGTACGGCGGGGCCGTGCCGTGGTGGCGCGTGGTGCGCGCGGACGGCGGGCTGCTGCCGGGCCACGAGCTGCGCGCCCTGGAGCACTACCGCGCGGAGGGCACCCCGCTGCGCCCGGCCCCGCGCGCCGCGAAGGGCCACATACCCCGTCTGGACATGCGCGTGGCCCGCTGGGACGGCACGGACCCCGTGCCCGCCCCCGGCGGGGACGACTGACGACCGGACGCTCACACCATCCAGCTTCCGCCATCGGGGACGGGTTGATGCGATCCGCCGTCCGGAAGGAGTACGGCCCCCCGCGCCCGGCCGCTCCCGCATCCGTACCGGAAGGACGGGACGCGCGGCGCCCCCGGTGACCGGTGGCGTACCGTCGGCACCCGGCCTCCCCCGGCCACCGGGAGCCCAGGCCCCCGCATCCGCACCCGCACGCACACGGAACCGGCGAACCACGTGACCTCCTCCTCCACACGCCAGACGGACGCCGCCGCACGGCGCTCCGGGGGGACGGTCGGGCCTTCCGGCGGCTACCGCCTGCTACGGACCGCTCCGGATCCGGTGACGCCCCCTGAACTGGACGCCGCGCAGCGCGCCGTGGTTGAGCACCCCGGCGGTCCGCTGCTCGTCCTGGCCGGGCCGGGCACGGGGAAGACCACCACCCTGGTCGAGGCCGTCGCCGAACGCGTGCGGCGCGGCACCGACCCGGAACGGATCCTCGTCCTCACCTTCGGGCGCAAGGCCGCGGGTGAACTGCGGGACCGCATGGCCGCCCGGATGGGCGGCGCGGTCGCACCGCAGGCCACCACCTTCCACTCCTTCTGCTACGCCCTGGTCCGTGCCCACCAGGACCCCGAGCTGTTCGCCGACCCGCTGCGACTGCTGTCCGGCCCCGAGCAGGACCTGGCGGTGCGCGAGCTCCTGGCGGGCGAGGCCGGACTGGAGCGCCGGGGGCGGACCCGGGTCCGCTGGCCGGACGAGCTGCGCGCGGCCCTGACGACCCGCGGCTTCGCCGACGAGGTGCGGGCCGTGCTGGCCCGCACCCGCGAGCTGGGCCTCGGCCCGCGCGCCCTGGCCGTGTTCGCCGGCCGCACGGGCCGCCCCGACTGGTCGGCGGCGGCCGGCTTCCTCGCCGAGTACCTGGACGTCCTCGACCTGCAGGGCGTCATCGACTACGCCGAACTGGTGCACCGCGCGGTGCTGCTGGCCGGGCGCCCCGACGTGGCACGCCACCTCGCCGGGGCCTACGAGGCCGTGTACGTCGACGAGTACCAGGACACCGACCCGGCGCAGGTGCGGCTGCTGCAGGCGCTCGCCGGCGGCGGCCGCCACCTGGTGGCGTTCGGCGACCCCGACCAGTCCATCTACGCCTTCCGCGGCGCCGACGTGAACGGCATCCTCGGCTTCCCCGAGGCCTTCCGGCACGCCGACGGCCGCCCGGCCGGCGTCCGGGTCCTGACCACCTCCCGCCGCTCCGGCGCCGGTCTGCTGGCCGCCACCCGGCTGCTCACCCGCCGGATGCCGCTGACCCGGCTCCCGGCCGCGGCGGTGCGCGCCCACCGCGAGCTCACGCCGGTCCGCGAGGGGGGCTCGGTCGCCGTCCGCACCTACCCGACGCCCGGCGCCGAACTCGACGGCATCGCCGATGTGCTGCGCCGCGCCCACTTGGAGGACGGCGTCCCCTGGTCCGACATGGCCGTGCTGGTCCGCGCGGGGTCCCGCTCGCTGCCCGTGCTGCGGCGGTCCCTGACCTCCGCCGGGGTGCCCGTCGACATCGACGGCGACGACCTCCCGCTGCGCGACGAGCCCGCCGTCGCCCCGCTCCTGCTCGCCCTGCGGGTCTGCGCACAGGCCGTGCTGCCCGACGCCCCGGAACCGGGCATCGGCGTCGAGGACGCCCTGACCCTGCTCGGCTCCCCGCTCGGCGGCATGGACGCCGCCGACCTGCGCCGCCTGGGCCGCGCCCTGCGCGAGGAGGAGCGGGCCGCCGGGGTGGCCGTACCGCGGCCGTCGGACGAACTGATCGCCGAGGCGCTGGCGGAGCCCGAGCGCCTGGTGGCGCACGACCCCTCGTACGCGCGGGGCGCCCAGCGGCTCGGCGGGCTGCTGCGCAAGGGACGCGAGCTGCTGGCCGGCGGCGGCACCGCCGAGGAGGCGCTGTGGGAGCTGTGGGACGGCACCCCCTGGCCGGGCCGCCTGGAGCGCGCCGCGGCACGGGGCGGCGCGGCCGGCCGCAACGCCGACCGTGACCTGGACGCGGTGTGCGTGCTCTTCGACACCGCCGCCCGCGCCGAGGAGCGCACCGGCGGCCGCGGCGCGCTCAACTTCCTGGAGGAGCTGTCCGCCCAGGACATCGCCGCCGACGTGCTGACCCGCCGTGCCGTCCGGCCCGACGCCGTACGCCTGATGACCGCGCACCGCTCCAAGGGCCTGGAGTGGGGGCTCGTCGTCGTCGCGGGCGTCCAGGAGGGGCTCTGGCCCGACCTGCGGCGCCGCGGCTCGCTGCTGGAGGCCGACCGCATCGGCCGTGACGGCCTCGCGGAGCCGCTCACCCCGGGCGCGCTGCTCGCCGAGGAGCGCCGGCTGTTCTACGTCGCGGCCACCCGGGCCCGCGAGCGGCTCGTCGTGACCGCCGTGAAGGCCGCCGCCGACGACGGCGACCAGCCCTCCCGCTTCCTCACCGAACTCGGCGTCGAGCCCGCCGACGTCACCCACCGGGCGCGCCGCCCGCTGTCCGTCGCGGCCCTCGTCGCCGAGCTGCGCGCCACGACCGTCGACCCGGCCGCCTCCCCGGCGCTGCGCGAGGCCGCCGCCCGCCGGCTGGCGAGGCTCGCGGGCCTGGAGGACGCCGGCCAGCCCCTGGTGCCCGCCGCCCATCCCGAACGCTGGTGGGGCCTGTACGAGCAGACCCGCTCCGGGGTGCCGCTGCGCGACCGCGACGAGCCGGTCACCCTCTCCGGCAGCGCGCTCGACCAGCTGGCCAACACCTGCGCCCTGCAGTGGTTCCTCGGCCGCGAGGTGAAGGCCGAGCCGCCCTCCACGGCGGCCCAGGGCTTCGGCAACGTCCTGCACGTCCTCGCCGACGAGGTCGCCTCCGGCAGCACCCCGGCCGACCTGGACGTGCTCATGGAGCGCCTGGACTCGGTGTGGAACGCGCTGGCCTTCGACGCGCCGTGGAAGTCCCAGCAGGAGAAGGAGAACGCCCGGGCCGCCCTGGAGCGCTTCCTGCGCTGGCACGTCATGGAGCGCGGCCGGCAGGCCGTCGCCTCCGAGCACGGCTTCGACGTCACCTTGGAGACGGGGGACGTGGCCGTCCGCATCCGCGGCAGCATGGACCGCGTCGAGACCGACGCGGACGGCAACGCCTACGTCGTCGACTTCAAGACCGGCAAGGCCAAGCCCACCGCCGCCGAGGTCGAGGGCCACCCGCAGCTCGCCGTCTACCAGCTGGCCGTCCGCGAGGGCGCCGTCGACGAGCTCTTCCACGGCACCCGGCCCGCCCCAGGCGGCGCCGAACTCGTCCAGCTGCGCATCGGGGCCGCCCGCCGCGACGGCGGCGACGCCCAGCCCACCGTCCAGCACCAGGAGGCGCTGAGCGGCGACTGGGCCGACTCCCTGCTCGCCGACGCCGCCGCCCGCGTCCTCGACGAGCGGTTCACCCCCTCCACCGGACAGCACTGCGAGAACTGCGCCTTCCGCGCTGCCTGCAGCGGCCGCCCGGAGGGCCGGCACGTGGTGGAGTGAGGCGGGAGCCTCAGCCCCCGGGAGCCTCGGCCGTCAGCCCGAGGTCCTGGGCGGCCTTCAGCAGGCGCCGGTCGTAGGTGACGAACACGAGCGGATCCGCGCCCACCTGATCGGCGAGCAGCTGCGCCGTCGCCAGATGGATCGAGCCGAGCGAGCGGAGCAGAGGATCGCCGTACGCGGCAGCCGTGGCACGGACGGTCGCGTCGGTCCTCAACCGGTAGAGCCGGACGATCAGCCCGGGGACCCCGGCGAGTGCCTGCGGGGCCGATCGGCGCAAGGCCCGCGGCACCTCCACCTCGACGAGGGAGGAGGACACCAAGGGCTCGTCGGGGCGGTCGTTCAGCCAGGCGACCAACTCCTGTGTGCCCTGCTCCCGGGGCAGATCACCAGCGCTCCTCGTCCCGCAGCGCGACGAGTGCCGCCGCCGTGTCGGTCTCCGGGGCGCCGAGCAGGGGCGGCACCGGGACCGGGCCGGAGGACAAGGGTGGGGTGGCGCGTCCCTCGGCGACCATGCGGTCCAGCACGGACTGGCTGCCCGGGACGGGCACGAGACGGGCGACGGGGGCTCCGCTCACGGTCACCTCCAAGGTCTCGCCGCGCTGCACGCGCGCGAGCACGGCGCTGGTGTTCTGGTTCAGCTCGCGTACCGGGATGCGCTCCATGCCCCCAACGTAGGACGTGATGTTCCGCATCGTTGGGGAGCAACGTCCCCGAGCGGGTGACAGCCTGCGGACCGGGCGGCGGCGGCCGCTGTCGGTGGTGCCCGATAACCTCCCCTTCGTGTCCTCCCGCATCACCGGTCCCGAGCAGCTGAAGGAGCTGCTGGGCATCCCGTTCACCCCGGAGCAGCTGGCGTGCATCACCGCGCCGCTCGCCCCGCAGGTGATCGTGGCCGGCGCCGGTTCCGGGAAGACGACCGTCATGGCGGCGCGCGTGGTGTGGCTGGTCGGCACCGGGCAGGTCGCGCCCGAGCAGGTGCTGGGGCTGACGTTCACCAACAAGGCCGCCGGTGAGCTGTCGGAGCGCGTGCGCAAGGCGCTCGTCCGGGCCGGCGTCGGCGACCCCGACCCGGCGGACCCCGACCACGCGCCGGGCGAGCCGCAGATCTCGACGTACCACGCCTTCGCCGGACAACTGCTCAAGGAGCACGGACTGCGCATCGGGCTGGAGCCGACCGCCCGGCTGCTCGCCGACGCGACGCGCTACCAGCTGGCGGCGCGCGTCCTGCGCGCCGCGCCCGGTCCCTTCCCCGCGCTCACCAAGGGCATCCCGAACCTGGTCAGCGATCTGCTGGCGCTGGAGGGCGAGCTCGCCGAGCACCTGGTGCCGCCCGAGCGGCTGCTCGCCCACGACCGGGAGTGGCTCGCCGCCCTCGGCGGCATCCGGCTGGGCAACGCGGATCTGCGCAGGCTCCCCGAGACGGCCCGCGCCCGCATCGACCTGACCGGGCTCGCCGCCGCGTACCGCGCCGAGAAGAAGCAGCGCGACCTGCTCGACTTCGGCGACCAGATCGCCCTCTCGGCGACCCTGGCCCGCACCCGCCCCGAGGTCGGCCGCATCCTGCGCGAGCAGTACGCCGTGGTGCTGCTCGACGAGTACCAGGACACCTCCGTCGCCCAGGGCCTGCTGCTCTCCGCGCTGTTCGGCGACGGCACGGGACATCCGGTGACCGCCGTCGGTGACCCCTGCCAGGCCATCTACGGCTGGCGCGGCGCCTCGGTGGCCAACCTCGACGACTTCCCGGTGCACTTCGCGCACGCCGACGGGAGCCCCGCCCGGCGCCAGTCCCTGTCGGAGAACCGGCGCAGCGGCGGCCGGCTGCTCGACCTCGCCAACGACCTCGCCGCCGAGCTGCGCGAGCGCCACGAGGGCGTCGAGGCCCTGCGGCCGGCGCCCGGCGCCGAACGGGACGGCGTCGTGCGCTGCGCGCTGCTGCCCACCCAGGAGGCGGAGATCGCCTGGCTCGCCGACTCCATCGCGCACCTGGTCCGCACCGGCACCGCGCCCGGCGAGATCGCCGTGCTGTGCCGGGCCGCCGGTCACTTCGCCGACATCCACGCGGCGCTGGTGGCCCGTGACGTGCCGGTGGAGGTGGTGGGACTCTCCGGGCTGCTGCACCTTCCGGAGGTCGCCGACCTGGTCGCCGTCTGCGACGTGCTGCAGGACCCGACGGCCAACGCCGCCCTCGTCCGGCTGCTCACCGGGCCGCGCTGGCGGATCGGGCCGCGCGACCTGGCCCTGCTCGGACGGCGGGCGCGGCTGCTGGTGCCGGGCCGCGGCGACACCGCGGACCGCCTGGCGGCCGCGGTGGCGGGCGTCGACCCGGCCGAGGTGATCTCGCTCGCCGACGCCCTGGAGACCTTCGTCGACGGCGAGCCCGCGGACCGCCTGCCCTTCTCCGCCGAGGCGCGGGTGCGCTTCGCGCGCCTGGCGACCGAGATACGCGAGCTGCGCCGCGCCCTCGCCGACCCGCTCATGGACGTCCTGCACCGGGTGCTGGCCGTCACCGGCCTGGAGGTCGAGCTCTCCGCGTCCCCGCACGCGCTGGCCGCCCGCCGCCGGGAGACCCTGCACGCCTTCCTGGACATCGCGGCCGGCTTCGCCTCCCTGGACGGCGACGCCACATTGCTGGCCTTCCTCGGCTTCCTGCGCACGGCGGCGCAGTACGAGAAGGGCCTGGACAGCTCGCTGCCCGGCGGCGAGAACACGGTGAAGGTGCTCACGGCGCACAAGTCCAAGGGCCTGGAGTGGGACGTCGTCGCCGTCCCCGGGCTGGTGCGCAAGGGGTTCCCGAGCGAGCGGGGCCGTGAGCTGTGGCACTTCAACGCCAAGGTGCTGCCGCACTCACTGCGCGGTGACGCCGCCACCCTGCCCGACGTGGAGGAGTGGTCCCGGGCGGGCCTGGCCGGGTTCAAGGCGGCCATGGCCGAGCACAACCGGGTCGAGGAACTGCGGCTCGGCTACGTCACCTTCACCCGCCCGCGTTCCCTGCTGCTCGGCTCCGGCCACTGGTGGGGGCCCAGCCAGAAGCGGCCCTTCGGCCCGTCCGCCTTCCTCGAGGCGCTGCGCGCGCACTGCGAGGCCGGGTACGGCGAGGTCGAGCACTGGGCCGAGGAGCCCGCGCCGGACACCGGCAACCCGGCGCTGACCCGTACGGGTGAGACGCCGTGGCCGCTGCCCCTGGACGAGGCCGCCCTGGCCCGCCGCCGCGAGGCCGCACGCAGGGTGCTGGCCCACCTGCGGGCCCCGGTCGCGTACCCGGCGGCAGCCCCGCCCGACCCCGACTGGCCACCCCCCGAGGACCAGGAGGAGCCGCCGCCGTACGACGAGTACGACGGCTACGGGGATTACGACGGCTACGACGCGTACGGCGACCCGTACGAGGAGGGCCCCTACGGCCCGGACGACGCGGGCGACAGGGGGGACGCGTCCGCGCCCCGCCCCGCCATCCCGGGCCAGCCCGGCCCGCCCGCGTCCGGCCACGGAAGCGGCGACGAGGGGCTGCTCCCCGAGGAGGCCCGCGCCGTCGCGTCCTGGGACCGGGACCTCGACGCCCTCACCGAGGAACTGCTCCGCTCCCGCGCGGCCGTCCGCGACGTCCCGCTGCCCGCCACGCTCAGCGCCTCGGCGCTGCTGCGGCTGGCCGCCGACCCCGACGGCTTCGCCCGCGAGCTGGCCCGCCCCATGCCCCGCCCGCCGCAGCCCGCGGCCCGGCGCGGCACCCGCTTCCACGCCTGGGTCGAGTCCCGCTTCGAGGAGCTGCCGCTGATCGCCCCCGAGGAGCTGCCCGGCATCGAGGGCGACGACGAGATCGCCGACGAGCGCGACCTCGCCGCGCTCAAGGAGGCGTTCCTGCGGACCCCGTACGCCGAGCGCACCCCCTACCGTGTCGAGGCGCCGTTCCAGATCGGCCTCGCCGGGAGGGTGATCCGCGGCCGGATCGACGCGGTGTACCGGGAGGGTGAGAGCTACGAGATCGTCGACTGGAAGACCGGGCGGTCCGGCACGGCGGACCCGCTGCAGCTGGCCGTCTACCGGCTCGCCTGGGCCGAGCGGTACGGGGTGCCGTTGTCACAGGTCACGGCCGCTTTCCTGCACGTCAGGACGGGGGAGGTGAGCCGGCCGGGGCCGCTGCCGGACCGGGCCGCGCTGGAACGCCTGCTGCTGGGTGGGCCGGAACCCGGGCCCGGGACCGCGTCCGGTGCCGACGCCGGAGGTCCCGGCGTCGCCCGATAGGCTCAAGGCCATGAGCACCACCCCGGACAGCGTCGTCCGCACGTACGTCGAAGCCCATCGCGAGGCCTTCCTCGGCGACCTCGCCGAGTGGCTGCGGATCCCCTCGGTCTCGGCCGATCCGGAGCGCGCCGCCGACGTACGGCGCAGCGCCGAGTGGCTGGCGGCGAAGCTGAAGGAGACCGGCTTCCCGGTGGCGGAGGTCTGGGAGACGCCCGGCGCCCCCGCGGTCTTCGCCGAGTGGCCGTCCGACGCCGCGGACGCGCCGACGGTGCTCGTCTACGGCCACCACGACGTGCAGCCCGCCGCCCTGGAGGACGGCTGGGACGGCGACCCCTTCGAGCCGCGGGTCCGGGACGGCCGGATGTACGCGCGGGGCGCCGCCGACGACAAGGGCCAGGTGTTCTTCCACACACTCGGGGTCCGCGCCCACCTGGCCGCCACCGGCCGCACCGCCCCCGCGGTGAACCTGAAGCTGCTGATCGAGGGCGAGGAGGAGTCCGGCTCGCCGCACTTCACCGACCTCGTGCGCGCCCACGCCGGGCGGCTGGCCTGCGACACCGCGATCGTCTCCGACACCGGCATGTGGGACGAGGACACCCCCACCGTCTGCACCGGCATGCGCGGCCTGGCCGACTGCCAGATCGACCTGTACGGCCCCGACCAGGACATCCACTCCGGCTCCTTCGGCGGCGCCGTCCCCAACCCCGCGACCGAGGCGGCCCGGCTCGCCGCGGCGCTGCACGACGCGGACGGCCGCGTCACGATCCCCGGCTTCTACGACGGCGTCGTCGAGCTCAGCGGCCACGAGCGCGAGCTCTTCGCCCGGCTGCCCTTCGACGAGGAGCGCTGGCTGCGCACCGCCAGGTCGCACGCGACGAGCGGCGAGGCCGGCTACTCCACCCTGGAGCGGGTCTGGGCCCGGCCGACCGCCGAGGTCAACGGCATCGGCGGCGGCTACCAGGGCCCCGGCGGCAAGACCATCGTGCCGTCCTCGGCACAGCTGAAGCTGTCCTTCCGGCTGGTGGCCGGGCAGGACACCGACCGGGTGCAGCGGCTGGTCACCGACTGGGTCGCGGCCCGTGTCCCGGCCGGGATCCGGCACGAGATCACCTTCTGGGGCGCCACCCGCCCCTGTCTGACCCCGCTGGACCACCCCGCGCTGCGCGCGGTGACCCGGGCGATGGGCCGGGCCTTCGGCAAGGAGGTCCTGTTCACCCGCGAGGGTGGTTCCGGTCCGGCGGCCGACCTGCAGGACGTGCTCGATGTCCCCGTCCTGTTCCTGGGAATTTCCGTGCCGTCCGACGGTTGGCACTCGGTGAACGAGAAGGTGGAGCTCGACCTTCTGCTCAAGGGCGTGGAGACGTCCGCGTACCTCTGGAGCGAGTTCACGACTCTGTAAGCATCCGCACCCATCCGCGCGCTACGGGGAGTTGACAGCAATCTTGTCCGATACGTCCGGAACCGGCGCCACCTTCGACGTGACCGCCTTCCCGCCGCCCCTCGCCCGCCCGTCGGGCGTGGACCGTGCCTCCGAGCACCGGCTCGACGAGGCGTGGCTGGCGGCCGCCTGGAGCCACCCGGCGACCAGGGTGTTCGTGGTCTCCGGGGGGCAGGTCCTGGTCGAGGACACCCCGGACGGCCGCCCCGAGCTGGTGATGATGCCGAGCTTCGAGGCGCCCGAGAGCGAGGTGCACCGCTACTTCCTCGGCGTCGACGAGGAGGGGGTCCGCTACTTCGCGCTGCAGAAGGACTCGCTGCCGGGACGCCTGGACGAGGCGGCCCGCCCGGCCGGGCTCCGGGAGGTCGGGGCCCTGCTGTCGGACCGCGACGCCGGCCTGATGGTGCACGCGGTCGCGCTGGAGAACTGGCAGCGCATGCACCGCTTCTGCTCGCGCTGCGGGGAGCGCACCGTGGTGGCCGCCGCCGGCCACATCCGCCGCTGCCCGGCCTGCGGCGCCGAGCACTACCCGCGCACCGACCCCGCGGTGATCATGCTGGTCACCGACGACGAGGACCGGGCGCTGCTGGGCCGCCAGGCGCACTGGCCCGAGGGGCGCTTCTCGACGCTGGCGGGCTTCGTGGAGCCGGGCGAGTCGATCGAGCAGGCCGTGGTGCGGGAGGTCGCCGAGGAGGCCGGGGTGACCGTCGGCGAGGTGGCGTACGTCTCCAGCCAGCCCTGGCCGTTCCCCTCCAGCCTGATGCTGGGCTTCATGGCGCGCGCCACGTCCGCGCAGATCACCGTGGACGGCGAGGAACTCCACGAGGCGCGCTGGTTCTCCCGCGAGGAGTACCGCAAGGCGATGGAGACCGGCGAGGTCCTGCCGCCGTACGGGATCTCCATCGCGGCGCGGCTGATCGAGCGCTGGTACGGGATGCCGCTGCCGGCCCGCCGCTGAGGGCGGGCCCGGCGCTGCCCGGCCGTGCTGACGCGCGGCCGGGCGGGACCTGCCTCAGCCCGCGAGGGCCTGCTTGACCTGGGCGAGGCTGGGGTTGCTGAGCGCCACGGCCTCGGCGCCGCTCTTGGGCGCCACCAGCAGTGTCGGGACGAGCTGGTTGCCCCCGTTGACACTCTCGACGAACTTCGCCGAGTCCGGGTCGTGCTCGATGTTGACCTCCGTGTAGGCGATGCCCTCACGGTCCAGCTGGCCCTTCAGGCGGCGGCAGTAGCCGCACCACGTGGTGCTGTACATCGTCACAGTGCCGGACATCGGTGTTCGCTCCTTCAAGGCTGGGGATGACGTCGATCCCAGAACGCTAACCCCTCGCCGCGGCATTCCTTGCAATCGTTCGCGGTACGACCATCCGACCTCAGCTGTGGATAACTTTCCCGCCCGTCTCCCGGGACCTGGCAGCATGGCGGGGTGACTGCACCAACCCACTCCCCGCTCTTCCCGGACTTCCCCGCCGTCCCGGAGTCGCCGGACGCCGTGCTCGCCGGGCTCGACCCCGAGCAGCGCGCGGTGGCCACCGCCCTGCACGGCCCGGTGTGCGTGCTGGCCGGAGCCGGCACGGGCAAGACGCGCGCGATCACCCACCGGATCGCGTACGGGGTGCGGGCCGGGATAATGCAGCCGGCCAGTGTGCTCGCGGTCACCTTCACCGCCCGCGCGGCGGGGGAGATGCGCGGGCGGCTGCGGCAGCTCGGCGCGGGCGGCGTGCAGGCGCGCACCTTCCACTCCGCGGCGCTGCGGCAGCTGCAGTACTTCTGGCCGCGGGCCGTCGGCGGCGAGATGCCGCGGCTGCTCGAGCGCAAGATCCAGCTCGTCGCGGAGGCCGGGGCCCGCTCCCGCATCCGGCTGGACCGAGGCGAGCTGCGGGACGTCACCGCCGAGATCGAGTGGGCCAAGGTCACCCAGACCGCCCCCGAGGACTATCCCGGGGCCGCCGCCAAGTCCGCGCGCGACGTGCCGCGCGACCCCGCCGAGATCGCCCGGGTCTACACGACGTACGAGCAGCTCAAGCGCGACCGCGCGGTGATCGACTTCGAGGACGTGCTGCTGCTCACCGTCGGCGTCCTGGAGGACCGGCCGGACGTGGCCGAGGCCGTCCGCTCCCAGTACCAGCACTTCGTCGTCGACGAGTACCAGGACGTCAGCCCCCTGCAGCAGCGCCTGCTGGACCTGTGGCTCGGCGGCCGGGACACCGTCTGCGTCGTCGGCGACGCCTCGCAGACCATCTACTCCTTCACCGGCGCCACCCCGGAGTTCCTGCTCGGCTTCCGCAGCCGGCACCCGGAGGCCACGGTGGTCAAGCTGGTCCGCGACTACCGCTCCACCCCCCAGGTGGTGCACCTGGCCAACGGGCTGCTGTCCCAGGCCCGGGGCCAGGCCGCCCAGCACCGCCTGGAACTGGTCTCGCAGCGCGAGGCCGGCCCCGAACCGGTCTACACCGAGTACGCGGACGAGCCCGCCGAGGCCGAGGGCACCGCCCGGCGGATCCGCGAGCTGATCGACGAGGGCGTGCGGCCCAGCGAGATCGCCGTGCTCTACCGGGTGAACGCCCAGTCCGAGGTCTACGAGCAGGCGCTCGCCGACGCCGGCGTGCCGTACCAGCTGCGCGGCGCCGAGCGCTTCTTCGAGCGTCCCGAGGTCCGCGAGGCCGGGATGCTGCTGCGCGGTGCCGCGCGGGCCGGCGGCGGCTCCGACCCGGGAGTGGACGACGCGGACCTGCCCGGCCACGTGCGGGCGGTGCTCAGCACCCGCGGCTGGTCCACCGAACCGCCGGCCGGATCGGGCGCGGTCCGCGACCGCTGGGAGTCGCTGGCCGCCCTGGTGCGGCTGGCCGAGGACTTCTCCCGGGCCCGGCCCGAGGCCGCGCTCGCGGACTTCGTCGCCGAGCTCGACGAACGCGCCGGCGCCCAGCACGCCCCGACCGTCGAGGGCGTCACCCTTGCCTCGCTGCACGCCGCCAAGGGCCTGGAGTGGGACGCGGTGTTCCTGGTCGGCCTGACCGAGGGCACGATGCCGATCACCTACGCCAAGACCGACGAGCAGGTCGAGGAGGAGCGCCGGCTGCTCTACGTCGGCGTCACCCGCGCCCGGTTCCACCTCGCCCTGTCGTGGGCGCTGTCCCGCTCGCCGGGCGGCCGCGGCGGCCGGCGCCCCTCGCGCTTCCTGGACGGGCTGCGGCCCGGCTCGGCGGCCCGGGGCCGGGCGGGCGGCCGTTCGGCCGCCACGGGTGGCGTGGAGCGCGGCTCGGGCGGCAGGAAGCGACGCGGGCCGGTGCAGTGCCGCGTGTGCGGGCGCACCCTGTCCGACGCGGGCGAGATCAAGCTGATGCGCTGTGAGGACTGCCCCTCCGACATGGACGAGGCGCTGTACGAGCGGCTGCGCGAGTGGCGGGTGGAGCAGGCGAAGGCACTGGGCCAGCCGGCCTACTGCGTCTTCACCGACAAGACGCTGTTGGCGATCGCCGAGGTGCGGCCCACCACGGAGGGGGAACTGTCCGTCATCTCCGGCGTCGGCGCCCGCAAACTCGACAAGTTCGGCGCCGACGTCCTCGCCCTGTGCGAGGGCCGCGAGCCCGGCGGCGAGGCGGGTGCCGAGGCCGGTGGCGAGGCACTTGACGAAGCCGTTGCAGAAGAGCCCGGAAAATAGTTTGCGCGCCCCGAGGAAATCCCCATAGCCTGCGTGAGCGCGAACGACGCGGCTCTGTGAAGGACCTTCCCGGAGCGGTGGAATCCGTGATGTACTGACCCAGCACCACCTGCCAGACCAGCCCTACGAGACGCCGAGAGGAGGCGAGACCAGTGACCAGCTTCATGACGAAAATGACCGATCGTCCGGTCGCCGCCGCCTGCTCCCTTGGTGCCTCGCTCCGTGGCACCGGTCTGTCCAGCCGCCTGTCCGGCGGTCTGCCCACCACTGTCCTCTCCATTCGAGAGCGCGGCGGCGAGCGACCGACGCAGGCGCCGGTGGTGGCAGTGATGGCTGAGGCTCAGGCCTATGCCTTTGCGGCGACCAATGGTGCCGGAAACCAGAAGCAGCAGCACCCGAAGTGGGCCTTCCGCGGGCTCGAACCCTGGAGTGATCCAGTCTGATCGACGATCAGGCCGGCGCCTTCAGGGCCGCGGAATCCCAGACCGGGATCCGCGGCCCTTCTGTTTTCCCACCCCCCGACAAACAGACGAGGAACGAAGCGATCGTGCATCTCACCCCGCACGCACCGTCCGTACCCGCCCCCGCACGCCCGCCCGTCATCCAGCACCGCGCTGGTGACGAGGCACTCCGCGCCGCACCGCCTGACCCTGACCCGGAGGTCCCCTTGCTGCCCCTCACCGAGCTCGACGACGAGATCGACCGCCTCGGCGTCCCCGTCCCGTGCCGGACCTACGACCCGGAGGTCTTCTTCGCCGAGTCCCCGGCCGACGTCGAGTACGCCAAGTCGCTGTGCCAGACCTGCCCGGTCCGCGAGGCCTGCCTCGCCGGCGCGAAGGACCGCCGTGAGCCCTGGGGTGTCTGGGGTGGCGAGCTCTTCGTCCAGGGCGTCGTGGTGCCGCGCAAGCGTCCCCGTGGCCGTCCGCGCAAGAACGCGGTTGTGGCATGAAGCGCCCAGCCGTCGGAACGATCGACCGTCCCCTCACGCACGACCCCAAGAAGCAGGCCCCGATGAGCCCGTCCGCCACCGAACGTCCCGCCCCGCCCTCCGACGCTCCCGCTGAGCGTCAGAACAGGAACCTCGAAATGCAACTCATGCCAGAAGCCCTGGCCCGTGCCCATATGCAAGAGCGCCTCTACGAGGCCGAGCACGAACGGATGGCCCTCCGCGTGCTCAAGGCCCGGCGCCTGCAGCGCCGTGCCGAGCGTGCCTCGCTCCGCGCCCGCCGGGCGCTGGCGATGGCCGTGATGCAGTAGCGCCGGCACATCGGCAACGACACACAGCCGCGGGGCCGGTCGATTTCGACCGGCCCCGCGATATCGTCACGAAGTGGACCAGAAGACTCAATTCGAACGGGTCGGGACTGCTCCTACGACGACGACGTGTGCCCGGTGCGGGGCCGTCGCCGAGGGACTCCCCCTCACTTGGACCTGCTCCGTCGAGAACGGCAGTCGCGTGTACTTCTGCGACGACTGCGCCCGCACCAACATCCGCAGCATCGAGGGTCGGCTGGACTCCTCCTGGTGGTAGCGCCGCCCGGGGCCCCTGTGCCTAGGCCGAGGCGTCCTCGGTCTCGGACAGCGGGGCCAGGCCCTCCCCGGAGAAGCCCGGCAACCACTCCAGCAGCTCGTCCCGCAGCCTGACCGTGGCCGCCAGCTGGCACAGCACCCCGATGGTGCTGAGCGTCACCCGGTGGATGAGCAGGTACGAGGGCGGCAGGTTGAGCTGCTTGCCGAGCTGGTGCGCCGGTGAGCGCGGGTCGGCGATCCGCGCCGCCTGCGCGCGCATCCAGCCGCGCGCGAAGGTGAACTCCTCCACCGCCGCGGGCTCGATGATCGGCCGCAGGTAGTCCAGCACGGCGTCGGGGTCGAGCGCGATGGTCGGCTTGACGAAGCCCTCCTGGCAGAGCATCGCGTGCACCGAGTCCGCGTCGTCGGCGAGCGCCAGGCGCAGCGCCGTCCCTATCGGCAGCGGCAGGCCCTCGGGGAGGCGGTCCACCGTGCCGAAGTCGAGCACGCCCAGCCGCCAGCCCTGCGCCGGGCCGTCGTCGACGAGCAGCCGGAAGTTGCCCGGGTGCGGGTCGGCGTGCAGCAGTCCGGTGCGGGCCGGACCGGCGAACAGGAAGTGCGCCAGCAACTGGCCCGCGCGGTCGCGCATCTCCGGCGTGCCCCGTGAGATCACCTCCGCCAGCGGCACCCCGTCCATCCACTCGGTGACCAGTACCTGGTCCGTGCGGTGCACCACGTCCGGGACCACCACGTCCGGGTCGTCGGCGAACTCCACCGCGTGGGCGTGCTGCGCCTGCGCCTCCAGCTCGTAGTCCAGTTCCTCCGAGACCCGGTCGCGCAGCTCCGAGATCAGCGGCTTGATGTCCATGCCGGGGATGAGCGGCCCGAACAGCCGTGCCACCCGGCTGAGTTGGTTGAGGTCCGACAGCAGGGCGTCCCCCGCGCCGGGGTACTGGACCTTCACCGCGACCTTGCGGCCGTCGTGCCACACGGCCCGGTGCACCTGCCCGATCGAGGCGGCCGCAGCCGGCTGGTCCTCGAACTCGGTGAAGAACGTGCGCCAGTCCTCGCCCAGACGTTCGGCCAGCACGGCGTGCACGGTGCGGGCGGGCATCGGCGGCGCCGCGTCCTGCAGTTTGGTGAGGGCGGCACGGTAGGGGCCCGCGACCTCCTCGGGCAGGGCGGCCTCGAAGACCGAGAGGGCCTGCCCGAACTTCATGGCACCGCCCTTCAGCTCGCCGAGCACCTTGAAGAGCTGCTCGGCCGTCCGCTCCTGCAGCTCGGTGGCGACCTCTTCCGCGGGGCGTCCGCCGAGCCGCTTGCCCAGCCCCAGCGTTGCCCGCCCGGCGAATCCCAGTGGGAGCGCCGCCAACTTGGCGGTACGGGTCACCGCTTTGCGCGGAAGATCAGACATGCGCCCCCTCTTTCCGATCGGTCACCTCGTCATTGTCCCCCGCCCCTCCCGGAGCATGGCACCGGCGGTGTCACAAACCTCCGGCGTCGTCGGTCACCCCCGCCTCCACGGCGTGCGCACCGCACCCGCACCTGCGGTCGCCCGGCACCGGCCGCACCTCCGTCGTCAGCCGGGCGAGCCCCAGCTCGACACGCCCGCCGCAGCTCGGCGGCCGGCCGCCGTCGACGAAGGCCAGGGCGTGCGCCGCCGCGAGCCCCGCGACCGTGGTGGCCAGCGCGACGTCGCAGGCGGGGACCCCGCCCCGGCCGGACCGCAGCTGCGCCAGCACCCGCGGCCAGGCGGCGTCGGCGTCCGCCATCCGCAGCCCCAGGCATCCCGCGCACCCCGTGCTCCCCGGCACCACCAGCGGACCCACCACTCCGCGGCCCTCCAGCACCCCCGTGTAGAGATGCGGGATCCCGGCGGCCATCAGCGGCTCGTCCTCCTGGGCGTCGGGGGCGTAGGCGGCCAGGCCTTCCCGTGGCGCGACCACCACCAGGGACAGCCCGGGCTCCGGCACGGCGGCCGGCCCCCGGCGGCCCGGCGCCGCGGCCCGCGGGTCGGGTGCCGCCCTGCGCACCAGACCGCGCGCCGCCGCGTCCCGGCGCTCGCCGATGTGCTCGGCGGGGATGCCGCCCGGCGCGGTGTCCCAGGGTTCGACCCGGCCGCCGTCACGCACCTCGACCCTGCCGACCCCCGCCGCGGACAGGACGGCCGCGACCGTGGCGCCGACCCGGCCGGCCCCGGCCACCCGTACCCGGGCGGCCCGCCGCCGGCCCATCCGGTCCGCCGCCCCGCCGGGGTCGGAGTGCACCACCGACAGGGCCGCCAGGTCAGGACGGAGCCGGTCCAGCGCGGCCGAGTGGTGCCGTATCGTCTCGGACAGCTCGGCGTGCGCCGTGGCGTCGTCGAGCACACCGCCCTCGGCCAGCAGCCCGAGCAGCCGCCGGGCCTGCGGGGGCCGCAGCCCCAGCGACTCGGCCTCGCGGGAGAGCGGACCGAGCCCGCGCGTGCCGTCGAGCAGGTCGAGGAAGGCGGCGGCCGCGCCGTCCACCGGGTCCAGGACCACCGCGTGCGCCGGGTCGACGCCGAATTGCAGGCTTTCCCGGCTGCGCCAACTACGGCGCATCGCCGGCTTGAGCATGGGACGCATCGCCACCCCCGTGGGCAGAGTTCCCGATCCAGGGACCGTTCCGATTCCGTGCCGTACCAGCATGCACGGAATCCACGGACAGGCCGTGAAAGTTATCCACAGGCACGACGAATGATCATTCGATATGACCGGGACTCGGCATCTTCCCGCCCTCCTTTTCCACCGGGCACCACCGGGGGCGGGACTTCCCGGACCCGGTGCGGGTAACGTCGGGGCGTGTCCGCCGACCCCGCCCAGAGCCTTTCCGGCCATTCTCCGCGCGCCCCCCGGACCAGTGCGGTCGAAGTGCGCCGGAGCGCCCGCCGACGCCGCACGGTCTCGGCGTACCGGGAGGGCGACGTCACCGTCGTCCTCATCCCCGCCCGGATGTCCGTCGCCGAGGAGAAGCGGTGGGTGACGGTCATGCTCGACAAGCTCGCCGCCCAGGAGAGCCGCCGGCAGCTCGGCGACGACGAGCTGACCGCGCGCGCGGCGCGGCTGTCCGCGCAGTACCTCGGCGGCCGCGCGATACCGCGGACCGTGCGCTGGGTCACCAACCAGAACTCCCGCTGGGGCTCGTGCACACCGGCCGAGGGCAGCATCCGCCTCTCCCACCGGCTCCAGGGCATGCCCGAGTACGTCATCGACTACGTCCTCCTCCACGAACTCGCCCACCTGCTGGTGCCCGGTCACGGGGCGGACTTCTGGAAGCTGCTGGAGTCCTACCCGCGCACCGAACGCGCGCGCGGGTACCTGGAGGGCGTCGTCGCCGCGGCCCGACTGCCGCACCCACCCACGGCACGCGAGGAATGACCGGGGGAATAGCCCCTGTCACGGCCAGCGGTTAGCCTGGCGCAACGCAGCGAGTAGGTACGTACGGATGGGGGGGACGGTCCTTAGCGATGGCCAGGGAATTCCAGCGCGGCCACAAGGCCAAGATCAGCGACCTGACCGCAGGGACGGATCTGTACATCGGCGTGCAGATCAGCGGACCCGGTCTCGGCTTCGACATCAGCTGCTTCGGGCTCGACGCCGGGGAACAGCTCTCCGACGACCGCTACTTCATCTTCTACAACCAGCCCAAGTCGCCCGAGGAGGCGATCCAGCAGCTGGGTGCGCAGGCCGGGGACACCGAATCCTTCCGGGTGACGCTGGACCGGATCCCCCCGCAGATCCAGAAGCTGAGCTTCACCGCGACGATCGACGGCGCCGGGCAGATGTCGCAGGTCGGCCCGGGCTACGTCCGGATCGTCGCCGGGGGCGAGGAAGTCGCCCGTTACGCCTTCACGGGCGCCGAGTTCAGCACCGAGCGCGCGGTGATGCTCGCCGACTTCTACCTCAAGGACGTCTGGCGCTTCGCCGCCGTCGGCCAGGGCTTCGACGGCGGACTGGACGCCCTGCTGAAGAACTTCGGCGGCGAGGTCGCCGAGGAGCAGCAGGCCGCGCCCCAGCAGCCCGCCGTCGCACCGGGCTTCGCGCCCCCGGCCGGTCCCGCCCCGGGATTCGCGCCCCCCGCGTCCTCCGCGCCCGCCGCCGCGCCGCAGCCCGCACCGTCCTTCGGCGCTCCGCCCGCACCCGCTCCGGCCCCGGCGCCCGTGCACGCGGCCCCCACCATGGTGGCGCCGATGACCACGCCGACGCCCCAGGCGCCCCCGGGCCAGCCGCCGTTCGGCCAGGTCCCGCCGCCGCAGGCGCCTCCGGGGCAGGTCCCCGGCCAGCCGCCCTACGGCCAGCCGCCGTACGGTCAGCCCGCACCGGGACAGCCCCCCTACGGTCAGTCCGCACCGGGCCAGGCGCCGTACGGTCAACCCGTCCCCGGCCAGCCGATGCCCGGTCAGGGCATGCCCGGCCAGCCCGCCTTCGGCCAGCCTCCGCAGGCCCCGCACGCCGGCCACGTCCCGCAGACCCCGGGTGCCGGGCTCGCGGCCGCCATGCAGAAGTACCGCGAGCTGCCCACGGGCCAGCGCTGGACCCAGCAGAACCCGAAGCTGATGCGAGCCGACCTCGCACAGGCCGGCGGCCAGCCGGTGCTCGCCCGGCAGGGCAGCATGGTGCTGTACCAGGGCAAGGTCGAATTCGGTTACAAGGGCGCCGGGTTCACCGGCCGCATCGTCGGCAACATGACCGGCCAGGAGATGCAGCTGATGCGCTGCACCGGCCGCGGCCAGGTCTTCTTCGCCGAGGACGCGTCCTACCTGCACCCCATCGAGCTCCAGGGCGACGCGATCTGCGTCTCCGCCGAGAACGTGCTCGCCTTCGACGAGTCGCTGCAGCACGAGGTCCGCCGCATCGAGGGCCACGGCATCCCCGGCGGCGCCCTGTTCACCATGCAGTTCCAGGGCACGGGCACGGTCGTGGTCAAGACCCACGGCACCCCGGTGGTGCTGCCGGTCACCCCGACGACCTACGCCGACAGCAACGCGATCGTCGCCTGGTCGGCCGCCTCGCAGGTGGTGCTCTCCAGCCAGGTGCGGCTGCGCAGGAACGCCTACCCCGGACACAGCGGGGAGACCGTGAACCTGCAGTTCCGGGGCGCCCCGGGCAACTTCATCATCGTCCAGCCGTACGAGGTCTGAGGGGGAGCCCGTCATGGACCAGTCACTGATCTCCGGGTACGCCCCGGCACCGGTCACCGCCCGCATGGAGAACCACGGCAGCAGCATGCTGAAGGTGGCCATGCAGAGCGGCCAGGACCTCTACGCGCGCACCGGTTCGATGGTCGCCTACGAGGGCTTCGTCCAGTACGAGCCCAACCCGCCCGCCGTCCGCCAGATGGCCTCGCAGTGGCTCACCGGCGAGGGCGCACCCATCATGAAGTGCTCCGGCGACGGGCTGCTCTACCTCGCGGACTACGGCGCCGACGTGGTCTGCGTCTACCTCAACAACGAGGCGCTGTCGGTCAACGGCAGCAATCTGCTCGCCTTCGACGCCCACCTGCAGTGGGGCGTGGAGCGGGTGAAGGGCCTGGCCAAGTTCGCCGGCCAGGGGCTGTTCAACGTGGGGATCTCGGGCACCGGCTGGGTGGCCGTCACCTCGCGCGGCACCCCGGTCGTGGTCGACTGCGGCCGCGGCGAGGACGAGACCTACGTCGACCCGGACGCGCTCGTGGCCTGGTCGAGCGGGCTGAAGACGAAGGCGAAGCGCAGCTTCAAGGCGTCCGCCCTCATCGGGCGCGGCAGCGGCGAGGCCTTCCAGATCGGCTTCTCCGGTCAGGGCTTCGTCGTCGTACAGCCCAGCGAGGACAGCACCGACCGCCTCCGAGTGCGGGGCTGAGGGGGAGCGAGAGATCATGCAGAGCCCGCTTTTCGGCTACACCGAGGTCCAGACCGAGGACCAGTACGCACTCCAGAACCCGTACCTGCTGCGGGTCAAGCTCGACGGCCGCACCGACTGCCTGGCCCGCAAGGGCGCGATGGTCGCGTACCAGGGGCTGATCGAGTTCGACGGCGAGTACCAGAGCCACGCCCAGCGCTCCTCCCGCTACCGCACCGGTGAGGGGCTGGACCTGATGCGCTGCTCCGGGCAGGGCACGGTCTACCTGGCCAACCTCGCCCAGCACATCCACGTCGTCGACGTGGACCAGGAGGGCCTGACGGTGGACGGCGCCTATGTGCTGGCGCTCGACTCCGGGCTGCACTGGGAGGTCATCTCCGTCGACAGCCAGTTCGGCATCTCCGGCAGCGGCGCCTACAACCTCAACATCTCGGGGCACGGCAAGGTCGCGCTGATGACCTCGGGCAAGCCGCTGCTGATGCCGGTCACCCCGGACAAGTACGTCTCCGCCGACTCCGACGCCGTCGTCGCCTGGTCGTCCTCGCTCCGGGTGCAGATGCAGGCGCAGACCAGCTCCTCCGGCGTCTGGCGGCGGCGCGGCAACACCGGCGAGGGCTGGGAGCTCAACTTCCTCGGCCAGGGCTACGTCCTGGTGCAGCCCAGCGAGCTGATGCCGCCGCAGAACGCCCAGCTCGGCGGGGGAGCCGGCGCGCAGTACGGCTTCGGGCAGCAGGGCGCGCACGGCATGAACCAGGGCAACATCTTCAGCAACCGCTGAGCGCCCACCGCGGGTCCCGCCCCGCGCGCCGCATCAGAGCAGCGCGCGGGTGCGGGCCAGCAGCGTCCGGACGGAACCGTCCGCGACGTCGGCGACCTCGTCGTAGCCGAACCACGTGAGGTCCAGTGACTCCTCGCTGATCTCCTCGACCGCGCCGGGCGGGGCCACGGCCGCGTACTGCACGTCCAGGTGCCAGGCGCACGGCGTCAGGTGCCGGTCGAGGTTGACCGGCTCGGGACGCAGCAGGGTGAGCCCGCGGATGCCCGACTCCTCCACACCCTCGCGCAGCGCGGCCGCCGCCAGGGAGGTGTCCTCCGGCTCGCAGTGACCGCCCATCTGCAGCCACATCCCGAGCTTCTTGTGCAGGGTCAGCAGCACCCGCCCGCGCTCCGGGTCCACCACCAGGGCGCTGCCCGTGATGTGGCCCTCGGCGCAGGCCTTCCACATGCCGTCCGGGTGGGCCTCCAGGTGGGCCAGGTAGGTCTCCCGGAGCCGTTCCTGGCCCGTGTCGGGTGCGGACCAGTCCTTCAGGACGCGCACGGCGTCTTCGTGCAGGCTCACTTCGCGTCGTCGCCCTTGTCCTCGCCGCGGCCGTCGTGCTTGCCGTCGCCCTTGTCGTCCCCCTGGCCGCCACCGGCCCCGGCCTCGCCGAGCATCTTCTCGAGCTCGGAGAAGTCCAGCTGCTCACGGTGTACGAAGCCGTCGGGGTCGTCCAGGTCCGCGGCGGTGGGCAGCATGTCGGGGTGGGCCCACAGCCCGTCGCGCCCGTCGACGCCTCGGGCGTCGGTGAGGGAGGCCCACAGCCGGGAGGCGTCCCGCAGCCGGCGGGGCCGCAGCTCCAGGCCGATCAGCGTGGCGAAGGTCTGCTCCGCGGGGCCGCCGCTCGCCCGGCGGCGGCGCAGCGTCTCGCGCAGCGCCCCGGCCGACGGCAGGTGCGGGGCGGCGGCCGCGTGCACGACCGCGTCCACCCAGCCCTCGACGAGGGCGAGGGCCGTCTCCAGCCGGGCCAGCGCCGCCTTCTGCGCCGGGGTGTCCTCGGGCTGGAACATGCCCTGCTGCAGGGCGTCCTGGAGCGCCTCGGGGTTCGACGGGTCGAGCTGTCCGACCGCGTCCTCCAGCTTCGAGGTGTCCACCTTGATACCGCGGGCGTACCCCTCCACGGCGCCGAACAGGTGTGCCCGCAGCCACGGGACGTGGGCGAACAGCCGCTGGTGTGCCGCCTCGCGCAGCGCCAGGTAGAGCCGGACCTCGTCCTGCGGCACGCTCAGGCCCTGGCCGAAGGCCTCCACGTTGGCCGGGAGCAGCGCGGCCTTGCCGGCCGGGCCGAGCGGCAGGCCGATGTCGGTCGAGCCCACGACCTCACCGGCGAGCGTGCCCAGCGCCTGCCCGATCTGGGTGCCGAACATGGCGCCGCCCATGGAGCGCATCATGCCGAGCAGCGGGCCCGCCATGGCCTGCATCTCCTCGGGCAGCACGTCGCCCATCGCGGTGCCGACACGCTCGGCGACCGGGTCGACCAGCTCCTTCCACACGGGAAGGGTCGCCTCGACCCACTCGGCGCGGCTCCACGCCACCGCCGAGCCGGCGCCGGAGGGCATCGACGTCACGCCGTCGAGCCACAGGTCGGCCAGCCGCAGCGCCTCCTGGACCTTCGCCCGGTCCGCGGGGCCCACGCTGACGTCCTTGGAGCCGTCCGGCGTGCCCTGGGCCACCGTCTGGCGGGCGATGTCCTTGGCCATCTCCCAGTTCACCGGGCCGCCCTCGTACGAGAGCATCTGGCCCAGCTGCTGGAAGGCGGCGCCCAGGTCGTTGGGGTTCAGCGAACCGAACATCGCGGCGAACGGGTTGTCGCCGGCGGGGCCGCCGCCGAAGGGATTCCCGCCGCCGAAACCGAAGGGACCGGCCGGTTCCCGGGAGCCGCCGCCGGAACCGCCCGGCTTCTTGCCGTCGTCCCCTTCCTCGGGCTCCTCGGGAGGGACTCCGAATCCGAATGGGATGTCGCTCACGGTTTCCTCGGCTCTGTGTGTTGTGGGCTGTACCTCCAGCCTAGACACCCGTCAGGCAGGATGGCTGCGTACGGACCGCGGTTGCGGACCGCGCACCCGGTACCAGAGACAACCGTGGGAGACACCTGGTGAGTTCCCCAGAACCGACCGTTCGCCCAGAGCGGAGCGGCGGCAGGGCCCCCGCCGGACCTGTGGTCGCCGTCACAGGCGCCGCCTCCGGTGTCGGCCTGCGGCTCGCGCTGCGGCTGGCCGAATCCGACCAGGTCAAGAAGGTCGTGGCGATCGACGAGCGCCGCGGCGACGTCCCCGGCGCCCAGTGGGCGGTGCTCGACGTACGGGACCCGGCGATCGCCGAGCGGCTGCGCGGCGTGGACGTCGTCGTCCACCTCGCCCTCGACCTGGACCTGGAGTCGGACCCCAAGGCGCGCAGCGCCTTCAACGTGCGCGGCACGCAGACGGTGCTGACCGCGGCGGCCGCGGCGGGCGTGCGGCGCGTGGTGCTGTGCACCTCCGCCATGGTCTACGGCGCCCACGGGGACAACGACGTCCCCCTCGCCGAGGACGCGCCGCTGCGCGCGACCGCGGAGGCGTCCTTCGTGGGCGACCTGCTGGAGATCGAACGGCTCGGCAAGCGCGCCCCCCGCGCCCACCCCGGCCTCAACGTGACGGTCCTGCGGCCGGCCGTGCTGGTCGGCGGCACCGACACCGCGCTGACCCGCTACTTCGAGTCGCCGCGCCTGCTGGTGGTGGGCGGAAGCCGCCCCTGCTGGCAGTTCTGCCACGTGGAGGACCTGGTGACGGCGCTGGAGCACGCGGCGCTGGAGAGGGTCGACGGCGAGATGACCGTGGGCTGCGACGGCTGGCTGGAGCAGGAGGAGGTCGAGGAGCTCTCGGGCATCCGCCGCATGGAGCTGCCGCCCGCGGTGGCGCTCGGCGCGGCCTCCCGGCTGCACCGGCTGGGGCTCACCCCGTCCCCGGCGGGCGACCTGGCGTACACGATGCACCCCTGGGTGGTCAGCGGCAGCAGGCTGCACGAGTCGGGCTGGCGCCCGAAGTGGACGAACGAGGAGGTGCTGGCCGTCCTGCTGGAGGAGGTCTCCGGACGCAACTCCGTCGTCGGGCGGCGGCTGGGCCGCAAGGACGCGGCGACGCTCGGCGCGGCGGGTGCGACGGTCGCCCTGGTCGGCACGGCGGCGATGGTGCGCAGGGCGCGCCGGCGCCGCGGTGTCTGAGCGTCGCCGGGCGAACTCGCTCCGGAAGGGGGTTTCCGCATGGCGGGCGATGGGGCAGCATGAGCCGCATGGCACAGACGCACGACGAACCCCTCCGGCTCATCGCGGTCCGGGACACCGAGCTGTCCGTGGACGAGGTCTTCCGCGCCGTGGGGCACGACTCCGCGGGGGGCACCGCGCTGTTCGTCGGTACGGTCCGTGATCACGACGGCCCCTCGGACGCCGTGGTGACCGGGCTCGGCTACTCGGCGCACCCCGGCGCGGAGGCGGAACTGCGCCGGGTCGCGGAGAAGGTCGCCGCGGACTTCCCGGTCAAGGCGCTGGCCGCCGTCCACCGCGTCGGGGATCTGCGGGTCGGCGACCTCGCGGTCGTCGTGGCCGTCTCCTGCCCGCACCGGGCCGAGGCCTTCGCCGCCTGCCGGCGGCTGATCGACGACCTCAAGCGCGAGGTCCCGATCTGGAAGCACCAGGCCTTCGCCGACGGCACCGAGGAGTGGGTCGGGGCCTGCGCCCACTGACCACCGCGCACGCGTTCGCACCAGTACCTCACCCGGATGGCCCACGGGGTGGCCCACCTGCGGTTGCGTAACCTGCGACCCGCTCTGAACGTTGTAGCAGCAGAAGATTAGTCTGCTCATAGTTCTTGATCGGCATGCGCGTCCAGGAGGCCGAAGTGGCAGCGCTCGCATGGTTGCTCATCCCGCTGGTCGCCGCCGTCGCCGCGGCCGTCTGGGGAAGCTGGGCGGCGCGTACGCGCTCCACCGGGGACGGTGCCTCGCTCGCCGACTACGAGCGTTTCCGCGAGGCCATGCAGCGCACCGGATCGGGCGGACCGGCCTGAGGGCCCACGGGGCGGCTGCCGGTTCCGTACCGTACTGTCGTTCCATGCCACGCCGCACCGCGACGCTGCTCGCATCGACCCTGACCCTGATAGCGCTGCTGTGCGTCGCGCTGCTGTGGCCCGTCCCGTACGCGGAGATGTCGCCGGGGCCGACGGTGAACACGCTCGGGTCGCACGACGGGGACCCGGTGCTGCAGATCTCGGGGCACAAGACGTACCCGACCAGCGGTCACCTCAACATGACCACGGTGCGGGTGACGAGCGCGGACTACTCGATGAACCTGGTCGAGGCGGTCGTCGGCTGGCTGGCGCACGACCAGAAGGTCGTCGAGCACGACACGCTCTACCCCAAGGGGCAGACGGCCGAGCAGGCCGACCAGGAGAACGCCGAGGAGTTCACGCAGTCCCAGGACAGCGCGAAGGTCGCGGCCCTCGACGAGCTCGGCATACCCGTCGGTTCCCGGGTGATCGTCTCCGCCGTGGTCAAGGGCGCCCCGGCCGAGGGCGAACTCCACGCGGGCGACGTGGTCAAGGCCGTCGACGGCCGGCCGGTCAAGGCGGCGGGCGACGTCGCCGAGCTGGTCACCAAGCACCAGCCGGGGCAGAAGGTGGTCTTCACGGTCGTGCCCAAGGGCGCGAAGGGCGACGGCACCCGGGACGTCAGCATCACCACGAGGAAGTCGGACGACGACGGCGAGGCCCGGGCGGTCGTGGGCATCCAGGCCGGGGTCGAGCACACCTTCCCGTTCGCGATCGACATCAAGCTGGCGGACGTCGGCGGCCCCAGCGCCGGTCTGATGTTCGCGCTGGGCATCGTCGACAAGCTCACCCCGCAGGACCTCACCGGCGGCAAGTTCGTCGCCGGCACCGGCACCATCGACGACGAGGGCAAGGTCGGCCCCATCGGCGGCATAGACATGAAGACCATCGGCGCACGCCAGAAGGGCGCCGAGTACTTCCTCACCCCCGCCGACAACTGCGAGGAGGCGGCGGCCGACACCCCGAGCGGCCTCACCCTCGTCAAGGTGAAGACCATCGACGACGCCATGGACGCGCTCAAGGACATCCGCGAGGGCAGGACGTCGGCGCTCCCCTCCTGCACCACGGGCTGAGCCCGCGGGCGATCCGCACGGTCCGACGGCCCCGGGGAGCTGCTCCCCGGGGCCGTCGGCGTCAGTCCTCGAAGGTCGCCGCCAGGGCGTCGGCCAGCCCCGGCACCAGCGAGGAACCGGTCAGCACCTCGGTGGGGGAGTCCTTCTCGCGCAGCCGCACCGCGGACTCCCGGGAACCGTCGCGCAGCACGCCCACCGTCATGCGGACCTCCTGGCGGTCGGGGTGACCGGCGACCCAGCGGGCCAGCGCGGCGTCGTCCAGTCCCTCCGGGATGGACTCCTCGGCGGACGGCGGCAGCATCAGCCGCTCCACGGTGAGGGCGCAGCCGCTGACGACGCCGGGCCAGGCGATGGTGGCGAGGAACTCGTCCAGCGCGGCGCCCGGCGGGAGCTCGTCCTGCTCGATCGGGGTCAGTCCGGCGGCCTTGTCGCCGCCGAGGCCGAGTTCCTCGGCCAGTTTCGGCTCCTGGGCGCGCAGCGCCGCGGTGTCGACCAGGGCGAAGAGCCGGGCGGGCTGGTCCCAGCCGAGGCCGGACGCGTAGTCGTCGATCTCCAGGACGGCACGGGTGAGCGGGTTCGCGGCGAGCGGCGCACCCTCGGACGTGATGTTGGACATGCTCAATATCCTGCCTGTTCTGTGACCCGCATCCCCAATCGGGAGCCTTGGGGAACTGAGTAAACGCTGAGTAAGTTGCATCAGTGGGCGCCGGGACGGCGTCCGACGGAGACCGACACTTCGAGGTGCGCACCTTGGTATTCCAGATGCCGGACCGCGGCGGGGGTCCGCACGGCCCGCGGATCAGAGTGGGCCGCCCGTCGCGGCGAGCCCGGACACTGCTCATGACCCTTGGCGTACTGGCCGCGCTGGCCATGGCCTTCGTCATGTTCTCGGGCTTCTGGACCGACTGGCTCTGGTACCGCTCCGTCCACTATTCCTCGGTCTTCACCACCACGCTGTGGACCAAGATCGGCCTGTTCTTCGTCTTCGGCCTGCTGATGGCCGCGGCCGTCGGCGTCAACGTGTACCTGGCGCACCGGCTCCGGCCGCCGCTGAGCGCGATGTCGATGGAGCAGCAGAGCCTCGACCGCTACCGGATGGGCATCGCACCCTACAAGAAGTGGGTGCTGCTCACCGTCTGCGCGCTCGTGGGGCTGATCGCGGGTGCGTCCGCCTCCAGCCAGTGGCGCACGTGGCTGCTGTGGACGAACTCCACCCCGTTCGGCACCAAGGACCCGCAGTTCCACGTCGACATCGCCTTCTACGCGTTCGACCTGCCCTGGTACCGCTTCCTGCTGAGCTTCGGTTTCGCGGCCGTCGTGCTCTCGCTGCTGGCGGCGGCGCTGGTGCACTACCTGTACGGGGGCCTGCGGATCACCTCCCCGGGCGGCCGGGCGACGGCGGCGGCGACCGGGCACCTGTCGGTGCTGCTGGGCCTGTTCGTCACGCTGAAGGCCGTCGCGTACTGGCTGGACCGCTACTCGCTGGCGGTGAAGTCCGGCAACCTCAGGTCGGGTGACTGGACGGGTCTGCGCTACGTGGACGCCAACGCCTACCTGCCGGCCAAGACGATCCTGTTCGCCATCGCCATCATCTGCGCGCTGCTGTTCTTCGCCACCTTGTGGCGGCGCACCTGGTCGCTGCCGCTGATCGGGTTCGGCCTGATGGTGCTGTCGGCGATCCTGATCGGCGGCCTGTACCCGGCGATCGTGCAGAAGTTCCAGGTGCAGCCGAACGAGGCCGCCAAGGAGCAGCCGTACATCCAGAAGAACATCGACGCCACACGTGAGGCGTACGGCATCGACCAGGCCGATGTGACGGAGTACTCGGGCACGAGCAGCGACGGCAAGGAGAAGCTGCGCGGCGACGCCGACACCGCGGCGTCCATCCGCCTGCTCGACCCGAACGTGGTCTCGCCGACCTACCAGCAGCTGCAGAAGGTGCGCGGCTACTACGCCTTCCCGTCCACGCTCGACGTCGACCGCTACACGATCGACGGCAAGGAGCAGGACACCGTGGTGGGCCTGCGGGAGCTGAACCTCGAGGGCATCCCGCAGCACAGCTGGATCAACGACCACTTCAAGTACACGCACGGCTACGGCATGGTGGCGGCCAAGGGCACCACCACGACCGCCAGCGGCGAGCCGGACTTCACCGAGTACAACCTGCCGACCAAGGGCGACCTCGGGACGTACCAGCAGCGGATCTACTACGGCGAGCAGACCAAGCAGTGGTCGATCGTCGGCGACCGGTCCACGCCGGAGATCGACTACACCGACGACAGCGGCGAGAAGCCGTACACCTACACCGCCAAGAGCGGTGTCGGCCTGAAGAACCCGGTGACCCGGCTCGCCTACGCGGTGGCCTTCGGCGAGCCGCAGATCTTCTACTCCGGGGCCGTCGGCGACGACTCGCAGATCCTGTACAACCGCATGCCCAAGGAGCGGGTCGAGGCGGTCGCGCCCTGGCTGACGATCGACGGCGACTCCTACCCGGCGGTCGTGGACGGCCGGATCGTATGGATCGTCGACGCGTACACGACGAGCAACGGCTACCCGTACTCCTCGCGCACCACCCTCGGCGACACCACCGCGGACTCGCTGACCGACGGGCAGCGCGCCGTGCTGGCGCAGCAGAACCAGGTCAACTACATCCGCAACTCGGTGAAGGCGACCGTCGACGCGTACAGCGGCAAGGTCACGCTCTACCAGTGGGACACCGAGGACCCGGTGCTGAAGACCTGGATGAAGGCCTTCCCGGACACGGTCGAGCCCAAGTCGGCGATCGGCGACGCGCTGATGGCGCACCTGCGGTACCCGCAGGACCTGTTCAAGGTGCAGCGCGAGCTGCTGACCCGCTACCACGTCACCAAGGCGTCGACCTTCTACAGCGGCAGTGAGGTGTGGGCGGTGCCCAACGACCCGGCCGCCAAGACCGGGAAGTCGGTGCCGCCGTACTACCTGAGCCTGAAGATGCCCGGCCAGAACGAGCAGGCCTTCTCGCTCACCACGACCTTCACGCCCAACAAGCGCGAGAACCTCAGCGCCTTCATGGCGGTCGACGCGGACGCCAAGAGTCCGGAGTACGGCGCGATCAAGGTGCTGAAGCTGCCGTCCAACACCACGGTGTCCGGACCGCAGCAGGTGCAGAGCCAGTTCAACTCCGATCCCGACGTGGCGGAGAAGATCAGGCTGCTCAAGGGCGGCGACTCGGAGGTCGAGTACGGCAACCTGCTGACCGTTCCCCTCGACGGCGGGCTGCTGTACGTGGAGCCGGTCTACGTCCGCGGCGCGGGCACCAACTACCCGCTGTTGAAGAAGGTGCTGGTGAGCTACGGCGGCCAGACCGAGTTCGAGGACACGATCGGGCAGGCGCTCGACGCCGTCTTCGGATCGGACGGCGGGGAGCCCGTGACGCCGCCGGAGACGGGCGGCGGCGGGGGCACCGAACCGCCGGCCGCGGGCAACCCGACGGTCGCCCAGGCCCTGGAGGACGCCCAGGAGGCGTACGACGCGGGTCAGAAGGCGCTCAAGGACGGCGACTGGGGTGCGTACGGCCAGGCGCAGAAGGACCTCGCCGACGCGCTGAAGCGCGCGAAGGACGCCGAGCAGCAGGCGGAGAAGACGGGCTGACGGGACCCACCCCGCGTCGTGGTACTGTTGGTGCACCGACGCGGGGTGGAGCAGCTCGGTAGCTCGCTGGGCTCATAACCCAGAGGTCGCAGGTTCAAATCCTGTCCCCGCTACTGTTGGAGAGGGTCCGGAGTCAATAGACTCCGGGCCCTTTCACTTGTTGGGGGGAACTCCTTCCGCTGAGGTTTCGGCAGGCACCCTGTCGGGAAGTCGACAAAACGCTGTAGTGACCTACGAAGTGACCAACTGGGATCGGCCGAGCTGTGCAGGTTTGCCGCATACCAGGTGTACTGCGGGTACGGGTGATGCGACGATGGACCTCATGGGGGATGGTGCAAGGCTGCTGAACGCTCGTCAGATCCGGGATACCGGGTCCGCGGGGCGGACGACCGTGCCCGCGGCCGGGGCCGCGCTCGTGCCGGCCGTCGCCGACCTGCTCCCCGGTCCGCGGGTGGGCGGTCTCGACGAGGAGCGCCTCATCGAGTCCGAACTCCCGGACGAGGAGACCCTGGAGGCCCGCGAGGAGGCCGAACTCGAGGCGCGCCACCGGCGGGCCGCCGAGCACGGCGACATCGGGGCCATGAGCGTGCTGGGCACCCTGCTGCTGCGCCGCGGCGACCTCGAGGGCGCCGAGCCCCATCTGCGCGGCGCCGCCGCCGGAGGGGACCGCCCCGCCGCCAACAACCTGGGCCTGCTGCTGCACCAGCGCGGCTACGCCGACGAGGCCGCCGCCTGGTGGCGGATCGCCGCGGTCGCCGGTTCCGCCGCGGCCGCGCACGCGCTCGGCCGGCACTTCCGCGAGCGCGGCGACGAGCCCGGCGCCGAGTACTGGCTGCGCCAGGCCGCCGAGTCCGGGCACACGCTGGGCGCGTACGCGCTGGCCGACCTCCTGGACCACCGCCGCGACGTCGGCGCCGAGCGCTGGTTCCACGCCGCCGCCGAGCACGGCCACCGCGAGGCCGCCTACCGCCTCGCCGGCATCTGCGCCGAGCGCGGCGAGGAGCGCGAGGCCGAGCAGTGGTACCGGCAGGCCGCCGCCCGCCGGCACCGCAGGGCCGCCCTGCGCCTGGGCACGCTCCTGGAGGAGCGCGGCGAGTTCGAGGAGGCCAAGCGCTGGTACCTGACCGCCGCCCGCGACGGGGAGCCGCGCGCGGCCTGCGCGCTCGGCTTCCTGCTGCGCGACGCGGGGGACGTGGACGGCGCCGCCACCTGGTGGCGGCGCGCCGCCAACGCCGGTGACGGCAACGCCGCCAACGCCCTGGGCGCGCTGCACGCCCAGGAGGGCGAGACCCAGACCGCGGAGCGCTGGTACCGGGCCGCCCTGGAGGCGGGGGACGTCAACGGCGCCTTCAACCTCGGTCTGCTCTGCGCCGGCCAGGGCCGCACGACCCAGGCCGAGCAGTGGTACCGCAAGGCCGCCTACACCGGGCACCGCGAGGCCGCCAACGCGCTCGCCGTGCTGCTGCTGCAGCGCGGCGACGCGGCGGGCGCCGAGCCCTGGTTCTCCAAGGCCGCGGAGGCGGGCAGCGTGGACGCCGCCTTCAACCTCGGCATCCTGTACGCCGGGCGGGGCGACGACGTCACGGCGCGCCGCTGGTACGAGCGCGCGGCGGCCAGCGGGCACGGCGAGGCCGCGCTCCAGGTGGCCATCGCCCTGCAGAAGGAGGGCGACGCGCACGGCGCCGAGCGGCACCTTCGCTGCGCCGCGGGCGGCGGCAGCCCCGAGGGCGCCTTCCGGCTCGGCGCGCTGCTGGACGCCCAGGACGCGCCGGAGACCGCCGTCGAGGCCGAGGAGTGGTACGCCCGCGCCGCCGGCCAGGGGCACCGCCGCGCCCAGGTGCGGCTCGGCATGTGCGCCGCCAAGCGCGGGGACGTCGTCGACGCCGCCCACTGGTACCGGGAGGCCGCGGAGGGCGGCAGCCGCAACGGGGCCTTCAACCTGGGGCTGCTCCTCGCCCGTGAGGGCGCGGAGCCGGAGGCGGCCCTGTGGTGGACCCGGGCCGCCGACGCGGGGCACGGACGCGCCGCGCTGCGGCTGGCCCTGCTGGCCGCACGGCACGGACAGCTCGCGGACGCCCAGGCGTGGTGCGCCCGGGCCGTGGAGTGCGGCCCCGCCGAGGTGGCCGAGCGGGCGGCCCGGCTGACCGACGCCCTGGAGCACGAGCTCTCCGCCTGAGAAGCGATTTGCGCTGCTCAGGGACGGCAGGTTAACCTAGGGACACAACGACGCGGGGTGGAGCAGCTCGGTAGCTCGCTGGGCTCATAACCCAGAGGTCGCAGGTTCAAATCCTGTCCCCGCTACTGAAAGGGAAGGGCCCGGAAGCCAAGGCTTCCGGGCCCTTCTCGTATGCGTTAGGTACAGCCCAGGCATGGTTCGGGCAAAAGGGTGGGGACGGTCCTGGGCCAGCCGGCGCCGGCGCGCGATCCTGAGGACAGGCCCTCAGGCGGCGCGAGGAGGCGGGGTTGCTGCGCAGGCGGCGTAAGCGGCGGCCGACGGAACTCATGGATGTGACGCGGTGGGGTCGGCTGTGCGCGGCCGCGGACGTGGAGGAGCTGCTCCGTGAGCTGCGGGGCGCCGCGGCGGACGAGGACGCCGCCTACGACCGCGCGGCGGCACTGAAGGCGCTGGCCGCCGCGCCGCCCCGGTTGTGGCTGCTGATGGACCGTGCCGCCCGGGTGCAGGAGGGCGCGCCCCTGGTGCCGGGCGACGTGGAACCCCTGCGCCTGCTGCTGGCCGCGATGGACCGGGACGGCCGGACGCGGCAGGCCGCCGTGGAGGGGCTGGCGGTGCACGGCGGGCCGTTGGTGGCGTCCGCCCTCGCGCTACGGACGGCGGACTGGGTGGACCAGGTCCGCGAACGCGCCCTGGCGGCGCTGCTGCGCCGTACCGCCCCGGACGAGGCCGCCGCGGCCGTACGGCTGCTGCTGAGGCTGCGCGGGCGGAGCCGGGCGACGCACACCCCCGAGGAGTACCGCGGGGTGCTGGCGGCCCCCGAGGCCCGGCGTGCGGTGCGTGCGCTGGCGGCCGACGCGGACCCGCTGACCCGGCGGTTCGGGGTCGAGCTGGCCCTGGAGCTCGGTGAGTTCGTCCGCGGGGACCTGGTGCGCACCGCGCTGCGCGACCCGGACCAGCTGTGCCGCAGGCTGTGCGCCGAGCGGCTGCTGCAGATGGACCCGGACCAGGCAGGGCGGCTGCTGTGGGCCCGCTCGGCGGCGGTGCGGGAGCTGGCGGTCGCGGCGCTGCCGGACGACGTGGCGGCGGCCCGGCTGACCGCGCCGCTGGCCGACCCGGCGCGGATCGTGCGCGCGCAGGCCCGCTGGCGGCTGTACAGCAGGGGCGAGCCCCCGGCGCTGGCGTACCGCAGGCAGTTGCTGCGCTGCGGCCCGCAGAGCCCGCCGCGGCTGGTGGCGGGGCTGGTCACGGGGCTGGGGGAGTGCGGGGACGCCTCGGACGCGCCCCTGTTGCTGCGGCTGGCACGTGAGGCGCGCACCCCGTGGCCGCCGGTGGTGCGCCGGGCCGCGGTGCGCGCGGCGGGCCGGCTCCTCCCCCGGGAGGGGCTGCTGCCGCAGATGGCGCCGCTGGCCGTGGACCGGGATCCCGGGGTGGCCAGGGAGGCCTTCGAGGCGCTCGCCAAGGTGGCGGGCCAGGTGCCGGTGGAGACGGTGTGGGTGGGCCGTACCCGGCCGGAGCCGGGGGTGCGGAAGGCCGCGGAACGCGTGCGGCGGGCCGCGCAGCGTCAGGCGCAGGCGGGGCACAGGCCCCGGTAGGTGACCTCCACGCCGGAGACCGTGAAGCCGAAGCGCTCCGCGTCGGGCAGGTCCGTCAGCGGGTTCCCGTGCGGGTGGACGTCCCGGATCGTGCCGCAGCCGGAGCACACCAGGTGCTGGTGCGGACGGTGGGCGTTGGGGTCGTAGCGCTTGGCGCGGCCGTCGGTGGCGACCTCCATGACCTCGCCGAGCGAGACCAGTTCGCCCAGCGTGTTGTAGACGGTCGCGCGGGAGATCTCGGGCAGCCGGGCCGCCGCCCGGGCGTGCACCTCGTCGGCGGTCAGGTGGACGTGGTCGCCGTCCAGGACCTCGGCCACGACGCGCCGCTGCGCGGTCATGCGCCATCCGCGGCCGCGCAGTCGTTCCAGCAGGTCACTCATTCCGGTTCACCTATCAGTGGGATGCGAACAGCTTAACAGTGACGGTCCGTGTTCCGACCGGGTACGAGTTTGGGACCCTTCTTGACTTGGACTTAGTCCATTGTAGGATCGCATCCGGCGATGGCCACGGCACAGCACCAACCCAGGGAGAGCACGTGACGGCTCAGGAGACCGGCCCGCTGACCACGGAGGCGGGCGCCCCGGTCGCGGACAACCAGAACAGCGAGACCGCGGGCCCCGGAGGGCCGGTCCTGGTCCAGGACCAGCAGCTGCTGGAGAAGCTCGCCCGCTTCAACCGCGAGCGCATCCCGGAGCGCGTGGTGCACGCCCGCGGCGCGGGGGCCTACGGCACCTTCACCGTCACCGCCGACGTGACGAAGTACACGCGGGCGAAGTTCCTCTCCGAGGTCGGCAAGCAGACGGAGACCTTCCTGCGGTTCTCCACCGTGGCCGGCAACCTCGGCGCGCCGGACGCGGTGCGCGACCCCCGGGGCTTCGCGCTGAAGTTCTACACCGAGGAGGGCAACTACGACCTCGTCGGCAACAACACCCCGGTGTTCTTCATCAGGGACGCCATCAAGTTCCCGGACTTCATCCACACCCAGAAGCGCGACCCGTACACCGGCTCCCAGGAGGCGGACAACGTCTGGGACTTCTGGAGCCTGTCCCCGGAGTCGACGCACCAGGTGACGTGGCTGTTCGGCGACCGCGGCATCCCCGCGAGCTACCGCCACATGAACGGCTACGGCTCGCACACCTACCAGTGGACCAACGAGGCCGGCGAGGTCTTCTGGGTCAAGTACCACTTCAAGACCGACCAGGGCGTGCGGAACCTCACCCAGGACGAGGCCGACCGGGTCGCCGGCACGGACCCCGACTCCCACCAGCGCGACCTGCGCGAGGCCATCGAGCGCGGTGAGTTCCCCAGCTGGACCGTGCAGGTGCAGATCATGCCCGCGGCCGAGGCGGCGGGCTACCGCTTCAACCCGTTCGACCTCACCAAGGTGTGGCCGCACGAGGACTACCCGCCGATCGAGATCGGCAGGCTGGAGCTCAACCGCAACCCGCGGAACATCTTCGCCGAGGTCGAGCAGTCGATCTTCTCCCCGGCGCACTTCGTGCCCGGCATCGGCCCGTCCCCGGACAAGATGCTGCAGGGCCGGCTCTTCGCCTACGGCGACGCCCACCGCTACCGCGTCGGCATCAACGCCGACCACCTGCCGGTGAACCGCCCGCACGCGACCGAGGCGCGCACCCACGGCCGCGATGGCGCCCTCTACGACGGCCGCCACGGCGGCGAGCGCAACTACGAGCCGAACAGCTTCGGCGGCCCGGCCCAGACCGACCGCCCCCTGTGGTCGGCCACCGCGGTCACCGGGCACACCGGCAACCACGAGGCGCCCTCGCACGCCGAGGACGACGACTTCGTGCAGGCGGGCAACCTCTACCGGCTGATGTCGGAGGCGGAGAGGGCGCGCCTGGTCGCCAACCTCTCCGGATTCATCGCCAAGGTGTCGCGCGCCGACATCGCCGAGCGGGCGATCGGCAACTTCCGCCGCGCCGACGAGGACTTCGGCAAGCAGCTGGAGGCCGCCGTCCAGGCCCTGCGCGGCTGAGCGGAGTCCGTCCCACAGGCCCGGAGGGGGCCGGGTGCGTCCAGGCGCCCGGCCCCCTCCGATCCATGTCCCGGGCCGGCCGTCAGCCCGCCAGGGTGGCGTGCACGGGCTGCCAGCAGCGCACGATGTCGCGTACCGAGACCATGCCGACCGGGTTGCGGTCGTCCAGCACCACCAGGTGCCGGAATCCGCCGCGCACCATCGCGGCGGCGGCCTCCTCCAGGGTCCACCGGGGCGCGGCGAAGACCACGTCGGTGGTGGTGTGGGCGGCGGCGAGTTCGTGGTCGGGGTCGAGCCCCGCACCGATGGCGTTGAGGATGTCGCGCTCGGTCAGGATGCCGAGACCGCAGGTGTCGGGATCCAGCACCACCGCGGCACCCACCCGTCGGGCGGACATCAGCCGGGCGGCCTGGCGGAGGGTGTGGGCGGGACCGACTGTGAGAACGACCGTGCTCATGGCGTCGCGTACGAGCATGGGATACCCCTCGGGCTGCGTCGTGGCCGTCTTGAGAACAGTTTCACAAATGCACAAGCTCACGCATTCTCATGTTCACATGCGCCGGGGGCCGCAGCAAGGGGCGTGCGGAGGTTGATCGGTAGTGTGAGGGGGCGGGGAATCACGCGCGGTTCAGGTGGGCGAGCATCTCCTCGTGCAGCAGGCCGTTGGACGCCGCCGCGTTGCCGCCGTACGGCCCCGGGGTGCCGTCCAGGCTGGTGAAGCGGCCGCCCGCCTCGCGCACGATCACCTCGTTCGCCGCCATGTCCCACAGGCTCAGCTCGGGCTCGGCGCAGATGTCCACGGAGCCCTCTGCGACCATCATGTACGGCCAGAAGTCACCGTAGGCACGCGTCCGCCAGCAGGACCGGGTCAGGTCGAGGAAGCCGTCCAGCCGGCCCTGCTCCTCCCAGCCGCTCAGCGAGGAGTACGCGAAGGAGGCGTCCTGCAGCCGGCCGACCTGCGACACCCGCAGCCGCGTGGCGGAGGACAGGCTGCGCCCGGTGTACGCCCCGCCGCCCTTCACCGCCCACCAGCGGCGCCCCAGGGCCGGTGCGGACACCATGCCGACCACGCCCTCGTCGCCGCCCTCGCCGCGCACCATCAGCGCGATCAGGGTGGCCCACACCGGCACCCCGCGGACGTAGTTCTTGGTGCCGTCGATCGGGTCGACGATCCAGCGCCGCGGGCCGCTGCCCTCCGTGCCGTACTCCTCGCCGAGCACGGCGTCGCGCGGTCTGGCCCGCCCGAGCTGGCTGCGGATCAGTTCCTCGGCCCGCTTGTCCGCCTCGCTGACCGGCGTCATGTCGGGCTTGGTCTCGACCTTGAGGTCCAGGGACTTGAAGCGCTCCATGGTGGCGGCGTCGGCGGCGTCGGCAAGGATGTGCGCGAGGCGCAGATCGTCGTTGAAGTCCGGCATGGAGCGAACAGTATCGATCGTGGCAGGTCGAGGTCACGCAGGGTACGCGGGCGGGGTTGACACGGACCGACGGCGCGTCAATTCTGAGCCCACAGCCCTCTGAGGCCGCTCGGCGCCGGTTGAGACCGCTCGGGAACGCTTGAGACCGCTTGGGACGCTTGGAGGCGAACGTGCCGACAGCGCGTGATTCACTCCTGGACGCGGCACTGTCCGCACTCGGCGACCGGTCCTGGGCGACGGTCAGGATGGTGGACGTCGCGGCCGTCGCCGGGGTGTCGCGGCAGACCCTCTACAACGAGTTCGGCACCAAGGAAGGGCTCGCGCGGGCCCTGGCACGGCGGGAGGCCGAGGCGTTCCTTGCGGGCGTGGAGCGCGCCCTGGACACCGCCGGGCGGCACGGCGCCGACGCCGGCGACTGCTTCGCCGCGGCGACCGCCTGGACCCTGCACAGCGCCCGCCGCAGCCCGCTGGTGCGCGCGGTGCTCACCGGCTGCCGCGGGGACCGGGTCCCCGCCGCTGCCGTCGTGCCGGTGCCGCTGCCCCGGCTCCCGGGCCGGCGGCCGCGCAAGGACGACACCCCTATCGCGCCCGCCGAGCTGCTCGACGCCTTCCGTGCGCGCGCCGTCACCGCGCTCGGGCGGCGCTTCCCCGCACTCGACCGGGCCGAGGCCGACTGGGCCTGCGGGACCGCGGTCCGTGTCACCGTCTCCTACGTCGTCGCGCCCGCCGGCTCCGACGAGGAGGCGTGCCGGCGGATCGCCCGGCTGGTCCGGGGGCTCCTCCAGCGCGGCTGGTGACGGAGCCGGATCTGTGGCGGAGCCGGATCGATGGGTGGGGCCGGACCAGTGTGTGGAGCCGGATCAGTGGGTGGAGCCGGAGAGTTGGAGCCCGATGACGCCCAGGACGACCAGGCTGATGGAGATCAGCTTCAGGGTCGAGACGACGTCACCGAGGAAGGCCATGCCGTAGATCGCCGTCCCCGAGGCCCCGATGCCCGTCCACACCGCGTAGGCCGCCCCGACGTCCAGCTTCTTCAGGGCCAGCGTGAGCAGGCCGAAGCTGCCGAGCGCGAAGGCGCAGAACGCGATGGTCGGCCACAGGCGGGTGAACCCGTGGGAGAGCTTGAGGGAGACCGCGAAGCCGGTTTCGAGGAGACCGGCGACCACCACGAGGAGCCAGGCCATCGAACGCCCTCCCGTTTCCGTCTGTCGATGAGCGATCATCACACAGCATGCCCGGAAATGGCGTCTCAGTCCCCTTCCTTGCGCTCACGCGTCGCGAGCAGCCGCCGCAGCGAGAACAGACGGGCGGGTTCGGCGTGCCCGTCGGCGACCCAGGCGTCCAGCGCGCAGTCGGGTTCGTCGTGGCTGCAGGCTCGCGGGCAGTCCGCCGTGCCGGGCTCGAGGTCGGGGAAGGCGTGGATGACCCGGGACGGGTCGATGTGGGCCAGGCCGAAGGAACGCACGCCGGGGGTGTCGATGACCCACCCCTCCTCGGCCCGCAGGGGCAGCGCGAGCGCGGAGGTGGTGGTGTGCCGGCCCCGGCCGGTGACCGCGTTGACGTGGCCGGTCGCGCGCTGACGCTCCACCAGCGCGTTGACCAGGGTGGTCTTCCCGACGCCGCTGTGGCCGACGAAGGCGGTGACGCGGTCCTTCAGGTGCTCGCGCACGGCCTCCGTCGCCCCGGCGTCGAAGTTCTCGTGACTGGTCACCACATAGGGGACGCCCAGCGGCGCGTACGTCTCCAGGAGCGGTCCAGCCGGCGCGAGATCGGACTTGGTGAGCACCAGCAGCGGTTCGAGACCGGCGTCGTAGGCCGCCACCAGGCAGCGGTCGATGAGCCGGGGCCGCGGCTCGGGGTCGGCGAGGGCGGTGACGATGGCGAGCCGGTCCGCGTTGGCGACGACCACTCGCTCGAACGGGTCGGTGTCGTCCGCGGTACGGCGCAGCACCGAGCTGCGCTCCTCGACGCGCACGATCCGCGCCAGGGTGTCCTTCTCCCCGGACAGGTCGCCGACGATGCCCACCCGGTCGCCGACCACGATGCCCTTGCGGCCCAGCTCGCGGGCCTTCATCGCGGTGACCGTGCGGTCCTCGACGAGGCAGGTGACGCGGCCGCGGTCGACGGTGAGGACGAAGCCCTCCTCGGCGTCCTCGTGCTTGGGCCGGATGCTGGTGCGGGGCCGGTTCCCCTTGCGGTTCGGGCGGACCCGGACGTCGTCCTCGTCGGTGTGCTTGCCGTAGCGCCGCATCGTTCAGGCCCGCACCGGGGACGCGGGGGCCGCCGGCGCCGCGCCCAGCATGGCCGTCCACATCTCGGGGAAGTCCGGGAGGGTCTTGCCGGTGGTGGCCACGTTCTCGACCAGGACGCCGTCGACGGCCAGGCCCAGGACGGCGCCCGCGGTGGCGAGCCGGTGGTCGTCGTAGGTGTGGAAGACGCCGCCGCGCAGCGGCCGCGGCCGGATGCGCAGTCCGTCCTCGGTCTCGGTGACGTCGCCGCCGAGCTCGTTGATCTCCTTGCTCAGCGCGGCCAGCCGGTCCGTCTCGTGCAGCCGCAGGTGGCCGACGCCGCGCAGCACGGACTCGGAGTCGGCGAGCGCGGCGACCGCCGCGATTCCGGGGGTGAGTTCGCCGACCTCCGACAGGTCGGCGTCGATGCCGTGGATCCGGCCCGAGCCGGTGAGGACCAGGCCCGAGTCCGTCAGCTCGCACGAACCGCCCATCCGGGTGAACAGGTCACGCAGCGCGTCACCGGGCTGGGTGGTGCGGCGCGGCCAGTCGGGGACGACCACGCGGCCGCCGGTGACGAGCGCGGCGGCCAGGAAGGGCTGGGCGTTGGAGAGGTCCGGCTCGACGGTGACGTCGACTCCGAGCAGCGCGCCCGCGTCGACCCGCCACACGTTCGGCTCGCCGCCGTTCTCCGGGGTGTCGACCTTGGCGCCGGCGCGGCGCAGCATCTCCACCGTCATCTTGATGTGCGGCAGCGAGGGCAGCGTCGGACCGGTGTGCCGCACTTCGACGCCCTGGTTGAAGCGCGGGCCGGACAGCAGCAGCGCGCTGACGAACTGGGAGGACGAGGACGCGTCGACCGACACCGGGCCGCCGTCCAGCGCCCCGCCGCCGTGCACGGTCAGCGGCAGCGCGCCGCGGCCCTCGTCGTCGATGCGGGCGCCCAGCGAGCGCAGCGCGTCGATGACCCCGTTCAGCGGGCGTTCGTGGCTGCGCGGGTCCCCGTCGAAGTGCACCGGGCCGTCGGCGAGCGCGGCGACGGGCGGCAGGAACCGCATCACCGTGCCGGCGTTGCCGACGTCGACCGTGGCCGGCCCGTGCAGTCCGGCCGGGATGACCCGCCACGCCTCGCCGCCGTAGGGGTTGACCACCTCGTCGATCTGGACGCCCATGGCGCGCAGCGCGTCGGCCATGAGCACGGTGTCACGGCTGCGCAGCGGACGGCGCAGCCAGCCCGGCTCGGAGGCGAGCGCCGCGAGCACCAGGGCGCGGTTGGTGACCGACTTGGATCCGGGCACGGTGACCGTCGCCTGGACGGGGGCGGACGCGAGAGGCGCGGGCCACAGGGCGGTGTTCGCGGGGTTACCGGTCATGGACCCAAGCGTAGTGGCTCAAGCAGAAGGCGAATCGCTCACAAAGCGGACGAAACCTGAAGGAAACAGTTACCCGCTCGCAAGGGCTACAGACCCACCAGCCAGCGGCCGCCGCCGAACAGCGACAGCAGCGCCACCGCGTAGAACAACAGCATCCACAGTGCCGCAGGGGTGTGCGTCAGCCGGGCCAGCTGGTCCGCGTCCGAGCCGGGGGCCGCGCCGCCGCGCCGCTTGTGCTGGAGTTCCAGCACCGGCCGCACGCCCCCGAACAGCAGGAACCACACCACGAGGTAGGCGAACACCGCCTGGACCGCGGGCTCGGTCAGCCAGGACACCAGCAGGAAGAGGCCACCGGTCAGGAACACCGTCAGCACCCCGTACGCGTTCCTGATCATCACCAGCATCACCAGCAGCAGGGCCGTCGCCCCCCACAGCAGCGCTGTGATGTGCCCGGCCGCGAGCAACAGGGCCCCGCCCAGGCCCAGCAGGGAGGGCGCGGTGTAACCGGCCGCCGCGGTGAGGACCATGCCGAGGCCGTACGGCTTGCCGCGGGAGACGGTCAGGCCCGAGGTGTCCGAGTGCAGCCGGATGCCCTGCAGCTGCCGTCCGGACAGCAGGGCGACCAGGCCGTGACCGCCTTCGTGGGCGATCGTGATCGCGTTGCGGGAGAGCCGCCATATGGCGTGCGGCAGCACCGCGGCCAGGGCGACGGCCGCGGTGACGCCCACCAGCCAGGAGGAGGGCGCGGGCTGGGTGCCGAGGAGGGAGTCGATGAGCTGCACGGTTCCGCACCATACGACGCCCGGCTGTGTCCGCGCCGTGGCAATCTGACACTCATGTGCGGTCGATATGCAGCGAGCCGGAGCCCCGAGGACCTCGTCGGGCTGTTCGACGTGCAGAAATGGGATCCCACCGAGGCACTGGACCCCAATTGGAACGTCGCGCCCACCGACGGCACCTACGCGGTGCTGGAGCGGCCGGACAAGGAGACGGGCGAGGTGGTGCGGCAGCTGCGCGCCCTGCGCTGGGGGCTGGTGCCGAGCTGGGCGAAGACACCCGACACCGGCGTCAAGATGATCAACGCGCGCGCCGAGACCGTGCACGAGAAGGCCTCCTACCGCCGCCCCTTCGCCTCGCGCCGCTGTCTGCTGCCCGCCGACGGCTACTTCGAGTGGGTCACCGGCAAGGACGAGCGGCAGCTGGAGGAGCAGGGGAAGAAGAAGCGGTCCCGCAAGCAGCCGTACTTCGTCACCCCCGTCGACGGCTCGGTCTTCGCGATGGCCGGGCTGTACGAGTTCTGGCGCGACCGCACCCTGCCCGACGAGCACCCGCGCGCCTGGTGGGTCACCTGCACCGTCATCACCACGGAGGCCGAGACCGAGCCCTTCGCCGACGCCGGCGAGCGCCCCGGCGGTCCGCAGTCGCTGGCCGGGATCCATCCGCGCATGCCGCTGTGGATCACCCCCGACCGCTGGGACGAGTGGCTCGATCCCGCGCGCACCGACGTCGAGGAGCTGCGCGGGCTGCTCGCGCCGCCGCGGCCCGGCCTGCTGCGCGCGTACCCGGTGCGCACCGAGGTGAGCAACGTCCGCAACAACGGGCCGGAGCTGGTCGAACCGATAGCGGCGCCCGAGGAGGCGACGCTGTTCTGACCGCCCGCGGTGCCAGACTGGCCGCTGTGAGCGAGATCATGGAGACCGTGCCGACACCGGTCGGGGACGCGCGCGTCACCTGGCACCGGGCCCGTCGCCCCCGTGCCGTCGTGGCGCTGGGCCACGGTGCCGGAGGCGGCGTGGAGGCGCGCGACCTGCGGGCTCTGGCCGAGGCCCTGCCGGCGCGCGGCTGGACGGTCGCGCTGGTGGAGCAGCCCTGGCGGGTGGCCGGCAGGAAGCTGGCGCCCGCGCCGAAGACCCTGGACGCCGCGTGGACGGCGCTGTGGCCCGCGCTGGCCCGGCCCGGCGCGCCGGTCGTCGCGGGCGGCCGCAGCGCGGGGGCCCGGGTGGCCTGCCGTACGGCGGCGGAGTTGGGCGCGGTCGCGGTGCTGGCGCTGTCCTTCCCGCTGCACCCGCCGGGCAGGCCGGAGACGTCCCGCGGGGACGAGCTCCTCGCGCCGGGGACGGCGGGCCTGCCGCTCCTGGTCGTCCAGGGCGGCCGCGACCCCTTCGGCCGCCCCGAGGAGTTCCCCGAGGGGTACGAGCCGGTCGGGGTGCCCTTCGCCGACCACGGGTTCGCGGTGCCGAAGTCCGCGGACCTCACCCAGGAGGCTGCACTGAGCGTCATCACGGACGCGGTGCTCGGCTGGCTGGAGGAACTGCCGCCGCTTCGGGAATGAGCGGTGCGTGGCCCGTGTTGTGCGAGTCGTCCGCACGAAAGAACGTACGCACAGTGAGGAAGGCAGCCGGATGGTCAGAGCCGAGTGCCGCGCACGTGCCGAGGCGCCCTACCTGTCGTGGCCGGAGTGGCCGTCGACGGGTGGGACGAGCAGGAACAGCGCGCCGATCCCGCCCGGGATATCCTCCGATGGCGTGGGGTCCGCTTACGGCCCCGTGACCGTCGTGGAGGAGGTGGGTCCGGTCAGCGGCAACGACGACAGCCCGTCCGAGGTGCCTGAGGTGCAGGTGGTTCCGGAGTCCGACGTGGAGCGCAGCGCGCGCTTCGAGCGGGACGCCCTGGAGTACCTGGACCAGATGTACTCGGCGGCGCTGCGCATGACCCGCAACCCGGCCGATGCCGAGGACCTGGTGCAGGAGACGTACGCGAAGGCGTACGCGTCGTTCCACCAGTTCCGTGAGGGCACGAACCTGAAGGCGTGGCTGTACCGCATCCTCACCAACAGCTTCATCAACTCCTACCGGAAGAAGCAGCGCGAGCCCCAGCGCAGCGGTACGGAGGAGATCGAGGACTGGCAGCTGGCGCGTGCCGAGTCGCACATGTCCACGGGTCTGCGCTCCGCCGAGTCCCAGGCCCTGGACCACCTTCCCGACTCGGACGTGAAGCAGGCGCTGCAGGCGATCCCGGAGGAATTCCGGATCGCGGTGTATCTCGCGGACGTCGAGGGCTTTGCCTACAAGGAGATCGCCGACATCATGGGAACCCCCATCGGTACGGTGATGTCCCGCCTGCACCGGGGGCGGCGGCAGCTGCGTTCGCTGCTGGAGGACTACGCGCGGGAGCGCGGGCTCGTCCCGGCGGGCGCGGGAGACGAGAAGGGCTCGGGCACATGAGCTGCGGCAACCCGCATGAGACGGACTGCTCCGAGGTACTCGAACACCTTTACGAGTACCTGGACAACGAGATGTCCGACGACGCCTGCGCCAAGTTCAAGCAGCACTTCGACGAGTGCCACCCTTGCTTGGAGAAGTACGGCCTCGAGCAGGCCGTCAAGAAGCTGGTCAAGCGCTGCTGCGGCCACGACGACGTGCCCACGGACCTGCGCGCCAAGGTGCTCACGCGGATCGAGCTGATCCGCGCGGGCGACGTGGCGCCGGTGCCGGAGCCGGCCGACGGGGGCAACGCGCCGACCGGCTCGCCGGCCGCCTGACGACCACCGCACCGCCAGGTCACCCGGGATCACCCGAAGGCGGGAATCGCGGCCGCTCGCCCACCGGGCGGCGGCCGCGCCCCTAGCCTCGGTGGGGTGCGTGCGAAGCGGGCGGTCCGGATGCTCCCCGTCGCGGCTCGGGTCTACATCCCGGTCGTCGTGGTGTCGGCGTGCGGCGCCCTCGTCACCGGCCCCCACGAGGGCACTCCCTGGGCGACCGCCGCGGTGCTGGCGGCGCTCTACGCGGCGGGGGAACGCACGGGGGCGTCACTGCCCCCGGTGCTCTTCACGGCCGCGCTCCTGTTACCCCCGGGCGCGGCCGCTCTCGTCGCCGTGCCCGGCGGGCTGCTGGCGCCCGTACGGGGAGAGCCGCGCCCGGTGCGCCGCGTGTGGCACGCCGCGCAGCTCGCCCTGGCGACGGCCGCCGCCGCCCAGGTGCGCACCGCCTTCGGGGACGGCCCCTTCGCGCGGCTGCCGGGATTGCTGGTGCCCGCGCTCGCCGCCGTCCTCGTCTTCTGCCTGTACTCCGCGGCCCTCACCGCCGCCGTGCTGGTCACCGCCGAGCGCACCGCCCCCGTCGCGGCCTGGCGGGAGTCCCTGCTGGAGCCGCTCGCCCCGCACCTCACCTACGGCCTGGTGGGGCTCATGGCCGCGGTGCTCTGGCAGGGCCCGTACGGGGCGGTGGCCGCGGTCCTGGCCCTGCTGCCGACGCACATCGCGCGCTGGGTCGTCGGCCAGGCGCGCCGCGAGCGGGCCGCGCACCAGGCGACGGTGCGGGCGCTGGTGCAGGCCGTGGAGATCAAGGACCGCTACACCCGGGGCCACAGCGAGCGCGTCGGCCGGGCGTCGGCGCTGATCGCCCGTGAGATCGGGCTGCCGCCCGAGCGGGTGGAGGCCCTGCGGCTGGCCGGCATCCTGCACGACATCGGCAAGCTGGGTGTGCCCACCCGGGTGCTGCGCAAGGACAGCCCGCTCACCCCAGAGGAGCGGCGGATCATCGAGCTGCACCCGGGATACGGGCACGAGATGGTGCGCGGCATCGCCTTCCTCGACGACGCCCGCACCGCGATCCTCCACCACCACGAACGCCTCGACGGATCGGGCTATCCGTACGGCCTGGCGGGCGAGGCCATCCCGTCCTCCGCGCGGCTGGTGGCCGTGGCCGACGCCTTCGACGCGATGACCTCCACCCGCGCCTACCAGGCCACTCGCGGCGTCGACGACGCCCTGGGGGAACTGCGCCGCTGCGCGGGCAGCCACTTCGACCCGCTCATGGTGCAGGCCCTGGTCCGCGCCGTCCGCAGGGAGGGCTGGAACCCGGCGGTCACCGCCGACGAGCCGGAGCCCTTCGCCCCGGCGCAGGCCAGACGCCACGCCCGTCGCGAGGCCCCGCCCCACCGCACCCCCGAGCCCCGCCCGTGAGCGCCTCCGGACGCCGTGGCGGCGGCGACCACCGGCGTCATCGCCGGCGCACGCCCTCCGTCGTGTTCGCCGTCCACGGGCTCGCGGTCGCCGTGGGCGGCGCCGCGTCGGTGTGGACGGCGGTGCACGGCGTCGCCGATCCCGCGGCGGCAGCCGCGTTCGGGGCGCTGGTCGTCGTCGGCGAGGCGCTGCGGATCCCGGAGCCCGAGGGCCGGGAGGCCGCCCCCGTCGCCTTCGCCGGCGCCCTCGCCTACGCGCTGCTCGCGGCCGAGGCGGTGGCGGTCGTCGTGGCGGTCTCCGCCGCCGCGGTGGTCGCCGGGCAACTGCGGGGCGCGACCCATGACGCGGCGGCACGCCGGGTGCTGACCGTGGCGTTCGCCGCCGCGACCGCGCAGCCGCTGTACGGCGGCAGCGGCGGCCATCCGGGGTACGCCGTCCTGCTGCTGGCCAGCACGATCCTCTGCGACGCCGTGCTGGCCGCCGTGCTGGGCGCCGCCCGCGCCGGGCATCCCTTCGCCTCCGTCCTGCGCGACGAGTTGGCCGTGCTGCCGGGCGTCGGCTCGGCCGTGTGCGCCGGCGGGGTCGTGCTGGCGCAGGCCGAGCAGGCCGCCGGGCTGTGGGCGCTGCCCGTGTGCGGGGTGCCGCTGCTGCTGACCCAGACGGCCTTCCGGCGGCACGCGGCGATCCGGGCCACCCACCGGGAGACCATCGCCTCGCTGGCCCGCGCCACCGAGGTCGCCGGCTACACCCCGGCCGGGCACGCCCGCCGGGTCAGCGCCCTCAGCCACGCCATGGGACGCGAACTCGGCCTGGGCGGCAAGGCGCTGGCGGCTCTGGAGCACGCCGCGCTGATGCACGACATCGGCCAGCTCTCCCTCGTCGACCCCGTGCCCGGCGGCGCCACCTCATCCCTCGATCAGGTGGAACGCCGCCGCATCGCGCTGCTCGGGGCGGAGGTCGTACGCCGGACGGGTGCCCCCGAGGAAGTCGCGCGGATCGTGGAGGGCCAGGCCGATCCGTACCGGGAGCAGCCGCTCGCCGGACGCATCGTGCGTACGGCCAACGCCTACGAGGACCTGGCCGGAGGCGGTACGGCCGTGGGCCGGGGGCTGCAGGCGCTGGAGCGGTTACGCCTCGATACCGCGCACGAATACGACCCTCGCGTGGTTGAGGCGCTGACCAGGGTCGTTGCCCGGGCAGGGCAGTGAACCCACCGGTAATGAGCGGGCGCACCAAGGGGCATGGTTGGATGCCCGCAGAGGCGCAGAGCGCTCAAGAGGCGCACCATGGCGCCGATGCTGCCAAACCGACGAGCCCGGCCGTGTGTGACAGGCCCTGCCGATGGCAAGGAGGACTGATGAGCACCGCTGAGCACGGGACGTGGGGGAACGGACGGGGCACCGTGGAGCACCAGCGAACGCGAACGGCAGGCGGGACACCTTGAGGATCTTCGGCAGGGCACGGCATCGCCCGTCCGCCACCTGGCGGCAGGCGACCGACCGGGCGTTCACGCTGATCAGCGACGGGCGGTACGAGGACGCCGGTGCGCTGCTCATCCGTGCGGCCGACCTGGAGCCCTGGCGTTCGGAGTCCTGGTACAACCTCGCTCTGCTGCACAAGTTCCGGCACGACTGGGAGCAGGCCCGCACCACCGGCCTGCGGGCCGTCGCCCTGCTGGACCGCGCCCCCGGCGCCCCCGACTGGTGGAACGTCGGCATCGCCGCCACCGCACTCCAGGACTGGCCGCTGGCCCGCCGCGCCTGGCAGGCGTACGGGCTGCGGCCCGACGCCGCCGGGACCGGCCCCGTCGAGATGGCGCTGGGCAGCTCCGCGGTGCGGCTCTCCCCGGAGGGCGAGGCGGAGGTGGTGTGGGGCCGCCGGATCGACCCGGCCCGCATCGAGGTGCTGAGCATCCCGCTGCCGTCCTCCGGCCGCCGCTGGGGCGAGGTCGTGCTGCACGACGGCGTCCCGCACGGCGAGCGGCGCACCGCCGACGGCGCCACCTACCCCGTCTTCGACGAGATCGAGCTGTGGGCGCCCTCGCCCGTGCCGACCTGGCTCGTCCTGCTGGAGGCGGCGACCGAGTCGGACCGCGACGCCCTGGAGCAGCTCGCCGCCGACGCCGGCTACGCCGCCGAGGACTGGTCGTCCTCCGTACGTCTGCTGTGCCGCACCTGCTCCGAGAGCCGGATGCCGACCGACGACGGCTCCGACGCCTCGCGCGACCCGCACGACCAGGGCGAACCCGGCCACCCCGGCCACCTCAGCCACCGCACCCCCGGCGCCCTGTGGGCGCCCGAGCGCGAGTGCGGCATCGCGGCCCCCGTCGGGCTGGTGCGGGGCCTGCTGGACAGCTGGGTCGCCGACAGCCCGGACACCCGTGACTGGCGCGATCTCGAAGAGGTCTGCTGACCCCTCCGCGGGCACGTACCCTTGATGGGCCATTGAGCTTTGGCGAAGGCCCCAGGAAGGCGTACGACGGACCATGTCCCAGCAGGAGACCGAGCAGACCGCATTCACCGACGACGTGACGGACGCGGAGGAGCGCGAGGCCGCCCACCGCGAGCGCGGCACGGCCCGCCCCGTCACGGTCGTCGGCAACCCGGTGCTGCACCACCCGTGCACGACGGTCACGTCCTTCGACGACGAGCTGGCCGCGCTGATCGACGACATGTTCGCCAGCCAGCACGCCGCCGAGGGCGTCGGCCTCGCCGCCAACCAGATCGGCGTGCCCCTGCGGGTCTTCGTGTACGACTGCCCGGACGACGACGGCGTCCGCCACGTCGGCCACGTGGTCAACCCCGTCGTCGACGACCTCCCCGCCGAGCGCCGCGTCCTCGACGACGGCAACGAGGGCTGCCTGTCCGTGCCGGGCGCGTACGCCGAACTGCCGCGCCCCGACTACGCGGTCTGCCGCGGCCAGGACCTGCACGGCAACGACATCGTCGTCGAGGGCACGGGCTTCTTCGCCCGCTGCCTGCAGCACGAGACCGACCACCTCAACGGCTACCTCTACATCGACCGGCTCTCCAAGCGCGACCGCAAGGACGCGCTGAAGCAGATGGCGGAGTCGACCCCGAAGTACGAGACGGTCCCGAACGACTGATCGACGCCTGCCGTTAACCTGTTCGTCCCCCGGTGTGATCGCGCCGGGGACGAACAGGGGAGGGACATGCGACACAGAGCGCTGACGGCCGCCGCGGCGGGCGCTGCGGCGATGGTCGTCCTGACGGCGCCGGCCGCCCACGCGGAGGGGCGGGGGGACATCCGTGTCATCAAGACGGTGGTGGACCACGGCACCAATGTGATCGTCGGGACGAAGAAGGTCATCGAGTTCCCGATCGCCCTGACGATCAGGGACAACTCGGGGGTCAAGCGGATCTCCGACATCTCCGCCTTCAGCAGGGCCCACGCGGACGGTCCGGTCGACTGGACCGGAACCCGCTGCGAGAAGAAGACCGCCACCACGTCGGTGTGCACCGCGACGATGAAGATCCACCCGGACACGATTCGTTCGTACGGCGCGGGCAACCCGGGCTGGAACGCCAACCGGGTCGCGGGCGTCTGGGAGGTCAGCGCCACGGTGAAGGCCAACGACGGCGACTACTGGATCAGCGACGACATCGCCAGGTTCAAGGTGAAGCGCGCCTCGGTGCTCACCACCGACGCCGGGCCCGAGCCGGTCGTCAAGGGGCGCACGCTCACCGTCAAGGGCAAGCTCACGCGGGCGAGCTGGCAGAGCCTGAAGTACTGGGGCTACGCCGGGCAGCCCGTCAAGCTGCAGTTCAAGAAGGCGGGTTCCACGAAGTGGAGCACCGTCAAGACGGCCACCACGAGCAGCACCGGTGGCCTGAGCACCAAGGTGACCGCCACCGCGGCGGGCAGTTGGCGCTGGTTCTTCCCGGGCACGACCACGACGGCCCAGGTGACCTCGGCCGCCGACGCGGTCGCCCTGAAGTGACCGCGGGTGGGGCCCGGCCGGTGCGGCCGGGCCCCACCCCCGCGGTGCGGGGACGCGCGGATCAGAAGTCGTCGTCGAAGGAGACCGTGCCCTCGACCGCCACCTGGTACGCGGAGGCGCGGCGCTCGAAGAAGTTGGTCAGCTCCTGGACGTTCTGCAGCTCCATGAAGGAGAACGGGTTCTCCGAGCCGTAGCGGGCCGGCAGGCCGAGGCGGACCAGGCGCTGGTCGGCGACGCACTGCAGGTACTCGCGCATGGAGTCGGTGTTCATGCCGGGCAGGCCGTCGCCGCACAGGTCGCGGGCGAACTGGAGCTCGGCCTCGACGGCCTCCTCCAGCATCGCGGTGACCTGCTTGACCATCTCCTCGTCGAAGAGGTCGGGCTCCTCCGCGCGGACGGTGTCGACGACGTGGAACGCGAAGTCCATGTGCATCGACTCGTCGCGGAACACCCAGTTGGTGCCGGTGGCGAGCCCGTGCAGCAGGCCGCGTGAGCGGAACCAGTACACGTACGCGAAGGCGCCGTAGAAGAACAGGCCCTCGATGCAGGCCGCGAAGCAGATCAGGTTGAGCAGGAAGCGGCGGCGGTCCGCCTTGCTCTCCAGGCGGTCGATGGACTCCACCGAGTCCATCCAGCGGAAGCAGAACTGCGCCTTCTCGCGGATGGAGGGGATGTTCTCCACGGCCGCGAACGCGGCCGTGCGCTCCTCGGGATCGGGCAGGTAGGTGTCGAGCAGTGTCAGGTAGAACTGGACGTGCACGGCCTCCTCGAAGAGCTGCCGCGACAGGTACAGCCGCGCCTCGGGGGAGTTGATGTGCTTGTAGAGCGTCAGCACGAGGTTGTTGGCCACGATCGAGTCGCCGGTGGCGAAGAAGGCGACCAGCCGGCCGATCATGTGCTGCTCGCCGGCGGACAGCTTGGCGAGGTCGGCGACGTCGGAGTGGAGGTCGACCTCCTCCACGGTCCAGGTGTTCTTGATGGCGTCGCGGTAGCGCTCGTAGAAGTCCGGGTAGCGCATCGGACGCAGGGTCAGTTCGAAGCCCGGGTCGAGCAGGTTCTTGGTGGAGCTCATCACTGGCAGGCCTCGCAGGACTCGGGGTTCTCAAGGGAGCAGGCGATCGCGTCGGCGTCGGGCGTCGTCGCCTGCACGGGGATGGGGGCGGCCGCGCGGGCGGACTGGGCGATGCGCGTGGCCGGGCGGGAGCGCAGGTAGTACGTCGTCTTCAGGCCCTGCTTCCAGGCGTACGCGTACATCGAGCTGAGCTTGCCGATGGTGGGCGAGGCCATGAAGAGGTTGAGCGACTGGCTCTGGTCGAGGTACGGCGTACGGGCCGCGGCCATGTCGATCAGGGCGCGCTGCGGCAGCTCCCAGGCGGTGCGGTACAGCTCGCGGACGTCCGCGGGGATCCAGTTGAAGCCCTCGACGGAGCCGTTGGACTCGCGCAGCGCGTCGCGGGTCTGCGCGTCCCAGACGCCGAGCTTCTTCAGGTCGGCCACCAGGTAGGAGTTGACCTGGAGGAACTCACCGCTGAGCGTCTCGCGCTTGAAGAGGTTGGAGACCTGCGGCTCGATGCACTCGTACACGCCGGCGATCGAGGCGATCGTGGCGGTCGGGGCGATGGCCAGCAGCAGCGAGTTGCGCATGCCGGTGGCGGCGACGCGGGCGCGCAGCGCCTCCCAGCGCTCCGGCCAGTTCTCCGCGGTGTCGTAGTGGTCCGGGTGCAGCACCCCGCGGGCGGCGCGAGTCTGCGACCAGGCCGGGTGCGGGCCGTGGCGCTCGGCCAGGTCGCAGGAGGCCTCGTAGGCGGCGAGCATGATGCGCTCGGCGATCCTGGTGGAGAGCGCCTTGGCCTCGGCGGAGTCGAAGGGCAGCCGCAGCTTGAAGAAGACGTCCTGCAGGCCCATCGCGCCCAGGCCCACCGGGCGCCAGCGCTCGTTGGAGGCGGCGGCCTCGCGGGTCGGGTAGAAGTTGATGTCCACGACGCGGTCGAGGAAGGTCACGGCGGTGCGGACGGTGGCGTCCAGCCGCTCCCAGTCGATCGAGCCGTCCTCACCCACGAACGCACCGAGGTTGACCGAACCGAGGTTGCAGACCGCGGTCTCGCCGTCGTTCGTGACCTCCAGGATCTCCGTGCAGAGGTTGGAGGAGTGGATGACGCGGCCGGGCTCGGCGGTCTGGTTGGCGGTGCGGTTGGAGGCGTCCTTGAAGGTCATCCAGCCGTTGCCGGTCTGCGCGAGGGTGCGCATCATGCGGCCGTACAGCTCCCGCGCCGGGAGGGTTTTGCGGGCCAGGCCCGCGGCCTCGGCCTTGCGGTAGGCGGCGTCGAACTCCTCGCCCCACAGGTCGGCCAGCTCGGGCACGTCGGCGGGGGAGAACAGCGACCAGGTGCCGTCGGTGTCGACGCGGCGCATGAACTCGTCCGGGATCCAGTGCGCCAGGTTCAGGTTGTGGGTGCGGCGCGCCTCCTCACCGGTGTTGTCGCGCAGCTCCAGGAACTCCTCGATGTCCGCGTGCCAGGTCTCCAGGTAGACGCAGGCCGCGCCCTTGCGGCGGCCGCCCTGGTTCACGGCGGCGACGGAGGCGTCGAGGGTGCGCAGGAACGGGACGATGCCGTTGGAGTGCCCGTTGGTGCCGCGGATCAGCGAGCCGCGGGAGCGGATGCGGGAGTAGGACAGGCCGATGCCGCCGGCGTGCTTGGACAGCCGGGCCACCTGGTGGTAGCGGTCGTAGATGGAGTCCAGCTCGTCCAGCGGGGAGTCCAGCAGGTAGCAGGAGGACATCTGCGGGTGCCGGGTGCCGGAGTTGAAGAGCGTGGGGGAGCTGGGCAGGTAGTCCAGCCGGCTCATCAGTCCGTAGAGCGCCGCGACCTCGTCCACCGACCGGCTGGTGCCGTCCTCGGCCAGGCCGCAGGCGACGCGGAGCATGAAGTGCTGCGGGGTCTCGACGACCTGGCGGGAGATCGGGTGGCGCAGCAGGTAGCGGCTGTGCAGGGTGCGCAGGCCGAAGTAGCCGAAACGGTCGTCGGCGCCGTCGGCGAGCGCGGTGTCGACCAGGGCGTCCAGCCGGCCGGCGTGCTCGGCGACGAAGGCGGCGGTGCCGTCGGCGATCAGGCCCTCGCGGTGGCCCACGGCGATGGACGCGGAGAAGGAGACCGCGCCCTCGCCCGCCGCCTCGTCGGCGATGGCGAGGGTGAGCAGACGGGCGGCGAGCCGCGAGTACTGCGGGTCCTCCGCGATCAGTCCGGCGGCGGCCTCGGTGGCCAGCGCCCGCAGTTCCGCCTCGTCCGCGGCGGCGCTGCGGCCGCGCAGCGCGGCGGCGGCGACCCGGCCGGGGTCGGTGTCGGGGAGGTCTGCGGTCAGTTCCGTCAGGGTGCGCAGCAGTTCGGCCCCGGTTGAGGCAGGGTCCGATGCGGTGGCGGGTGCGGCGGGCGCGATGGTCACGTGTGCTCTCTCCCTCGTACGGCGGCGACGCGGAGGAGCGACGGGGCGCACGCGGGGCAGGCCAGGGCATGCCGCGGCGCGTCCGCCGGCCCAACCCGCGAGGCCCGGACACTTCACCGTCCGGACGGCGCGCCGGACGGTGCCGTCGGCAGGTACTCGGACTCGCGGGTATGCCCTGGGGCGCCCGCACACCGTTGCGGGGCAGTCCCGGATTCCCACCGGCTTCCCCTGCGGCGACAGCGGAGTTGAGCATACATCTAGTGGCGCCCGCTGGTGACACCACCAGATGTTGTGTCGGCGTGGTTACAGAGCGACGGGTTCACCGGTGCCAGTCGTGGCCGTCGCGGGAGTCGTGGACGTGTCCGGTCAGGGCCGCGAGGGCCAGGGCCAGGAAGAAGACCAGTGCGGTGACGGTGGCGAGGAAGGTTTCCATGCCCTCGACTCTCCTCCTCGCGCGGTCCCGCCGGGAGTGGCAGGACTGACGTGCTACCGCGAAATCCTGCCACGCCCCGGCGGCCGGTCTGCCATCCTGGAGGCATGCTGCAGAACGTGGCCGTGGTCCTGCTCGACGGAGTCCATCCCTTCGAACTCGGGGTCGTCTGCGAGGTGTTCGGAATCGACCGGTCGGACGACGGTCTGCCGGCCTACGACTTCGCCGTGGCCTCCGCGGAGAGCCCGACGCTGACGACACCCGCCGGGTTCACCGTCGGCACCCGGCACGGACTGGAACGGCTGGAGGAGGCCGACCTGGTCGCGGTGCCGGCCGGCGACTCCTATGTGGACCGGCAGTACCCGCCGGAGCTGCTGGACGCGCTGAACCGTGCCGTCGGACGCGGGGCGCGGGTGCTCAGCGTCTGCTCGGGGGTCTTCGCGCTGGCCGCCGCCGGCCTGCTGGACGGCCGCCGCTGCGCCGTCCACTGGAAGCACGCGGAGGAACTGGCGCGGCGCTACCCCCGGGTGCGGGTCGAGCCCGACGTGCTCTACGTGGACGAGGACCCGGTGATCACCTCGGCCGGCACCGCCGCCGGGATCGACGCCTGCCTGCACCTGGTGCGCAAGGAGCAGGGCAGCGACGTGGCCAACGCCATCGCCCGGCGCATGGTGGTGCCGCCGCACCGGGAGGGCGGCCAGACCCAGTACGTCGACCGCCCGCTGCCGCGCACCCGCTGCGACACCGTGGGCGAGGTCCTGGCGTGGATGGAACGGCACCTGGACCGCGTGGTCACCGTCGACGAACTGGCCGCCCGGGCGCACATGTCGCCGCGCACCTTCGCCCGCCGCTTCCAGCAGGAGACCGGTACGACGCCCTACCGCTGGCTGCTGGGCCAGCGCGTCCTGCTGGCCCGGGAGTTGCTGGAGGGCACCGACGAGACGGTGGACGCCGTCGCCGCGCGCGCCGGGTTCGGCAACGCGGCCACCCTGCGCCACCACTTCGCCCGCTGGGTGGGCACCACCCCCCAGGCGTACCGGCGCACCTTCCGCTGCCCGGTGCCGGCCGCCCGTACCGCATGACGACGGGCCGCCACCCCGTCCCAGGGCGGCGGCCCGTGCTCGTGGCCGGTGCGGCGGTCAGTGACCGGCGCCCACCGGCAGGTCCTTCTGCACGCCCGGGTCGCCGGCGTCGGCCGTGAAGTCGGCCTGGCTGGTCTCGTCGACGCCCTCGGGGGCCTTGAGGGCCCGCAGGACGAAGGTGAGGACGACGGTCACCACGACGTTGAGCACGAAGGCGGTCAGGCCGATGTAGCCGATCTGGCCGATGACCGGGATGGTGTCGGAGGAGCCGCCGAAGTGCTTCTGGGCCGGGCTGGCCACGCCGTACGCCACCCAGGTGCCGTAGACCATGCCGACCGCCCAGCCCGCCAGCAGCGCCCAGCGGTGGAACCAGCGGGTGAACAGGCCGCCGACCAGGGCCGGGAAGGTCTGCAGGATCCAGATGCCGCCCAGCAGCTGGAAGTTGATCGCGACCGTCTTGTCCATGGTGAGGACGAAGACCAGGGCGCCGACCTTGACCAGCAGTGAGACCACCTTGGAGACCTGGGTCTCCTGCGCCGGGGTGGCGTCGGGTTTGAGGAAGTCCTTGTAGATGTTGCGGGTGAAGAGGTTGGCCGCGGCGATCGACATGATCGCCGCCGGCACCAGCGCGCCGATGCCGATCGCGGCGAAGGCCACGCCCGCGAACCAGGACGGGAACATGTTCTCGAACAGCTGCGGGATCGCCAGCTGGCCGTTGTAGCCCTTGACCCCGGCGCCGACACCGCTGGCCAGCGCCATGAAGCCGAGCATCGCCAGCAGGCCGAGCATCAGCGAGTACAGCGGCAGCACGGTGGTGTTGCGGCGGATGACGTCGCGGCTGCGGCTGGAGAGCACGGCCGTGATGGAGTGCGGGTACATGAACAGCGCGAGCGCCGAGCCCAGCGCCAGCGTGCCGTACGCCCACTGGGCGGTGTCGCCCGGGGCCAGGGATCCGCGCGGCTTGCCGGTGGCGGGGTTGACCTGGGAGTAGGCGTCGCCGGCCTTGGCGAAGATGTCGTCGAAGCCGCCCAGCTTGATCGGGATGTAGATGATCGCCACCGCGATGACGATGTAGATCAGCGTGTCCTTGACGAACGCGATCAGCGCCGGCGCCCGCAGGCCGGAGGAGTAGGTGTAGGCCGCCAGCACACCGAAGGCGATCAGCAGCGGCAGGTCCTTGATGAACCAGTTGGACGACTCGCCGCCGCCCACGCCCATCACGTCCAGGACGGCCTGGATCCCGACCAGCTGCAGCGCGATGTACGGCATCGTGGCGAGGATGCCGGTGACCGCGACCGCCAGCGACAGGCCCTTGGAGCCGAAGCGCCCGCGCACGAAGTCGGAGGTGGTGACGTAGCCGTGCTTGTGCGACACCGACCACAGCCGCGGCAGGAAGGTGAAGATCAGCGGGTAGACCAGGATCGTGTACGGGACGGCGAAGAAGCCGGACGCGCCCGCCGCGTAGACCGCCGCCGGCACCGCCACGAAGGTGTAGGCCGTGTACAGGTCACCGCCCAGCAGGAACCAGGTGATCCAGCCGCCGAAGCTGCGGCCGCCCAGGCCCCACTCGTCCAGGTGCAGCGCGTTCTCCGCCCGGCGCCAGCGCGCGGCGAGGAAGCCCAGGACCGTGACGACCAGGAAGAAGAAGATGAAGACGGCGAGTGCGACGCCGTTGACCCCGTCCTTCACTTCGCGACCTCCTTCCGTGCCCGCTCCTCACGACGGACCAGGACGTACGCGGCGTACGTCAGTCCGGAGGACAGGAACACCCACAGCATCTGGTACCAGTAGAAGAAGGGGATGCCGATGAACTCCGGGGTCAGCTTCGCGTACGAGCCGACCCAGAGCATGGCGACGAAGGGGATGACGAGGCAGACACCGGCGATCACACGGGTGGTGGTGACCACCGGTGGCCGGCCGGAGGTTCCGGATGGTTCGGACATTGCTACGGCTCCGTCCTGATCTCTTACTCCTGTGTAATGCGCAGGCAATCTAGAGTCAGGACGGGATGCACGTCACTACCCACCCGCATTGCGGTATGGAAACGATCTACAAGGCCCGGGAACGGCACCGGTGTCACGGTCGTTGCAGGCGCGCCACGAACTTGTAGCGGTCGCCGCGGTAGACCGAGCGCACCCACTCCACGGGCTCGCCGCCGGTGTCGATCGAGTGCCGGGACAGCAGCAGCATCGGCAGGCCGACGTCCGTGCCCAGCAGGCCCGCCTCGCGCGGGGTGGCGAGCGAGGTCTCGATCGTCTCCTCCGCCTCGGCGAGCCGGACGTCGTAGACCTCGGCGAGCGCGGTGTACAGCGAGGTGTACTTCGCCAGGCTGCGGCGCAGCGCGGGGAAGCGCTTGGCCGACAGGTGGGTGGTCTCGATGGCCATCGGCTCGCCGTTCGCCAGGCGCAGGCGCTCGATGCGCAGCACGCGGCCGCCGGCCTTCATGTCCAGCAGTCCGGCCAGCCGGTCGTCGGCGGTGATGTAGCCGATGTCGAGCAGCTGGGAGGTCGGTTCCAGGCCCTGGGCGCGCATGTCCTCGGTGTACGAGGTGAGTTGGAGCGCCTGGGAGACCTTGGGCTTGGCGACGAAGGTGCCCTTGCCCTGGATGCGCTCCAGCCGGCCCTCGACCACCAGTTCCTGCAGCGCCTGCCGCACGGTGGTGCGCGAGGTGTCGAACTCGGCGGCCAGGGTGCGCTCGGGAGGCACCGGGGAACCGGGGGGCATCGTCCGGGTCAGTTCGAGCAGATGGCGCTTCAGGCCGTAGTACTTGGGCACCCGCGCGGTCCGTCCGGCCGCGGTCCCGGCCGCCTCCGCGGTCTCCGTCACCGCCGTGCCGGCCTCGCCGTCGGTCTCCATCGCCTCTGCTCCCGAGTGCTGTCGTGCTGCCGTCACCGGCTCCTCCGTCATTCGCGGCTCACATGGTGGCACGGCCAGGGCTCATATCGCGTTACGAGCCCAGATGTCGGTCCGGTAACGGACGCGTCCGGTGCTCTTATACACCCTTGACACCCCTAAAGGTCTAGGCCAAGCTTCGGTCACTGGTCTACACCACTTGGTACTCACTGCCCTGGGGAGGGTGTTGTGAAGCGCAAGCTGATCGCGGCGATCGGTGTCGCCGTCATGGTCGCCGGCGTTGCGGCCTGCGGTTCGGACGACAAGGGCTCCGACAAGGCCTCGGCGCCGAAGGAGATCACCGTCTGGCTGACGGTCGACGCACAGAAGAACTGGCCCGAGTTGGTCAAGCAGGCGGACGACGCCTTCACGGCCAAGCACAAGGGCGTCAAGATCCACCACGAGTACTACGAGTGGACCGCCAAGAACCAGAAGCTCGACGCCGTCCTCGCCACCAAGAAGGTGCCGGACGTCGTGGAGATGGGCAACACCGAGACCCTCGGCTACCTCGTCAAGGGTGCCTTCGCGCCCATCGACAAGAGCAAGTTCGAGAACTCCGGCGACTGGCTGGACGCCCTCGAGGGCTCGGTGACGTACAACGGCAAGACCTACGGCGTGCCTTACTACGCCGGTGCCCGCGTCGGCACCTGGCGCAAGGACGTCGCCAAGGCGGCCGGCGTCACCAAGGCCCCGACCACCTGGGCCGAGCTGACGGACGCGCTCGACAAGATCCAGAAGAAGAACGGCGACAAGTTCTCCGCCTGGTACCAGCCCAGCCGCGACTGGTACACCGCGCTGGCCTTCGTCAAGGACGCCGGCGGCGACGTCGCCAAGGAGGACGGCGGCAAGTGGACCGCCACCCTCTCCGACCCGAAGTCCATCGAGGGCCTGAAGACCTGGAAGGGCGTCCTCGACACGTACTTCCACGGCGACAAGAACAAGGACGAGTCCGACCGCTACATCGTCTACGGCCAGGGCAAGTCCGCGCTCATCTACGGCGCGAGCTGGGAGGGCGGCGCCGCCGCCGACCCGAAGACCGACAAGACCGGCAAGCTGAAGGACAACCTGGAGACCTTCGCGCTGCCCGGCCCGAACGGCGAGCTGCTGCCGAACTTCATCGGCGGCTCCGACCTGGTCATCCCGGTCAAGTCCGCCGCGCAGGACCTCGCCGCCGACTGGATCAACGGCTTCACCGACAGCGCGGCCCAGAAGGTCCTGATCGCCAAGGGCAACCTCCCCAACGCCAAGTCGCTGCTCGCCCCGCTGAAGGACGACCCGGCGACGGCCGCCTCCGCCCGGGCCAACGAGAACACCTGGTTCGTCCCCACCGCCCCGGGCTGGCTGCAGGTCGAGAAGAAGCAGATCCTGCAGAACATGCTGAACGACATCGCGGTCGGCAAGGCCTCGATCGAGGACGCGGCCAAGTCCGCGGACGAGCAGATCAACGCGGTGATCAACGCCGGCTGACCGGCACACGGGCAACACAGTGATCGACGCCGGCCGGCCGCCCCAGGGCGGCCGGCCCCGGCGCGACGCCAGGGACTGGAGTACCCGAGGAGCACATGATGAGTGCCGTTGACACACCGCTGGACGAGGTGCCGCGCCCGCGGCCGGCGGGACCGGACCGGAAGCCGCGCCGCTTCGGCGGAGCCGCGCTCCCGTGGACCCTGCTCGCGCCGACCATCGGCGTCCTGCTGCTGGTCCTCGGCTATCCGCTGGTGCGGCTGGTCACCCTCTCCTTCAAGCAGTACGGCCAGGCCGAGTTGTGGCAGGGACTGCCCGGCGACTGGCAGGGATTCGCCAACTACACCCACGTCCTGGGGGACTCGGTCTTCTGGGGCGTCGTCCTGCGCACGCTGCTCTTCACCCTCGTGGCGGTGCTCCTCACGCTCGTCGTCGGCATGGGCGTGGCGCTGCTGATGCAGCGGGTCTCGCCCTGGGTCAAGGCGCTGATCAACATCGTGCTGGTGGCGAGCTGGGCGATGCCCGTGGTCGTCGCCATCACCATCTTCAAGTGGATGTTCGACAGCGACTACGGCGTCCTCAACTGGCTGCTCAGCCGGCTGCCGGGGGCCGATTTCAGCGGCCACAACTGGTTCACCGACACCAAGCAGGGCTTCCTCGTCATCGCCCTCATGGTGGTGTGGGGCGCCATCCCGTTCGTCGCGATCACCCTGCACGCCGGTCTCACCCAGGTGCCGAGGGAACTGGAGGAGGCCGCCCGCATGGACGGCGCCGGACCGGTCAAGGTCTTCCGGCACGTCACCCTGCCGGTGCTCAAGCCGATCATCGTCATGCTGACGACGCTGTCGGTCATCTGGGACATGGGCGTCTTCCCCCAGGTCTTCCTGATGCGCGACGGACACCCCGAGCCCGCGTACCAGGTGCTCACCACCTACTCCTACGACCAGGCCTTCGTCGCCAACGACTACGACGCGGGCGCGGCCATCGCCGTCGTCACGGTGCTGCTCCTGCTCGGGGTGATGGCCGTCTACATGCGCCAGATGCTCAAGATCGGAGAGGTGGAGTGACGACCATGCTCGACACGGCTCCCGCCGAGAGGGCGCCGGCCGCCGCTCCGGCGGCGCGCACCGCCCGGCGGCCCCGGCGCAAGGGGCGGACGGTCTACAACCTGCTCGGCCTGCTGGTCGTGGTGGTCTCCGGCTTCCCGGTCTACTGGATGCTCAACACGGCGTTCAAGCCCGCCAAGGACGCGATCGACCCCGACCCCAAGTTCTTCCCCACCAGCCTGTCCTTCCAGAACTTCTCCGACGCCCTGGACGTCGGCGACTTCTGGGGCTCGGTCGGCCGCAGCCTGATCGTCTCCGGCTCCACCGTCGGCCTCGGCCTGGTGATCGGGCTGCTGGCGGCGCTGGCCATCTCGCGCTTCGTCTTCCGCGGCCGCAAGGCCGTGATCGTCGCGATCCTCGCCGTGCAGATGGTGCCGCTGGTCGCGATGATCATCCCGGTCTTCCTGCTGCTCAACCAGATCGACCAGATCGACAAGCTCACCGGGCTCATCGTCACCTACCTGACGTTCGTGCTCCCCTTCACGGTGTGGAACCTGCGCGGATTCATCGTCAACATCCCCAAGGAACTGGAGGAGTCGGCGATGGTCGACGGCTGCACCCGGATGGGTGCCTTCTTCCGGATCATTCTGCCGCTGCTCGCCCCGGGTCTCGTCGCCACCTCGATCTACGCGCTGATCCAGGCCTGGAACGAGTACCTGTACGCGATGCTCATCATGAGCCAGGAGCACCAGACGGCCACGGTGTGGCTCGGCAACTTCGTCACCTCGCGGGGCACGGACTACGCGCCGATGATGGCCGGTTCGACCATGATGGGCGTGCCCGTGGTGGTCTTCTTCCTGATCGTGCAGCGCAAGGTCGCCGCCGGACTGACCGCCGGTGCGGTGAAGGGATGACCGAGACCTTGAGCCAGATCCACGACGGCGCCGCGGACACCGAGGCCCTCGTCCGCGACGCCCTCACCGTCCTGCAGCCGGGCTTCCACGGCACCACCGCGCCCGAGTGGCTGCTGCGCAGGCTCGCCGAGGGACTGGGCTCCGTCGCCCTGTTCGCCCGCAACATCGAGTCGCCCGGGCAACTGGCCGCGCTCACCGCGCAACTGCGCGCCGTACGGCCCGACGTCCTGATCGCGGCCGACGAGGAGGGCGGCGACGTGACCCGGCTGGAGGCCCGCAGCGGCTCCTCCTTCCCCGGCAACCTCGCCCTCGGCGCCGTCGACGACACCGCCCTGACCCGCGACGTCGCTGCGGAACTCGGCCGCCGGCTGGCCGAGTGCGGGGTCAACCTCAACTGGGCGCCCTCCGCGGACGTCAACTCCGACCCCCGCAACCCGGTCATCGGCGTGCGCTCCTTCGGCTCCGATCCGCTGCTGGTCGCCCGGCACACCGCGGCGTACGTCGAGGGACTGCAGTCCGCCGGGGTCGCCGCGTGCACCAAGCACTTCCCGGGCCACGGCGACACCTCCGTCGACTCCCACCACGCCCTTCCGCGGGTGGACGTGAGCCCGGAGACCCTGCGCGCCCGCGAACTCGCCCCGTTCCGGGCCGCCCTGGCCGCCGGCAGCAAGGCCGTGATGAGCGCGCACATCCTGGTGCCCGCCCTCGACCCGGAGCGCCCCGCCACCCTCAGCCCCGCCGCGCTCACCGGACTGCTCCGCGACGAACTGGGCTACGACGGCCTGATCGTCACCGACGGCATCGAGATGCGCGCCATCGCCGACGCCTACGGCATCGAGCGCGGCACCGTCCTGGCGCTCGCCGCCGGCGCCGACGCCATCTGCGTGGGCGGCGGCCTCGCCGAGGAGGAGACGGTGGTCGCCCTGCGCGACGCCATCGTCGCCGCCGTGCGCGACGGCGACCTGCCCCGGGCGCGGCTCGCCGACGCCGCCGGACGGGTGCGGAGCCTGGCGGCCTGGGCCGCCGAGCACTCCGCGGCGCGGGCGACCGCGGCACCGGACCCCGGGATCGGCCTGGTCGCGGCCCGCCGCGCGCTGCGCGTCACCCGCACCGACGGCTACCTGCCGGTCGCCGAGGCGCCCTACGTCGCCGCCTTCACCCCGGTCGCCAACATCGCCGTCGGTGACGAGACCCCGTGGGGTGTCGCCGCCGAACTCGACCGGATCTTCCCGGACACGGTGACCGGGAGCTTTCGCGAAGGTGACGCCTCGGCCGCACAAGTGCTGAGGTCGGCGGGGGCTCGTAGGATCGTCGCAGTGGTGCGTGACGTGCACCGTCACCCCTGGATGGCCGAGGCGCTGGGCTCGCTGCTCGCCGCCCGTCCGGACACGGTGGTGGTGGAGATGGGCGTTCCGCAGGCGGCACCGTCAGGGGCGCTGCACATCGCGACCCACGGCGCCGCCCGCGTGTGCGGGCGGGCGGCCGCGGAGGTCATCGCGGGCAAGGAGGCCGGCGACTGAGGTCCGCCGCGGCCCCACCCCTTCCGCACCATCTGGAGGCCCAGAGAATGTCCGCCCCGACGCCGACCGGACAGCAGCCGATGCCGGGCCGGATCATGTCCGGCGAGATGGCCGAGCAGCCCGCCGTGCTGCGCCGCATCCTCGAGGAGGGCGCCCCGCGGATCCGGCGGATCGCCGAGGAGATCGCCGCGCGCGGACCGCGCTTCGTCCTGCTCACCGCGCGCGGCACCTCCGACAACGCGGCCCTGTACGCGAAGTACCTGGTGGAGGTGGTCCTGGGCAAGCCCGCCGGGCTGACCTCCATGTCCACCACCACCGCGTACGGCGCCCGCCCCGACCTGACGGACTGCCTGGTCGTCACGGTCAGCCAGTCCGGCGGCTCGCCGGACCTGGTGGCCTCCACCCGGGCCGCGCGCGAGGCCGGTGCGATCACCCTGGCGGTCACCAACAACGCCGACTCCCCGCTGGCCGAGGTCTCCGAGTTCCACATCGACGTCCTGGCCGGCCCCGAGAAGGCGCTGCCGGCGACCAAGACGTACACGGCCGAACTGCTCGCGCTCTACCTCTTCGTGGAGGGGCTGCGGGGCGGCGACGGCAGCGCCGCCAAGGTCCTGCCGGAGCTCGCGGAGCAGATCCTGGCCCGCCAGGACGAGGTCAGGACGCTCGCCGCGCGCTACCGCTTCGCCGAACGCCTGGTGCTCACCTCGCGCGGCTACGGCTACCCGACCGCGAAGGAGGCCGCGCTGAAGCTGATGGAGACCAGCTACATCCCGGCCCTGTCCTTCTCCGGCGCCGACCTGCTGCACGGGCCGCTGGCCATGGTCGACAACGTCTCCCCGGTCATCGCGATCGTCACGGAGGGCAAGGGCGGCGAGGCGCTCCGGCCGGTCCTGGACCGGCTCCGCGGCCGCGGGGCCGACCTGGTGGTGATCGGCGACCAGGCGTCGGTCGACGCGGCCTCGGCAGGCTTCGTCCTGCCGACCGGGGGCGTTGCCGAAGAGGTGCAGCCGATCCTGGAGATCCTCCCGCTGCAGATGCTCGCCTACGAGGTCACCATGGCCCGCGGCCAGGACCCGGACGCGCCGCGCGCCCTGGCGAAGGTGACGGAGACGCGCTGAGACGCGCCGAGAGCCGCTGGGACCCGCCCACCGGGCGGGCGGCGAGCCGGGAAGTGCCCTGACGTCACTTCGGGCCGCGGCGCCGGGACGGGACCCTCAGCCCGCCCAGCACCGCAGCCCGGAGCTGCCGTCGGTCCGTGGCGCGCGGGATGTGCGGTACCCGCGGCCCGTGAGGACCGACCGTGAGGCCTGGCGCAGTCAGGGCAGAGAGCGCCCCGGCCTCGCTCCACCCTTCTGTGCGGGAAGGGTGGAAGTCGTGTTGTGCGTCAATTCTGGACTAGACCACTAATGCCTGTCCATAAGCCGGCGCAGTCAGATCATAGGTCGTCGAGGGCCTTTGTGAAGACCGGATGGCGGGCCCTGCCATGAGCGCGGGTACGCTCATTTGCGTGCCCTCCATGAACGATCTCGTACGCCAGCACACGGACCTCGACGATTCCGATCTCGAGTGGCTCCACCTGCTGGTGTCGGAGTGGCAACTGCTCTCCGACCTCTCCTTCGCGGACCTCGTGCTGTGGGTGCCGACCAGTGACGGGACTCGTTACGTTTCGGTCGCCCAGATGCGGCCGAACACCGGCCCGACGTCGTACCAGGACGACATGGTCGGCCACCTGGTGCCGCGCGGCCGCCGCCCGATGCTGGACGCCGCGCTCGACGAGGGCCGGATCGTCCGGGAGGGTGACCCGGAGTGGCGCGAGGAGGTCCCGGTCCGGGTCGAGTCCATCCCGGTGCGCCGGGCCGGCCGGGTCCTCGGCGTGATCGCCCGCAACACCAACCTGCTCACCGTACGGACCCCCAGCCGCCTGGAGCTGACCTACCTGCAGAGCGCCTCCGACCTGGCGCAGATGATCGCGGCGGGCAGCTTCCCGTTCCCCTCCGAGCAGGTCGACATGGACGCCTCACCGCGCGTCGGCGACGGCCTGATCCGGCTCGACGCCGAGGGCGTCGTCCAGTACGCCAGCCCCAACGCGCTCTCCGCCTACCACCGGCTCGGCCTGGCCGCCGACCTCGTCGGCCACCACCTGGGCTCGGTCTCCGCCGAACTCGCGCCCTCCCGGAGCAAGAGCCACGAGGCCCTGGTGACCGTCGCCGGCGGCAAGGCGCCGCGGGAGACCGAGATCGAGGGCAACGGCGGCGTCATCCAGCTGCGGGCGATCCCGCTGAGCCCCAAGGGCACGCACAACGGCTCCCTGGTGCTGCTGCGCGACGTGACCGAGCTGCGCCGCCGGGAGCGCGAGCTGATCACCAAGGACGCCACCATCCGGGAGATCCACCACCGGGTGAAGAACAACCTGCAGACGGTTGCTGCCCTGTTGCGGCTGCAGGCCCGCCGGATGGACTCCGACAAGGGCCGCGAGGCGCTGGAGGAGGCGGTCCGCCGGGTCGGCTCGATCGCGATCGTGCACGAGACGCTGTCCCAGAACCTCGACGAGTGCGTGGAGTTCGACGAGATCGCCGACCGCGTGCTCGCGATGGTCGCGGAGATCTCCCCGGGCCGGGTCACCACGCGCCGCAGCGGACGGTTCGGGATCCTGACGGCCGAGGTGGCCACGCCGCTGTCGATGGTCCTCACCGAACTGCTGCAGAACGCCCTGGAGCACGGCTTCGGGCCGGGCGAGCAGGGCACCGTCGAGGTGGCCGCCGAGCGGCGCGGGCAGAAGCTGGGGATCGCGGTGCGGGACGACGGGCGGGGCCTGCCCGCCGAGTTCGACCCGCAGCGGGCCGGCAACCTGGGGCTGCAGATCGTACGGACCCTGGTGGTGGGGGAGTTGGGCGGCACCTTCGACATGGTGCCGGCCGAGGAGCGCGGTACGAAGGTCGTCCTGGAACTGCCGCTGGAGGGCTGACGCCGGCCCGCCGGCCGGGCCCCGGGAACGCCGAAGCCCCGGCCGCTCGGGGAGCGGCCGGGGCTCTTCGCGTCGCGATGCTGCGCGCTGCGGCTCGGGGGTAAGCGAGTGCGTCAGGCGCTGGCGTTGCGGGCGCGGTTGCGGGCGGCGCGGCGCTTCATTGCGCGACGCTCGTCCTCGCTGAGGCCACCCCACACGCCGGCGTCCTGGCCGGTCTCCAGCGCCCACTGCAGGCACTGCTCCATCACGGGGCAGCGGCGGCAGACGGCCTTGGCTTCCTCGATCTGCAGCAGCGCAGGACCGGTGTTGCCGATGGGGAAGAAGAGCTCGGGGTCTTCCTCGCGGCAAACGGCGTTGTGACGCCAGTCCATGGCTGCTCCATCTCCTTGTGTTGCATGCAAGTTGCTTGTGAATGTGAACGCTTTCACGAATCCGCCAACACGACACGGGACATCGCCCAGTCTCCTGGTGCGGTCCCGCTGGGAAGTGGTGAGGATTCGGCTACCGAGGACGCCCGATGAGCGGCTGTCCCGATCGCCAGGAAGAGCCTCGCAAACCTGGGCTGCGGATACAACCCCTTCCAGAAAGTTTTTTTTGATTCCTCGGTGTCGGCTCCGTCACAGCCGTACTTCCATGGGGTGCAGGGCAGTCTAAACGTTCGAGTGAAAGGACTTTGTGTCCTTCTGCTTACACAATCACACGCAGTGCACGGCGTACGCCTGTGAAGGTTGCGCTCATTCGCAGTCCCAGGTGGTCTCCGTCCACCTGGAACGGCAGTGGCGCCTGCGAATGCAAGGTGAAGTCCGTCAGATCGTGCAGCGAGGTCGCGTGCTTGCCCTCGGGCCCGCGCTCGGGCGTCGAACGCAGCAGCTGGGTGGCGTAGCGGGCGACCGCCGCGGTGGACAGCCGGGACAGTCCGAGCACGTCGAGGGCGGTGTCGAAGGAGGCGCGTGGCGACGCGTAGATCGGCCGGTTGCCCAGGTAGGTCCACGGCGCGGTGTTGCAGACGAGGGTCAGCACCAGGTCGGTCACCGGGTCCTCGCCGGGCCGCTCCAGGGTGATCGCGCCGGCGCGCCGGTTGGGGTCGGCGAGGAACTGGCGCACGACCTGGCGTATGTAGAGCGCGTGCGTCGAGCGCTTGCCGTGCTCGCGCTGCTGTTCCACCCGGCCCACCACGCCCGCGTCGAAGCCCAGCCCGGCGCAGAAGGTGAACCAGCGCGCCGGCACGCCCTCGTCCTCCGTGCCCGGGGTGCCGCTCACCAGGCCCAGGCCGACCGTGCGGGAGCTGCGCTCGCGCAGGGCGTCCAGCAGCGCGCCGGTGGCCTCAACGGCGTCGTTGGGCAGCCCCAGGGCGCGCGCGAACACGTTCGTGGAGCCGCCGGGGACCACCGCGAGCTTCGGCAGCCCGTCCGGGTCGGGGCCGTTGTGGAGCAGGCCGTTGACCACCTCGTTGACCGTGCCGTCCCCGCCCAGGGCGACGACCAGCTCGATCTCGCCGCCCTCCGCGGCCTGGCGCGCGAGGTCCCGGGCGTGACCCCGGTACTCGGTCGCCGCGACCTCCAGCTTCAGGTCGCTGGCGAGCGCGTGCGCGAGGACGTCACGCGTCCGGGCGCTGGTGGTGGTGGCGGCTGGATTGACCACGAGAAGGGCGCGCATGCCCGCCAGGGTACCTACCGGGCGGTACCGGGCCGCACCCCTGGTGGTCCGGATACGGCGGCTACCCTGCTGGGGTGAGTGGCAACGAGAAGCCCGCGACGCAGCCGGGCCGCACCCCCCGCCTCGCGGCGGCGGCCGCGGTCGCGGCACTGGAAGGCGCCGCCCTGGCGGCCTGGGGGATCGCGATGCTGGTCGTGGGGATCCTCGGCGACCCCGACAGCCCGCGCCAGGCGGAGGCCGGGGGTGTGACCGTCCTCGCGCTGGCGGCGATGCCGCTCGCGGCCGCCTACGGCCTGTGGCGCGCGCGCCGCTGGAGCCGCGGCCCGGCGCTGATCATCCAGCTCGTCGCCCTCCCCGTCGCCTGGACGATGGTGCAGGCGGGCGGCGCGATGATCGCGGCGGGCGCCGCGCTGGGAGTGGCCGCCGTCGCCGAGCTGGTGCTCCTCGTCCACCCGGCGGCCACCGACGCCCTCGGGATCGGGCGCACGGCCGAGCAGTGAACCGCGGCGCCCTCGGGCGCCGCCGTCACCTCCGTCCGGCCGTCACTCCTCGACCAGCAGCTTGTCGCGCAGCTGGGCCAGCGTGCGGGCCAGCAGCCGGGAGACGTGCATCTGGGAGATGCCGACCTCCTGGGCGATCTGCGACTGGGTCATGTTCCCGAAGAAGCGCAGCAGCAGGATCTTCTTCTCGCGCGGCGGCAGCTGCTCCAGCAGCGGCTTGAGCGACTCCCGGTACTCCACGCCCTCCAGCGCGTCGTCCTCGGCGCCTAGGGTGTCGGCGACGGCCGGCGACTCGTCGTCGGTGTCGGGCACGTCCAGGGAGAGCGTGCTGTACGCGTTGGCGGATTCGAGGCCCTCCAGGACCTCCTCCTCCGTGATCTTCAGGTGCTCGGCCAGCTCGTGCACCGTCGGCGCCCGCCCGTGCTGCTGCGAGAGCTCGCCGGTCGCCGTCGTCAGGGCGAGCCGCAGCTCCTGCAGACGGCGCGGGACGCGCACCGCCCACCCCTTGTCGCGGAAATGCCGCTTGATCTCGCCGACGACGGTCGGGGTGGCGTAGGTGGAGAACTCCACCCCGCGCTCCACGTCGAAGCGGTCCACGGACTTGATCAGCCCGATCGTGGCCACCTGCGTCAGGTCGTCGAGCGGCTCGCCCCGGTTGCGGAACCGCCGGGCGAGGTGCTCGACCAGCGGCAGGTGCATGCGGACCAGCCGGTTGCGCAGCTCGGCGCGCTCCGGGGAACCCGGCGGGAGCTTGCTGAGCTCCACGAAGAGCGCCCGGGCCCCGGCCCTGTCGTGGGACTCATGGCGCCCGTGCGGCTCCTGCTCCTGCTCGTGGTCCTGCTCCTGCTGCTCCTGCGCCATGCGATCCGCCCGATCCGCCTGATCCGTCTGCCCGGCCGCGTCACTGCTCCCGAGGCCGGCCACGGGCCCGGTGCCGGGATGCGGCCGCGCCTCGTGGGGCCGGGCCGCAGGGGCGGGTACGGGGCGGCCCCGCACCTCCGGGGTGCTGCCTTCCAGATCGTTCACGGCGATTCCCCCGTTACAGCTGTCCCGGTCCGGCACCGCGCTTCTTGTGCAGGGCGATGCTCACGGTCTTGTCGTCGGCCACGCTGGAGTCCACCTCGCCGGCCAGTGCGGACAGCACCGTCCAGGCGAAGGTGTCACGCTCCGGGGCGCGGCCGTCGGTCGTGGGCGCCGACACGGTCACCCACAGGGCGTCCCCGACCAGGCGGAAGACGCAGCTCAGCACGGACCCCGGGACGGCCTGCTGGAGCAGGATGGCGCACGCCTCGTCCACGGCGATGCGCAGGTCTTCGATCTCGTCGAGGGTGAAGTCCAAGCGGGCCGCGAGTCCTGCCGTCGCCGTACGCAGCACCGACAGGTAGGCCCCCGCCGCGGGCAGCCGGACCTCGACGAAGTCCTTCGACCCGGGCTCGCCTGCGATCTGGGACACCCTCACCTCCAAGGTGGCACACGCACTGCCCTCATCGGCATTGCACTGATCTGGTTCGGTTCGCCAGCGACGCTATCGCGATCCGTACCCCGGTGTCGCCCGGACGGAGCACGGCCGCCGCCGTGACGGGCCCTGGCCCGGCACCCCACGGCTGTCACCCATAGTAGGCGCACGAGCACGCAACGTCGCTAGTGGTCTGCGGTCTCAATTCGAAAGAGATGTCGCTTTGTTGACACGTGCCTGCTCAGCGAGGTCGTGAAGGGGTTCGCCGGTCAGTCGTTGTACCGTCCATTCGTCCTGGGGACGGGCACCCATCGCACGGTAGAAGGCGAGGGACGGCTCGTTCCAGTCCAGCACGGACCATTCGAAGCGCTCGTATCCCCGCTCGACGCATATGGCGGCGAGACCGGCGAGCAGCGCCTTGCCGTGACCGCCGCCGCGCGCATGGGGGCGCACGTACAGGTCCTCCAGGTAGACGCCGTGGGTCCCGGTCCAGGTGGAGAAGTTCCGGAACCACAGCGCGAAGCCCACGGGCGCGCCCAGGGTGTCGTCCTCCGCCATGAGCGCGAAGACGGCCGGATCCGCGCCGAAGAGCGCGTCGTGGAGTTGTTGCGTGGTGGCCCGCGCGCTGTCCGGCTCCCTCTCGTACTCCGCGAGTTCGCGGATCATCGCGTGGATCTCCGGGACGTCGCCAGGGGTCGCGGCTCGGATCATGCCAGCAAGGCTAACCGGTCGGCCGCCCTGTCACGACGGCCGCGACCGTCGTGCCCGGCGCGAAGGCACCCTCCTGCGCCAGCGAGTACAGGCCGTGGAGCATCTTCGCGACGTAGACGAGGTCCGGCACGAAGCCGTGCCGCGCGCCGAAGTCCTCCGCGAACGCCCGCAGCTCGGGCGAGACACGGGCGTAGCCGCCGTGGTGGAAGCGGTCGTCCAGCAGCCAGCTGCCGCGCGGGCCGCCGAAGGCCGCCTCCTGGAGCCGGCGTATCTCCCCGGCCAGGAATCCGCCGCCCTTGAGGACCGGGAACCCGATGGCCCGCTGCCCCGGGTCAAGACCGGCCGCCAGGCCCGCCAGGGTGCCGCCCGTCCCGCAGGCCACGCCCACGACGTCCGCCAGGCCGCGCAGCTCCTCACCGAGCGCGGCGCAGCCCCGTGCGGCCGCCGCGTTGCTGCCGCCCTCGGGGACGACGTAGGCGGGGCCCAGACACTCCAGGAGGGCTGCCAGGACCTCCGGGTCGTCCTTGCGGCGGTAGGTGGCCCGGTCGACGAAGTGCAACCGCATCCCGTCGGCGGCGGCCTGCGCCAGGGAGGGGTTCAGCGGGCGGCCGGCCAGTTCGTCGCCGCGGACGACACCCGTGGTCCCGATGCCCAGCAGCCGCCCCGCGGCCGCGGTGGCGCGCAGGTGGTTGGAGTAGGCGCCGCCGAAGGTGAGCAGTCGGCCGTGGCCGCCGTCGAGGGCGGCCCGCAGGTTCAGGTGGAGCTTGCGCCACTTGTTGCCGGGCAGGTCGGGGTGGATCAGGTCGTCCCGCTTGAGGAGGATGCGCACGCCACGCCCGGTCAGCCGCTCGTCGCCGTGCAGCTCGACCAGCGGGGAGGGCAGGCGGACGTCCGGGATCACCCGCCCATTGTGGCCGTCACCTGGGGGGAGAGGTGCACCCGGTAGCCCGGGTGGTAGCTCAGGTTCGGCAGCGGCCGGGAGGGCCAGTCCCGCGCGTACGCCGGCGGCTGCCCGCCCCGGGGGGTCAGGACGGCGACGGGCTGCGTGCGGGCCAGCCGCAGGATGCCGGCCGCGGTCATGTTCTCGTTGTTCCCCGCGGTTTGGCCGGAGGCGCAACGGGCCTGGTAGCCGACGGGCGTCGCCATCGGCCCGGTGACCAGGCACGGCGGGCGCACTCCGAGCCGGTTCAGTTCCGCGGCCATGCGCGCGTAGTCGCCGTTGCCGATGGTGGAGCTGCGCACCGCGCGGTGCAGCACGATCTGCTGGGTGACGAGCTGCGCGAGCACGACCGCGACCACGGTCCCGGTGACGGCCGGCCGCAGCGCCGGCCGTACCCGCGAGGGGAGCAGCAGGAGGCACTGGGCCGCGGGCAGGGCGAGCAGGGCGTACGCCGGGAGCAGGAAACGCGGCGCGGCGTAGTCGATGAGCACCAGGTAGGGCAGCGCCAGGGACAGGCCGCACACGGCCGGCAGGAACCGCGCACCGGGCGCCTGCCCCTCACGTCGTGCCGCGAGGGCGACGCCGGCCGCCACCAGGACGGGCAGGACGAACCACCACACGGCGTCGCCCTTGTGCTGCCAGACGGCGTCGCAGGGGCGGCACAGCGTGTGCGAGGCGTCCAGGGTGCTCAGCTGGTCGGCGAAGGCCAGGTGCCAGCCGAGACCGCCCTCGATCTCGTTCGCGCGGTCCATCCGGGCGAAGACGCCGCCGTAGGCGGTGAACGCCTCGACGACCCACTGGGCGCCGCCCAGCAGCCCGCCGGCGGCGATCACCGCGAGCAGCACCAGGCGGCGCCGGCCGCGCAGGAAGAGCGCGGCGACGCACAACGGCAGGGCCAGCCAGACGGCGTCGTGCGGGCGCAGCAGGGTGAGGGCGGCGAACGCCGCGCCCAGCCCGGCGAGCGCACCCCGGCCGGTGCGGCCCGGCGCCGCCGCGCGCAGGTAGCAGCCCACCGCGATCAGGGCCACCAGCGCGACCCAGAGGTTGGGCATCGCCTGGGGGCCGTACAGCAGCGTCACCCACAGTCCGCTGAAGAGCAGCCCGGCCAGTGCCACCACCCGGGTGCCCAGCAGCGGCTTCCAGAGCCACAGGGCCAGGAAGAGGGCCGCGCCCGACAGGACCGCCAGGTAGACGCGGAGCGCGAGGGTCGAGGCCGTCAGCAGCGCCACCGGCGCCACTAGGGCCGGCACGCCCCGGGAGCGGGGCGCGCTGAAGAACGCCGAGGGGATGTCCGCGGAGACCTGGCTGACGTAGACCGACTCGTCCCAGCCGAGGCCCATGCCGGGCGCGACGACCAGGAGGAGCTGGACCACGGTGAAGAGCGCCGCCAGACAGGCGAGCAGAAGGACCCCGGAGTGCGGGCGGCTGCGCGGCGGTGCGGCGTGGCGCGCGCGGTGCCGGGCATCCGGTGACGTCAGCTCATGCGTCGTCGCCATAGTGCGTCATGGCAACAGCCGTGACCCACGTGATCAAGGCGGCGCGCCGCTCCCCGGGGGCGGCTCGACCGGTGGGGTGACCGCCGTGGGCCCGTTCGCCCGCAGGAGGTCCCGGGCGGGTGACGTGGGCCGGCGGCGCGGCTTCCCGGGCGCGTTCGGGGTGGCCCGGGCGGGCGTGGGGCGTGCGCCGGGCTGCGGGTGGCCTGCGGTACCGGCGAGGCTGCGCATGCGCGGGGCGGGACGATGGCGCGGCCGGTTCGGGGGAGGCGTCACCCGAGGGCGTGTGCCGGTCGTGGCGAGGTCTTGGGGCGCGCGGGGTATGTCGCCGGTCCATGGCGTTCCTCCGTCGCTGGTCTGTCTGGCGTCGGGACGATGGCGCGGCTGGGGGGTGGGGTACCTGGACGGCGTCGTCCACCCGCTCGCCGAGACGACGGCTGCCGGGCGCGTGGGGGCGTGGTCCCGGGTCGCCGGGCCACCTGTGCCGTGCGGGGGCGGGACGGGCGCGAGAGGGGCCGCCAGGGGTGCTCAGGCGGGTGCCGCGAGTCCGGCCAGCCGGGCGAGGGTGCGCTCGGCGTCGGCCATGACGCGTGCGACGAGCTCCGCGCAGGAAGGGAGGTCGTCGATCACGCCCGCGACCTGCCCGGCGGCCATCACCCCCAGGTCCGGGCGGCCGTCGACCATGGCGGACTTCAGCATCATCGGCGTGCTCGCGGCGAGCAGCGTCTGACTCCAGGTCAGCTTCCTGCCGTGCCGCATCGCCAGGCCGTCGCGCACCATGGCGCGCGGGCCCAGCCCCGAGAGGCGGCAGAAGGCCACCGCGTGCCGCAGCGCGCGCAGCAGGGCGGACGCCCTGCCCGAGCGCTCCAGGGCGGCCACCAGCTCGGTGCGGAGCATGCGGTGGGGTAGCCCGTCGACGCGGTCGGTGACGACGACGTCCCGCACCGAGGCGGCCAGGTAGCGGGCCTTGACCGCGTCGGGCACCGGGCTGTCGGAGGTGAGCAGGAAGCGGGTGCCCATGCCGACGCCCGCCGCGCCGTACGCCAGGGCGGCGGCCAGGCCCCGGCCGTCGAAGAAGCCGCCCGCCGCGATCACGGGAATGCCGACGGCGTCCACCACCTGGGGCAGCAGCACGGTGGTGGCGACGTCCCCCGTGTGGCCGCCGCCCTCGCCGCCCTGCACCATCACGGCGTCCGCGCCCCAGGCGGCGACCTTCTCGGCGTGCCGCCGCGCCCCGACCGAGGGGACGACCACGACTCCCGCGTCCTTGAGACGGCCGATGAGCTCGCGGGACGGGGCCAGCGCGAAGGAGGCGACACGGACGCCCTCCTCGACGATGACGCGCACCCGTTCCGCCGCGTCGCCCGCGTCCGCCCGCAGGTTGACCCCGAACGGCGCCCCCTGGGTGCGTTCGCGCACCTCACGTACGGCCTCGCGCAGCCGCTGCGGGGTCATGGTGGCCGAGGCGAGGATGCCGAGCGCGCCGGCGTTCGCCGTGGCCGACACCAGGCGGGGGCCGGCGACCCAGCCCATGCCGGTCTGCACCAGGGGGTGGCGGACCCCGGTGAGCCGGGTCAGCGCGGTGTCCATCAGGCCCGCACCTCCCGTTCCCGCAGCCCTCCGGGGTCGAGGACGGTACGGATCAGCCGCAGCTCCTCGGCCGCGGGCTCGCGGGTGCGCGGCGGGTCCGCGGGGACCGGCAGCGGGAAGCCGGTGGCCTCCCGGAGGGCCGCCGGGCGGACCCCGGGGTGCAGGCAGCGGACGCGCATCGTGCGGTCGGCGGTCTCGAAGTCGAAGACGCCCAGGTCGCTGACGACCCGGCGGACGTCGTGGAACCGGGTGGCGGACGGGCCGGCGGCGGCCGCCCTGTCGTGGCCGACTCCGCACACCATGTCGACGCGTCCGACGAAGACCCGGGGCGAGTGCCGCGGCACCCAGTAGCTGGTGGGGTTGTTGAGCGTGTTCACGGGCGCGCCCCGCACCCCCAGCAGTTGCCGGGCGGGGCGGCGCCAGTCGCCGATGCACGAGATGTTCTGGTTGCCGTACCGGTCGAGCTGGCTCGCGCCCATCATGACGTGCCGCCGGCCGCCGGTGACCAGCGCCAGGTGCTGCCGGTAGGGCAGCCAGCCCTCCACCTCGCCCGCCGCGTCCAGGAGGAGGGCCTCACCGTCGGTGAGCAGCAGATCCGGTGCGAAGGTCAGCCGGGCCAGGCGCGCGCCCAGGGAGGGGATCAGGCCCATGGGGGCGGCCAGGATCTCGCCGTCGCCACGCCACGCCTCGGCGCAGGCGACGACGGCGTATTCGGCGCGGGTGGGGTTCACGGCCGCTCCTTCGCCGCGCCCCGGACCAGGTGTTCGGCGAAGGCCGCCCAGGCGTCGGGATCGGCGGCGGCCCGGGCGTACTCCCGCTGGAACTCCTCGTCGCGGTCGTAGTCCGGGACGCAGGAGGTGAAGTGGGCGCCGTGCGGGGCCTCGACGACCCCGGTGACGAACTGCCGCTTGACCAGGAGCGACTGCGGACAGGCCGCCCTGAGGAGGTCGGCGGTGTCGACGACGCGTTCGCACGACACATATGCGGCGTCCGCGGCCTCGCAGAACAGGTCGTCGAAGTACGGGTCCGGGCCCAGGTACTGGCCGTTGCCGCGGGCGTCGGCGCGGTTGAGGTGCACCAGGGCGGCGTCCAGGTGCAGCGCGGGGACGGCCACCAGCTCCTCCCCGTCGTCGTACGGCGAGGTGAATGTCCGCAGGCAGGGGTTGACCCGCATCACGTCGGAGCCGAGCCCGGCGCGCACCGGCAGGAAGGGCAGCCGCTGCGCGGCCGCGGTCAGGCCCCACATCATCATGGCCTCGTCCAGCTCGGTGAGTTCGAGGGCGCCGCCTTCGCGGGCGGCGCGGAAGTGCGGTTCGAGGGGGATCGAGTCCAGTGTGACGAAGGCGGTGACCAGCCTGCGTATCCGCCCCGCCGCCGCCAGCAGTCCGACGTCCGGGCCCCCGAAGGACACGACGGTCAGGTCGGTGACGCCGGAGCGCAGCACGGCCTTCACCAGGGCCATGGGCTTGCGGCGGGAGCCCCAGCCGCCGATGCCGACGGTCATCCCGGAGCGGAGCCCGGCGGCCGCCTCGTCCGCGGTCATGGTCTTGTCGCTCATGGCCGTCCCCCCGATCCGGGACCCGGACCGGGACCGGTACGGGACACGAAGGCATCGCGGTGCCGGTCCGCGACGCCGATGAGGTTGGCCTCGAAGGTGAAGCCCTGCTCGAAGCGGTAGCTGCGGCGGACGTCGACGGGGTCGATGCCGTTGATGGCGGCCTTGGCGAGGCGGAGCAACTGGCCGTCCTTGGCGGCGATCTCGTGGGCCAGGCCCAGGGCCGCGGCGTCGAGCTCCCCGCGGGGCACGACCCGCCAGACCGAGCCGTGGCGGTGGAGTTCGCCGGCGGTGACGGTGCGGGAGGTGAAGTAGAGCGTGCGCATGAGGTGCTGGGGGACCAGGCGCGCCAGGTGCGTGGCCGCGCCCAGGGCGCCGCGGTCGAGTTCGGGCAGCCCGAAGGTGGCGTCCTGCGCGGCGACGACGGCGTCCGCGTTGCCGACCAGGCCGATACCGCCGCCCAGACAGTGGCCGTGGACGGCCGCGACGACGGGCACCTCGCACTCGTAGACGGCCGCGAAGGCCTCGTGGCAGCCGCGGTTGGCGCCGACGAGGGCGGCGTGGCCCGCGGTGCGCTGCATCTCCTTGAGGTCGACGCCCGCGTTGAAGCCGCGTCCCTCGGCGCGCAGGACGACGCAGCGGACGTCCGGGTCGCGGCCGGCCGCGCGCAGGGAGGCGGCCAGTTCGTACCAGCCGCTCACGGGAAGGGCGTTGACCGGCGGGTGGTCGACGGTGACGGCGGCGACGCCGGGTTCGGGGTGCGAGGCGGAGACAGTCATCCGCGGATCAGCTACCTTTCCACCAAACGTTTGTTAGGTGAAAGGTACTCCGGCGTGAGCATGACTGTCGATCTGTCGGACCGGGTCGCCGTCGTGGCCGGCGGCACGCGGGGGGTCGGCGCCGGCATCGCCCGGGCGTTCGCGGAGGCCGGCGCCCGCGTCGTGGTCTGCGCCCGCCGTCCGCCGCCCCGCGAGTCCCCGCACGGGGCCGACTTCCGCGCGGTGGACCTGCGCGACCCCGCAGCCGCGGCCGAGGTCCTCGGCGCCGTGGGGGAGGCGTACGGCCGCATCGACGTCCTCGTCAACAACGCGGGCGGGACGCCGTACCGGATGCTCGGCGAGGCGGCCGCCGAACGGCACGCGCGGGTCGTCGAGCTCAACCTGCTCGCGCCCCTCAACGCCTCCCTCGCCGTCCGCCCGGTGATGGCCGGTCAGCCCGGTGGCGGTGCGGTCGTGATGATCGGCAGCGTCAGCGGCGGGCGCCCCTCACCGGGCACGGCGGCCTACGGCGCCGCCAAGGCGGGGCTGGAGAGCCTGGCCCGCTCCATGGCCGTCGAATGGGCCCCGCTGATCCGCGTCAACACCCTGGTGCTCGGCATGGTCCGCACGGAGTCGGCGCACCTGCACTACGGCGACGAGGACGGCGTCGCCGCGGTCGGGCGCACGGTGCCGCTCGGCCGGCTCGCCGAGCCGGCGGAGGTGGGGGACGCGTGCGTCTTCCTCGCCTCCGACCGCGCCCGCTACATCAGCGGCGCCAGCCTGCATCTGCACGGCGGAGGGGAGGCCCCGGCGTACCTCGCCGCGGCCCGGGTCGGAGACGGAAGGGGAACGGGATGACGGCGGAGGACGGCGTCACCACGGGTGTCTGCGCCGGGCGCGTGGTCGCCGTCACCGGTGCGGGGCGCGGGCTGGGCCGGGCGCACGCGCTCGCGTTCGCCGCCGAGGGCGCCCGGGTCGTGGTCAACGACCTCGGCGCCGGGCCGGACGGCGCCGGGAGTTCGGCCGCGCCCGCCCACGAGGTCGCCGCGCAGATTCGCGCCCGGGGCGGCGAGGCCGTCGTCCACGACGGCGACATCGCCACCGCGCGGGGTGCGGCGTCCCTCGTCGCCGCCGCGCTGGAGGCCTTCGGCAGGCTGGACACGCTCGTCAACAACGCGGGTTTCCTGCGCGACCGGATGCTCGTCAACCTGGGCGCGGACGACTGGGACGCCGTCCTGCGGGTCCACCTCACCGGCCACTTCCTGCCGCTCAGGCACGCGGCGGCGCACTGGCGGGCCGAGGCCCGCGCGGGCCGCACCCCTGACGCGCGGATCGTCAACACCACCTCCGGCGCCGGGTTGCTGGGCAGCGTCGGGCAGGGCAACTACGCGGCGGCCAAGGCCGGCGTCGTCGGCCTGACCCTGGTGGCCGCCGCGGAACTGGCGCGGTACGGGGTGCGGGTGAACGCCGTCGCCCCGGCGGCCCGGACCCGGATGACCGAGGCGGCCTTCGCCGACACCATGGCGGCGCCCGGGGGCGGGGCCTTCGACGCCATGGCGCCGGACAACGTCTCACCGCTCGTCGTCTGGCTCGGCTCGGCCGCCTCCGCCGCGGTCACCGGACGGGTCTTCGAGGCCGAGGGCGGCCGCATCACGGTCATGGAGGGCTGGCGTCCGGGGCCCACCGCCGACCGGGGGCCCGCTGGTCGCCCGCGGAGGCGGGGGAGGCCGCCGTGAAGCTGCTCGCGGCGGCGGAGCCCCCCGGGCGCGTGTACGGGGCGCGGGCGGACGGTCACTGACGGCCGGTCGGCGACACGGATGCCCGGGGCCGGGAGGCGGTCCGGGCAGGTGTGCCACTGCGCCGGTGCGGCGGCCGTGGTGCACCGGGCCGTGCGCGGGGACTGCCGTACCGGGGCGGCCCGGGCGGCCTCGGGTACCCGTATCGCCAACGGTGGCGACGTCGGCCTGGCCGTCGGTGAGGCGTCGCCTGACCCGCCCGGAGCGGCCGGCGCGATGGAACCGACGTGGTTGTCGGCCTCCCAGGGCCGGGCGGGCCCCCGGCGCCGTGGCCGAGCGGGACCGTCGGGGGCGCGCCCTCCGTTTCCCTGCCTTAGACCGCGGCTCCACGGCGGCACCCGGGGACGGCGGGCGGGGCCCACCACACGAAGCGCGCCGGGTCGATGCCGCGAGCGTCGACGCACACCGGGCCGAGGGCCGGGCGCACCCCGGCGCCGTACCGGCCGTACGCCGTCGAGGGCGCCGGCCCCGGTGACACGGAGGCGCCGGCACGCCCTCAGAGGCGTTCGATGATCGTGACGTTGGCCTGGCCGCCGCCCTCGCACATCGTCTGGAGGCCGAAGCGGCCTCCGGTGCGCTCCAGTTCGTGCAGGAGGGTGGTCATGAGCTTCACACCGGTGGCGCCGAGCGGATGGCCCAGCGCGATGGCGCCGCCGTTGACGTTGACCCGGGCGGGGTCGGCGCCGGTCTCCTTGAGCCAGGCCAGGACGACGGGGGCGAAGGCCTCGTTGATCTCGACCAGGTCGATGTCGTCGATGGTCATCCCGGTCTTCTTCAGCGCGTGCGCGGTCGCCGGAATGGGCGCCGACAGCATGCGGATGGGGTCCTCGCCGCGTACCGACAGGTGGTGGACCCGGGCCCGCGGGGTGAGCCCGTGCTCGCGGACCGCGCGCCCGGAGGCGACGAGCATCGCGGCGGCCCCGTCGGAGACCTGGGAGGCGAGGGCCGCGGTCAGCCGGCCGCCCTCCACCAGGGGGGCGAGGCCGGCCATCTTCTCCAGGGTGGTGTCCCGGCGCGGCCCCTCGTCGGCCGTGACCCCGGCGTACGGGACGAGCTCGCGGTCGAAGCGGCCCCCGTCGGCGGCGGCGATCGCGCGCCGGTGGGAGCCCAGCGCGAACTCCTCCATGGCCTCGCGGGTGATGCCCCACTTGGCGGCGATGAGCTCCGCGCCGTGGAACTGGCTCACCGGGGTGCTCCCGTAGCGGGCGCGCCAGCCCTCGGAGCCGGAGAACGGGCCCCCGGTCATGCCGATCGGCTCGACGGCACGGTGGTTGGCGTAGCCGATGGGGATGGCCGACATGTTCTGGACGCCGCCCGCCACGACGAGGTCCTGGGTGCCGGACAGCACGCCCTGGGCGGCGAAGTGGACGGCCTGCTGGGAGGAGCCGCACTGGCGGTCGACGGTGACCCCGGGGACCTCCTCGGGCAGTCCGGCCGCCAGCCAGCTGGTGCGGGCGATGTCGCCCGCCTGCGGGCCGACCTGGTCGAGGCAGCCGAAGACGACGTCCTCGACCGCGGCCGGGTCCACCCCGGAACGTTCCAGCAGCGCCTTCAGCACATGGGCGCCGAGGTCGGCGGGGTGGACCCCGGACAGCCCGCCGCCGCGCCGGCCGACCGGCGTGCGGACCGCTTCGACGATGTAGGCCTCGGCCATGACTGCTCCTTGATGGGGACCGGGTGCCGGACCGGTGGCGGCGGCGCCGTCACTCCCGGACGGTGACGCCGTCCAGCACCATGGACAGGTACTGCCGGGCGATCTCCTCGGGGCTGTGCTGCCCGCCCGGCCGGTACCAGGACGCCGCGACCCACACGGTGTCGCGGATGAAGCGGTACGCCAGCCTCAGGTCGAGGTCGGCGCGGAACACCCCGGCGGCGGCGCCGCGTTCCAGCGTCCCGAGCCAGAGCCGCTCGAACCGCCGCTGGGAATCGGCGAGGTAGCCGAAGCGCGGCTCCGACGACGCCAGGTGCCGGGCCTCCCGCTGGTAGATCGCGACCGCGTCCAGGTGCCGGTCGATCTCCCGGAAGGACTCGGTGACCAGGGCCTCGACGGTCTCCCGTGGACTGAGCCCGGCCGCGAGGACGCCCTCGTAGCCGGCCCACAGCTCGTCCAGGAAGCCCGAGAGGATCTCGTCCAGCATCGACTCCTTGGAGTCGAAGTGGTAGTAGAGGCTGCCCGCGAGCATCCCCGCCTCGTCCGCGATGCGCCGGACGGTGGTGGCGTCGTAGCCCTGCGCGGCGAACACCCGGGCGGCGATGGCGAGGAGTTCCGCGCGGCGCCCGTCGGGGGCGGCAGCGCCGCCCGCGGGGCTCTTGGCGGTCCTGGGCGTGGTCTTCGGCGTCGTCTTCGGCACGGGGATCATTCTCGCTTCACGCGCGCTGGCTGCTCACCGGGACGACCTCCCCGGTCATGTACGAGGAGTAGCCGGAGGCGAGGAAGACGATCACGTTGGCGACCTCCCAGGGTTCCGCGGGGCGGCCGAAGGCCTCGCGAGCGGTCAGTTCCTCCAGCAGGCCGGGGCTGGTCACCTTCACCAGGTGCGGGTGCATGGCGAGGCTGGGGGAGACGGCGTTGACCCGCACCCCGTACGCCGCCGCCTCCACCGCCGCGCAGCGGGTGAGCGCCATGACGCCCGCCTTGGCCGCGGCGTAGTGCGCCTGCCCGGCCTGGGCGCGCCAGCCCGCGACGGAGGCGTTGTTGACGATGACGCCACCGGCCCCGGAGGCCTTCATCCGGCGCAGGGCGGCGCGGGTGCAGCGGAAGGTGCCGTTCAAGGTGACGTCCAGGACCTTCCCCCACTGGGCGTCGGTCATCTCGGTCAGTTCGGCGGTGCCGCCGAGGCCGGCGTTGTTGACGACGATGTCCAGCCGGCCGTGCCGCCGTTCCGCGAGGTCGAGCAGGGCCGCGACCTGGGCCTCGTCCGTGACGTCGCAAGGGAGCCCGGCGACCCGTTCCGGCCCGAACGCGTCCGCCAGCGTGGCCGTGCACTCCGCCAGTCGCCGCGCGTGGGCATCGCCCACCACCACCCGGGCGCCCTCCTCCAGGAGGCGCCTGGCCGTCGCGCCGCCGATGCCGGCGCCCGCCGCGGCGGTGACGACCGCAGTGCGGTCCGCCAGCAGCGCGTGGCCCGGCAGGTACGGGGGTGGTGGAGTCACGCCACCGACGTTAATCTACCAAACACTTGTTAGGGAAGGGGGAGCGGGTGGACCTCGACGTCACCCCGGAGGAACGGTCCTTCCGGCGCCAGGCCCGGGACTGGCTCGCCGCGCACGTCCCCGCCGTCCCGCTGCCCTCCCTGGAGACGGCCGAGGGCTTCGCCGCCCACCGCGCCTGGGAGCGGCGGCTGGCCGCCGGCCGCTGGTCGGTCGTCTCCTGGCCCGCCGCCTACGGGGGGCGTGACGCGACGCTCGCGCAGTGGCTGCTCTTCGAGGAGGAGTACCACGCCGCCGGGGCGCCCGGCCGGGTCGGCCAGAACGGCGTCAGCCTGCTCGGGCCCACGCTCCTGGAACACGGCACCCAGGAGCAGCGCGACCGCGTCCTGCCGCCCATGGCGCGCGGCGAGGTGATCTGGGCGCAGGCCTGGTCCGAGCCGGAGGCGGGCTCCGACCTGGCGTCGCTGCGCTCCACCGCCACCCGCACCGACGGCGGCTGGCTGCTGCGCGGCCAGAAGACGTGGAGCTGGGGCGGCACGCCGTGCCCGGGCCGCTCGCCGAGACGGTGGCCGCGGCCGCGCTCCTGGAGGCGCTGCCCGACCCGGGGCCGGCCGAGGAGTGGCTGCCCCGGGTCGCCGAGGGGCGGGCCCTGCTCGGTCTCGCCGATCCGGAAGGCGGCCACGCCCTCGACGCCGACGCCGCCGACGGCGTCCTGCTCGTGAGCGGGGACCGGCTGCTCCTGGCCCGCGAGCACGGTCCGCCGCTGGCCTCCCTCGACCCCGTACGGCGCCTGGCCCGGCCGCGGCAGGACACCGCGGCGGTGCTGGCCACCGGGCCCGCCGTCGTGGCCGCGGCCGCCCGCGCCGCCGACCGGGCCACCCTCGTCACCGCGGCCCAGGCGCTCGGCGTCGGGCTCGCGCTGCTGGCCCGCACGGTCGAGCACGTACGGCGGCGCCACCAGTTCGGCGTCCCGGTCGGCTCCTTCCAGGCCGTCAAGCACCGGCTGGCCGACACACTGATCGCCCTGGAGTTCGCCCGGCCGCTGCTGCACGGCGCCGCCGTGACCGGCACCGGGGCCGACGTCGCCGCCGCGAAGGCGGCGTGCGGCGAGGCCGCGTACCGGGCGGCGCGCACCGCGCTGCAACTGCACGGCGCCCTCGGCTACACCGCCGAGTACGACCTGTCCCTGTGGCTGACCAAGGCCCGCGCGCTGCGCTCCGCCTGGGGCACGCCCGCCCGTTGCCGGGCACGGGTGCTGGCGGAGACGCCCCGGTGAGCCCCCGGCGCCTTCACCGCGTCGTGGCGTCGACCGCGCCCGTCAGCCGCATGCCCGCGGCAAGGGCGCGGTCCGCCCAGGCGGGCAGCGGCTGCTCGGCCCAGATCACCTTGCCCCAGGGGGTGTAACGGGTGCCCCAGCGCTCGGCGACCTGGGCGACGAGGAACAGCCCGCGGCCGCCCTCGTCGGTGGTGGCGGCGTAGCGCAGGTGCGGCGAGGTGCTGCTGCCGTCGGACACCTCGCAGGTCAGGGTGCGGTCCAGCAGCAGCCGCACCCTGATGGGCGCGGAACCGTAGCGGATCGCGTTGGTGATGAGTTCGCTGAGCACCAGCTCCATGCCGAACGCCAGTTCCGACAGGCCCCACTCGTCCAGCTTGTCCGCGACGGCGGCCCGCATCCCCGACACGGCCGCGGGATCGACCGGCACCTCCCATTCGGCGACGTGGTCGGCCGGCGTGGCGCGGGTGCGGGCGATGAGGAGGGCCACGTCGTCCTTGGGGCGGCCCGGCAGCAGCGCCTCCAGCACGGCCTGGCAGCTCTCCTCGGGCGGCCGGTCCGGGTGGGCGGCCAGGGCCCGCCCCAGCATCTCCATGCCGACGTCGAGGTCCCGGGTGCGGTCCTCGATCAGCCCGTCGGTGTACAGGACGAGCTGCGTGCCCTCCGCCAGCTCCAGTTCCGCGGTCTGGAACGGCATGCCGCCCAGGCCCAGCGGCGGCCCCGCCGGCAGGTCGGGGAACTCCACGCCGCCGTCGGGGCGCACCAGCGCGGGAGGGTGGTGCCCGGCCCTGGCCATCGCGCAGCGCCGCGAGACGGGGTCGTAGATGGCGTACAGACAGGTGGCACCCATGACGCCGGCGCCGACACCGGTGCCGGACTCGTCCTGGTCGATGCGCCCGACCAGGTCGTCGAGGTGGCCGAGGAGCTCGTCGGGCGGTAGGTCGAGGGTGGAGAAGTTGTGCACGGCGGTGCGCAGCCGTCCCATGGTGGCGGCGGCGTGCAGCCCGTGCCCCACGACGTCGCCGACGACCAGCGCCACCCGGTTGCCCGGGAGCGGGATGACGTCGAACCAGTCGCCGCTGACGCCGGACTGCGCGGGCAGGTAGCGGTGCGCCACGTCCAGCGCGCTCTGCTCGGGCAGCGCGCGCGGCAGGAGGCTGCGCTGGAGGGTGACGGCCAGGGCATGCTCGCGGGTGTAGCGGCGAGCGTTGTCGATGTTGATCGCGGCCCGGGCCACCAGTTCCTCGGCGAGCGACAGGTCGTCCTCGTCGAACGGCTCCGGCTTCTCGGACCGCCAGAAGTTGGCGATGCCCAGCACCACGCCACGGGCCTTGAGCGGGGCCGCGATCAGCGAGTGGATGCCGTAGCCGACGACCCGGTCGGTGCGCTCGGGGTCCTGGGCGAGCCAGCCCGGGTCCGAGGACAGGTCAGGGACGATCTCCGAGCGGCCGCTGCCGAAGCCCCGCGCCTGCGGGGTGGAGGGCAGGAAGTCGATCAGCTTGCCGAGCGGGTAGAGCGGGGCGTCGGAGCGGATGCCGTTGACGGCCGTACGGCGCATGTCGGAGCCGGCGGCGCCGCTCGGCTCCTCGCCGCGCAGCACCGGGTCGGCCAGGTCGACGGTGACGAAGTCGGCGAAGCGCGGCACGGCGACCTGGGCCAGCTCCTCGGCGGTGCGCACCACGTCGAGGGTCGTGCCGATGCCCAGGCCCGCGTCGTAGAGCAGCTTGAGGCGTCCCCTGGCGGCCTCGGCGCGGCCGGACAGGGCCCGCAGCTCGGTGGAGTCGCGCAGGGTCGCGATGGAGCACTTGGGGCCGCCGTGGCGGCCGTTGGTGGGACGCTGGTTCACCGCCAGCAGGCGGTCGCCGGCCGGGAGCACCTCGTCGGTGGCCACCCGCCCGGAGGTCAGCAGCTCGACCGTGCCGGGGTCGAGCCCCGCGAGGTCCGGGATCCGCCGGCCCTCGGCGTCGGGGGCGAGGTCCAGCAGGCGCTTGGCCTCGTCGTTGGCGAGGAGCAGCCGCCCGTCGGCGTCGACGATGAGCACGCCCTCCCGTACGGAGTGCAGCACCGTGTCGTGGTGCTCGTACATGCGGGACATCTCGGCCGGGTCCAGGCGGTGGGTCTGCCGGCGCAGCCGTTTGGCGACCAGGGCCGTGCCGCCCATGGCCAGGGCGAGCGCGGCCGCGCCGGCGCCGAGGATGATCGGCAGCTGCTTGGCGACCACACCGGTCACGCTCTTGACCTTCATGCCGGCCGACACCAGCGCCACGACCTCGCCGTGCGGGTCGTCGACGGGGTCGAAGACGGGCACCACGGCCTGGACCTCGTGGCCGAGCGGACCGTGCACGCTCTCGGTGTGGACCCTGCCCTGCAGGGACGGCTCGATGGTGCCGACGAACCGCCGGCCGATCCGGTCGGGGATCGGGTGCGTGTAGCGGATGCCGGAGGTGTCCATCACCACGATGAAGTCGACCCCGGCCTCCTTGCGGGCCAGTTCGGTGATCGGCTGGAGGGTCTTGGAGGGGTCCGGTTCCTTCAGCGCCTCGTCCAGGCCGGGGGAGCGCGCGAAGGTGCCGGCCGCCGCGATGGAGCGGTTGACGGCCTCCCGCTCGCCGTCGTGCCGGGACTGCAGGACGAGCGCGAACACCCCGCACGCGACGAGCAGCACGACGATCGCCACCTGCAGGATGAACACCTGTCCGGCGACGCTCCGCGGGCTTTTCTCGGTCAGTGACCGCATTGACACGCCCCGAATCGGTCGAAAACGTCGACCATGTCGACATTTCTAACACTGCCCGGGATCGCGTTGCCATAGGCCACAAGGTCCCCCGACCGGTGCCCGGGCCCGGTGCCCCGGCACCCGCCGCCGCGCCGGGTCCGGTGTCCGGCGGGGGAACGGGGCGACCGCCCTCAGAAGTGCAGCTCGGCCGGGAAACCGGTCCAGCGCAGCTCCTCCGGGAGGTGCCGCATGTCGTTGAAGAGCAGCACCGAGTTCGGGCGGCCGGGGGTGTAGCGGATCACCGTCAGGGCGGCGTTGGCGTGGTTGAGGCTGAGCCAGCGCCAGCGGGGCGCGTCCAGCGCCGCCGAGACCAGCCAGCCGATCAGGAAGTTGTGCGTCACGACCAGCTCGTGGTGCGCCTTGCCCGCCGCCATGGGCCCGGCGAACCGCGTCAGCGCCTCGGTGGCCAGCTGCGGCCCCCAGGCGCGCTCCTCGGGGGAGAAGTGGTCGAGGAAGCGGGAGAGGTAGTACGCGCTGTCCGGCGGCAGCTCGGACTCCGCCGGGAAGTACGGCGGGTAGTCCCCGGCGAGCTCGTGGGGCGCCACGGGCACCCCGCTCCCCAGTTGTTCGCCGATCATCGCGGCGGACTGCGCGGCCCTGGGCAGCGGACTGTGGTGGACGGCGGAGATCGGGGAGCCCTTCAGCCGCTCGCCGAGTAGCCCGGCCTGCCGGAAGCCGTTCTCCGTGAGTCCGCTCTCGTCCGGCAGCGCCTCGGCGTGCCGGGTGAGGTAGAGGTAGCGGCTCGCCGTTGCGGTCATGCCCTGCCCCTCTCGGGTGTCGACGACGATGGTTGTCCTGCGCGCGGTCGTCGCGTGGGACGGGGGCCGTGCGGAGGGACGCTCCGGACCCCGGTGACGCGGCGGTCGCATGTGGCGACGCCCGGCGCACGGGCCGCGGTTCCCGCCGCGCCGTGGGCGGCACACCGCAGGATGATCCCATGAGCGGGAAGTATGTCCACCCCGCTCGGCGGCCCCCGGTGAGGGCGCACGGTGGTCCGCGCGACACCGAGGGGGGCGTGCGCCGCCCCGGGGGACCGGCCGTCACCCGGGCCGCGGGCAACGGCCGTTGACGCGCGGATGCGGCGCGCGCCCGCCGCCGTACGATGAGGGAACGGGCCGTCGCCGAGACCGTGGGAGGCCGCCATGGGCAGGACGAGGGCGACCGCACGTCACTACGGGTTGTACGGGCTCGCCGCGGCGGTCGCGGTGGTGGTCGCGGTCGGGCTGGGCGTGCCGATCGGCGCGATCTTCATCCTCGCCGTGGCGCTGATGTGCCCGCTGATAATGTTCGTGATGCTGCACGCCCTGCGCGGGCCCGGGGCCCACCGGCACCCCGTCGTCGAGGCCATCGGCAGCGTCGCGGGCCGCCGCCGCGGCCGGTCGTCCGACACGCGTCCGCCGGCCCTTGAGTCACGTGACGACACGCGCTAGGGCCTGTTTCGAAAGTCCCGCCTGTCCCGCGACGCCTGGCACGGCGCCTCGCTGCGTTGTCGAATCGTCCGAGTAGCCCACTACGAGGACGACTCTCCGCCTTGCGATGCACCGCACCTGGGGGCACCTCCCGGCGCAAGCTGGGGGAGCCGCGGGACCCGCCCTCCGGGCGGCCGACGCTACTTTCGAAACAGGCCCTAGCCGTCCCCGGCCGCCAGGCTCGCCCTCGCGGCGCGTTCCACCAGCAGGGCGCGTTCGCGCTCGTTGCGGGTCAGGGTGGCGGCGCGCAGGAACTCCTCACGCGCCTCGGCGTGCCGGCCGAGCCGTTCCAGCAGGTCACCGCGGACGCTCGGCAGCAGGTGGTAGCCGCGCAGCGACGGCTCGCCGGTGAGCCTGTCCACGAGCGCGAGCCCCTCCTCCGGCCCGTACGCCATGGTGACGGCGACCGCCCGGTTGAGCTCCACCACCGGGGTGGGCGTGCGCCGGGCCAGGGCGGCGTAGAGCTCCGCGATCCGCGGCCAGTCCGTGTCCCGCGCGTGCGGCGCGCGGGCGTGGCAGGCGGCGATGGCGGCCTGCAGCGTGTACGGGCCCGGCGGGCCGCCCGCCGCCTCGGCGCGGGCCAGGGCCGCGAAGCCGCGCCGGATCAGCAACTGGTCCCAGCGCCGCCGGTCCTGGTCGGCGAGCAGGACGGGCTGCCCGTCCGGGCCGGTGCGGGCCGCCGCGCGCGACGCCTGGATCTCCAGCAGCGCGGCCAGTCCGTGCGCCTCCGGCTCCTTGGGCATCAGCCCCGCCAGCACCCTGGCCAGGCGCAGGGCGTCCTCGCACAGCGCGGGGCGCATCCAGTCGTCGCCCGCGGTCGCCGAGTAGCCCTCGTTGAAGACCAGGTAGACGACCTCCAGGACGGAGGAGAGCCGCTCGACCCGCTCGGGCCCGTGCGGCTGCTCGAAGGGCACGTCCGCCTTCGCCAGCGTCCGCTTCGCCCGGACGACGCGCTGGGCGACGGTCGCCTCCGGCACCAGGTAGGCGCGGGCGATCTCCGCGGTCGTCAGACCGCCGAGCAGCCGCAGCGTGAGCGCCACGCGGGCCTCGGTGGACAGCACCGGGTGGCAGGCGGTGAAGACCAGCCGCAGCAGGTCGTCCTCGATGTCGCCGTCGGCGGACGCCTCGGCCGCCGCGAAGTCCGGCTCGTACGCGAGGCCGCCCTCCAGGGAGTGGCCCAGCTCCTGGAGCTTGCGGGCGAAGACCTCCCGGCGGCGGACGAGGTCGATCGCGCGGTGCTTCGCCGTGGCCGTCAGCCAGGCGCCGGGGTTGTCCGGGACACCGTCCCCCGGCCACTGCTCCAGGGCCGCGACCAGGGCGTCCTGGGCGAGTTCCTCGGCGACGCCGATGTCGCGCACGATCCGCGCGACACCGGCGATCACCCGGGCCGACTCGATCCGCCACACCGCCTCGATCGCGCGGCGGGCGTCATCGGTACCTGGAGCCGAGGCCGTCACAGCCACCCATCACAGCAGCACCTCCGGCGGAGGGCAACCGGCGGCCGGCCGCGGCGCTCAGGAGAGCTCCGGGGCCTCCTCGACCTGCCGCAGCTCGCAGGTGATCTCCCAGGCGTCGCCGTGGATCTGCAGGAAGCGCTTGGTCCACTCCACGGCCTCCTCCTTCGACTTCGCCTGGACGATCGCGTAGCCGCCGATGAACTCCTTGGACTCGGTGAAGGGCCCGTCGATCACCGACAGCTTCCCGTGGTCCCAGTGCAGCCGCGTCCCCTCGGAGGTGGGCCGCAGACCCGCCGTGTCCAGCAGCACACCGGCCTTGGACATCTCCTCGATGAGCCGGCCCATCTCCTCCATCAGCCGCTCGTCGGGGCCGCCCTCGGGGACGTTGTCCTCGTTGATCCGGATCAGGGACATGAAACGCATGGCGTTCTCCTTCTTCGTGCGACGGCGGGATCCTTCCCCGCTCCTGCCTACGCGTCGAACGGGCGGCGCGCGGATCGACACGTCGGCGGACGTTCTTTCCGCGGACCCGTCCGGGCCGGATCCGGGCCGCCGCTCACTCGGACCGGTGATATCCGGCGTCCTGGCTTGGACCGGGAGGAACCGGTCCGTGATGCTGATGCACGAGCGGCAGCGCCGCGCCCCGGACCGGAAGCCGCGCCGGGCGCGCGGTGACACGAAGGACGAGTGGATGACCCAGATCTTCTTCGCCGCCACCCCTTACGCGGCGGCGACCGTCACGGCGGCCATCCGGGCGGGGTTGTTCGGACCCCGTGGGGGGCGCCGCCGCCTCCTCGTGGTGAGCGACGTCTCGGCCGTCCCCGAGCTCGCCACGCCCCTCGACCGTACGCCGGGCTTCGCGGCCCTGCGTCCCGAGTTCGACGCCGTGCGTTCCTGGAACGCCATCATCGCCCCGCACCACCCGGCGGACTGGGCACCCCGCGAGGAGGACCTGACCCTGTGGGAGCGGGCGCTGCGGCTCGCCTGGGACCTGGGCGACGGAGCCGTGGAGATCGTCTGCGAGGCGCCGGACGCCCCGCCGGCCCGCTCGGTCGCCGAGGTCTTCGCCGAGAGCCCGGTCCATGTGTACGACCCGGGTCCGAGGGGGTACGGCCCGACCGCCGACCGGCTGCCCGCGGGCCTGAGTTGCCGCATCGTGCGGCTCCTCCACGTCGACCTGCTGCCGGGGCTGCGCCCGTTGCTGCTCGCCGAGCACGCGGTGGAGCCCGTCGCCGTCCCCCGGGACGTCCTGCTGCGCACGCTGGAGGGGATGGCCGACCTCGTCCCGCCGGTTCCCGGGCGGCACACCGCGCTCCTGCTCGGTGAGCACCTGACCGCGAGCGGCCTCGTCGACGAGCGGGAGGAGGCCGGGCTGCACGCGCGGATGCTCCGCGGCGCGGTGGCGGCCGGACACACCTCGCTGCTGTACGCCCCCGGCCCCGGCGCACCGGAGGACCTGACGCACGCGCTGGGCAAGGCCGCCGCCGGACTCGGTGTGGAACTGGCCGTGCTGGAGGGCCCCGTCGCCGCCGAGGCCCTTCTGGCGCGGTTCCGTCCCGCGCTGGTCGTCGGGTGCTCCTCCGCCGCCCTGGTCACCGCCGCGGCCCTGCACGGCATCGCCGCCGCCCGCGTCGGCACCGGGCCGCTGCTGGACCGGATCGCCCCGTACGAGAACGCCGACCGGGTCCCGCTCACCCTCGTCGACGCCGCCCTCCCCGACCTGGAGCGGGACACCGCGCTCGTCGGCCGGCCCCCGGCCCTCACGGGGGAGGCGGTGGAGGCGACCCTGGCCCCGTTGCTGCGAACCGTGGGCTACTGCATGCAGGCGCGTCTGCACCCGGCGCTGCGCCCGGAGGCCGAGGAATGGCTCCGTCGTCATCTGCCGGACCACGCGCGGTACTTCAAGCGGCGCCGGCTCACCAGCCTGCGGCTGCCCGGGGGCAGCCCGGTCCGTGCCGAGGCCCTGCGCCGTCATCCCGCCGTGCGCCGGATGGTGCGCCGCGTACGTGCGGTACGCGCCGTGAGCGTCGTGCGTGCCGTACGCGCCGGACGGGCGCTGCGGGCGTGAACGGGACGCGGGCGGCTCACAGGGGCGCGGCGACACGCCGCAGGAAGCGGGCGCCGGCGGTCAGCGCCTCCAGGCAGGCGATGTAGAGATATGCCGGCGGGGTGAGCCGGACGCCGCCCCTGGAGCAGATCCACAGGGCCGGGTGCCGGGCCGGCCTCCGCGGGTCGGCGGCGGCGAGCCACGCTCCCCGGGTGAGCAGGCGCAGCCCGAGCGGGGACCAGACGTCCCCGGCGAGCGGCGGCACGAGGAAGTACAGGTGGCCGCAGCGCCGGTCCCACATGACCGGCCCGACGGGCGCGGTGCCGTCCTGGAGCCGGGCGAGGACGTCGTGGCCCGGCCGTTCGGGAATCCTGACGGCGTCCCAGCGGTGGCCGGCCGGCAGCAGCGTCACCCTGTTCCTGGCGCGCGCCCACTCCTCGAGGTGGCGCCGCGGCCCGTCGGCCCCTCGGGCGAGCCATGCCGCGAGGGCGGGCCCGCAGAATTCGTCGCACATACCACTCCCGGGTTCTGCGGCAAGTGATCAGCGTGCGGACGGCGTCCGGCCGGGGAGAGCCGACGAAGGATGCATATATCTGCTGTCGGCATGTGCGGAGAGCAAAGCCCATGACGTTGAATCACTTGATCGGATGGGGCAAAAGCGGCCAGTTTTGGGCAACTGCGTTTCGGGGGCGTTGATCACCTCTAGATTCCGTCCGACGTGACCGCCGCCGGGCGTGACGCACCGCGCCCCGGAGCGTTGAAGGTACGGGTTTCGGAGGAGGGAGGGCAGTTTTGGCGACGCTGGAGAAAACCGCCCGGGGAAGCGCGGAATCGCCGTCGGGATTCCGGGTGGCGGACCGCCTTCGCGGGCGAGCCCGGTGGGGCGGGTGGGCGAAGGCGGGTCCGCGCCGCGTCGTCCATAGTCATTGGACGAGGTGTCTGATGGCATTGGACGCTAGCCCCTGGCCCGCCCCGCGGCAAGCACTTCGTGGCAGTCCGGTCCGGCCGGCCTGGCAGGCCCGGGCGAAGGTGCAGGTGAGGGGGTGCGGGTCCGGGTCGGGCGGGTGGCACCGCTGTAGACTCGATCTCACTCGGACGGGTCAACCGACGTGCTAGCAGGAAGAATCCATCCCGTGGTGAACGCACTGCAGGAACTGATCAAGCGCCGGCTGGAGCAGCGGGGCTGGTCGTACGGTGAGGTGGCGCGGCGTGGTGGTGTCCCGCGGTCGACGGTGCATCACCTGGCGACGACCGCGCGGGTGACCCGGATGCCGCAGCAGTCCACGCTGGAGGGCCTCTCCCGCGGCCTGGAACTGCCGTTGGACGCGGTGCGCAGGGCCGCGGCCGAGGCCTGCGGCATCCACCTGTACGTCGAGGACGGCACCGGCGCGACCACCGACCCCGAGGTCGCCACCCTCATCGCCAGCGTCCAGCAGCTCTCCGAAGCCGACCGCCGGCACGTCGCCGCACTCGTCGAATCCCTCCTCCGCAGCTCCGCGGAGTCCCGGTCGCAGGCCGGTCCGGAGTCCGGCTGACCCTTCGGGGTGCACGCCGGCGCAGGGAACATCGCAACGCCAATCGCCGCCAGCCGTCTACTGCGGATGGCCCGGTCCGTCTCGTGCAGCAGGGTGCTGATTTGGCCGTTGCCGCCGTCCGCTGACCGGGACCCGGCGTTCGATTGGCCATGCTCATGCCGTGCCTGACGGGGCGTGTGGTGGTGAAGCAACTCAGAACGGACAAAGAGCGGCGAGCGCGGGGATATTCTCTCCAGTCTCGGGACGAGTTCGCGGACCCGAGGCCTCCGGTGAGAGGGGTGCACGTGCTTGTCGTTCAAGGGGCGACCGCCACCGCCGTCGTCCGCCACCGGACCGGAGAGCCGGTGGTCCTGCTTTCCGGCGAACTCCCCGCGGTCCTCACTCCGGCCGCCCTGAACGAACTGCTGAATCTGGCGGCCGCCGTCCTCACGGCCGAGGAGACCGCCCTCTTCCGCAGTTGCCTGACCGCACTGCGTTGCGGGGAGAAACTCCAGGAACGCCGTATCGAGGTCAGCGGCGCCGTCCTCACCGTCTACAGCAGCTGAGCGGCCGGCCGGGCGGGCGGAACGGAATGCGCACAGGGGTGGGCCCCCGGGAAAGTCCCCTTCCCGGGGGCCCACGTCACGGGTGGCCGGTTCAGTAGCGGTAGCGGCAGTCGCAGTCCCGGTCCAGCCGGTAGCGGTCGAACCCGAAGCGGTCGTACCGCTGGTGGGTGAAGCCACGCCCGTGGCCGTGGCCCCGGCCGCGGTCCCAGCGGTCGTCCCACCTGCCGTACCCCCACAGGCGTGGCCCGCAGCGACCGCGGTCGCCGCCCCAACGGCCGTGGTCCCCGCCCCAGCGGCCGTGGTCGCCGCCCCATTGGCCGTGCCCGGCGCTCCGGTAGGCGCCGGACGCGGAATGGGACGGGGTGGCCGACGCCGCCGTCGTCATGGGGACCGCCAGGGCCACGGTGGCCAGTGCTGCCGTTGCGGCAGCGCGAACGAATTTTCTCACCGCATTTCTCCTCAAACTCGGTGAATTGCCGGATGGCCCGCCAGACGTTACTCGGGACTCGTGCCGCATTCATTCCGCCGAACGGGGTCGGGCGTCCGAACGGGCGACGGCCCGTCCTGTCCGCGGATTCCGGCCGAAACCCCTCCTGAGCTTTGCCGGTCGCTATTCGCCGAGCCCCCGTGGTGGGTCCCGGAAACACTCTCCAGGGTGATCCGCATCCGGCATGTCGCCCTCGGATGCGGGCTTTTGGAAATGCCCCGGAAAATGCAATCCAAAACAGCCGGAATTCGGTTCGGATCAGCTGCTGTAGACGGTGAGGACGGCGCCGCTGACCTCGATACGGCGTTCCTGGAGTTTCTCCCCGCAACGCAGTGCGGTCAGGCAACTGCGGAAGAGGGCGGTCTCCTCGGCCGTGAGGACGGCGGCCGCCAGATTCAGCAGTTCGTTCAGGGCGGCCGGAGTGAGGACCGCGGGGAGTTCGCCGGAAAGCAGGACCACCGGCTCTCCGGTCCGGTGGCGGACGACGGCGGTGGCGGTCGCCCCTTGAACGACAAGCACGTGCACCCCTCTCACCGGAGGCCTGGTGGGCCCAAGCACCTCGGGGATCGAGAGGATAGCCACCGGTTCGTCGTGCTTCGCCCCCTCTGCCGGGACTTCCCCACATCGGGCAGGGGGCGGATTGACCCGTTCGAGTGACATCCGGCGGTCGGGCCCGATCGTCCGGAACGCCCCTGCCGGCGCTCCCACCTGCCTCTTCCCGCGCCCTGACGCGGTGTTGACGGACGGTCATGCCTCCGAGTCGCTTGCCGGGGCCGTGGCGCCCGGCTACTGTCCAACGCCGTCAGACAGATCGTCCGGTGTGGATGGACGGGCCCTGTGGCCCGGTCCGCGTCCGCACCCCTCGTCCGAAGGATCCCCCATGCTCGACATGCGTGAGCTGGACACCGAGTCCGCGGAGCTGCTGCCCGGCCGCGAGGCCCTGGGCAAGCTCAAGTTCAGCTTCGTCAAGACCACGCACGTGACCAAGCACGTGGCCCACGTCGACGCCCACAACGAGTCGCTCGCGGCCAACGAGTGGTCGCCGTACGCGGTCGCCCAGTCGCAGGCCACCCAGGCCATCAACATCCGCCAGTAGTCCGCGGCCCACCTCCTTCCGCATACCGAGAAAGGTATCCCCCCCCATGAACATGGACCAGCTCGACGCCGAGTCCGCGGAGCTGCTGCCGGGCCGCGAGGCCCTGGGCAAGCTCAAGTTCAGCTTCGTCAAGACCACGCACGTGACCAAGAACATCGCGCACGTCGACGCCCACAACGAGTCGCTCGCGGCGAACCAGTTCTCCCCGTTCGCGGTCGCCCAGTCCGAGGCCGTCCAGGCCATCAACATCCGCCAGTAACAACACCCGTACGTGTGCGGACCGCGCCCGTCGTGGCGCGGTCCGTCTCGGGAGGAAGAGCAGGACGGTGACGGAAAGTCACATTGCTCACGGCCCCGGCCCCACGGGGACGGCGGTGTACGGCGCGGACGTGACGGAACCCCCCTGCGACACGGGTTTCCCCGTCCCGCGGCTGGGCGCGGGCCTGCAACTCCTCGGCGAGTACAAGGGATCGGGGACCACCGAGCCCCGGTACATCGTCCGCCGGGGGGACGGGCAGGTCGTCCAGCTGAGCCGGCTGCTGTACCTGGTCGCCCGCGCCATCGACGGGCGGCGCGACACCGAGGCCATCTCGCACCGGGTGAGCGGGCGCTTCGGCCGCGAGGTCAGCGCCGAGAACGTGCGCTACCTGATCGAGAACAAGCTCCAGCCGCTGGGCGTCACCGTCCCCTTCGGCCAGGAGGACGACGAGGTCACCGGGCCCACCGCGGACCTCCTGCTCGTCCTCAAGGGCCACCGGGTCATCTTCCGCGAACGGCAGGTCGCCCGGATCGCCCGCTCCCTGGCCTGGCTGCACCGCCCGCTGGTGGTGGCCCTGGTGCTCGCGACCGCGGTCGCCATGGAGATCTGGCTGTTCGCGCTGCACGGGGCGATGACACCGGTGCTCCAGGTGCTGGAACAGCCCGTGCTGATGCTGGTGGTGTTCGCGCTCACCGTGGCCTCGCTCGTCTTCCACGAGTTCGGGCACGCCTCCGCCTGCCGCTACGGCGGGGCCCGCCCCGGCGCCATCGGCTGCGGCATCTTCCTGATCTGGCCGTCGATGTACACCGACGTCACCGACGTCTACCGGATCGGCCGGGGCGGGCGCATGCGCACCGACCTCGGCGGCGTCTACTTCAACGTCGTCTTCATACTGGCCCTGGCCGGCGGCTACTTCGCCACCGGGCAGTCCTTCTTCCTCGCCGCCGTCTACCTGGCCCACTTCGAGATCATCGAGCAGCTCATGCCGGCCGTCCGGCTGGACGGCTACTACATCCTCGGTGACCTCGCCGGCGTCCCCGACCTCTTCGGCAAGATCAAGCCGATCCTGCGCAGCATGCTGCCGGGCCGCCCGGTGCCCCCCGAGGTCTCCGACCTCAAGCGCTCCGCCCGGATCATCGTCACCACCTGGGTGCTGACCATGGTGCCGCTGCTGCTGGCCGAACTCGGCTACGTGCTGTGGAACCTGCCGCGCCTGCTCGAGACGAGCCTGCGGTCGCTGGTCGAGCAGCTCACCGGGACCGGCTCCGCCTTCGCCGAGGGCCAGTTCGCCGCCGGGACAGTCGGCGTCATCGGCAGTCTCATGCTGGTCTTCCCCCTGGCCGGCGCCGCGTACCTGTCGGTGCGTCTGGGGGGCCGGCTCGTCCGCCACGTCGTCCGCGCCACGGAGGGGAATCTCCGGCTGAGGCTCCTCATCGGCGGGGTCACGCTGGCCGGAGCTGCGGCGCTGTGCGCCGCGTGGGTGGGCGGGGTGACCCCCAAGCCGCTGCCTCCGCAGCCGCCGATCGCCCCCATCCTGCAGCCCGGGGTGCCCGATATCCGGCCCCTGCGCCCCGTCGCCCCCGCACCGCTGCCGAGCGTCACCACACCCCCGGTGACCGTGGCGGTGGGCGAGCCGTCGGCGACCGCGCCCTCGCCGTCGCCCTCGGAGTCCGGATCGGCCGGCGCCTCCGCCTCGGCGAGCGGCAGTTCCTCGCCCGCCGCGTCGCCGAGCCCGCGCGCCTCGCGCAGCGAACCGGAGCCGAGCAGCACCCGGACCACGGCCACGGCCGGGCCGAGCCCGTCCGCGAGCTCGCCCACCGCCTCGCCCTCGGACTCCGCGTCGCCCTCGGAACCCCCCATCCCGAGCTTCACCGTGTCCTTCCCCGCGCCCCTGCCGACCTGACACGGACCGGCCCCACACTCGCATCCGCCCCCTTCCCCGACATCCCTTCCATCCGTACAGGAGAAGTCCGTGACGCACCGAAAGCCCCGTACCAGCACGGTGGGCCGCAAGGCCGTCCGGCTGGGCATGCTGACCACCGCCGGCCTCGCCGCCCTCGCCACCGCGGCCCCGGCCGGCGCGGCACCGGGGTCGCACATCCCCCGCAGCGTCGGCGCCGCCGTGGACGAGGCGCACACCCTCGCCAACCGGGCCCACCCGGTCCAGTACGACGAGGAGTTCTCGATCCACCGGTTCGGGCCGCTCGTCGCGGCCGCCGCGCACAACCGGGCGGTCGCCGCATCCGTCGGCTGCTCGCCCTCCCGGCCGTGCCGGTCGATCGCCCTCTCCTTCCAGATCGTCACCACCTCCGGTGTCGACCTCCGGCGGATCAACGCCACGAACATCAGCCGGGCCGTCAACCAGCACTGCACGGGATGCCAGACCTTCGCGGGCGCCTACCAGTTCATCGTGGCGACCCCGCGGCCGCTCACCCTGACCGCCCGCGACCGCGACCGGCTCGCCGACATCCGGCGCCGGGTGGCCGAGCTGAGGCGGTGCGGCGACCCGCTCGCGGAGATCGAGCGCCGCGCGGACGCGCTGGCCGCCGAGGTCAGGGCCGTCCTGGACCGGGCCGCGGCAGCGGTGCCGGCCGGAGCCGGGGCCAGTCCGCTGCGCGAGTTCCGGCCCACGGTGACCATGCACCGCCACGTCAGCTGACGCCCCCACCGCTTCCGGGCCGGGGGCACGTCCCTCACCTCCCCAAACCCCCGACGGGTCCCCGGCCCGGGACCACGACCGGCCTTTCCGGAGGCATGAAGTGCCCAGACGATATCCGCCCGAGCTGCGCCGCAAGGCCCTCGACCTGCTGGTCGCCGGCGAGCCCGTGAAGAAGGTCGCCCTGGACCTCGGCCTCGGTGACCAGACGATCTACCAGTGGCGTCGCACGCACCTGCCGCACCTCGGCAGGCCGCGGCGCCCACAGGTGGGCACCGCCGAGCTGACCGCGGCCCGCAAACGCATCACCGAACTGGAGACCGAACTCGCCGTCCACCGGCGGGTGACCGAACTGCTGCGCGATGTGGTGTCCCCAAAAGGCGATTCGAGGCCGTGCAGGTGATGGCCGGTGAGGGTCTCCCGATCCGGACCGCCACGCGCGTCCTCGGCATCTCCGAATCGGGGTACTTCACCTGGCGCAGCCGGCCCCCCTCGGCCCGCGCCGCCCGGCATCTGTGGCTGACGGATCTCATCGCCTCCATCCACGCCGCCTCGCGCGGCACCTTCGGGTACCGGCGCGTCCACGAGGAGCTCACCCTGCGGCACGGCCTGTCCCTCAGCCACGGCACCGTGGAACTGCTCATGCGGCGCGCCGGGCTCCAGGGCCGCCCCGGGGTGCCCGACCGGCTCTGGGTGACCGACGCCGTCGAACTCGCCACCGGCCAGGGCGCACTGCTCTGCGTGATCGTCCTCGACGCCCACGCCCGGCGGCTGATGGGGTGGAGCACGGGTTCCGCGCCGGCGGCGGCCGTGGCGGCGGACGCCCTGAGCAGGGCCGTACTGCAGCACTCCCTGCACCCCGGCCCCCGGCCGGAGGGGCGCTTCACCACGCTCGTCTTCACCGAACGCGCCCACGCCCGGGGACTGGCGCCCCCCACCGGCCTGGTCGCCGACCGCAACGACCACGCCGTCGTCGGGGCCTTCTGGGCCCGGGCACGGACCGAACTCCTCGACCACCGCGCATGGCACAGCCGGCTCGACCTCACCACAGCCCTGTCCGACTACTTCGAGGGAATCCGCGCATGACCGTGGACCGACCGACGCCCCCGCTGCCCATCTCCTACCTGCTGCGCGCCCAGATCCGTCCCGGCCAGACCCTGCCACCCACCCAGGCGCACCAGGTCATGCTGCACTGCGCCCTCGACGCCGCCGGCGTCCCGGTCCGCCGCGACGACGCGGACGCCGTCGCCAGGATCGCCGAACTCGACTACGCCACCGTCAACGCGGTCATCGGCTGGCTGCGCGTCGTCAGACCGGCGGCGTGCTGAATGCCCGGGCCCACCTCGGCGGGGCGCCTGCTGCCGCGCCTGGCGTACGGCCGCGCGCTGCTCGGTGCGCTGACGGCGCGCCGCCCCGACCGGCCGCCCGTCGAACCGATGGCGGCGCTGTGCGAGGTCGACCAGGACGGATTCCTGCACCGCTGCCGCTCCGTGTGCGGTGCCGGTCCGCCGGGCGGCACGGCGTCCGACGGCGCGGCAGCGGAGCGGCTATGACGGGGTGGAGCTGCGGAGGAGGGATTCGACGAGGGCGGCGACGTGCCGGCGGTCGGCTTCGGAGAGCTGCTGGACGCTGGCGATGAGGGTGGCGACCTCGGGGTCGGTGGTCGCGCCGGTGCCGTCCTCGACGTACAGGTGGATGCCGCAGGCCTCGGCCGCGGCCCTGCGCACCGCGTCGGGCGGCAGTTCCAGGCCGCGGGAGAGGCCCTCCAGCGTGGACTGCTGCGGCATCCGGGTCACCCGCGCGGTCGTCGCCAGGTGATGCACCGTCGACCGCGGGACACCTCCGCGTCGCGCCACCTCACCGTACGACCAGCCCCGCTGCTCCAGCCGGCGCTTGATCAGTTCCTGCAGTGCGTTCACCACGGGATGGATTCTTCCTGCCGGCACGTCGGTCGGCCCGTCCGAGGTCCGCGGCGGCGCCACCCGCCCGACCCGGACCCACGCCCCCTCACCCGCACCTTCGCCCGGGGCCCGCCGGGAACGGTTCCGCCACGGGGGCGAGTCCATCAAAACGGGGGCGCCCACCACACGGACTTCCGCGGTTTTGCCCCCGGCCTTCCGGAGTGCGGACGTCCGCGCGCGCGGGAGCGCAGGTGACGGCTCGGGCGGCGCGCCGGTGCCCCGCGGAAGCGCCCCCCGGGCCGTCACCTTGCCTCCGGCCCGGGGGGTCCGCCCGCCGCAGGTCCGTACACACGACCGCGCCCGGTCCGCGCGGGCCCTCGTGGGGCCGTACGGACCGGGCGCGGATCGCCGACGGCAGGTCAGGCCTTCTTCGTCTCCTGGAAGATGGCGTCGATCTGGTCGATCAGGTCGAGCAGCTTCTGGCCGGTCGCCGGGTCGGTCGAGGCCTTGGCGGCGCTGCCCGCCTTCAGCGCGTCGTTGAAGAGCTGGTGCAGCTGCGGGTACTTCTCGAAGTGCGGGGCCTTGAAGTAGTCGCTCCACAGCACCGACAGGTGGTGCTTGACGAGCTCCGCGCGCTGTTCCTTGATGACGATGGCGCGGGCCCGGAAGTGCGGGTCCTCGTTGGCCTGGTACTTCTCCTGGACCGCCTTGACGGACTGCGCCTCGATGCGGGCCTGGGCCGGGTCGTAGACACCGCAGGGCAGGTCGCAGTGAGCGCTGACCTTGACCTTGGGCGCGAACAGGCGAGCGAGCATGACTGTCCTTCCTCGTGATCGTCTTTCCACCAGGGAGATTACTCCCCTGTCGAGTGGTTTTCTCGGGCGCCCCTTGGTGCTTACGACAAAAGTCTGGTGTCACCCTGGGGCTGGTGGAGCATGGAGGAGGAGGCTGAGCATGCGCGAGCCCGGGGCTGGGCAGAGGAGGAGCGTGCCGTACCAGCTGGTCGAGGTGACAGGTCCGTCGATGGTGCCGACGCTGCTGAGCGGCGACTGGCTGCTGGTGCAGCACGTCAGGAGCGCGGCGGAGGTCCGGGAGGGTGACGTGGTGGTGCTGCGGCATCCGCTCCAGCAGGACCTGCTGATCGTCAAGCGCGCCGTCGAGCGGCGCGAGGGCGGTTGGTGGGTGCTGGGCGACAACACCTTCGTGGAGAACGACAGCAGGGAGTTCGGCACCGTCCCGGACGAGCTGGTGCTCGCCCGGGGACGGGGGCGCTTCCGGCCGCCGCGCGAGGTTCAGCGCTCGGTGGCGGGCGTGGCGGGCTGGCTGGTGTCCTGCGTCAGGCCGCTCAGGGCGGACCGCTCGTTCTCCAGGCGCTTGCGGGCGCGGTAGGCGGCGACGTTGGCGCGGGTCGCGCAGCGGTCCGAGCAGTAGCGGCGGGACCGGTTGGTCGAGGTGTCGATGTAGGCGTTGCGGCACGTGGTGGCCTGGCAGATGCCGAGCCGGTCCACGCCGAGGTCGGTCAGCTGGAAGGCCAGGCCCATGCAGGCGGTCGCGGCGTACGAGGCCGTGGCCGTGGCCGCGTGCTCGGCGAGGTGCATGTGCCAGTCGGGCCGGCCGCTCTCGTCGAGGAACTCGTGGCCGGAGATCTGCGGGCTGACCGGGAACTCCAGCAGCAGGGCGTTGAGCAGGTCGACGGCGCGCACCTCGTCGCCCTCGGAGGCGGCCTCGAAGACGCCGCGCAGCCGGGTGCGGACGGTGCGCAGCCGCTGCACGTCGGCGTCCCCCGCGCGGCCCGCGGCCAGGCTGGACGGGCCGAAGAGCTCGCGCACCGCGTCGACCGAGGTCAGGTTGTCGATGCCGCGCTCGGGCTCCTCGCTGTTCACCAGGCGCACGGCGTAGTCGGAGTAATAGGCGAGTTCCACTTGTAGTCCTTACGCGTGCGCTCTAAGGTCGGTAATGACTGCTCTAGCTCTAAGGGTATTACGACTGGAGGGGAACCGTATGTCCGACACCACCGCGGCAGCGACCGACTGGCAGGCCTGGCAGGACAGCTGGGACCGGCAGCAGGAGTGGTACCTGCCGGACCGCGAGGAACGGTTCCGGGTCATGCTCGACATGGTGGAGGCGCTGGTCGGCCCCGAGCCCCGCGTGCTCGACCTGGCCTGCGGCACCGGCAGCATCTCCGACCGGCTGCTGCGGCGCTTCCCGGGCGCCGAGTCGACCGGCGTGGACCTCGACCCGGCGCTGCTGACCATCGCCCGCGGCCACTTCGAGGGCGAGCGCAGGGTCGAGTTCGTCACCGCCGACCTGCGCGACCCGCAGTGGCCGCTGGCCCTGCCGTACGACTCGTACGACGCCGTGCTCACCGCGACCGCCCTGCACTGGCTGAAGCCCGGGCCGCTGAAGGCCCTGTACGGCACGCTGGCGGGCCTGCTGCGCGACGGCGGGGTCTTCCTCAACGCCGACCACATGCCCGACACCTCGACGCCCCGGCTGAACGCGGCCGTGCGCGAGCTGGAGCGGTCCCGGCGCGAGCGGCGGCGCGCGGAGGGGGCGCTGGACTGGGAGCAGTGGTGGGACACCGCCAGGGCCGACCCGGTGCTGGCCGGTCCCACCGAGGAACGGTTCGTGGTCTACGGCTCCCACGCCGACGGCGACGAACTGCCCCCGGCCTGGCACGCCGCGGCCCTGCGGGAGGCCGGCTTCGGTGAGGCGCGGGAGGTCTGGCGGTCGGTGTCGGATGCGATCGTCCTCGGGCTGAAGTGATCCGTGCCCCGCTGCGGGGTACGCGTGAGGGGCGGCGCCGTCCGGCGCCGCCCCTCACGCACGCGCGGTCAGAGGACCTTGGAGAGGAAGGCCTTGGTGCGGTCGTGCTGCGGGTCGGTGAGCACGTCGCGCGGGTGGCCGGACTCGACCACGACGCCGTCGTCCATGAAGACCAGGGCGTCGCCGACCTCGCGGGCGAAGCCCATCTCGTGGGTGACCACGATCATCGTCATGCCGTCCTCGGCCAGGCCCCGCATGACGTCCAGGACGTCGCCGACCAGCTCCGGGTCGAGCGCGGAGGTGGGCTCGTCGAAGAGCATCAGCTTCGGCTCCATCGCCAGCGCGCGGGCGATGGCCACCCGCTGCTGCTGGCCGCCGGAGAGCTGGGCGGGGTAGTGCCCGGCCTTGTCGCGCAGGCCGACCCGGTCCAGCAGGGCCAGCGCCCGCTCCCGGGCGACGGCCTTGGCCTCCCTCTTCACCCGCACCGGGGCCTCGATCACGTTCTCGATCGCGGTCATGTGGGGGAAGAGGTTGAAGCGCTGGAAGACCATGCCGATGTCGCGGCGCTTGGCGGCGACCTCGCGGTCCTTCAGCTCGTAGAGCTTGTCGCCCTTCTGCCGGTAGCCGACCAGCTCGCCGTCGACCGAGAGCCGGCCGCCGCTGATCTTCTCCAGGTGGTTGATGCACCGCAGGAAGGTCGACTTGCCCGAGCCCGACGGGCCGATCAGGCAGAACACCTCACGCGGGGCGACCTCCAGGTCGATGCCCTTGAGGATGTGGGCCGGGCCGAAGTGCTTGTGCACGGCCTCGGCCTTGACCATCGGGTGGGCGCCGGTGACGCCCTTGCTGAAGTCGGTCATCGTGCCACCTCCGGGCGGCGGAAGGTGCCCAGGTTGGCCTTGATCCGCTGCCACGGGGTGGGCGGCAGGTTGCGGGTCGTGCCGCGGGCGTAACGGCGCTCCAGGTAGTACTGGCCGACCGAGAACACCGAGGTGAGGACCAGGTACCAGACCGCGGCGAGGAAGAGCATCTCCACGGTGGCGCCGGTGGTGTTGCCGATGTCGGTGGTGGAGCGCAGCAGTTCGGCGTACTGGGCGGCCTGCGCGGCCAGCGACGAGGTCTTCAGCATGTTGATGAACTCGTTGCCGGTCGGCGGGACGATCACCCGCATCGCCTGCGGCAGCACCACGCGGCGCAGGTTCTGGCCCTGGGTCATGCCCAGGGCGTGCGACGCCTCGGTCTGGCCCTCGTCGACGGACTGGATGCCGGCCCGCACGATCTCCGACATGTAGGCGGCCTCGTTCAGACCCAGGCCGAGCAGCGCGGCCATGAAGGGGGTCATGAACTGGTTCATCTCGTCCTTGTAGAAGCCGAGATTGATGACCGGGAAGATCAGCGCCAGGTTGAACCAGATCAGCAGCTGGACGTAGACCGGGGTGCCGCGGAAGAACCAGATGTAGCCCCAGGCCACCGAGGAGGTCACGGGGTTCTTGGACAGCCGCATCACCGCGAGGACGATGCCCAGGACCAGGCCCAGGACCATCGAGACCACGGTGATGACGATCGTGTTCCGCAGGCCCTTGAGGACCGTGGAGTCGAACAGGAAGTCCGGGATCGCCCCGTAGTTCACGTTCGCGTTGGCGAACGCGTTGACCAGCAGCCCGAGCACGGCGAGCACCAGGATCGCCGAGATCCAGCGGCCGTAGTGCCGTACGGGGATCGCCTTGATGGCCTCCGGGCGGGAGGCGGCGGGCGGGGTCCCGGCCGGGGTGCCGGCCGGGACCTTGTCATTCGCTTCGGACATGGAGGAAGTCCTCTTGCTGTCGTGACTCAGGAGCCGCCGTTGATCTTGGCCTCGGTGACGGCGCCGTCGGTGACGCCCCACTTCTCCATGACCTTGGTGTAGGAGCCGTCCTTGATGACGGCGGTCAGCGCGGCCTGCAGCGCGTCGCGCAGCTCGGTGTTGCTCTTGGAGACCGCGATGCCGTACGGGCCGGCCTCGACCTGCTCGCCGGCGAGCTCGAAGTCGTTGCCGCCGCCGGAGGTCTTCACGGCGTACGCGGCGACCGGGAAGTCGGAGACGTCGGCGACGACGCCGCCGGCCTTCAGGCGGGTCTGCGCCTCGGTGTCGGTGTCGAAGGGCTCGATCGACATCGGCTTGTCGCACTTCTGCGCCTTGAGCAGGTCCTGCGAGGTGGTGCCGCGCTGCACGGCGACCTTCTTGCCGCACAGGTCCGCGAGGGACGTGACACCCTCCGGGTTGCCCTTCTTCACGATGATCGAGGAGCCCGCGGTGAAGTAGTCCACGAAGTCGACGCCCTCGCCGACCTTCTTGCCGGTGGAGGAGTCCACACCCTCCTGGCGGTCCTTGGTGTCGCTCATCGCCGACATGACCATGTCGTAGCGCTTGGCGCGCAGACCGGTCAGCAGGGTGTCGAAGGTGCCGTTGTTGAACTCGACCTTCACGCCGAGCTGCTTGGCCATGGCGTCGGCGAGGTCGGGGTCGATGCCGACGTTCTTGCCGTCCTTGACGAACTCCACCGGCGGGTACGCGATGTCGGAGCCGACCTTGAGCACGCCCGCCGACTGCACCGACTTCGGCAGCTTGTCGAACAGGGGCGCCTTGGAGGCGTCGCTCGACGCGGACGAGGAGCCGCCCTTGTCCGTCTGGTCGCCGCAGCCGGTGAGGACGAGGGCGCCGGCGACCGCGATCGCGCCGACCGCGGCGAAGCGGCTCGTCACGGTCGAGCGACGGGTGGTACGTGCGGTCATTGCTGGTTCCTCCTGCGGGGAATCCTGGGAGCAGCCGATCTTCCGGGTACACGCGTTCGGGTGTCGCGAACGCGTGTGATCTCCGCATCTTGCCATCCGGACACGTCCTCTTGGGTGTCCGGATGTGTCAAAATCGCATAACGGGCGATCCCCTGACCCCCACCAGGCCGGTACACCAGGGCCGGACCGCGGTGGGGCCGTGCCGCGAAGTTGCGTGCATCACTTCCCTTGTCCCGCTATTCGGACGACTTGTTGCGTCGTGCGCAAAAGTTCCCGATGTGCGAGGCCCTGTGGCGGCGAACAGACTCGTCAGCGGAAACCGTCTTCCGGTACAACGGACCCTCACCCCTCACCGGGGGCCCCTCGGCGTGCGTGCGGCGCGCCCGGCCTCCGTCGCGCCCGGGACCACTCGAGTCCGGGTGTACGGAAGCCGAGCCCACCTATCCCCTGTTGTAGGGGGTAGTACCCTCATAGACAATTCGGACAAAGGGGTCAGAAGTGGCAGCGGAGATTGTCAATCCTCGCACCGACAGCAGTGACGACGCCGGTGGCGCCGGCAGCACCGAACGCACGGAAGGCACCGACGCCGACGGCCCGGAAAGCCCCGTGGACCCGGTGTTCGCCCTCCACCGCGGCGGCAAGATGGAGGTGACCGCGACCGTCCCGGTGCGCAACGCCGACGACCTGTCGCTCGCCTACACGCCGGGTGTCGCCCGCGTGTGCACCGCCATCGCCGAGCAGCCCGAGCTGGTCCACGACTACACCTGGAAGTCCCAGGTCGTGGCCGTGGTCACGGACGGCACGGCGGTGCTGGGCCTCGGTGACATCGGGCCCGAGGCGTCCCTGCCGGTGATGGAGGGCAAGGCGATCCTCTTCAAGCAGTTCGGCGGCGTGGACGCGGTCCCCATCGCGCTGGCCACCACCGACGTGGACGAGATCGTCGACACCGTCGTGCGCCTCGCCCCCTCCTTCGGCGGGGTGAACCTCGAGGACATCTCCGCCCCCCGCTGCTTCGAGATCGAGCGCAGGCTGCAGGAGAGCCTGGACATCCCGGTCTTCCACGACGACCAGCACGGCACGGCCGTCGTCACGCTCGCCGCGCTGCGCAACGCCACCCGGCTGACCGGCCGCGCGCTGGGCGAACTGCGCGCGGTGATCTCCGGGGCCGGCGCCGCCGGCGTCGCCATCGCCAAGATCCTCGTCGAGGCGGGCATCGGGGACGTCGCCGTCACCGACCGCAAGGGCGTGGTGCACGCCGGCCGCGAGGATCTGAACGGCGCCAAGCGCGAGCTCGCCGGCTTCACCAACAAGGCCGGGCTCACCGGGACGCTGGAGGAGGCGCTCGCGGGCGCGGACGTCTTCATCGGCGTCTCCGGCGGCACGGTGCCGGAGGAGGCCGTCGCCACCATGGCGAAGGGCTGCTTCATCTTCGCCATGGCCAACCCCACGCCGGAGATCCACCCCGACGTGGCGCACCGGTACGCGGCCGTCGTCGCCACCGGGCGCAGCGACTTCCCGAACCAGATCAACAACGTGCTCGCCTTCCCCGGCATCTTCTCGGGCGCGCTGCAGGTGCGGGCCTCCCGCATCACCGAGGGCATGAAGATCGCCGCGGCCGAGGCGCTGGCCGCCGTCGTGGACGGCGAGCTGTCCGCCGACTGCGTGATCCCCTCGCCGTTCGACGAGCGCGTGGCCCCCGCGGTCTCCGCCGCCGTCGCCGCGGCCGCCCGCGCCGAGGGTGTCGCCCGGCGCTGAGCGCCGCCGTACGCCCGCGGACCGCGCCGCCGCGCGGTGCGGTGCCCGCCGGTCGGGGGCACCGCGCCGCGCGGCGCGTGTCACATCCCCGCGCGGTTACGCGGGGGCACCGCGCGGCGCTAGCGTCAAGGTCATGTTCGCTGCCTACGCCGCCCGAATCGACCGCGACCAGCCGCTGAACGGCCTCGAGCTCGGGGAGCGCCCCGAGCCGGAGGAACGGCCCGGCTGGAGCACCGTCACCGTCAAGGCCGCCTCCCTGAACCACCACGACCTCTGGTCGCTGCGCGGGGTGGGGCTCGGCGAGGAGAGCCTGCCGATGATCCTCGGCTGCGACGCCGCCGGGATCGACGAGCACGGCAACGAGGTCGTCGTCTACCCCGTCGTCGGACTGAGCGGGCACGGGGTCGGCCCCGACGAGTCCCGCAGCATCCTCACCGAGAAGTACCAGGGCACCTTCGCGGAGAAGGTCTCCGTGCCCACCTGGAACCTGCTGCGCAAGCCGAAGGAACTCTCCTTCGAGGAGGCCGCCTGCCTGCCCACGGCCTGGCTGACGGCCTACCGGATGCTCTTCACCAACGCGGGCGTGCGCCCGGGCGACTCCGTCCTGGTCCAGGGCGCCGGCGGCGGTGTCGCCACGGCCGCCATCGTGCTGGCCAAGGCCGCGGGCCTGCGGGTCTTCGCCACCAGCCGCGACGCGGCCAAGCGCAAGCGCGCCGAGGAACTGGGCGCCGACGCGGCCTTCGAGCCGGGAGCCCGGCTGCCGCAGCGCGTGGACGCGGTCATCGAGACCGTCGGCGCCGCGACCTGGTCCCACTCGGTCAAGTCGCTGCGCCCCGGCGGCACGCTGGTGATCTCCGGCGCCACCTCGGGCCCCGACCCGAGGTCCGCCGAGCTGAACCGGATCTTCTTCCTGGAGCTCAAGGTCGTCGGCTCGACCATGGGCACCAAGGACGAACTGGCGGACCTGCTGAGCTTCTGCGCGCTCACCGGGGTGCGCCCGGTCGTCGACACCGTGCTGCCGCTGGACCGGGCCCGCGAGGGCTTCGCGAGGATGGCGGGCGGCGAGCTGTTCGGGAAGGTCGTTCTGACCGTCTGAGGCCCGGGCCCGGGGGCGTTCCGCCGGCCGGAGGAGCGGACCCGGCAGCGGCGTCCCCAGCGTGCGGGCCGTGCACCGGCGTGCGCCCCCACTGTCGAGGGGGGCGCCGCCAGGCCCTGGTGGCTGCGGCCACCGGGCCCGACCAGGAGGTGGCCCCGGCGCTGGCGGACGTGGCCGGACGGGCGAGACGGCGTGGTGTGCCCGGCAGCGCGGCGGAGACCTGGCACCGGGCGGCCGAGCTGTCCCCGGCGCCCGGCCGGAGCCGGTGCCGTCGCATCGGAGAGCCTGGCAGCGCACGGGGACGGCGGCATCGGGGAACTCCCTACGTCCTCCCCACCGGACCGGGGCGTCCGGGCTGCCGCCCGCGGGTGGGGCCCGGACAGCGGCGGCCTGGCCCCTGCCTAGCCCCGGTCCTTGCGGCCGCCGCGCAGCACGACGCCGATGTGGGCGGCCGCCGTGGACAGATGGCGGCGCACCTCGCGCAATTGCTCGGCGTCCACGCCGTTGTCGCGGGCGGCGTCGCGGACGTCGTCGCGGAAGCGGTCCAGCAGGCGTTCCAGGTCGCGGGCCGGGTCCTCGGTCACGGCGGCGTCCTCCGCGCCCCACTCGGGCGCCTCTGCGGGTTCGGGCTTCACGTACGGCGGCCAGGTGGACGTACGGCCGAACTGGCCCAGTTCCCGGGTGAGTTCCGCCAGCCCCTCACGGACTCCGGTCTGCCAGTCGCCGCGCCGGACGTGGTCCTGGACCTCCTCCTGGACGCGGCGTGCGATGCGCTGCACCTCGTCCCGGGCGGCGTCCTGGGCCTCCCGCGCGGCACGCTTGGCGGTGCGCGCCTCCTCGCGGGCCTGCCGGATCTCCTCCTTCGAGCGGCGCATCTGCTCCTTCCAGTCCGCCGGGGAGGACTTGGGCTGGGTGCGCGACGCCTGCTGGGCGGCCGCCCGGATCTCGCGCCGCAGGTCGCCGGCGGCGCCCCGGACGTCCTCGCGGATCTCGGCGGCGAGCGTGGAGACGGAGTCGCGGATCTCGTTCTCCAGGTCGGCGATCTCGTCGCTGCGGGAGACGAGTTCGGCGCGGCCCGCGTCGGTGATCGAGTACACCTTCCGGCCGCCCTCGGTGGAGTGGGTGACCAGGCCCTCCTTCTCCAGCTTGGCCAGCCGCGGGTAGACGGTGCCGGCGGAGGGGGCGTACAGGCCGTGGAAGCGCTCCTCCAGCAGCCGGATCACCTCGTAGCCGTGGCGGGGGGCCTCGTCGAGCAGCTTGAGCAGGTAGAGGCGCAGCCGGCCGTGGGCGAAGACGGGGGCCATCTCAGACGTCCTTCCGGAACGGATCGGTGTCCGCGGGCCCGTGCTCCTCCTGCGGCGGGCGGCGCAGCAGCGCGATCGCGCCCGACACCGTGGTGGCCTTCAGCCGCGAGCCGCCGGAACCCATCCGGCCGGAGATCCGCTTGGCCCCCCACTGCCCGCTGACCCGCAGCTCGTCGAAGGCGCAGGAGACGTCGCCGCTGGTGGTGTTGGCGTCCACCTCGGCGTCACCGGGGTCGGGGATGCGGATAGCGATCTCCCCGGAGACGGAGGTCAGCCGGACGTCGGCGCCGCTGCGCGGGTCCAGGTCGAGCACCATGTTGCCGCTGACCGAGTCGGCCTTGACGTGGGCGCCACTGCCCTCGACCACCGTCAGGTCGCCCGAGACGGTGTTGACCCGCAGGTCGCCGGAGACCGCCTGGGCCTCCACGTTCCCCGCGACCGTCTCGGCGGTCACCGGGCCGGCCTGGCCGACCAGCGTGATGTCGCCGTTGACGCCCCGTACGGCGGTGCGGTCCGAGATCCCCGAGATCACCGCGTTCGCCCCGACCACCCCGACCGACACATTGGTGCGCTGCGGGACCGCGAGCGAGACGACGGCGTGCCGCCGCCAGCCCTTGCGGTCGAGCCACTTGAGCAGGCCCTTCCAGGGCAGGTCCTCGTAGGTGACGGTGAGCGTGCCGCCCTCGTGGGACACGATCAGCGGCGGGCCGTCGAGCTCGCTCACCTCGAGCCGGGCCGGGCCCTCGTCGACGCCGACCACGTTGACGGCGCCGTTGACGACCCGGACGTGCAGGGTGTCCACGCTGCCGTCGAAGACCATCTTGTGCGGCTCGGTGACCGTCCACTCCCGTGAGCCGGGTGTTCCGCTCATTTCGCCCCTCCTTGGGGTCACCCGGGCACGCCGGGGCAACGCCGACAACGCAACATATCGCGTCTCTCCGATAGACACGATATATCGCGTGGAGGGGAAGTCAAGGGAGCTCCGTCCGCGCCCTGGTGGCGTTTCCCGGCGGAACGGCCGACGTCCGCGCGGGGCCGGTTGTGCGGCGTACGGGTGAGGTCCCGCACGCGGGGGACGACCTCGCGCGCGCCGTGCCGGGCCGTACGGGGCGCCGGGTGATGTGCTCGTCCGTCATGCGCCCCTCGTGCCCCCTGCGCCCCCGCGCTGCCGTCGCCGCCGCCGTCCTGCTCCTCACCGGCCCCGCCCTCGCCGGCTGCGGCACCCGGACCGGGACCCGCGCGCCCGCCGTCGCGGTGAGCCCCGCGCACGCCCGGGCGAGCGCCTGCACGGCCGGCACGACCACCGTGCGCTTCGTGGCCGCCGGCGTGCACGCGACCGTGTGGCAGCCCGCGGTCGGCAGGGTCGAGGTCACCAACACCTCCGGCGCCACCTGCACCCTGGCCGGCGCCACGACCCTCACCGCGAGGGACGACCAGGGCAAGGCCGCCCCCGTGCGGACCGACAACTCCGCCGCCGGCACCGACGCCGTGGACCTGCGCCCCCACGCCACGGCAGTCGCCGACGTCCGCTACACCGACGTCAACTTCGAGGGCACCCCCTCGGCGCGCGAGGTCTGCGCCGTCCAGGCCTCCCGGGTGGAGATCGCCCTCCCCGACGACGTGGCCCGCACGGTCGGGGTCACCGGGGCCGACGGCGCCCCGGCCGTCCTCAGCGTCTGCGGGGAGCAGGTGGGTTTCGGCGCCTTCCGCGTCTGAGCCGGGCGGCCCGGCGGTGCGCCGTCACTCGTCCTCGTCGTCGTCCAGCCGGGCCAGCCAGGTCGCCAGCCGTTCCACCGGGATCTCGAACTCCGGGTTGAGGTCGACGAACTCCCGCAGCCGCTCGGCCAGCCACTCGAAGGTGACCTCCTCCTGGCCGCGCCGGTTCTCCAGCTCCTCGATGCCGCGGTCGGTGAAGTACAAAGGGTGCTCCGGATCAGGGTCGAAGGATGACGTACCAGGCCAGGATAGGTACTCCCGCCGCCTGGGCCCGGCCTGCCCCTCCCGCGGGCCGGCGCACGGGAGGGGCCCCGCACTCGGTGAGTGCGGGGCCCTGCGCGTGCGTACCGGGACTGCGAGCCTCAGAGCTCGAAGACCTCCTGCACCAGCTGCTCCTGCTCCTGCTGGTGCCGCTTGGCGGAACCGACCGCGGGCGACGAGGAGGACGGACGCGACACACGACGCAGCCGGTCGGCGTTGTCGGGCGCGGCGCCCAGCACCAGGTCGAGGTGGTCGATCAGGTTGAGGGCGATGAACGGCCAGGCACCCTGGTTGGCCGGCTCGTCCTGGGCCCAGACGAACTTCTGGGCCTTGGTGAACGGGGCCAGGGCGGCCTGGATCTCCAGGCCCGGCAGCGGGTAGAGGCGCTCGATGCGGATCAAGGCGGTGTCGAAGGCACCGCGCTTCTCGCGCTCGGCGACGAGGTCGTAGTAGACCTTGCCGGAGCAGAAGACGACCTTGCGGACGTCCTCGGGCCGGCCCCCGCCGGAGGTGAAGTGCGGGTCGCCGATGACCGGCTGGAACTCGCCGGAGGTGAACTCGTCCGTCCTCGACGTCGCCGCCTTCAGACGCAGCATCGACTTCGGGGTGAAGACGATGAGCGGCTTGTGGTGCGGGTTGTGGACCTGCCACCGCAGGAGGTGGAAGTAGTTCGCCGGCGTGGTCGGGACGGCCACCGTCATGTTGTTCTGCGCGCACAGCTGCAGGAAGCGCTCGATGCGGGCCGAGGAGTGGTCCGGGCCCTGGCCCTCGTAGCCGTGCGGCAGCAGCAGGGTGACGCCGGAGGTCTGGCCCCACTTCTGCTCGGCGGAGCTGATGAACTCGTCGACGACGGTCTGGGCGCCGTTGACGAAGTCGCCGAACTGGGCCTCCCAGGCGACCAGCGCGTCCGGGCGGGCCAGCGAGTAGCCGTACTCGAAGCCCATCGCCGCGTACTCGCTGAGCAGCGAGTCGTAGATGTTGTAGCGCGCCTGGTCCTCGGAGAGGTAGAGCAGCGGGGTGTAGTCCTCGCCGGTCTCCCGGTCGACCAGGACGGCGTGCCGCTGGCCGAAGGTGCCGCGGCGGGAGTCCTGGCCGGCGAGCCGGACCGGGGTGCCCTCCATCAGCAGGGAGCCGATGGCGAGCGTCTCGCCCATGGCCCAGTCGATGCTGTCGTCCTCGACCATGGCCGCGCGGCGCTGCAGCTGCGGCATCAGGCGCGGGTGGACGGTGATCCGCTCGGGGATGTTGACCTGCGAGGCCGCGATCCGCTTGACGGCCTCCTCGCTGATCGCGGTGCCCACCGGGACGGGGAACTCCGGACCGGTGGCCTGGCTCTCCTCCTGCTGCGCGGCGGCCGGCGCGGTCGCCTCGCGGACCTCGGTGAAGACCTTCTCCAGCTGGCCCTGGTAGTCCTGCAGGACCTGCTCGGCCTCCTCCAGGGTGATGTCGCCGCGACCGATGAGGGACTCGGTGTAGAGCTTGCGCACCGAGCGCTTCTTGTCGATCAGGTCGTACATCAGCGGCTGCGTGAAGGACGGGTTGTCGGCCTCGTTGTGACCGCGGCGGCGGTAGCAGATGAGGTCGATGACGACGTCCTTGTTGAACGCCTGGCGGAACTCGAAGGCCAGCCGCGCGACGCGGACGACGGCCTCCGGGTCGTCGCCGTTCACGTGGAAGATCGGCGCCTCGATCATGCGCGCGACGTCGGTGCTGTACATCGACGAGCGGGAGGACTCCGGGGCGGCGGTGAAGCCGACCTGGTTGTTGATCACCACGTGCACGGTGCCGCCGGTGCGGTAGCCGCGCAGCTGCGACATGTTCAGGGTCTCCGCCACGACGCCCTGGCCGGCGAAGGCCGCGTCGCCGTGGAGCACGACCGGCATGACGGTGAAGTCCGTGCCGCCCTTGCCGATGACGTCCTGCTTGGCGCGGGCGATGCCCTCGACGATCGGGTCGACCGCCTCAAGGTGGGAGGGGTTCGCGGCCAGGGAGACGGTGATCTGCTCGCCGTCCAGGCCGGTGAAGGTGCCCTGGGCGCCCAGGTGGTACTTCACGTCGCCGGAGCCGTGCATCGACTTCGGGTCGAGGTTGCCCTCGAACTCGCGGAAGATCTGCGCGTACGACTTGCCGACGATGTTGGCGAGCACGTTGAGGCGGCCGCGGTGGGCCATGCCGATGACGACCTCGTCCAGACGCGACTCGGCGGCCGCGTCGATGACGGCGTCCAGCAGCGGGATGACGGACTCGCCGCCCTCCAGCGAGAAGCGCTTCTGGCCGACGTACTTGGTCTGCAGGAAGGTCTCGAAGGCCTCGGCGGCGTTGAGCCGGCGCAGGATGCGCAGCTGCTCGTCGCGCTCGGGCTTGGTGTGCGAGCGCTCGACGCGGTCCTGGATCCACTTGCGCTGCAGCGGGTCCTGGATGTGCATGAACTCGATGCCGACGGTGCGGCAGTAGGAGTCGCGCAGCACGCCGAGGATGTCGCGGAGCTTCATCAGGGACTTGCCGGCGAAGCCGCCGACGGCGAAGTCGCGCTCCAGGTCCCACAGGGTGAGCCCGTGCTCGGTGATGTCCAGGTCGGGGTGCTTGCGCTGCTTGTACTCCAGCGGGTCGGTGTCGGCCATGACGTGGCCGCGGACCCGGTAGGAGTGGATCAGCTCGAAGACGCGGGCGGCCTTGGTGACGTCGTCGTCGTGGCTGGCGTCGATGTCCTTGAGCCAGCGGACCGGCTCGTAGGGGATGCGCAGCGCCTTGAAGATGTCGTCGAAGAAGTTGTTCTCGCCCAGCAGGAGCTGGTTCATGATGCGCAGGAACTCGCCGGACGCGGCACCCTGGATGACCCGGTGGTCGTAGGTGCTGGTCAGCGTCATGACCTTGGAGATGCCCAGCTTGTTCAGGGTGTCCTGGGAGGTGCCCTGGAACTCGGCGGGGTAGTCCATGGAGCCGACGCCGAGGATCACCGACTGGCCGGGCATCAGGCGCGGCACGGAGTGGACGGTGCCGATGCCGCCGGGGTTGGTGAGCGAGACGGTGACGCCGGAGAAGTCGTCCATCGTCAGCTTGCCCACGCGGGCGCGCCGGACGATGTCCTCGTAGGCCTGCCAGAACTCGAAGAAGTTGAGGGTCTCGGCCTTCTTGATGGCCGCGACGACCAGCTGGCGGTCGCCGTTGGGCTTGACCAGGTCGATGGCGAGGCCGAGGTTGATGTGGTCGGGCTTGACCAGTGTCGGCTTGCCGTCCTTCTCCGCGAACGACCAGTTCATCGCCGGCATGATCTTCAGCGCCTGCACCATGGCGTAGCCGATGATGTGCGTGAAGGAGACCTTGCCGCCGCGGGCGCGCTTGAGGTGGTTGTTGATGACGATGCGGTTGTCGAACAGCAGCTTCACCGGGATGGCGCGCACGGACGTGGCCGTGGGCAGCTCCAGCGAGGCGTGCATGTTCTTCGCCACGGCCGCGGACGGGCCGCGCAGCGTCACGTACTCCGGGCCCTGGGGCGCCTCGGTGGCCGGGGCGGCCTTGGGGGCCGGCTGCGGCTGTGCCGGGGTGGGCTTCTCGGCGACGGGCTTCGCGGGGGCCGGGGCCGGGGCCGCGGGCGCGACCGGCGCGGGGGCCGGGGCCTGGGCGGCCGGGGCCGGCGCGGCGGCGGGCGTCACGGCCGGCTGGACCGGTGCGACCGGTGCCGCGGCAGCGGGTGCGGCAGCAGGAGCGGCCGGAGCGGCCGGCGGCGCTGGGGGGGCCGCCTGAGGCTGGCCCGAGGCGACTGCGGAACCCGTATCCGCTCCCGGCTTGTAATCGGCGAAGAAGTCCCACCAGGCTCGGTCCACCGAGTTCGGGTCCTGGAGGTACTGCTGGTAGATCTCATCGACAAGCCACTCGTTAGGCCCGAAGCCCGCGGCAGGGCCCTGGCCCTGCCCATCGGTTTCGGTCGGGACGCTCGAGCTACTGGGGTGTGGCGACACGGCGGCAACCGCCCTCTTCCGCTTCACAAGGTGATGGACAGCGGAAATAAAGGCTACGCCTACCGGAGCGTTTCCTGCAGGCGGGGAGGCCAGTCGTCGCCTAAGTCACATCGGAAAGGCGGTTTCGGGGCGGAGTTTGGCGGGAATGGGGTGCTGAATCGACTGGTCCGGTTGCCTCTGGCAACGTCCGCCCCGGTGGGAGCGTCAAGCCGGCGCCGCGTGCGACCCCGGGAGGGTGACGCGGATCCGGCAGCCGCGGGGGGATTCGGCCACCGCGATGCGGCCGCCGTGGAGGTCCACCGCCCAGCGCGCGATCGCCAGTCCCAGCCCCGTCCCGCCGTCGCCCGGTCCCGCGGTGCCGCGGTTGAAGCGCTCGAAGACGCGGTTGCGCTCGGCCTCCGGTATGCCCGGGCCCTCGTCCAGGACCTCCAGGTGCAGGCTGCCCGGGCCGGGGCCGCGGCGGGCGCTGACGGTGACCCGGCCGCTGGGCGGGCTGTGCTTGACGGCGTTGTCGATCAGGTTGGCGACCACCTGGTGCAGCCGCTCGGCGTCCGCGTACGCCGTCAGCTCCGGCGGTGAGACGTCCAGGTGGAGGTGGACGTCCTTCCGTGCCCGGCGGCCCGGCCCTTGGCCGTCCTGGAGGCCCAGGCCGGCTGTCTTGATCACGGCCGACAGGTAGGGCCAGACCTCGAAGCGCTTGGCGTCCAGCGGCACGATGCCGTTGTCCAGGCGGGAGAGGTCCAGCAGGTGGGTGACGAGCAGGCTCAGCCGCTCCGCCTGCTGCAGCGCGGTGCGCATGGTCTCCGGGTCGGCCTCGGAGACCCCGTCGACGACGTTCTCCAGCACCGCGCGCAGCGCCGCGATCGGGGTGCGCAGCTCGTGTGAGACATTCGCCACCAGCTCCTTGCGGTGCTGGTCGACGGCCTCCAGGTCGGCGGCCATCCGGTTGAAGGTCTCGGCCAGTTCGCCGACCTCGTCGCGGCGCACGGCGGTGACCCGCCGGCTGTAGTCGCCGCGCGCCATGGCGCTGGCGACCGAGGTCATCTCGCGCAGCGGCGCGGTCAGGCCGTGCGCCACCAGCTGCGAGATCAGCAGCGAGGCGATGATCGAGAAGATCGTGATGATCCGGATCTCGGTCGCGGAGTGCATCGCCACGAAGACCAGGCCCGTGGTGATCAGCACGGAGGCCAGCACCAGGTACTGCAGCGCCGCCTTGATCGACCGGAAGGGGTCGTACGGCCTCAGCGCGGCCCAGGCACGTTCCCGCAGCTTCGGCGGGCGCGGCGCGCTGTAGGGGCTCACGGCGTGGGCGTCTCGAGCGCGTAGCCGACGCCGTGGACCGTACGGATGCGCTCCGCGCCGATCTTCCGCCGCAGCGCCTTGACGTGGCTGTCGACGGTGCGGGTGCCGGAGGCGTCCGCCCAGTCCCACACCTCGGCGAGCAGCTGCTCCCGGGAGAGCACCGCCCGCGGCTGCTGGGCCAGGCAGACCAGCAGGTCGAACTCGGTCGGGGTGAGGTGCACGTCGGCACCCCGGACCCGGACCCGGCGCTGGGCGTTGTCGATCTCCAGGTCGCCGAGCTGCATGTTGGCGCCCCGCGGGTCGCGGGCGGCGATCGTGGCGCGCTCCACGCGGCGCAGCAGCACGTGCACCCGGGCCACCAGCTCGCGCAGCGAGAAGGGCTTGGTCATGTAGTCGTCGGCGCCCACGCCGAGCCCGACCAGCATGTCGGTCTCGTCGTCGCGGGCGGTCAGCATCAGGACCGGGACCGGGCGCGAGGCCTGCACGCGGCGGCAGACCTCCAGGCCGTCGTAGCCGGGGAGCATGACGTCGAGGACGAGGAGGTCGGGCTGCCAGGAGGCGGCGGTCTCCACGGCGGCGGGGCCGTCGCCCGCGGTGCGGACCTGGAAGCCCTCGGCCCGCAGGCGCGCCGCGATGGCGTCGGCGATCGTGGCGTCGTCCTCCACCACCAGCACGCGGCGCTGCGCCCCGGGGGTGGCCGCCACCGCTGCGGCGTCGGCGGTCGTCGGCTGTGTGCTGTCCATGTGGGGTCCCCCATGGTCGTTTACGTTGCGCAGCAGCGTACGGGGCGGGACGACGACGCGGCTATGCGGGATTGGTTGCCAGGTGCACGACATCCGGAACGCCCCGATTCACCGGGATCTCGATGGTCCGGACCTGCGTGAACTGCGCCGACCTCAGTGCGTCGTCGAACGCGGCGGACGGCTGCGCCGACCATACCGCCAGTACGCCGCCCGGTTCGAGCCGCTCCTTGCAGGCCGCGAGGCCCGCCGGACCGTACAGCCCTTGGTTGCGCTCGGTGACCGTCCAGTCGGGGCCGTTGTCGATGTCCAGGCAGAGTGCGTCGTACGTCACGTCCGCATCCCGGACGTACTCCACCAGATCGCCCTCGACCACGGTGACCCGCGGGTCCTCCAGCGCGTGCTCGGAGAAGGCGCCGAGCGGGCCCGTGCGGTGCCAGTCGACCACCGCCCGCTCCCGCTCGGCCACCGCGATCCGCGCCCAACGCGGCTCGCCCGCCGCCCGTGCGAGGGAGAAGCCCACCCCGAGCCCGCCGATCAGCACCGACAGGCCGGACCGGTCCGCGGGCAGCGCCTCCAGGGCCGCGTCGACCAGCAGCCGCTCGGAGCGGCCGTCGGAGGTGTCCATGAGGAAGGTGCCGTTGGCGATGATCTCGTAGCGCCCGCCGCCGCGCCGCAGCGCGACCTCGCCGTAGGGCCCCTCGCGGCGGTCGATCGTCACGGGTCGTGTGTCGTCCTCGTCGTACATGCCCACACAGCGTAATGACGCGGTCGTTCGGGTTGTACCGGTTATCGGACCCCGTCCGCCGCCGGGCCCCGGACCGCCACCAGGGCGGCGCCGCCGGCGAACAGCACGACGGCCGTCGCCCAGGCGGCGGGCTGGGCGCCCGGCTGCATCGACCAGGCCCACACCGCGGCCGCCCCGCCGGGGGTGCGGGGCGCCGCCAGGAAGGCGGCGCCGCCGAGGACCACGGGCGGCAACCAGCTCAGCCGGGCGCCGAACAGCGCGGCGCCGGCCGCGGCGAGCCCCGTGAAGCCGAGCACGCCGCGGACCATCGCCGGGGCGCCGAAGTGCGCCGGGTCGCCGGGCACCGCGGTGCCCAGCCAGAGCGCGGCGAGCCCGGTGAGGCCGAGCAGGTGCGCCGCGCGCCACCGCCACCACGGCAGCGGGGCGGAGCGGTCCAGTTCGCCGGAGCGGCTGTGCAGCGAGAGCCCGGTGACCGCGGCGGCGAGCACCGGGGCCAGGACGACCAGCGGCACCCGGGCACCCGGGTCGAAGAGGGCCCGGTCGACCAGCCGGTCCGCGCTCCAGCGCGAGACGGCGAAGAGGACGGCCAGGGCGGCGACAGCGCCGGGCAGACGGCGCGAGCGCAGGTAGAGGGGGACGAGCGAGGGCGTCATGGCACCGCCTCCTCGGCGGGTAGGGTTGACGATCACGGCGCCGGGACACCACTGGTGTCGCACACCCGCGCCGCGGCCAGGTAGCGGCCCAGCCAGGCCCGGCGGTCGGCGGGTGCCAGCGTGCGCAGGCGACGTGCAGCCGCCTCCGCCTGCCGCTCCTCGGCCGCAGTGTCCGCGAACAGTGGTTTGCCGAGGTCCAGCCACTCCTGGGCGGCGTACTCGGCGGGGTAGCCCGCCGCGTGGGACTGGCCCTGACAGCCGGGCGGCGTGGTGACCGCGTACACGAAGTCCCGGTACAACATCTCCGGATCGCCCAGGTGACCGCGGAAGACCCCGCCGTACAGCTCGAACCGGACCTCCCCGGGCGGTGTGGCGTCGCCGGTGCCGCCCTCGTGGTAGCGGACGGGAGCCCCCGGGGTACCCGCGAGCCGGGCGTCGATCCGGGCCACCACCGCCCGCACGGCAGGCAGCGCGCCGGCGTGGGTCGCGCGGACGCACACAGCGGGCGTGCCCCGGTCGCAGACCAGCGCAGTGGCGGAGGAATCGGAGCGCAGCAGGCCGTCGCCGGTGCCGTACAGCACGGACGCGGCGGCGACCGCGGCCACGAGCGGCAGGACGGTGAGGGCCCTGCGCCGCGCATGGCCCGCCAGCAGGGCGGCGACGGCGAGTCCGGCCGTCCAGACCGCGCACAGGGCCCCGGCCCACCACACGGGGACGTCGCCGCCGAACCTCCCCCAGTCGCCGTTCGCGGGGCTCAGCCACGCCGTTCCCGCTCCGGTGTACCTTGAGACGCCGAAGCCGAGCAGGACGTACCCGGCGACGCCGGCCAGCGGGGGCGAGAAGCGCCAGGGCAGGGCCCGCCCCGCCGCGAAGCCGAGCGCCCCCAGGGAGCCGAGCGCCACCGCGTCCACCGCCGCCAGGTGCCAGACGGGGTGCCCGTAGGACGCGTACGGCAGCAGCACCCCCAGGCAGACGGCGGTCGCCGCCAGGTGGCCCAGCACCGGCCAGGCCACCGACGGCAGGGCCGCCACGAGTGCCCTGCGCAGCGGCGACCGCGCGGCGGTGGCGAGCAGGTCGCCGGTGTCGCGCCGGTGCTCGCGGCCGCCCTGCCGGCAGCCCGCGGCGAGCGCGAGCGGACCGCCGAGCAGCAGGCCCGCCTCACGGAGCGCCGCCTGGGTCGTCGCCCAGGTGTCGAACAGGAAGTACCGCCTGGCCAGTACGGCGACGATCACGCTCACGGCCAGGACGGCGCCCACCCACACCCCGCCCCCGCGCAGCAGCTCGGTGCGGTGCGCACGGGGAGCGGCGGGAGGGCCTTGCGGCGCGGTGGTCAGGGTGCCCGCGGCGCTCATACGGCGGCCTCCGGGGAGGCGGCGCGCGCGGAGCGATGGCGGCGCAGCGCCGCCGTGTAGCCGCGTTCGGTCGGGCTGTCGCCGGCCGCGTCGTCGTCACCGGCGGCGGCCAGTTCCCCCGAGGTGCCCCGGAAGGCGACCCGCCCCTCGTCGAGGAGGGTCACCTCGGTGCAGGCGGTGGCGACGTCCTCGACGAGGTGGGTGGAGACCAGGACGGTCGCCGTGGCGCCCAGTTCCCTCAGCAGGGCGCGGAACTCCACCCGCTGCTCCGGGTCGAGGCCGGCCGTCGGCTCGTCGAGCAGCAGCAGCTCCGGGTCGTTGACGATCGCCTGGGCGATGCCGACCCGGCGCACCATGCCGCCGGACAGCGTCCTGATCCGCGCGTCCGCGCGCCCGGCGAGACCGACCCGTTCCATCGCGCGCTCGACGGCCTCGGGCACCGCGTCCTTGGGCACCTCCTTCAGCCAGGCCATGTACGCCACGAACTCGCGCACCGTGAAACCGGGGTAGTGGCCGAACTCCTGCGGCAGGTAGCCCAGGCGCCGCCGCACCGAGGTGCGCCCCGCGGGGGCCGCAGGGTCGAGGCCCAGCAGTTCCAGGCGGCCGGAGCGGTACGGCGCCACGGTGGCCAGCACCCGGATCAGCGAGGTCTTCCCCGCGCCGTTGGGGCCCAGCAGCCCGTGGACGCCGCGCCCGATGCGCAGGTCGAGGGCGTCCAGGGCGGTGGTCCTCCGGTGCCGTACGGTCAGGCCGTCCACATGGACGGTGGTCTCGGTGGTCACGTGCGCTCCAGGTGGTCGTAGGCGGTACGGCGCAGGATCAGCAGGCCGGCGCAGGCCGCGGCCGCCGCGGCCCAGGCGGGCTGCGCCGCGGGGGAGAGCAGCAGGGGCAAGGCCGCGGCGGGGAGCCCGCACAGGGTGACGGCGCACAGCCAGGCGGCCGTGACGGCGCCGGCGGCCCGATGGCACCCCGTCCAGCTGCCGAGCGCCAGGGTGGCCCCGGTCAGCACGAGCCCCGGCAGCAGCCAGGCCACGGCCGCCCCTGCCCCCGCGAGCACGCCCCCGGCGGCGCTCAGCAGGGGCACGCACACCGCCAGCACCAGCCCCGTGCGCGTCAGCAGCAGCCGCAGCCCCCCGGAGGGCGTCGACGCGGTCAGTTCGTGGGCCGGGTCCCCGTACCTGCCGTACGCGAGCGCCACGCCCAGGGGCGGCAGCACCGGCGCGAGCGCCAGCAGCCAGGGGCGTCCCTCCGGCGCCGCGCCCAGCCGGGACAGCGCCACGGCGACCGCGAGCGTGAGCAGTACGGACCCGACCCAAGCGGGCCGCAGGACGCGCGCGGACCGCAGCGCCGCCCGCCAGGGAAGGCTCCGCGCGGCCCGGGGCGCCGGCGCGGCCGCGGCGAGGACGGCCTCGCGGACGCCGGCGAGGAGCGGGCCCGCGTCGCCCGCCCTGACCAGCGCGGAGAGCCGGGTGGCGCAGGCCGTGCAGGACTCCAGGTGCTTGTCCACCGACCACGCGGCGGAGTCGGCGAGGGTGCCGTCGGCGTAGGCGGCGGCCGCGGCGTCCGGCACGTGCCAGCCGGTCCGGTCCGCGGGCGGCGCGGCGTGGGTGTGGCGGGGATTCAGCATGCGGCTCCTCCTGCGGGGCCGAGGGCGGCGAGGGCGGCGCGCAGTTCGCGGCGGGCCCGGGACGCGCGGGTCTTGACGGTCCCCTCCGGTATGCCGAGCAGGCGCGCGGTCTCCCGGGTGGTGAGGCCGTCGACCACGGTGGCCCGCAGCACGTCCCGCAACTCGGGGGAGATCCGGTCGAGCGCCGCGCCCACGTCGCCGTACTCCAGCCCGGCGAGGACGTCCTCCTCGGCCGACGGGGCGGTACCGGATTCGTGCGTCCGCGCGGCCAGCAGGTCGCGGGTGCCGGCCCGTACGGCGGCGCGGCGGGCGTCCGCCAGCCGCCGGACGGCGATCACCCAGAGCCAGCCGCCCACGGCGCCGCCGCCGTGGCCGCCCGCCGAGCGCCAGGCCGTGACGAAGGTGTCCTGCAGCACCTCGCGGACGGTCTCGGGGTCGGAGCAGCGCCGGGTGAGCCGGGCGTGCAACCAGCCGGAATGCCGGTCGTACAGGTCCGCGAGGGCCTGGGCGTCACCCCGGGCGACCGCGCGCAGCAGCGCGTCGTCCCCGGGGGGCTCGTGGCTCATGGGCCGGAAGAGTCTCACACCCCTCTATCGCCCCCGCTCCCTCGCACGGTTCTCGTGCGGCCGCCCCCGTGTGCGCTTCGGCGTCTCCTTGGTGCCGCCCTGACTCGTCGCGCGCCCAAGGGGACGCCCGTCGGTCGGCCCGGGGGTGTCGGGCGTCGGTGGCGGGCATGTGGTGCGGTCGGAGGTCCGTGGCGTCGGTACCGGAGACGGATGCGGGCCGGCGCAGGGTGGCCGGCCGTGGTGTGGGCGTCGCCCTGGTGCCGCCCGCCGTGCGCGCACGGCGCTCTCCCGGGAGCCGGGCCTCTCGGCGCGCGACGAGTCACGCGCCGGGGGGCAGGACCGCTGCAGCGGGGCGTTCGTGCTGGCCGGTGGCCGATCGCTCAGAGCGAACAGGGGCTGGGGAACACGAGGGGCATCAGATGCATTGAGTCTGCATAGCTCAACTTGATTGCTTAGGGAGAGATAATGGCTCAATCGTCTTCGTCGGCGTTCGCGCCGCTCACCCTCCCCGTGCTGCCCCTCGACGACGCGGTGGTCCTGCCCGGCATGGTCGTGCCGGTGGACCTGACCGACGCCGAGGCGCGTGCCGCGGTCGAGGCGGCCCAGGCCGCGCAGCGGTCCGGTCTGCCCGGTGTCGGCAACAAGCCGCGGGTGCTGCTCGTTCCCCGGGTGGACGGCGACTACGCGGGCGTGGGCACGCTGGGCACCGTCGAGCAGGTGGGACGGCTGTCGGACGGCGATCCCGGCGCGGTGATCCGCGGCATCGGCCGCGTGCGCATCGGCGCCGGCACGACCGGACCGGGCGCCGCCCTGTGGGTGGAGGGGACCGAGCTCGCCGAGCCGGTGCCCGCCGAGGCTCCCGGCACCGTCGCGGAGCTCATGAAGGAGTACAAGGCCCTGGCCACCAGCTGGCTGCGCAAGCGCGGGGCCTGGCAGATCGTGGACCGCGTCCAGCAGATCGAGGACGTCTCGCAGCTGGCCGACAACGCGGGCTACTCGGGCTTCCTCACCACCAAGCAGCGCGTCGAGCTGCTGGAGACCGTGGACCCGGTCGCCCGGCTGAAGCTCGCCACGCAGTGGCTGCGCGACCACCTGGCCGAGCAGGACGTCGCGGAGACCATCCGCAAGGATGTCCAGGAGGGGATGGAGAAGCAGCAGCGCGAGTTCCTGCTGCGGCAGCAGCTCCAGGCCGTCCGCAAGGAGCTGGCCGAGCTGAACGGCGACCCCGAGGACGAGGCGGACGACTACCGTTCCCGCGTCGAGGCCGCCGACCTGCCCGAGAAGGTGCGCGAGGCCGCCCTGAAGGAGGTCGAGAAGCTGGAGCGGTCCAGCGACGCGTCCCCCGAGGGCAGCTGGATCCGCACCTGGCTGGACACCGTCCTGGAGCTGCCGTGGAACACCACGACCGAGGACGCCTACGACATCCCCGGCGCGCGGGCGGTGCTGGACGCCGACCACGCGGGCCTGGAGGACGTGAAGGAACGCATCACCGAGTACCTGGCCGTGCGCAAGCGCCGCAGCGACCGCGGTCTCGGGGTCGTCGGCGGCCGTCGCGGCGGCGCGGTACTGGCCCTGGTGGGCCCGCCCGGCGTCGGCAAGACCTCGCTCGGCGAGTCCGTGGCCCGCGCGATGGGGCGGAAGTTCGTGCGCGTGGCGCTCGGCGGCGTTCGGGACGAGGCCGAGATCCGCGGCCACCGTCGCACCTACGTCGGCGCGCTGCCCGGCCGGCTCGTGCGCGCCATCAAGGAGGCCGGGTCGATGAACCCGGTGGTCCTGCTGGACGAGATCGACAAGGTGGGCTCCGACTACCGCGGCGACCCGTCCGCGGCCCTGCTGGAGGTCCTGGACCCGGCCCAGAACCACACCTTCCGGGACCACTACCTGGAGGTCGAACTGGACCTGAGCGACGTGGTGTTCCTGGCCACCGCCAACGTCCTGGAGGCCATCCCGGAGCCGCTGCTGGACCGCATGGAGCTGGTGCGGCTGGACGGCTACACCGAGGACGAGAAGGTCGTCATCGCCCGCGACCACCTGCTGCCGCGCCAGCGCGAGCTGGCCGGGCTCGGCGAGGACGAGGTGACGGTCGACGACGCGGCCCTGCGCAAGCTGGCCGGGGAGTACACCCGCGAGGCGGGCGTGCGCACCCTGGAGCGGTCGCTCGCCCGCATCCTGCGGAAGGTCGCGGCCAAGCACGAACTCGGCGAGCGCGAGCTGCCGTTCACCGTCACCGCCGAGACCCTGCGGGACCTGATCGGCCGTCCGCACCACGTGCCGGAGTCCGCGCAGGACCCGCAGGAGCGGCGCACGGCGGTGCCGGGCGTGTCCACGGGTCTGGCGGTCACCGGCGCCGGCGGCGACGTCCTCTACATCGAGGCGTCGCTGGCCGACCCGGAGACCGGCGGCAGCGGACTGCAGCTCACCGGTCAGCTGGGCGACGTGATGAAGGAGTCCGCGCAGATCGCCCTCTCCTTCCTGCGCTCGCACGGCGCCGAACTGGAACTGCCGGTCGGCGACCTGAAGGAGCGCGGGGTCCACATCCACGTCCCCGCGGGCGCGGTCCCCAAGGACGGCCCGAGCGCGGGTGTCACCATGACCACCGCGCTGGCCTCGCTCCTGTCGGGACGCCGGGTCCGCACCGACGTGGCGATGACCGGCGAGGTGTCGCTGACCGGGCGCGTGCTGCCCATCGGCGGCGTCAAGCAGAAGCTGCTGGCGGCGCACCGCGCCGGGATCACCACCGTGGTGATCCCCAAGCGGAACGAGGCGGACCTGGACGACGTCCCCGCCGAGGTGCTGGAGAAGCTGGAGGTCCACGCGGTCTCCGACGTCCGGCACGTGCTGAAGCTGGCCCTGGAGCCCGCCGGCACCGGCGCGGACTCCGGACTGGAGGCCGGCCCCCTGCCTTCGGCGGAGGAGCCCCCGGTCGCGGCCTGAACCAGGCCCTGACCGGGTGAACGAGAGCGGCCCCTCCCACGGCCTGAGGAGGGGCCGCTCCCGTGCGTCCGGCCTTCCCGGCGGGACACCGGCGCACGGAAGGGCCCCTGGTCACGCCGTTGGCGCCGGCCTGCGAAATACTGGGCACGCTGCGCACAGGGCGGCCGGAGACGAGAAGTTTTCACGACGGAAGGCGGGTGACCAGGTGGCCGGAACCGCCGGCTCCCCCAGGGAGGCGGACCCCGTGATGGAGGCGCTCGAACGCGAGCTCACCGTCCTGCTGCGGCGGGCCCGCGCCTCCTCCGGCGAGATGGCCCGGGAGGTCCATCCGGAACTGGAGCCCGCGGCGTACGGGATCCTCGCCCGGCTCGCCGAGACGGGCCCCGAGCGGGCCACCGTGCTCGCCGGCTACTTCGGGGTCGGCAAGGCCACGATGAGCCGTCAACTGCGCGCCCTGGAAGTGCTGGGGCTCCTCCGCCGCGAACCCGACCCGGCCGACGGGCGGGCCTTCCTGGTGCAGCTGACGGCCGAGGGCGCCGAGCGCTTCTCGCGCGTCCGGCAGGCGCGCCGGGCGCGCTACGTCAACCGGCTCCGCAACTGGGACCGGGACGAGCTGCGCGAACTGGCCCGGTTGCTGGGTCAGTTGAACGCCTCGCAGGAGTAGGAGGGCGCGCGACCCGCGCCTGTCCCCGTCCGGCGCGCGACCCGCGCCCATCCCCGCCCGGCGCGCGGCCACGCCGCCGTCACCACCGCGCGAACACCGCGGTCGCGTCGTCGCGCACCTTGCCGCGCGGGAAGCGGGTGCCGTCCGGGTCCGCGGACTCCGCCGCGCGCACCCGCCGCAGGAGTTCCCCGGGCCCGGCCTTGCGCAGCAGGGTGAACGTGTCCTGCCAGGCGTGCTCGTGGAAGACCTCGACCAGGCGGGCGGCGCCGTCCGTGAGGGCCGCGACCGCGCGGACCCGTGAGCGCGGCCGGCTGCCCGTGACGGCGTGGGCGGCGACCGCGGGGTCCGCCGCCGCGGTGAAGAAGCCGCCCTCGGCGTTGCGCAGGGCCTCCACGGCCCGCCCGTACTCCGCGGCGGCCGCGGCGCGGGCGGCCGTGCCGCGCGGCAGGGCGCGCACCGCGGCGCGCAGCGCGGGCAGCGGAGGGGGCAGCCGGTCGAGCCGGTCGTCGCGCACGGCACCGACCTGACCTGCGGTGTCCTCGATGAGCAACACCGAGTCGGATAGCACCAGATGCTCCATGGCGTCCGCATTCCACCGGACCGCCACCACGGTCGCCTGGGGGGTGCGGCGGTGATAAAGGTCACAGGTTCCGCGGTGCGCGTCGGCGGTGCGCAGGACGGCTTCCGCGAGACACTGCGCCAGGCTCGGGGCCGCGGGCGAAACGGACAGTTCGATCATGGATCCGCCCAGCTGGGAGACGTACCAGGGCACGTCGTGGCGGCACCCCGTGGGGCCGTCGGGAGGGGTGACGCCGTCCAGCAGGACCAGTGAACCGCCGCCGCCTGACGCGGGCATGGCCACTGCCACGAAGTCCTCGTTGGGGCGTCCCGGGACGCCGGGCTCGGTGGCCGTCTCGATGCGCATGCGGCCAGTCTGCAGCAGCCGCCCGGGGGAGCTGTTCGAACCCCGGGGGCGCCCGCCGGGGGTTACCCGTCGGTGAAGGTGCGCATCCTGCCAGGACGGCGGCTCCGATGCCAGTTCCGGGACCGCCCGGCGCGGTGGCGGGCGCGTAACGATCGTGCGGGGGAGTTGAACGTCAACTTGTCCGTGCGATTCACTCGTTCGAGTGTCGAGGCGGGGGACGCACATCTGCATTCCGGGTCGGCCTGAGAAGGTCGGGACGATGCCGGGATGAGGCCAGACGTTGCCGTGCTCGGCGCTCGGCCGATGTGTCGTCATCTCGGGACCAGTGGACCAGGCGAGACGGGATAGCGAGCACCGGTGCGAACACGACGTAACCCGCGGACCAAGCGCGTACGGCAGAGACTGCTGGTCGCCCTGCTGATCTGCGCCGTCACGGTCCTGGCCGCCTCCGCTCCTGGCGTTGCCACGGGCGTGCGCGACCTGGCCGAGTCACAGCGACTGGTCGGCATGGCCCGACTCGGTGCCCAGGCGGTCTCCTTGTCGCACGCCCTGGCCGACGAGCGCGACGACATGGCCGTCTTCGTGGCCGGCGGCCGCTCCACCGAGGGCGGCACCGGCGTCTCCGAGACCCAGCGCGAGCGGGTCGACCGCCAGGCCGAGGAGGTGCTGGCGGCGGCGGCCGGGACGGACACCGACGACGCCCCCGCCTTCGCCGCCGCGACCGCCGAGGTCGTCCGGCAGCTCGGGGAACTCCCCGACGTCCGGCAGAAGGTGCTCTCCGGTCCCGGCTCCGCCGAGGCCGCCGTCGCGGCCTACGACCCGGCGATCCGCGCGCTGAGCGGGGTCGGGTCCGCGGTCGCCCGCTCGCTGCCGGCCCGGGGCGCCTCCGCCGACACCACCGCGCTGCCGGAGCTCGCCCGCGCCGTCGACCAGGCCTCCGTCCAGCGCGGCCTGCTGGTGGGCGCGCTCACCAAGGGCGGCGAGGCGTCCGGCCTGGTCGGTGCCGCGCAGACCGCCGCGGTCAGCGAACGGGCCGCGCTCGCCGACTTCCGGGGCGGGGCCTCGCAGGCCGCGGTCGAGCAGTACGACCAGACCGTCACCGGTTCCGACGTCAACGACGCCGACAAGCGGCTGAAGCAACTGCTGAACAGTTCCTCGCTCTCCGCGGCCGACCGCGCGCTCAAGCCGGGATCGGTCCAGACGGCGCTCTCCGCGCGGATCGACATGATGCGCGGCGTCGAGTCCTCGCTCGCGGCCGCGGCGGCCGAACGGCTCGCTGCGCTGCGCGACGACGACGTGACGGCCCTCGAACTCCACGTCGCCCTCGCCTCGGTGTGCTTCCTGCTCGTCCTCGGCGTCGGCGTCTCCACGGCCCGGTCCATCACCCGCCCGGCCGCCGCACTGAACCGCTTCGCCCGCGGCGACGTCCCCACCGGCGAGCAGGTCAGGATCGTCGGCTCCGACGAGTTCGCGGCCACGGCCCGGGCGATCAACGCGCTCCGCGCCGAGGTCACCGGGCTGCGCGGCCGCGTCGCCACGCAGGACGCGGAGCACACCAGGCTCCAGGGCGTACGCGACGCCCTCGCCGCGGAACGCGACCTGCTGCACGGACAGCAGGACGCCCTCAGCACGCGCCTGGGCACCCTGCAGGACAACGTCCACGGTACGTACGTCAACCTGACGCTGCGCACGCTCGGCCTGGTCGAGCGCCAGCTCACGCTGATCGAACGGCTGGAGGAGCTGGTCCACGACCCGGAGGAGCTCTCCCAGCTCTTCAAGCTGGACCACCTGGCCACCCGCATGCGCCGCAACAGCGAGAACCTGCTGCTGCTGGCCGGCGTCGAGCACGGGCACGCGCACCCCAAGCCCGTTCCGCTGGTCGACGTGGCGCGCGCCGCGGTCTCCGAGATCGACAAGTACGAGCGGGTGCGCATCCAGCAGCTGCCCGCGGGACGCGTCGCCGGCTTCGCCTCCGACGACCTCAGCCACCTGATCGCCGAACTCCTGGAGAACGCGGCCGCGTTCTCCCCGCCGGAGAACGAGGTGCAGCTGTCCGGCTGGATGCTGGAGAGCGGTGAGCTGATGCTGTCGGTCGAGGACCAGGGCATCGGCATCCCCACGGCCCGGCTGGACGAGCTCAACGCGCTGCTGACGCAGGCCGATCCCGCGGAGCACACCACCGTCGCGGAGGCCACCGGGATGGGCGTGTACGTCGTCGCCCGGCTCGCCGCCCGGCACGGCATCCGTGTGCAGCTCCGTGACGCCAAGCGCGGCGGCACCACCGCCGTGGTGGTGGTCCCCACGGCGCTCACCGCGCCCGCGGAGGACCCGGACGGCCCGCAGACCCCCGTGGAGGCGGCCGTCGCGGGCGAGCCGTGGCAGCCGCGCAAGGCACTGCGGCGGGCCCGCGGGGAGCAGGCGGAGGAGCCGGAGCGTACGGCGCCGGCGACCGAGGAACCCGTGACGGAGACCGGCGCGGCGCCCGTCGAAGCGGCGGGAGCGTCCGGAACGGCCGAAGCGGCCGAAGCGCCCGAGCCCGGTGGCGAAGCGCCCGGTCCCGGCGAGGAAGCCGTCGAGCACGCCCGCGCCGACGGGTCCGCCGCGGCCGTGACGGCCGCCCCCGAAGCGGCCGCGGCCGTGGCCCCGGCCGCCGCCGTGGAGGTGCCGGACGGCATCGCCGTCACCGGCAAGGGACTTCCGCAGCGGGTGCCGCGGTCCACGGGGCTCTCGGGCGAACCGCAGGTCCACGGGCGGGCCCGGCAGGGGGGCGGGGTGGACCCGGAGGAGCTGCGGCGCAAGCTCGGCGGCTTCGCTCAGGGGCTGCGCGACGGCCGGGCGGACGCCCAGGCCGAGACGCAGGAGGTCCGGCGCGGTCTGCCCGCGCCGAGGAAGGCCGCGGACGAGACCGCGGACGCGGCCGCAGCAGAGGGCGGTTCGGGGGGACACCAACAAGTCGAAGCCGAAGGCGTCGAGGAGGCACGCGGTTGATGTCGGCCGGTACGGACACCCAGAGCGAACGGGGCCTGAGCCACGAGGCACGTAACCTCCAGTGGCTGCTGAGCAATTTCGTGGAGGACGTGCCCGGGGTCCGCTCCGTGGCCGTCGTGTCCTCGGACGGACTGCTGCTGCTGTCCTCGGAACCCGAGGACGAGGCCGGCCCGGCGGACGAAGGCGCGGCGGACGGAGCGGACGGAGCGGTCCGGCGGCCCAGGGGCCCGGCGGGCACCTCCGCCGACCTGGCCACGGTGGTCTCCGGCATCGCCTCGCTGACCGACGGCGCCGCGCGTCTGATGGACGGCGGCGGCGTGCGCCAGACGGGCGTGTCGATGGAGAACGGCAGCGTGTTCGTCATGACGATCGGGGACGGCTCGCTGCTCGGCGTCCACGCGGACGCGGAGTGCGACATGAGCGTGGTGGCCTACCACATGGCCCTGTTCGTGGGCCGGGCCGGACACGTGCTCACCCCCGCGCTCCGCACGGAGCTGCGCCAGGCGATCGAGGAGAGCCGCTGATGCGCCGTCCGCTGATTCCCGCCGCCCAGGCCGCCGCCGCCCTGCCGGTACGGGGCGCCGGGCGCAGGGCCGCCCGCGTGCGGCCGTACGCGCTGACCGGCGGCCGTACGTCCTTCGGCCACGTGCTGCTGGTGGAGACCTTCGTCGCGACGATCGACGGTTCCACCGAGCGCCGTGAGCTGACCTCGGGCAACTGGGCCGAGCGCGTCATGCCGGAGATGCGGGCCATCGTGGAACTGTGCCGCCGTATGCGCTCGGTGGCGGAGATCTCGGCGCTGCTGCGCATGCCGCTCGGTGTGGTCCGGGTGCTGCTCAGCGACCTGGCCGATCAGGGAAGGATCCGCGTGTACGGGACCGGGCACGGGCCCGGCGCCCCGGATCGCGCGCTGCTGGAGAGGGTGCTCGGTGGACTTCGCAGGCTCTGACATGTCGTCCCTAGCGGAAGAAGACGGCCTGCAGGAGTGGCAACTGGACGTGAGCCACGCCCCCACCTCGACCAAGATCGTCGTGGCGGGCGGCTTCGGGGTGGGCAAGACCACCTTCGTCGGCGCGGTCTCGGAGATCACCCCGCTCACCACCGAGGCGGTGATGACGCGGGCCAGTGAGGACATCGACGACCTCGGTTCGACCCCGGACAAGACCACCACCACGGTGGCGATGGACTTCGGCCGCATCACGCTCGACCGCGAACTGGTGCTGTACCTGTTCGGCACCCCCGGCCAGCAGCGCTTCTGGTTCATGTGGGACGACCTGGTGCGCGGGGCGATCGGCGCGGTCGTCCTCGCCGACACCCGGCGGCTGGCCGACGCCTTCCCGGCGCTGGACTACTTCGAGAGCAGCGGCCTGCCCTACGCCGTGGCGGTCAACCGCTTCGAGGGCACCACCGCCTACGAGGAGATCGACGTCCGCGAGGCGCTCGCCGTGCCGGAGGAGATCCCGGTGGTCATATGCGACGCCCGTGACCGCCAGTCGGTGATCCAGGTGCTGCTGGCCCTGGTCAAGCAGGCACTCACGGCCTAGGACGACACGGCCGAGCAGTCTTCCGGGGGCGTCGTGGGGACGCCCGCCGGACGCATCCCAGCCGCACCCGTACGAGAGAGCGTGCCGCCTTGCGCAAGATACTGATCGTGGGAGCCGGCCAGTCCGGGCTCCAACTGGCCCTGGGCCTGCAGTCCCGGGGATACGAGGTCACCGTCATGTCCAACCGCACGGCGGACGAGATACGCCAGGGGCGTGTCATGTCCACCCAGTGCATGTTCGGCACGGCGCTGGCGCACGAGCGTGACCTCGGCGTCAACTTCTGGGAGGACCAGGCGCCCCGGATCGAGGGCCTGGGCGTCTCCGTCGCCGCCCCCGACGGGTCCCGGCCCGTCGACTGGGTCGGACGGCTCGACGCGTACGCGCAGTCCGTCGACCAGCGGGTGAAGATGGCCGGCTGGCTGGAGACCTTCGTCGAGCGCGGCGGCAAGCTGGTCGTCCACGGCGTGACCGTCGGGGACCTGGACTACTTCTCCCGCGCCTACGACCTGGTGCTGGTCGCGGCGGGCAAGGGCGAACTGGTCTCCCTGTTCGGCCGGAACGCGGAGCGCTCCCCCTACGGCACCCCCCAGCGTTCGCTGGCCGTCGCCTATGTGCACGGCCTCGCCCCGCGCCCGGAGCACCCCGACCTCCACGCGGTGCGGCTCAACATGGTGCCCGGCGCCGGCGAGCTGATCGTGATCCCGGCGCTCACCACCTCGGGTCCCTGCGACATCCTCTTCTGGGAGGCGCTGCCCGGCGGTCCGCTCGACGTCTTCGCCGGGGTGAAGGACCCGCAGGAGCACCTGCGCATCACCCTGGAACTGATGGGACGTCACATCCCCTGGGAGTACGACCGCGCGCGCGAGGCCGAGCTGACCGACGCCGGCGGCACCCTCTCCGGGCGGTTCGCCCCGGTCGTGCGGCACCCCGTCGCGGAACTGCCCTCCGGCGGGCTGGTCCTGGGCGTTGCCGACGTCGTCGTCGCCAACGACCCGATCACCGGCCAGGGCTCCAACAGCGCCTCCAAGTGCGCGGCCGCCTACCTCGACGCCATCGTCGAGCAGGGCGACAAGCCCTTCGACCGGGACTGGATGGAGTCGGCCTTCGCCCGCTTCTGGGCCACCGCCGAGCCGGTGACCAAGTGGACCAACGCCCTGCTCGGCCCGCCGCCGGAGCACGTCCTGGGCCTGATCGGTGCCGCCGGACAGCTGCCGGCCGTGGCGAACCGCTTCGCCAACGGCTTCGACGACCCGGCGGACTACGAGTCGTACTTCTACGACCCGCAGGCGGCGAGCGCCTACCTGGCCTCGGTCACCGGAGCCTGACCGCTCCGCGGCGCCGGCGGTGCCCGCCGCCGGTGCCGCGACGCCGGACGGCCTGCCGGTCTCAGCCCCGCAGCCGCGTCCGCTGCATCGAGGCGAGCCTCAGCACCACACCGATGCACAGCGCCCCCGCCAGAACCCAGAGCGCGGCGCCTGCCGTCTCCGTCGCCGCCGGGTCCCCGGTGGCGGTGGGGGAGGCCAGGAGCTGGGCCGCCACGAAGAGCAGCCACCACGAGTCAGCAGCACACTGGTGCGCCAGAAGGCGACATGGCTCAGACCGGTCAGGGTGACGACCTGGTCCTTCCGCACGAGCGCGGCGTCCGAGCCGGCGGTGGCGCGGTCGAGCAGCAGCCGGTCGACGAGGAGCGCGGCGTTCACCAGCACGCACACCCCGAGCGCGGCCACGACGACGACGGTCGTCGCCCTCGGGACGAAGACCGGCTCGCCCCGGGGCGGACGTGCGGGCGGGGAGATGATGACGGCGTCGTCGTGGGTCACGGCGCCGCAACCTGCCGCCGTCCCCCGCTCTCCGGTCCACCGCCGCCCGCGTCCCGCCGTCCGCGCAGCGGCTCCGGAACGCGCGCCCCGGGTGCTCGCGGTCCCGCCGTGGCGGGGTCCGCGGGGCTGTGAAACGCTCGTCGTACGGGACATCTGTCCGGCGTCCGCACACAGATCCCGCACCGGTGGGCCGGGCCGTCCGCCGCGCAGCCCCGGGCCCCGCGCTCCCGCACGGGAGAGGGAACGGCCATGACGACGACCGAGCACGACCGCGACGGCCACCTCGACCCCAGCCTGTACCGCACCCCGGCGGACGCGGTCGCCGCGCCGCCGGAACGGCTCGCCTACGTCGTCGGGTTCGACCCGGCCGGCGAGCGCCCGGACGCGCTGTTCACCGTCGTCACCGATCCCGCGTCCCCGGCGTACGGCCGGGTGGCCGCCCGGGTCGAGCTGCCGGGCCTCGGAAACGAACTGCACCACTTCGGCTGGAACGCCTGCTCCAGCGCGCTGGCGCACCCCGGCCACCACCACGCCGCGCGCCGCTTCCTCATCGTCCCGGGACTGCGTTCCTCCCGGCTGCACGTCCTCGACACCGTTCCGGACCCGGCCCGCCCGCGGCTGGTCAAGGTGGTCGACGCCGGGGAACTCGCCGCCGGGGCCGGGTACTCGCGGCCGCACACCCTCCACTGCGGCCCCGACGGGGTGTTCCTGTCCTGCCTGGGCGGCGCGGACGGCACGGACGGTCCCGGCGGTGTCGCGCTGCTGGACCACGAGACCTTCGACGTGCTGCGCGCCTGGGAGAGCGAGCGCGGACCGCAGCGGCTCGCCTACGACGTCTGGTGGCACCTGCGCCGGAACATCGCGGTCACCAGCGAGTGGGGCAGCCCTTCGATGATCGAGGACGGGCTCGTCCCCGAACTGCTGCTGGACCGCCGCTACGGGCACGCGGTGCACTTCTGGGACCTGGAGACGGGCCGGCACCTGCAGTGCGTCGACCTGGGCGACCGGAACCAGATGGTGCTGGAGCTGCGCCCCTCCCACGACCCCGAGGCGACCTGGGGGTTCGTGAACACCGTCGTCGACGTCGAGGACCTGTCGGCCTCGGTGTGGCTGTGGACGCGGGAGGGCGGGGAGTTCACGGTCCGCAAGGTGATCACCCTGCCCGCCGAGCCCGCCCGGGCGGAGGAGCTGCCCCCGGCGCTGCGGCCGTTCGGCGCGGTGCCCCCGCTGATCACCGACATCGACCTGTCGGTGGACGACCGGTGGCTGTACGTGTCCGCGTGGGGGACCGGCGACCTCCTCCAGTACGACGTGGGCGACCCGCTCCGGCCGCGGCTGACCGCGTCCGTGCGACTGGGCGGCATCGCCGGCCGGCAGGCGCACCCCGCGGCGCCGGACGTCCCGCTGAGCGGCGGCTCGCAGATGGTCGAGCTCAGCCGCGACGGGCGGCGCGTCTACGTGACGAACTCCCTGTACGCCGCCTGGGACGAGCAGTTCTACCCCGAGGGCATCGACCCGTGGATGGTCAAGCTCGACGCCGACACCGCCGGCGGCGGGCTGCGCGTCGACCCGGGCTTCTTCCCGCACGGCCCCGACTTCGGGGGACTGCGGGTGCACCAGACACGCCTGGAGGGCGGCGACGCCTCCTCGGACTCGTACTGCTACCGGCACTGACCGCCGGGCGCCCTCACCCGGGGACGTCGACGACGACCTTGCCCCGGCCCTCGCCCCGCTCCACCACGGCGTGCGCCTCGGCGGCCGTGGCCAGGGTGAAGCGGCGCGGGTCGAGCAGCGGCCGCAGGGCCCGGGCCTCGGCGAGGGCGGCGGCCTCGCGCAGGATCCCGCCGTGGTGTTCGCGCCCGCGGCCGGTGAGCATCGGCAGCAGCGTGAAGACCCCGGAGTAGGTGGCGCCGCGGAAGGACAGCGGCGCGAGGCTGTGGCTGCCCCAGCCGAGGGCGCTCACCACGTGGCCGGTGTAGGTGCGCACCGCGGCGAAGGAGGCGTCGAGCGTCTCCCCGCCGACGGTGTCGACGACGACGTCGAAGCCCTCGCCGCCGGTGTGCTCGGCGACGTAGGCGTCGACCGGGGTGGTGGTGCGGTCGACCGGGGTCGCCCCCAGGCCGGCGATGGTCTCCAGGCTCCGCGGCGAGCCGGTGGCGAAGACCTCCGCGCCCCGGGCCCGGGCGAGCTGGACCGCGACGTGGCCGATGCCGCCGGCGCCGCCGTGGACGAGCACCTTGTGCCCCTCGCGCACGCCCGCCCGGTCCACCAGGCCCTCCCAGGCGGTGATGAAGACCAGCGGGAGCGCGGCCGCCTGACGTGCCGTCAGGCAGGCGGGCCGGCGGGCCAGGAGCCGGGCGTCCACGGCCGCGTACTCGGCGAGGGAGCCCTGCAGGCCGCCGACCCCGCCGGTCATGCCGAAGACCTCGTCCCCGGGCGCGAAGCCGGTGACGTCCGCCCCGACGTCCTCGACCACGCCGGCGAGGTCCAGGCCGAGCACGGCGGGCGGCCGGGTCCTGGCGTGCGCCGCCTTCCCGGCGCTGATCTTGGTGTCCAGGGGGTTCACCCCCGAGGCCGCGATCCGGACCAGCACCTCGCCGGGTCCGGGCGCGGGGGTGCGGATCGTGCCGAGGACGAGGGGGCTGCCGAACTCTTCCAGCAGGACGGCGCGCATGGTGGCGCCCACCGGGGGTCGGGAGGTGGTCATCGGATGTCCTTTCGAACAGACAGGTCTGTTTGATTCGGATCGGAGGAAAGCCCTCGTCCCGCGGCGGGGCGAGGGCGCGACGGGGTCAGGCGGCGGGCGGGCAGGCCCGCTCGACCGCGGCGCGGGCGGCGGCCTTGGCGGCGGCCGGCATCGCCGGGTCCTGCTCCAGCTTGCCCGCGGCCAGGGTGCCGTCCACGAGCAGGGTCAGCTGGAGCGCGAGCTCGTCGGGGTCCGCGGCGCCGGCCGCCTCGGCCAGCCCCCGCACCCAGGCCCGCACCGCCCGCTTGTGCGCCACGGTCACCTCGTGCGGGGGGCTGCCGGGCTCGCTCTCCGCGGCGGCGTTGATGAACGGGCAGCCGTGGAAGCCGTGGCGTTCGTACGAGGCCGAGACCGCGTCGAACAGGCCGACCAGCCGCTCGCGGGGATCGTCCCCGGCCGCCGTCGCGGCGGCGCGCAGCCTGCCCCGCCAGGAGTCGTCGACCCGGCGCAGGTACGCGGCGGCCAGCTCGTCCTTGGAGGGGAAGTGCACGTACAGCGTGGACTTGGCCACGCCCGACTCGGCGATGATCCGGTCGACGCCCACGCCGCGCAGGCCGTGGGCGGCGAACAGCGCCTCGGCCGTGGTCAGTATGCGCTCCCGCGCCGGGAGGCGCTTCGCCGTCGTGGGCATGGTGCTCACCGTGGTCCTCGCCGGGGCCCGGCGGGCCCCTCACGGCAAAACTAACAGACAGGTCTGTCCGATGCCGGTGATAACCCGGTCACACCGGTGCCGGCGCCCGTGCGCACGAGCCGCCGGCGCGGCTTCAGGAGCGGGTGCCGAGCGGGGTCGGGTCGTGGGCCGACTTGGGGGCCGACGGGGAGACGTAGTGCTTCATCGGCGGGTTGCCGGAGTCCGGCCGGACCGCGCCGAGGACCGGGTTGGCCGCGATCGGGGAGATCTTGACGACGCCGCCCGGGCGCGGGGCCTGGATGACCATGCCGTTGCCGATGTACATCGCCACGTGGGTGGCGCCGGGGAAGTAGACCACCAGGTCGCCGGGGCGCAGCAGGTTCAGCGGGACGTGCGGCAGCTGCTTCCACTGCTCCTGGCTGGTGCGCGGGATGGTGGTGCCCGCGTGCTCCCAGGCCTGCGAGGTGAGGCCCGAGCAGTCGTACGCCTTCGGGCCCTCGGCGCCCCACACGTAGGGCTTGCCGAGCTGGGCGTAGGCGAAGCTCAGCGCCCTGTTGCCGGCCATCGACGGGGCGAGGGCCACGTTGCCGAGCTTGCCGGAGCGCAGGAAGGCGGCCTGCGCCTGGTCGATGCCCTGCTCCTCCAGCTTCTGCAGGTCCTCGATCTGGGTGCCGGTGAGGCCGGCCAGGATCCGTTCGACGTCGGCGAGCTGCCGCTCGATCTCGTCCCTGGCCTCACGCTGCTTCTCCTCCAGCTGCTCCGAGCCGTCCAGCGCGTGCTGCTGGGCCCGGTTGAGCGCGGCGATCCGCTTCTCGCCGTTCTCCAGCTGCGCGACGAGCTCGGCCTGGCTGCCCGCGGCGCGGTCGAGCATGTGCCCCTGGGTGAAGGCGTCCTGCGGGTCGTTGCTGAGCAGCAGGTTGAGGTACGGGGAGACGCCGCCCGACTTGTACTGCTCCCGCGCCAGCTGCCCGGCCAGCGCGCGGGCGTCGCTGAGCGCGGTGCGCTCCTCGGCGAGCTGCCGGTCGAGGCGGTCGGCCTTGCTCTGGTTCTCCTCGAGTTCGACCTTGGCCTGGTCGTAGGTCTCGGTGGCCTGCTCGGCCCTCTGGTAGAGGTCCTGGAGCTGTTCCAGCAGCACGACGAGCGTCCGGTCGCCCGGCGTGGGGTCGTCGGGTACGGCGTAGGCCTGGGCGGGGATGCCCAGGGCCGCGACGGCCAGCAGCGCCCCGCAGACGAGTGCCCTGCGCACCCATTCCTTGGGCCGGTGTGCTGCTGACATTCCGTCACCTCCGCCTGTCCGCCGATGTCCGCGGGTAGATCCTTACATGATCGGGTCGGCTGCGACAGGGGGACGGGCCGGAACGGGCGGCTCCGGCGGTCCCGGAGCCACCCGTTCGTCCGGCGTCAGCCGAAATAGCCGTCGAAGTTCCGCTGGAATTCCCCATTGCCGAACCTGTCCCAGTTGATCGACCAGGTCATCAGGCCGCGCAGCCCGGGCCAGGTGCCGTGGGTGGCGTAGCCGCCGCAGTTGACCTTCCGGGTAAGGCAGTCCAGCGCCTTGTTCACCTCGGCCGGGGTCGTCCAGCCGTTGCCGGCGTTGCTGGTAGCGGGCAGGCCGATCGCGACCTGCGAGGGGGAGAGCGGCGGGAAGACCCGGGAGGTGTTGCCCGCGACCGGGAAGCCGGTGAGCAGCATGTCGGTCATGGCGATGTGGAAGTCCGCGCCGCCCATCTGGTGGTACTGGTTGTCCAGTCCCATGATCGGCCCGGAGTTGTAGTCCTGGACGTGCAGCAGGGTCAGGTCCGCGCGCATCGCGTGGATCACCGGGAGGTAGGCGCCGGCCCGCGGGTCCTGGGCGCCGTTCGGGCCCGGGCCGTAGAACTGGTAGCCGAGCTGGACGAAGAAGGTCTCGGGGGCCATGGTCAGCACGAAGGCGCTGCCGTACTTGGCCTTGAGGGTCTTCAGCGCGGAGATCAGGTTGACCACGACGGGGGTGGTCGGGCTACGGAAGTCGGTGTCACCGGCGTTGAGGGAGAGGGAGTGGCCCTCGAAGTCGATGTCGAGCCCGTCCAGTCCCCAGGTGTCGATGATCCTGCCGACGGAGGCGACGAAGGCGTCGCGGGCGGCGGTGGTGGTGAGCTGGACCTGGCCGTTCTGGCCGCCGATGGAGATCAGCACCTTCTTGCCCTGCGCCTGCTTGGCCTTGATCGCGGCCCTGAACTCCGCGTCGGACTCCACGTTCGGGCACTCGGCGACCGGGCAGCGGTTGAAGCGGATGTCGCCGGAGGTGGTGGAGGTGGGCTCGCCGAAGGCGAGGTCGATGTAGTCCCAGCTCGCCGGGACGTCGGCCATGCGGACGTAGCCCGAGCCGTTGGCGAAGCTGGAGTGCAGGTAGCCGACCAGGGCGTGGGAGGACGGCGCCGGGTCGGTCGGGGTGGGGGTCGGTGTCGGCGTCGGGTCGGTCGGAGTGGGCGTCGGCGTCGGGTCGGTGGGGGTCGGACTGGGCGTGGACCCACCGGGCCCGGTGAGCGACAGGTCGTCGGCGTAGTAGGTGGGCTGGGCGTACCAGCCGTGCACGTAGACCGTCGCGCTGGTCTGGTTCGGGCCGGTCGTGAACGCGACGTTCAGCTGCTGGTAGCCGCCGCCGGTGCCCGGGGTCCAGGTGCCGGCACCGCCGTCCACGCCGATGTAGACGTAACTCCCCTTGACCTGCGCCGAGAAGGTGTACGCGGTGTTGGGGGCGACGCTCACCGTCTGCTTGCACTGCGCGGTTCCGGTGCCGCCCGGGGTGCCGGCGAGGGCGCGACTGCCGCTCTTCGCCTGCCCGGTCACCACCTGCGTGGTGCCGGAGTCGCAGCTCCAGCCGGACAGGTTGCCCGACTCGAAGCCTCCGTCGGCCAGGAACTCACCGGCGTGCGCCGTGGGGGCGAGGGCGACCAGCCCGCCGAGCACGGCGGTGCAGGCGAGGGTCGCGGTCGCGGCGACGAGGTGTCTCATGGGGGCCGCTCCTTCGGGGGCGAGAAGAAGTGCGCATGACAACCCGCAGCAAACAGGTCTGGACCAATCCTGTCAATGGTCCGGACCATCCCGACGGCCCGTCGCCCCCGTCACCCGGGTGGCGCCGCCCGTCGCCCGGGCGGCCGCCCCGCGGTCACCCCCGCGGCTTCGACCAGGGCCAGCGCGGCCCCTCCGGCCGGTTGCCCTCCGGGTCGTAGACGAAGACCCAGCGCGTACGGCGCTGCGCGCGCGGGCCGGGACTGGGCTCGCGATGATAGACGTGCACCACCGGGGCTGCGCCGTCCTCCTGCGGCACCGGCACCTCGTACACCTTCGGGGGCTGCCCGGTGATGCCGGTCAGCACCCCCAGCACGCGGCCGTCCAGCGGCCCTCCGACGAATTCCGTGTCCTCATGCCTCACGGGGTCAGGGTAGGCCCTGTGGAGGGGGTCACGTTCAGGAAACGGCAGGTGGGAGCAGATGTGCGACTGCCTGGGCCAGCGGGGTCACCCGGCGGGCCAGGTCCCCGGCGGGGCTTCCGGCGCTCTCCCGCTCCAGCGCGGCCAGCGCGACCTCGGCGGTCTCCTGGTCGGTGGTGGAGCTGACCAGCAGCAGGGCGATGAAGTGGTCCACCAGCCACTGCCGCAGCTCCTGGGCGGGGGGCCGCTTGCCCTCGTCCAGCCAGGTCAGCGAGACGGCCTCGACGCTGGCGATCCAGGAGCGCACCATCATGGCCAGCCGCGGCCCCGGGTGCGGGGCGCCCAGGTGCATGAGGATCTGCTCGGCCGCGCCGCGCCGCACGCCGTCCACGATGGCGTCGGTCCGGCTGGTCTCGGCCACGCTGCCGCCGCGCAGCAGCGCGGAGTACGCCGCGTCGTGCTCGTCCACGTAGGCGAGGTAGCGGTCCAGCGCGTTGGACAGGCGCTGGGTCATCTCGCCCTCGGCGGGCTCGACGAAGCAGGTCCTCAGCTCCTCGGCGGCGTTGCGCATGGCGGCCTCGTACAGTTGCTGCTTCCCGCCCGGGAAGTAGCGGTAGACCAGGGGGCGGGAGACCCCCGCGGCCGCGGCCACGTCGTCGACCGAGACGTCCTCGGGCCTGCGGTGCCCGAAGAGGTCCACCGCGGCGGCGAGCAGCTGGGTGCGGCGCTGCTCGACGCTCAGCCGGCGGTAGGCGGGAGCGGCGGGCGCCGGCGTCGAACGGCCGTTCATGGACGCCAGCGTATCCGCCCGGGCGGTGTCCTAGCCGAGAAGCCCCGAGGTGCGCCACATGCGCCGTACGCCCGGGCCCTCGAACATGCCGATCTCGTCCAGGAAGTCCATGAGCTTCCGCGCGGCCTGCCGCATCACGTCCCGGCGGTGCGGGCTGGTGCGGGCCAGCTCGGCGGCGTACCGGGGATCCAGTCCCACCGAGGCGTACACCCGCGGGCTGATCAGCGACCGGGCGATCACCCGGGCGGCCTCCGCGGAGGAGACCCGGGTGAAGGCGAGTTCCCAGCGCGGCGCCGATGCCATCTGGCGGCGCAGTTCCTCACGGGCGTAGCGGATGTGCCGGGCCTCCTCGACCACGTGGATGCGGGTGACGCCGCGGGTCAGCGGCTGCACGCGCTCGTCCGGGAAGGTCAGCCGCTGCATCCAGTCGAGGATCTCCTCGGCGAGCAGGGTGCCGGTGAAGGAACCGGGCGTGGTGGAGACCGTCTTCAGCACCCGGCCGAGGTTGTGGTCCAGGCGGGAGGGCCGGTACACGGGCGTGCCGAGCCGGGTCACCAGCCGCGCGAACATCTTCGAGTGGCGGCACTCGTCGGCGATCTCGGTCAGCGCGTAGCGGACGTGCCCGCTGGTGGGGTCGAGGTCGTAGGAGTGCCGCAGCAGCAGCTGCATGAGGATGATCTCGAACCAGATGCCGATCGAGGCCAGCGACGCCGCCTCGTGCCGGCTCAGTTCGATCCGCTGCTCCTCGGACATGTGCTTCCACAGCGGGGTGTCGTACAGGGAGACCAGTTCGGGGGGCCAGAACCAGGCGCCGTCCTCGAACGGGGCCTCCCAGTCGAGCTCGGTGTCGGGGTCGAAGGAGTGCTTCGCGGAGGCGTCGAGCAGCCGCTCCGCCACTTTCTCACGCGTTGCAAGAGGGGTGCCAGCGGTCATGCTCTTATGAGACTGTGTGTCAGCAAGCCCGTCAAGAGTCGAGGAGACGCCAATGCCGTCGCAGGACAACCTGTGGGAGATCCCGGCTTCCGGAGCCGCCCGCTTCTCCTGGGAGTACGACGACGGGCGCGACCGGCTGCTGGCCCTCTACCAGAAGGGCAAGGACAAGCAGTGGGACGCGGTCACCCGCATCGACTGGGACATCGAGGTCGACCCGTACGACCCGCTCGGCGTGCCGGACCAGAACATGACCGTGTACGGCACGCCCCACTGGGACAGGATGTCCGAGCGGAACAAGCGCGACATGCGCCGTGCCTACGCCTCCTGGCAGTTCAGCCAGTTCCTCCACGGGGAGCAGGGCGCCATGGTCTGCGCCGCCCGCATCGTGGAGTCGGTGCCCGACCTCGACGCCAAGTTCTACTCCGCGACCCAGACCATGGACGAGGCCCGGCACGCCGAGATCTACTCCCGCTTCCTGCGCGAGAAGGTCGGCATGGTCCACCCGGTCAACGACTCGCTGCAGGCGCTGCTCGGCGACACCCTGCGCGACTCCCGCTGGGACATGCCGTACCTGGGCATGCAGGTGCTCATCGAGGGCCTGGCGCTGGCCGCGTTCGGCATGCTCCGCGACACCACCGACAAGCCGCTGCCCAAGCAGATCCTCACCTACGTCATGCAGGACGAGGCCCGGCACGTCGCCTTCGGGCGGATGGCGCTGCGCGACCACTACAAGCAGCTGTCCGACGCCGAACTGCGCGAGCGCGAGGAGTTCGTCATCGAGGGCTGCTACCTCATGCGCGACCGGCTGCGCGGCGCCGAGGTGCTGGAGGACTTCGGCATCCCGCGGCAGGAGGCCGAGGAGCTGAGCGAACGCTCCGAGTACCTGCAGCTCTTCCGCAAGCTGCTGTTCAGCCGCATCGTGCCGTGCGTGAAGGACATCGGGCTGTGGGGCGAGCGACTGCAGCGCGCCTACGTCGACATGGGCGTGCTGGAGATGGGCGACTCCGACCTCGACCTGCTGATGGCCCAGGACGAGGAGATCGCCGAGAAGCTCGACGCCGAGCGCTTCGCGAAGGAGGAGCGCGAGCGGGCCGCCGAGGTCGAGGAGGCCATCGCGCTGGGCGCCGAGGACTGAGCGGGGCCGGGCGCGAGGGTCAGTCCCCCAGCACCGCGCGCATCACGGCGCGGGCGACCGGGGCCGCCTTGCCGCCGCCGCTGATGTCGGCGCGGTCCGCGGCGGCGTCCTCCACGACGACGGCCACGGCCACCTTCGCCGGGGCCCCGCGGGTCTCCTTCGCCCAGGAGATGAACCAGGCGAACGGGTTCCCGCGGTTGTCCTCGCCGTGCTGGGCCGTGCCCGTCTTGCCGCCCACCAGCACGCCCGGCAGGGCGGCGTTGCGGCCCGTGCCGTGCCGCACCACGGCGACCATCAGGTCCTGCATCGTGAAGGCCACGGCCACGTCCATCACCTGCCGGTAGGCCCGGTCCCCGGTGACCTCCAGGGGGAGGCCGTCGGCGTCGGTCGTCCGGTCCACCAGGTGCGGGTACATCAGCGTGCCGTCGTTGGCGACGGCCGCGGCGACCATCGCCATCTGCAGCGGGGTGGCCCGGGTGTCGTACTGCCCGATCGACGACATCGCCAGCTGCGCCCGGTCCATGCGGCGGTCGAAGACGCTCACCGCGGGGCGCGACGGGACCCCGATGGAGGGGTCGTTGAAGCCGAAGGCCTCGGCCGTCTCGCGCATCGCCCGCAGTCCCACGTCGTCACCGAGCTTGCCGAAGACGGTGTTGCAGGAGACGACGTACGCGTACCGCAGCGGCGCGTCCTCGCAGCGGGAGGACGCCGACTCGTTCCCCAGCGAGGTCGTGGAACCCGGCAGCGGGTAGGGGTCGGGGGAGTCGGTGGGCCGGTCGACGTCGGTGACCACCCCGGAGGCCAGCGCCGCCACCGCGGTCACCGTCTTGAAGGTCGAACCCGGCGGGTACGTCTGGCGCAGCGCCCGGTTGAGCATCGGCTGGTCCTCGGCGGAGACCAGCGCGCGCCAGGCGCCGAGCGCCTCCGGGCCGGTCCCGGCGATCGTCGCCGGGTCGTACGAGGGCGTGCTGACCAGTGCCAGGATCCGGCCGGTCGCCGGGTCGAGGGCGGCCACCGCGCCCTTCTTCCCGGCCAGCGCCTTGTACGCGGCCTTCTGCGCGGCGGGGTCGATGGTGGTGCGGACGTCGCCCGGGCGCTGCGGCTGCCTGCTGATCGCGTTCCACAGCGGGAGCGCGGACAGGCCGGGGGAGGAGCCGGACAGCACCTCGTCCTCGGCGGCCTCCAGCAGGGCGGTGCCGTACGTCTGGGAGGAGAAGCCGGTCACCGGGGCGTAGAGCGGGCCGTCGGCGTAGGTGCGGACCCAGTCCAGCTGCGCGCCGGTGGAGCGGGAGCCGGTCACCGGCCGGCTGCCGACGAGGATGTCGCCGCGCGGCTGCCCGTAACGGTCGATCGGCACCCGCCGGTTGGCGGGGTTGCCGTCGTACGCCGGGGCCCGCACCACCTGGATCCGGAGGGCGTTCACCAGCAGGGCCACCAGGAGCAGCAGGCACAGTGCCGCGGCCCGGCGGGCGTACGTGATCACGCGGCGTCCGCCCGGCCCGCGTCCGCCCGGCCCGCGGCGGTGGCGCCGGTGTCGGGACCGGGCAGCGGGCGGCGCGCGGTGTCGCTGAGCAGGATCAGCAGCGCGACGATCACCCAGTTGGTGACGACCGAGGAACCCCCCTGCGCGAGGAAGGGCATGGCCATCCCCGTCAGCGGGATCAGGTCCGTCACCCCGCCGGCGATCACGAAGACCTGCAGCGCGACGATCGAGGCCAGCCCCACGGCCAGCAGCCGGCCGAAGGGCTCGCGGACCGCCAGCCCCGCCCGGTGGCCCCGGGCCACCAGCAGCCCGTACAGCAGGAACAGCGCGGTCAGCCCGGTCAGTCCCAGTTCCTCGCCGGCCGTGGCCAGGATGAAGTCGGACTTGGCCGCGAAGCCGATGAGGATCGAGTGCCCCTCGCCCAGGCCCGCGCCGAGCAGCCCCCCGGCGGAGAAGGCGAACAGCGACTGCGCCAGCTGGCCCGGCCCCCGGCCCTCCTCGATGCCGGCGAAGGGGTGGAGCCAGTCCGCGACCCGGGAGTGGACGTGCGGTTCGAGGGAGCCGACGAGGAAGGCGCCGGCCGCCGACAGCAGCAGCCCGATCGCGATCCAGCCGGTGCGGCCGGAGGCGACGTAGAGCAGGATCACGAAGAGGCCGAAGAACAACAGCGAGGTCCCCAGGTCGCGTTCCACCACCAGCACGCCGAGGCTGATCGTCCAGACCGCCAGCACCGGGCCGAGCACCCGGCCGGGCGGCAGCTGCAGCCGGCGGAACCCCCGGACCCGCCGTCCGGCGTGGGCGAGCGCGGCGCGGTTGTCGGCCAGGTACGCCGCGAAGAACACCGCCAGCAGCACCTTCGCGAACTCGCCCGGCTGGAAGGAGAAGCCCGCGACCCGGATCCAGATCCGCGCGCCGTTCACGGCGGGGAAGAGGCTCGGCACGATCATCAGCACCAGGGCCGCCGCGACACCGAGGTAGGCGTACCGGGCCAGGGTGCGGTAGTCGCGCAGCAGCAGGACGACCGCGGTGAACAGGGCCACGCCCAGCCCCGACCAGATCAGCTGGGCCGGGGCGGCGTCGTCGGGGGTCTCCAGGTCGAGGCGGTAGATCAGGACCAGGCCGAGGCCGTTGAGCAGCACCCCGATCGGCAGCAGCAGCGGATCGGCGTACGGGGCGCGCAGGCGCACCGCCAGGTGGGCCACCAGCGCCAGGCCGCCGAGCGCCGCGCCGTAGCCGGCCGCGCCCTGCGGCACGGCGCCGTCGTGCGCCAGGCCCACGGCGCAGTAGCCGTACACCGGGATCAGCACCGCGCCGACCAGCAGCGCCAGCTCGACGCCCCGGCGCCGGGGCAGCCGGACGGCGGGCACGGCGACGGCCGGCGACGAGGTCCCGGGGGCGGGGGCGGTCATGGGACGCAACGTAGCAAGACATCACGGACAAATCGCTCATATTCATGAAGGGTGGCGTTGTCACAGGGGGCCACTAGCGTGGCCGCCATGACCTTCAAAGCACCGCAGTCCCTGTCCGAGCTGCCGTACGCGGAGGTGCTGGAGCCCTTCGGCGAGTCCGCGCTGGGCGTCGAGGAGCGCTACGACACCGTCCACTTCGACGGCCTCGTCCTCGGCGAACAGGAGGCCGGCGGCGCCGTCTTCCTGGAGTGCGCGGTCACCGACACCGTCCTGGAGGGCGGCAGCCTGCGGCGGGCGCGCTTCAACGAGGTCTGGCTCCAGGGCGCCCGGTTCGTCGGCACCTCGGCCGCCGAGACGAACTGGACGGACGTCACCGCCGACTCCTGCGTGCTCGCCGGGGTCGAGGCCTTCGGCGCGGTGCTGCGGCGGGTGGTCTTCCGGCGCTGCAAGTTCGACTCCGTCAACCTGCGTGCCGCCCGGCTGCACGAGGTCGTCTTCGAGGACTGCGTGCTGCGCGACGTCGACCTCGGCGGCGCCCGTCTGAAGGACGTGTCCTTCCCCGGCACCGCCCTGGAGCGCCTGCGCATCGGCCGTGCCGAGCTCGACGCCGTCGACCTGCGCGGCGCCACCCGCCTCGACCTCGCCGACGGCCACGACTCGCTGCGCGGCGCCGTCATCGGCAGCGCCCAGCTGCTCGACCTCGCCCCGGCGCTCGCCGGCGCGCTGGGCATCGTCGTCCGCGACGGCGAGGACGACCGCCCGCGCCCTCCCCGGCGGCGCTGACCCGCCCGCGGCCGGAAAGGTGCGGCGCGCGCCGCACCCGCGACCGGAGAATCGCAGGCATGGGAAAGACGTACGAACGCATCGACGGGCGCCTGCGCGCCTTCATCGAGGAGCAGAAGGTCTTCTTCACCGCCACCGCGCCCCTGTCCGGCGACGGGCACGTCAACGTGTCGCCCAAGGGCCTCGACGGTTCCTCCGCCCTCGTCGACGACCACACCTTCGCCTACGCCGACCTCGGCGGCAGCGGCGCCGAGACCATCGCCCACCTGCGGGAGAACGGCCGCATCACCCTGATGTGGTGCGCCTTCACCGGACCGCCCACCATCGTGCGGGTGCACGGGCGCGGCGAGCCCGTCTTCCGCGACAACCCGCGCTGGGACGGCCTCCTGCCGCACTTCTCCGACGACATCCGCAAGCGGACCGACCTGCGCGCCGTGATCGTCGTCACCGCCGAACGCATCAGCGACAGCTGCGGGTTCGCCGTCCCCTACCTGGACTTCCGGGAGGAACGGCCGCTGCACACGCAGCGCTTCGCCCGTGAGACCGAGGAGTCCTTCGGCGACTACTGCGCGGCCAAGCCCTACGTCGAGGTCAGCCTCGACGGCCTGCCGGGGCTGCCGCTCCCGCTGCCGCCGCGCACCTCCTGAGGGGGCGCGCCCGCCTCAACCCGGTTCCGGGGCGCACGGTTTGGGACGACAGAGTCTCAAAAGCACCCTTGCGGTGACAAGATCCTTCTGTCGTACTTGTACGGCCGTGTGTCCGGAACCGAGAGGTGGTCCCCCATGCCCGTACGGTCCGTGCGCGGTCGCCACCGCAGACCCCAGCCGCCGAGCCGGCTCTCGCCGGTGTCGGTCGCCGTCACCGCCGCCTCCGGCGCGGGGCTCGCGCTGCCGTTCATCGCCGCCCCGGGGGCGGGCGCGGCCACGGCCGGGACGTGGGACAAGGTCGCCGCGTGCGAGAGCAGCGGCAAGTGGCACATCAACACCGGCAACGGCTACTACGGCGGGCTGCAGTTCGCGCAGTCGACCTGGAAGGCGTACGGCGGCGCGAAGTTCGCCGCGCGGGCCGACCTGGCGACGAGGTCCGAGCAGATAGCGGTGGCCGAACGCGTCCTGGACGGTCAGGGCCCCGGGGCGTGGCCGGTGTGCTCGCAGCGGGCCGGTCTCTCCCGGGACGAGCCCCGGCGTGAGGCGGCGGCCCCGGCGAAGCGGACCGAGGGGAAGAAGACCGAGGGGAAGCACGGCAAGGAGGCCGCGAAGAAGGACGACCGGCGGGAGAAGCCGGGGACGGACCGTCGTCCCGCAGGCCGGGGCGGCTCCTACACCGTCGTCGGCGGGGACACGCTCTCCGGCATCGCGGACGAGCAGGACGTCAGCGGCGGCTGGCAGCGGCTGTACGACGTGAACCGCCGGGTCGTCGGCGCCGACCCCGACCTGATCCTCCCCGGGCAGCAACTCTCCGTGCCCCGCGGCCCGAAGGCAGCCAAGGCCGCCAAGCCCGCCAAGGCTGCCAAGCCCGCGAAGAGCACGAAGCCCGCGAAGAGCACGAAGCCCGCGGAGCGGCGCGCCGCGCCCGCCTCGGCCGCGCAGGCCTTCGTCGCGCCGGTCAGCGGTGGGCTCGGTACCCCGTACCACCGCAGCGGAGCCCACTGGGCCAGCGGTTACCACACCGGCCAGGACTTCACCGTGCCCACCGGCACCTCCGTCAAGGCGGTCGCCGCGGGGACCGTCGTCGAGGCCGGCTGGGGCGGGGCCTACGGCTACCAGGTGGTCATCCGGCACCACGACGGCATGTACACCCAGTACGGCCACCTGTCCTCGCTGACCGTGCGCGCCGGCCAGTCCGTGGCCGCCGGCCGTCAGGTCGGCCGCTCGGGCTCCACGGGCAACACCACCGGCCCGCACCTGCACTTCGAGGTCCGCAGCGGCGAGGGGTACGGCTCCGACGTCGATCCGGTCGCCTACCTGCGCCGGCACGGCGTGCGGCTCTGAGGGGGCCGGTCGTCGCGGTCCGCACGGCCCGGGTGGGGCCGCACGGACCGGGCGTGCTGCGCGGGCGCGCGGGGGTGCCGTCTAGTGCTCGCGCTCGACGAGGTCCTTGAAGCGTTCGAGGTCGCCACGGACGGTGCGCTCGATCGCGCTGACCTGGGCGAAGCCCTTCGGGCCGCCGAAGGCGTCGTGGATCTCGGCGGGGTCGTACTCGATGCGGACCTGGACGCGGCTGTGCTGCTCGTCGATCGGGAGGACCGAGCACGTTCCGGTGATCTCGGCACCGCCGCTGGTGCGCCAGGTCATCTCACGGGTGTCGCTCCGGGCCTTGGTGCGGTCGGAGAACTCCGCGTCGAGCGAGTCGTGGGTCGTTCCCGACACGCCGAGCCGGGCCTTGCCGTCCCCGGCCGCGCTCGCCTCCCGGACGCCCCCGACGAACTGCGGGTAGTCCTCCAGGCGGTGCAAGTGCCGCCACGCCACCTCGGTCGGAACGTTCAGGTCGATCTGCTCTTCGAGTCTGCTCATGAGCCGCCACCTCCTTCCTCCCTCCAGCCTGCCCCCTGCCCCCGGCTCACGCCACGCTGACCTCCGGGACCTCCGGGACCCCCGTGACCGCTTGCGTCACGGTCGGCACGGTGTCCGGGCGGCGAGCGCGGGCGCGCCGGGGACGGGAGCCGGGGCGGGCGCCACGCCCCCGATCACGCCACGCTGACCTCCGGGACCCCGGGAACCCCGGGGAGACCGGGGACGTCCGCGACCCCGGGGACCACCGGGACCTCGGTGACCGCCTCCGTCACGGCGACCCGGCCGCCGAGCCGGGGAGCGGTGCGGAGGCCGGCGTCGCCCCGGGTGAGCAGGCGGACGGCCGCCCAGGGCAGGTTCACCCCGGTGAAGGCGGTCTGGAAGATCCCCGCGGAGGGCCGGGGGTTCGCCTCCAGGAGGACGGGCTCGCCGTGGCGGTGGCGCAGCTGCACATTGGAGAGGTAGGCGAGGCCGAAGTGACCGACGAGACGCCGCGCGATCTCCGTGATCCCGGGGTCGTCCAGCAGCAGCCGGTAGCGGCCCTCCTTGGCCCGGGGGATCGCGGCGAGCAGCTGCCCGCCCGGGGCGGACAGGCAGTCGACGCTGACCTCGGGGCCCTCCAGGTACGGCATGACGATCATGCGCGGGACGTGCTCGCCCTCGTCCGCGGCCCGTTTCATCGCCTGGGCGACCGCCTCGACCGAGGCCATGGGGCGGGCGGGGGCGAGCAGGTCGCGGATGCCCATCGGCCGGTCCTCCAGGATGCGGAAGCCGAAGGCCGAGTACTCGCCGGCGGGCTTGATGCAGAGGGTCTCGCCGGTGGCGGCCAGCTCGTCCACCGCGGCCCGCAGGCCGTCGGCGTCCCTCACCACCCGCCACGGCGGCACCGGGATGCCGGCGGCGAGCGCCTCCTCGTACGTACGGCTCTTGCTGGTCAGCACCTTGACCGAGGCGGGCGGCGAGCACATCAGCCGGGTGCCCGCGGCGGCGAAGTCGTCGGCCCGCCCGGCGAGGGCGGCGAGCCGGCGCGGTGGCACGAGGACGTCGATCCCGTGCCGGCGGCAGAAGTCGAGGGCGAAGTCGGCGTAGGCGTCGTCGCCGACGTGACGGGGTTCCAGCTCGGCCACGTCGCACGCGGCCAGGGCGGGTGCCGATGGGTCGACGTTGGTCCCGTAGACGCGGACGTCCACGGAGTCCGGGTTGCCGCGCAGCATCCGCATCACCTGGGTGGTGGCCACCCCCGCGCTGCTGAGCCATATTCGGAGGGCTATCGGACGTCTCCCCTCATGCATGGGAGGCGGCAGGAAGGCATGCGGAACGCACGTCTTCCGGCCGTCCGGGATCTTGTGTGAGGCGGATCATATCCGTGTTCGATGACGCCGGTGTTTCACGTCCGCGGAGCGCAGGGGAAGAGCGGACGATCCGCCGTCACCCGTCCGTCACTCGTCCGTCCCCCGGGAACGAGCGGGACGGGCGCGGCGGGCCAAGGCTGGGAGACGACAGCAGCCCCTCCGGCCGGAAGAGAGAACAGCATGGCTGGGCCGTCCTCCTCCCCCGCTCCGCTGAACCGACGTCACATAGCGCGCGCGGGCGCGCTCGTCGCGGCGCTCGCCTCGACGGCGTTCGCCGCCGGTCCCGCCCTCGCCTCGTCGGTCGCCGACGGCTCCGCCGGCGGGGCCCGGCCGACGGTGGTGCTGGTGCACGGCGCCTTCGCCGACGCGTCCAGCTGGAGCCCGGTCGTCGAGCGCCTGGAGAGCGCCGGTTACGAGGTCGTCGCCCCCGCGAACCCGCTGCGCGGCCTGACCGGCGACTCCACCTACACGGCCAGTGTGCTGAAGGACATCGACGGCCCCGTCGTGCTCGTCGGCCACTCCTACGGCGGCGCGGTGATCAGCGCCGCCGCGGCGGGCAACCGGAACGTCAGGGCGCTGGTCTACGTCGCCGCCTTCATGCCGGACACGGGGGAGACCCTGGGCGGGCTGTCGGCCCGGTTCGCCCCGAGCGAGCTCGCCTCGGCGCAGCGTTCCGTGCCGTACCGGGACGGCACAGGCAGCGGCACCGACATCTACATCCGCGACTCCCTCTTCCGGAAGGTCTTCGCCGCGGACCTGCCCGCGGCGCGGACCCGGCTGATGGCCGCCGAGCAACGGCCCGTCGCGCTACGGGCGTTCACCGACAAGGCGCCGGGCGCGGCCTGGCGGACCGTCCCCTCCTGGGCGCTGGTCGCCACCGCTGACCACGCCATCAACCCGGCACTGGAACGCTTCGGGGCCAGGCGGGCGGGGTCGCACACCGTCGAGGTCGACTCCTCGCACGTCGCGATGCTCTCCCACCCCGACGCCGTCGTGCGGATGATCCGCGAGGCCGCCGACAGCACGGCCGCCGGATCCGCGGAGCGCCCCGCGCTCGCCGACACCGGCCCGCGGGACAAGGTCCTCACCGGCGTGGGCGGCGTGGCGAGCCTGGCCCTCGTGGCCGGCGCGGTCCTCGTCGCGGCGGTGCGCCGCTTCCGCCGCTGAACGGCGGCGGGGGGGGGGGGGGGCCCCCCCCCCCCCCCCCCCCCCCCCCCGCCCCCCCGCGGCGCGGCCCCCCCGCCCCCCCCCCCCCCCCCCCCCCGGCCCGCC